>JAKISW010000031.1 GCA_021648375.1 Devosiaceae bacterium
TGGAAATGCTTGATGAAAGGGTGCGCTCGCGCCTCTCGGGCGGGCTTGTTGTGCCTATTACCAAATTTGATCTGCAATTGCGCCGGGCCATTGTTAATCGGCGTACTGAAATTGCCGCCACCCGCTTCCCCGGTATTTGTTTTCCTTCAGCTGTGATTGATTACATTGCCTATTCGGTTACCTCCCATGGTCGCGATCTTGACGGCGCGGTTAACCGTCTTGTCGCGGCCAATCAATTGACCAATGAGCCGATTACGGTTCCCCTGGCCGAAAAAACCCTGGTTGACCTTATTCGCAAAAACGAAAGGCCAAGGATCAGGATTGACGATATTTTAAAAATTGTCTCCCGCCATTTCAAAATCCCGCGCACCGACATTCTTTCAGCGCGCCGTTCCCGTGATGTGGTGCGCCCGCGCCAGATCGCCATGTATCTGGCCAAATCTTTAACCTCGCGCTCCCTGCCTGAAATCGGACGTCAGTTTGGTGGCCGTGATCATACGACGGTTTTGCATTCTGTGCGCAAGGTTGAGCAGTTAATGCGTGATGATGGTGATTTGTGTCAGGAAATTGAATTGCTCAAACGCATGCTTTGTGATTGAACAAGGCTTAGGGGGCAGGACCCTAGGGTCTTGATAACTGAGGCTTGAGAGAAAAAAAGTTCCAAAAACATGGCCCCTCCATTATTGAGTTTGAAAAGGGTCTCTCTGAGTTTTGGCGGCACTCCTTTATTGGATGATGTAAATTTTAGCGTTGCCCCAAGGGATCGCATTGCGCTGGTGGGCCGCAATGGTTCTGGCAAATCCACCCTGTTAAAAATCGCTGCTGGTATGGTTGAGTTTGACGGGGGCGAATATTTTTCTCAGCCGGGAGCAACTATAAAATATCTTTCCCAGGAGCCGGATTTAAGCGGATTTTCTACGGTTCTGGATTTTGTGCAGGCCGGGATTGGCCCCGGTGACGATCCCTATCGCGCCCCATATCTGCTTGAGCAGTTGGGCCTTAAGGGAGATGAAAACCCGGCCTCGCTTTCCGGTGGCGAAACCCGCCGCGCCGCACTGGCGCGGATATTGGCGCCCAATCCGGATGTATTGTTGCTGGATGAGCCAACCAATCATTTGGATTTACCTGCCATTGAATGGCTGGAGGCTGAGCTTAAATCCCTAAAAAGCGCTCTGGTGATTATTTCCCATGACAGGGCGTTTCTTGGTGCTTTGACCCGCAAAACCCTTTGGCTCGACAGGGGGCAGACGCGACAGCTTGAACAGGGATTTGGTGAATTTGAAGTCTGGCGCGACAAGGTTTTAGAAGAAGAACTGGTTGCCGACCATAAGCTGGGTCGCAAAATCGTCGCCGAAGAACATTGGTTGCGCTATGGGGTTACTGCAAGGCGCAAACGCAATGTGCGCCGCCTCGATCAGCTCCACCAGCTTCGAAAAACCCGCGCTGAGCATGTGCACGTAAAGCCTGATATTAATATATCGGTTAATAAGGGTCGCCAAACCGGCACTCTTATCATTGAGGCCAAAAACATTTCAAAATCCTTTGGTGAAACTCCACTGGTTAATGATTTTTCACTAAAAGTCATTCGTGGTGACCGGGTGGCAATTGTTGGCGCCAATGGAACCGGCAAAACCACTCTGGTCAAATTGCTCATCGGCGAATTGGCCCCGGATGAGGGGGAGATCAAACAGGGTAGCTCAGTGCAAATGGCTCTGCTTGATCAAACAAGAGACAGTCTTGACCCCAACACTTCCCTGAAAGACGCCCTGACCGGTGGTGGCAGGGATACTGTGTTGATCAACGGGGTTGAAAAGCATGTTATCGGCTACATGAAGGATTTTTTGTTTGCCCCTGAGCAATTAAACACTCCTCTTAGATCGCTTTCAGGGGGTGAACGCGCCCGTGTCATGCTGGCCCGCGCTTTGGCTTTGCCGTCAAATCTTTTAGTGCTGGATGAGCCAACCAATGATCTTGATCTTGAAACTCTTGATCTGTTGCAGGAAACTATCTCCAATTATCCCGGCACCATTATCCTGGTCAGCCATGACCGCGACTTTATTGACCGCATTGCAACCATTACCCTGATTTCAGAGGGGAGTGGATTGTGGACCTCCTATGCGGGGGGATATTCAGATATGGTTGCCTTGCGTGGCCAGGGGGTAAGGGCAAAAATCAGGGTTCACAAATCGGATTTTAGTATCAAAACCAAAAGTAAATCCAATTCCCAGAATTTGGATCAAACTGGAAAAAACCCCAAAAAATCTAAAAAGCTATCCTTTAATCAGCTCCATGCTTTAAAAACCCTGCCCCAAAACCTTAAAAAACTGCAATCTGAAATTGACGATATGCAAAAGCAGCTTGCTGACCCAAAATTTTATTCTAAGGACCCTGAAAATTTTGCCGCAATCAGCAAATCCCTGACCCTTAAGCAAAGCCAATTTGAGGAAATGGAAAATCAATGGCTGGAACTGGAGATTTTGCAGGAACAATTAGCCTCTGATTAGGCTGCACTGCCCGCTCTGGTCCCAATCATTGGGCTTCTAGATCAAAAACCTGTTGTTTGGACATCGCATTTGCCGGTTACCCCTTGCTTTTATTGGCGCAACAAGCCATTTTCTTTCCCCGGCCCTGACCCTGTTTATGAGGTCTGCGACCTGGTATATATGAGGTCTGCGACCTGGTATAATTATCAGCAAAATAACTATTGGGAATAAATTAGATGAAAGTAACGCTGGAACGTAACCATTTGCTCAAATCTTTGGGCCATGTGCACAGGGTGGTTGAGCGGCGCAATACTTATCCCGTGCTGGCCAATGTTTTACTGATTGCCAATGATGAGGGGTTGCACCTGCGCACCACCGATTTAGATATTCAAATCAGTGAAACTGTTCCAGCCATGGTCTCAAAAGAGGGTTCAACCACGGTTCCAGCCCATACATTTTATGAAATTGTGCGTAAACTCTCCGATGGTGCCGAAGTGCTTTTGGAGGTTAACGGCGAAGATCAGATGCTGATAAATTCCTCTCGTTCGCGGTTTTTCCTTTCCTGCCTTTCTCCGGAAGGGTTTCCAGGCCTTGAAGCGGGTGATTTCCCCAACGATTTTTCCATATCCGCGTCTGATTTTTCCGGCCTGATTTCAAGGACCCAGTTTGCAATTTCAACTGAAGAAACGCGCTATTATCTCAATGGAATTTATTTTCATAGCGCTGAAGTGGATGGCAAGCCGACATTGCGCGCTGTTGCAACGGATGGCCATCGGCTGGCGCGCACAGATATTGAAGCTCCCAAGGGTGCAACTGATATTCCCGGAATTATTGTGCCTCGCAAAACCGTTGGTGAAATTCAAAAACTTCTGGATGGGGAAGAGGGCGATGTCCGCCTGGAAATTTCTGAAACAAAAATCCGTCTTTGTGCCGGTCCGGTTGTGTTGCTCTCCAAATTGATCGAGGGCACATTCCCCGATTATGAGCGGGTGATGCCCAAGGATAATGATAAGGAAATGGTTGTCGATAGAGCCAGTTTTGCCGCTGCGGTCGATAGGGTTTCAACCATTGCTTCTGATCGCGGAGGCAAGGTGGTAAAATTAATCGTTCAAGATGAAATGCTTGAATTAAGCGTCACCAATCCCGACCATGGCAATGCAACAGAAGAAGTGCCGGTTGCGTTTGAACATGATCGCTTTGAAATTGGTTTCAACGCCAAATATCTGCTGGATATTATTTCTCAGATCAGCTCAGAGGATGCCACATTTTTGTTTGGTGATGCAGGCTCACCAACCCTTGTTACGGATAAAAATCAAAGCAATGCGGTTTATGTATTGATGCCGATGCGGGTATAGAGCGCTCCCAAAAAAAGTGGGAACCGGTTTTTTGGTTCGGGAGCGCGACAAAATAAAAGAGTTAGAGCATAGGTTTTGACTTAATCAAAACCTATGCTCTAACTCTTAACGTTAAGGCCAGCCATGCCCAAAAACCCGGATCATTATATTTCTCGCCTCAGGCTTTCCTCATTCCGCTCCTATGCCAATGCTGCCCTTGATATAGAGCCACAAAACGATTCAGGGGCCTCCTTTGTGGTGCTTACAGGCTCAAACGGGGCCGGAAAAACCAATTTAATTGAAGCAATATCCCTTCTATGTCCCGGCCGTGGTTTGCGGGGCAGCCCGTTTGATGCCTTAAGCAAAATCAACGGGGAGACAGGATGGGCGGTGGCCGCAACCATCGAAACAAAAGATGGCCCTGTGGATGTGGGGTGTGGTCTTTCGCCACAAAATGGGGGGCGAAGGGTTAAGATCAATGGTGCCAACGCCCGCTCGGTAGAAGAAATGGCTACATTTATTCGCCTATTGTGGCTTACCCCTGCCATGGATGGATTGTTTACGGGACCTGCATCTGACCGTCGTCGCTTTCTTGATCGGTTGGTGATGACCCTGATCCCTGACCATTCCCGTTCAATTTCAGGTTTTGAAAAAACCATGCGCCAGCGCAACCGCCTGCTGGAAGAGAATGCAGATGCGGACTGGATAAGTGCTGTTGAAGCACAAATGGCCGATTTTGCTGCCGCCATTCATTTTGCCCGCGCCGATAGTATTGAACATTTGCAGCAATTGGCCAATATGTCGCTTTCTGCGGCTTTTCCCGGCTCTGTGTTATCCCTTGACCCCATGTTTGGCGATGAGCGTGATGCTTTCACATCTTCTGTGGCCCTTGAAACGGCCCTTCTTGAAAGCTGGCGACAAAATCGTGCCCTTGATCGGGCAGCAAAGCGCACTCTGATTGGGCCGCACCGGGTGGATTTGCAGGTTTTTCACCGCCAAAAATCCATGCCTGCTAAGCTGTGCTCGACCGGTGAGCAAAAGGCGCTGCTTATCGGTCTGATCCTTGCCCATTCCCGATTGGTGGCGCAAATGACTTCGATCACTCCAATCCTGTTATTAGATGAAATTTGCGCCCATCTCGACCCGGATCGCCGACTGGCCCTGTTTGCTGCACTGGAGCAATTAAATACCCAGGTCTGGATGACGGGAACCGATCCTGTTTTGTTTGAAGGCTTAAAAGATCAGGCCCTGTTTATTCAGGTCAGGGACGGAGTGTTAATTAGATGAGTTCGCCAAAAATTTTTCTCGACGCCGATGCCTGCCCGGTGCGCAAGGAAGCCCAAAAAATCGCCACCAGATTTGGGGTGAAGCTGGTCATGGTGTCTAATGGTGGTATTCGTCCCTCAAGGGATGAAATGGTTGAGATCGTTATCGTTGAAAAAAATCCTGACGCCGCCGACGATTGGATTGAGGATAATATCGTGCCCAATGATATTGTTGTCACTCAGGATATTCTATTGGCTGATCGCTGTTTGAAAAAACGTGCCATTGCCATAGCTCCGGATGGCAAACAGTTTACTCAAGGTAATATCGGCATGATTCTTGGCATGCGCGAGTTGAATCAGCATCTGCGTGAAACCGGCATGGGGGCAAGTTTTAACAAAGCTTTTGGCCCCGCCGATCGTTCGCGTTTTTTGCAGAATATGGATCTTTTGCTGCATAAGGCAATCAAGGCTTAAAGCCTTTATACTCAAGTCAGTCTTCAACCCATCAAAAGCACCCATTTTACTTGGGTTTCCCCCCCTAAATACGCTACAAGAATATATCTTTTATCAACGTGATTCGGCGACAAATGAGCGAAAACGGCAAGCAAGACCAAACACCCAGTAATCCGGAACTTTATGACGCGGATTCTATTAAGGTTCTCAAAGGGTTGGACGCCGTACGGAAACGTCCCGGCATGTATATTGGTGACACCGATGATGGCTCCGGCTTGCACCATATGGTCTATGAAGTGGTGGACAATGCCATTGATGAGGCCCTGGCAGGCCATGCGGATCTGGTAACGGTTACTTTGAACGCGGATGGCTCAGTAACTGTCACTGATAACGGGCGCGGAATTCCTACCAATATTCACACCGAAGAGGGTATTTCGGCTGCTGAAGTCATCATGACTCAACTGCATGCGGGCGGGAAGTTTGATCAGAATTCCTATAAGGTTTCGGGCGGGCTGCACGGGGTTGGTGTTTCGGTGGTCAATGCGCTTTCTGTCTGGCTGAAACTTAAAATCGGCCGGTCCGGCTCGTTCCATGAAATGAGCTTTACCCACGGGGTGGCAGATGCCCCCCTGAAAGCTACCGGCGATGCCGGGGATTTTACCGGCACCGAACTTTCATTTATGCCCTCCACTGACACCTTCACCATGGTTGATTTTGATTTCAAGACTTTGGAGCATCGCCTGCGTGAACTGGCATTTTTGAACTCCGGTGTGCATATTATTTTGACCGACAAGCGCCACCCGGAACTGGTTGAGGTGGATTTATTTTATGAGGGTGGATTGCGCGAATTTGTGCGTTATCTGGATAAGGCCAAGTCCGCCCTGATTAGCGAGCCGATCACCTTTGAGGTTGAAAAAGATGGCACCACGGTAGAAGTCGCCCTGTGGTGGAACGATAGCTATCATGAAAATGTGCTCTGCTTTACCAACAATATTCCCCAGCGTGATGGCGGCACTCATCTGGCGGGTTTGCGTGGTGCTTTAACCAGAAAAGTAACTGGATATGCCGATAGTTCTGGCATCTTAAAGCGTGAGAAAGTGCAACTGACCGGCGATGATTGTCGCGAGGGGCTTACCTGTGTGCTTTCGGTAAAAGTACCTGATCCCAAATTTTCTTCCCAGACCAAGGATAAGCTGGTTTCTTCCGAAGTGCGCCCGGTAGTCGAAAACATCGTCAACGATAAAATGGGTCAATGGTTTGAAGAACATCCCGTTGAAGCCAAAATCATCGTTTCCAAGGTGGCAGAAGCGGCGGCGGCCCGCATGGCAGCCCGAAAGGCTCGTGAATTGACCCGGCGCAAGTCGGCGCTGGATATTTCATCACTGCCGGGAAAGCTGGCCGATTGTCAGGAACGTGATCCGGCAAAATCTGAAATTTTTATTGTGGAAGGGGACAGCGCGGGAGGGTCGGCCAAGCAGGGCCGTGACCGCGCAACTCAGGCTGTGCTGCCATTGCGGGGTAAAATCCTTAACGTCGAGCGGGCCAGATTTGATCGTATGCTTGGCTCTGAGCAGGTGGGAACCCTGATCACGGCCCTTGGCACCGGCATTGGCCGCGAAGAATTTGACGCTGATAAATTGCGTTATCACAAGATCATCATTATGACTGATGCGGATATTGACGGTGCGCATATCAGAACTTTGCTTTTGACCTTCTTTTTCCGCCAGATGCCTGAATTAATTGAAAGAGGCCATTTATATATTGCCCAGCCGCCTCTGTATAAAATCAAGCGTGGCCAGTCTGAGCAATATCTCAAAGACGAAGATGCGCTGGAAAACTACCTGCTGGACAGTGGCACAGAAGATGGGATTTTGACCCTTGAAAACGGGGTTGCCCATACGGGGGCTGACCTGACTTCGATTGCTGAACAGGCCCGAAATATTGTGCATGCAATTAATGGGCTTAATGCCAGATATAACCGATCTGTTGTTGAGCAGGCGCTGATCGCCGGTGCTTTGGATGGTGAAGCAGTGGCAGATGCAGCTGTTGCTCAAAAGCTGGCTGACGATGTTGCCATCAGGCTTGATCTTATGTCAGACGAAGTGGAGCGGGGCTGGAAGGGTGCACCAGATGGTCAGGATGGATTGCGCTTTTGGCGTGTGGTACGCGGTGTTGAAGAAGAGCATATCCTGGACGCTAACCTGTTGCGCTCAGCCGAAGCGCGCAAATTGCGCCAACTGGCTGACGGGTCGATTTCAACTTATGAAAAACCTGCAAAACTTACCCGCAAGGATATTTCCACGACTATTTCCGGCCCGTTTTCACTGTTTGAAACGGTTGTTGCAGCCGGGCGCAAGGGCGTTTCCCTGCAGCGCTATAAGGGTCTTGGGGAGATGAACCCAAATCAACTTTGGGAAACCACGCTTGACCCCAATGTGCGCACTTTGCTTCGGGTTGAAGTTCACCAGAGTGATGAGGCCAATACCATGTTCTCAGAACTTATGGGTGATCTGGTGGAGCCGCGCCGTGATTTTATCCTCACCAACGCGCTAAATGTGGCCAATCTGGATGTTTAATTTTTAAAAACGCTTTAAGCTGTCATGCCGGGACCTGATCCGGGCATCCATTTTTGTTCGCGCTATTTTGAGTTGGCTTTGCAGGCTTGACCTCAGGAAATTAGACCCCATCTATCAAATTCCGGATTTAACGGGTTTTTTGTTATTGTAATTGAATTATTCTTTCAAATGTTGATTTAAGTTCTCAAAGGCCTTAACCACCCTTAAACCGGCCACAATTAATATCAATATCGTAACCAAGCTTGGCACGGGCTTTAAAAAACTGTGCAGGATATGCCGCCATGGCTGCACTACAGCATGTCTCCCAAAAGTGGGAACCATGCCGGCGGCTGTTTTTGGGATAAAAGATATGCGAAAACAAAAAGATAAAGCGTTGGAGCAGCTCAGATTAAATGCGACACGCTTTTGGACAATATGGATATAAAACTCACAAGTGATGACCGCATTGGCGGCTCCAGGCGCGGCGCATCAAAGCGCGGTGGCAAAAAACCGTCTGCGCGAAACACCAAATCCAGCCGGGGCAATGCCGGGGCAAAAAAGTCATTTTTCAGTGGCGGTACAAATACAAAGAAACGTAATTCCAAACGCAAAAAAAAGCCAATCACCCTGTTTGGCATAATCGTTAAATTGACATATTGGTTATTGGTTTTGGGCATATGGGCTGGCATTGGGGTTGCAGCTATTGTTGCCTATTATGCATTGCAGCTGCCTGCATCTGATAGTTGGGCGGTGCCAGACAGGCCAGCCAATATTCGTATTGTTGCCACCAACGGGCAATTAATTTCCAATCAGGGGCAAATGGGCGGAGAGGCCGTATTATTTCGCGAGCTGCCAGAATATGTTCCGGCAGCGGTGCTGGCCATTGAGGATCGGCGCTTTTTTGATCATATAGGCATTGATCCGATAGGGATTTTAAGGGCGGCTCTTGGCAATATTCAGGCCGGAAGAGTTACCGCCGGTGGCTCTACCATCACCCAGCAGGTGGCAAAAAACCTGTTTTTAAGTCCGGACCAGACCCTGGGTCGCAAAGTTCAAGAAGCGTTGCTGGCCCTTTGGCTGGAGCAGAATTATTCTAAAATCCAGATTATGGAACTTTATTTAAACCGGGTATATTTTGGTGCTGGCGCATATGGAATCGAGGCCGCATCCCAGCGCTATTTTGCCAAATCCGCTCGCAATCTTTCTTTAGGCGAGGCGGCAATTCTGGCCGGACTTTTAAAAGCGCCATCGCGCCTTTCTCCTGCCACCAATCCTGAAGGGGCGGCCGAACGGGCCCGCATTGTGCTCAAAGCCATGGCCGAAGTGGGGTATATTTCTGCCCAGGAGGCTGAGGCGGCGGCAATTGATCCAAATCAACGTATAAGAACCCGCGTGGCAGGTGCCGAATATTATGTGGCCGATTGGGTGGAAAGCCTGATGACATCCTATATCGGGGAGGTAACCCAGGATGTGATTGTAACCACCACCATTGATTGGGATTTGCAAAAATTTGCAGAATTTACGGTACGCGAAGCTGTTTCCATCAATGGCGAAGAGAGGAATTTTTCTCAAGGCGCGCTGGTTTCAATGACCACAGGCGGGGCCGTTAAAGCTATTGTTGGTGGGGTTGATTATTCAGCTTCCCAGTTTAATCGCGCCGTTTCGGCCCGTCGGCAGTCCGGGTCCGCCTTCAAGCCATTGGTTTATCTTACAGCCCTTGAGGCCGGGTTTACTCCAGATACTATTGTTGAGGATGCCCCTTTGGATTATGAGGGCTGGCAGCCAAAGAATTACAATGGTGAATATGCAGGCGACGTCACCCTTCGAGATGCCTTGACATTTTCATTGAACACGGTGGCCGCCAGACTGGCTATTGCGGTTTCTCCCCAGGCGGTGATCAACACTGCCTATCGTCTTGGTATATCCTCCCAGATTGAACCGGTTCCCTCGATTTCGCTGGGCACGGCCGGAATATCCCTGCTTGAATTAACGGGAGCCTATGTGCCGTTTTCCAATGGCGGGGTTGGAGTAATTCCCTATGTGATAACTTCGATCCAGACTACTGAGGGCGAAATCCTTTATCAAAATATTCCCGCCGGACCTGGTCAGGTAATTGCACCTCAAAATGTGGCAATGATGAATGATATGCTTACCAATGCCATCGATATCGGTACGGGCAAGCGAGCCCACCTGGCCAACTGGCAGATTGCCGGAAAAACCGGAACCACCCAGTCAAACCGCGATGCACTGTTTATTGGATATTCTGCCAATCTCACCACCGGGGTATGGGTCGGCAATGATGATAACTCGTCCATGAAGGGAGTTGGCGGCGGAACATTCCCGGCAGAGATCTGGTCGGCATATATGACTCGGGCCCATGAGGGGCTGGTGCCAGCCAATTTACCCGTTGCCAGCAGCATGCCTCAACTATTAGATGGGTTCCCCCCTGATGGCCTGCCTCCACAAGATGTTCCACTCCAAGGTGGAACTCCGGGGCAACAGGAAAGACCGCGCACTCTGGTTGATCTGATCAATGAATTGTTTGGGAATTAATTTTTTCACCTCCCCGGCCAGCGAGCCGGGGTCTGGTTGTGCGGGGGGATTACCCGGGGTCTGATTATTTGAGGTCCCTGATCAAGTCCGGGACGGTGCAGCGTTGGAACGGGTACGAGCCGCGAGACAGATAAAACTGGCGAAGGCAGAACGCTAAAAAATCCCTCAGGCAGCGCCTGCAATGTCATGACAGATTAAATCGGAGTGTTTTGCGTTTGCATCCATTCCAAATTTATAAAACTCAGCAGCGGGCATAGGCTTGGCATAATAGTACCCCTGAACTTCTTCGCAATTCTGCTGCTTCAAAAAACTCTCCTGGGCCAGTGTTTCAACTCCTTCAGCAATCACCTCAAGCCCCAGGGATTGAGCCATCAATATTATTGAATGTACAATTGCAGTTTCTTTTTCGTCTCCCGGTATATGCTCAAGGAAACTTCTGTCAATTTTGATCCGTGTCAAAGGATAGTTCAACAGATAGCTGAGGGAAGCGTAGCCTGTGCCAAAATCATCAAAAGCAATGCCTACACCTTTATCCCTAAGAATTTTTAAGGGATCAATTATTGAGTTTTTTAAACCTATGGCGATATTCTCGGTAATTTCCAACTCTAGCGCGCTCGCTTCAAGACCGGACATGGTAAGGGCCTTATTCACGTCCCTGATCAAAGTGTCATTATCAAATTGGGCCGCAAAAAGATTTACCCCCATACGTAAATTCCCCAGGCCTCGATTTTTCCAATTTGCGGTTTGATTAAGTGCGTTTTGCATAATCCAGTTACCCACATCATAGGCAATCAGACTATTGCCAAGCGCATCAATAAAGGTGCCGGGCTGGCATATCCCCTGGTCTGGACGGCGCCAACGTAACAGGGCTTCAGCCCCGATCAAACGGTTATCTTTAAGGCGTATCTGCGGTTGATAAAACAGTTCAAACTCATCATTTTCAAATGCCCGCCGCAGGTCAGCATCAAGTTGGTGCTTGGCCTGAACCCTTGCTTTCATCGACATGTCAAAAAGTTTGATGTTTTGGCTTTGGTCCGCCAATGCCAATGCCAATGCCAGACTGGCATTGGTCAGCAATTCTTCCACGGTTTTGCCGTGGGAGGGCCCGATTGCCAAGCCGGCCTGGATATCCAGATGTATAGACTGTCCTTCAATTTTAAATGGCTGGCTCATCTGCTCAAGTATCGGTTTAACGATAGCCATAATCGCCACCGGATCTGCCAGATCGCACATTGCCAACGCAAAATCATACCGGTCTGTGCGATAGATTTGTGAATTGTCTGGAGAAAGCCGACAAAGACGTTGTGCCACATCAATCAGCAACCTGTCTGCGCTGGCATGCTCAAATGAATTGTTTACCTCGGCAAATCCGTTGATGCAAAATTTGGTTACAAACAAAGAATCGCATGCCGGCTCGGCGCAATTATAAAAATGTTCCCCTAAATTCAGCTTCAAGCATTCCCGGTTTGGCAATTTTGTTAACTGGTCCTGATATGCTAGGCGGTTCAATTGCTCTTCATGGGCCAAACGATCGGTAATATCCTGAGCGCAATAGGCGGCAGAAAGTATCTCCCCGCTTGGCGATATTATGGGTGCGGCAGAAATTTCTACCGCAACCAGTGTACCATCTTTTTTAATCCGCTTTCGCTGCAAATTCCTGACTGTTTGACCATGAAACACCTGATCAATCAGAGTTGAGAGCTGTTGGCTGCCATTCTGTTCATCAGGAGGAATTAACTGATAAGGCTTGCCAATTACCTCTCTGGCCTTAAATCCGAAAAGCTGTTCCGCCCCAAGGTTCCAGGAAAGCACCTTTATATTTTTATCCAGAACAAAAATGGCTATAGGGGCCGAATCAACAACAGCCTTTAAGGTATCATTGGCCTCTTTCTCTCTCTTTTCTGCCTTTATTCGTTCGGAAATATCCTGTACGGAATAGGTGATTGCATAAATATTTCCCTCATCATCATACATTGGCGCGGTATCGATCGAAACATCAAACATTGTCCCGTTCTTATGACGTCGAAAGCGATGGACATTTCGCACAGTTTTTCCAGCAAACGCATCGTTGTACAAGGCCAGGCACTGGTCAGTTTTGCCTATAATATAGGGGAATTCTTCATAGGGTAGGCCGATTATTTCGCTTGCCGGATAACCAAACAGATTTTCGGCCGCCCGGCTCCATGAGATTATTCTTTTGTCATGTCCAACCGAAAAAATTGCCACTGGAGCGGCGTCAAAAATTGCACTCAGTGCTTCTCGGGCCTTGCGCTCATTTTCTTGTGTTGCAATTTTTTCACTGATGTCGCGAATTACCGTAATTGTAACGCTTTTATCTTCGGATGGGGAAAGCATGATATCAACGGGAAAACAACTTCCATCCTTGCGCCGGGCCTGAAATTTTGCCCCTGTCTCCATGGGCCTGCCTGTATTTGACGCAGTGGTATTCATATAGCCGTTACGTTTTTTTACGTGGGATTTTCGGTGGGATTCCGGCAAAAGCATTTCGATGGTATTGCCCAGCATTTCTTCTTTTTCATAACCCAGCATTTCAATCAGGTTTTTGTTCACCCCGGAAATGTTACCTTTGTTATCAACGATCAATATCGCATCTGGATATTGCTCAAACAAAAAGTCACTTTCCCATATATCACCGGCTTGAGGTGCGGATTTTTTACAAACCAGATCTGAGGCCCAATTCTTTGGGTTTTTTTGTAGGTTTTTCAAGCGCTTCTGCCCTTATAAAACATTTTGTAACAAATAGAATTACTATGGATATATCAAATGCTTGTTAATGGTAGTTTAAATTTGATGCCTGCAAACCTATAATTTATACTTTTGTCAGGGGCGCTTGCCATCGGAAGGTTTTCATGCCTCAAATGTCTTGGTAAGTGAGCAGTGCTTTCAAAAAAATAGCCAAAACTGCAATTGCTGTTGCAAAAATCCCGCAAATTTTGTTCCATGGGAAAAAGCGAGGAGAAAATAATGAGTTCATATTTTAAAAACACCCCTGACCGTAAAGGTTTTTTTGGTGAATATGGGGGCGCCATGCTGCCGCCGCCGCTGGTTCCCCATTTCAAGGAAATAGAAGATGCCTATGACAGGCTCTCAAAATCCGGTGAGTTTCTCAACGACCTGAAATATATACGAAAGCATTTTCAGGGCCGTCCAACCCCGATTTCTTATTTGCGCAATCTCTCGAAAACCAGCGGTGGAGCACAAATTTATGCCAAGCGTGAAGATCTTAATCACACAGGCGCCCACAAGCTTAACCATTGTATGGCCGAAGCATTGCTGGCCAAACATATGGGCAAAACCAAATTAATCGCCGAGACCGGAGCAGGCCAGCACGGGGTGGCCCTGGCCACCGCTGCCGCATATTTTGGTATGGAATGCGAAATCCACATGGGCGAAGTGGACATGAAAAAAGAGCATCCCAATGTGGTGCGCATGAAACTTTTGGGCGCAACAGTTGTGCCGGTCGGTGAGGGTGCAAAAACCCTCAAAGAAGCCGTAGACAGCGCTTTTGGTTCCTATATGGGACAGGCAGATACTGCATTGTTTGGCATCGGATCGGTTGTCGGACCGCACCCTTTCCCAAAAATGGTACGCGATTTTCAAAAAATTGTCGGCACAGAAGCCCGTGAACAATTCATTGATATGACCGGTGAACTGCCTGATATGGTAGCTGCCTGTGTTGGTGGCGGCTCCAACGCCATGGGCCTGTTTTCCGGGTTTATTGATGATGAAGATGTTTCACTGCACGGGGTTGAGCCTCTTGGCACTTCGGAAAATTTAGGGGATCATGCGGCCACCATAACTTTTGGTGAGGACGGAGATATTCACGCATTCCGCACTCTTGTGCTTAAGGACGCTGATGGCAATCCGGCCCCGGTAAACACCATAGCCTCGGGCCTTGATTATCCCGGTGTTGGTCCGGAACATGCCCATTTGCACAAAATCGGTCGTGTAAATTATACCACGGCAACCGATAAGGAAGCGCTGGATGCATTTTATCAGCTTTCCTCAAAAGAGGGCATAATTCCCGCCCTTGAAAGTGCCCATGTGGTGGCATTTGCCACCCGCGAGGCAAAAAACCATCCCGGCTGTTCAATATTGATCAATCTTTCAGGACGTGGTGATAAGGATCTGGATTTTGTCGTTGATACCTATGGTTTTGAGAAATAGTATTACAGATACTCATTAGTTCCAGATATAAAGCAGGCGGTTGCGGGTTAGAAACTCCCGTGACCGCTTATTTTATTTCCGCCCCGTAGGCCATGAGCTGATTGCCGTTTGCTTTTAGCCAATCCCGTCCGCGCTCCATATCAGGCAGCGTCTGGAGAACTGTGTCCCAAAAAGCTTTCGAATGGTTCATTTCGCAAAGATGGGCCACTTCATGGGCCGCCACATAATCGAGCACAAAATCTGGAGCCATAATCAAGCGCCAATTATAATTGATCCGGCCGGCGCTTGAGCATGATCCCCAGCGTGATGACTGCCCCTTGATACTTATGGAAGAAAAACTAACCCCAAGTGTTTTTGCGTGCTGCTGACTTGCTTTTTCAAGATCACCATATGCTTCTTTTTTCAGCCAGTCCTTTAATCTTCGGGCTATATGTTTTTCGCCGCCGGGCACAACCAATTTTGGGGTTTCTAATAATATTCCCTGCTCGTGGGTCAAAACTTCAACCTGTCCGCGTGATTTGCCGGTGCCAAAAATCTGATAAATTTGCGCCCGGACTGGAAATTGTGCCCCCTCAATAAACACAACAGGTTTTGGGCGCTCATCTAACCTTTTGATAAGCCAACC
The DNA here is from genome assembly GCA_021648375.1 of Devosiaceae bacterium. Classification (GTDB taxonomy): domain Bacteria; phylum Pseudomonadota; class Alphaproteobacteria; order Rhizobiales; family Devosiaceae; genus DROE01. The sequence goes on from JAKISW010000031.1 coordinate 15,457, forward strand.
TTTTTGCCTGTTCAAAAACTCCTTGGCATCCTTGATATTTCCCCTGGCCGGAACACTTAAAACCGGCTCGCCATTTGAGGCAATTCTAAGCCTGAAATTGCGCGCTTTTGCATATACCCGCACCCGAACTGCAATTGCCTGCGTCGCCAAAATCGGATCAGTGGCGTGATCGTTTGGCAATTCCAAAAATTGCGGCCATTTTGGTTTTTTAAAAATATTAAAACTCGCTTACAAAGTGATTTGCTTTAGGTTTTGATTCTGGTGATTTTACAATAAAAAAACGCCCCGTAAATGCGGGGCGTTAAATATTCATTTGCAATCGCTAATTTGGAATTGCTTTGATGGGGATCAAAAAACTAGTTTTTGCGCCCTTTTCTTCCCTTTGAACCTTTGCGGTCAGAGCGATAATCTACATCTTCATCATCAATTGTTGTGTAATTTTCGCCCTGGTTTTTTGAGCGTTCATTCATAAAGCGATCAAATTCTTCCCGGTCTCTGGCCATATGCAGGTTTTGCATATAATCTTGAAACTGGCTTATTTCCTCATCAAGGCGGTCTCTTTCTTCTTCAAGACGGCGAAGCTGATCTTCGCGATATTTATCAAAGGCCGCGTTGCCGGTGTTAAAACCGTCTCTCTTATTGTATGAACGGGCGAAATGGTTTTTTTTCCGGCTGCGTTTCCAGTTGCCCTTTTGCTTGTTAATCCAGCGATCAGCTTGCTCTGAAGATCCGCCAAAATGCTCGCCCCAAAGAATATAGGCCAGCATTGCCAGTCCCAGAGGCCAAAAAAGAATAAAGCCCAGAACCATCAGGGTGATAGTAATGAAGGACCAAGTTGGTTTTATTAGTGCAGTGCTCATTTGTTTCTCCCAATCTTTTGCTCCCCTCATATGGTGTGTGCTCAATTATCCCGCAAGATGAAAAACCTTAAATTTTCATCTTGAAATACCTGACCGGAACACCCATACCGGGCAAAAAAATTTGAAAAACCCTTATTGGAACAGCTTTTTTTGATGTTGATACCTTTATGTTAATACCTGGCACAAATAAAAAAAACACTGTGGCGGCTGAAATAAAAAATCACTCCAGCTCGCCCCAGGGCCGCCCCTTATTGCTGGGTACTCTGGTTCGCTTGCGCTGGTTTGCCCTTGCCGGGCAGACAATCGCAGTTCTTTTTGTTGCCTATGGTCTTAATTATCCGCTTCCACTGTTGGAATGTCTGGTTCTTATCGGTGTTTCAGCCTCACTCAATTTTGCTCTTTCGCTAAAATTCGGGCTTTCCCATCGCCCAACGACTGTCCTTGCCGCCACTCAGCTGGCATTTGATAATTTACAGATTGCCGGTTTGCTGTGGCTTACGGGGGGGTTACAAAATCCGTTTTCCCTTTTGCTTTTGGCCCCGGTTTCGGTTTCGGCAACAATTCTGCCCCGTCGCGAAACTGCAATGGTTGGTGCGCTTGCCCTGACCATTGTATCGCTTCTTGCCCTGTCTCATCGGGATTTGCCCTGGGACCCGCAGATGAGTTTTGACCTGCCGACATTTTATGTGACGGGTGTCTGGGTAGCTCTGGTCTGCGGTATTATCTTTGTGACTATTTATGCCAACCGGGTTGCCCATGAAGCCCGCCAGCTTTCAGATGCCCTGAGCGCTACAGAGCTGGCTCTATCCCACCAGCAGCATCTTTCAGCCCTTGATGGCCTGGCCGCTGCCGCCGCCCATGAACTTGGCACCCCTTTGGCAACCATCACCGTTGCCGCCAAAGAAATGCAGTCCGACGTTTCCGATGGCGCTTTGGTTGAAGATTTGCGCCTGATTGTTGAACAGGCTGCCCGCTGTCGCTCAATTCTTACCCGCCTTCGTAACCTTGATAGTGAAGAAAACAGCCCCTTCATGGCGGTTCCCGTATCCGAATTGTTTGGAGAATTATCCCGCCCTTTTGCCCATCTGGACAAAAATGTAAAAATTGAACTTGAGGGCGACCCAAAAGATCAGCCAATGATAGTGCGCCATGCCGGCCTGTTACACGGGCTTGGCAATCTGATTGAAAATGCGGTGCAGTTTGCCCACCGTGAAGTTGTTATTATCGCCAGTTGGGACGAGCAAAATCTCACTGTGACCATTACTGATGACGGCCCCGGATATCCGGCCGATCTATTGCCCCGCCTTGGCGAGCCATATCTAAAGACCACAGCACCGGGGCGTACGGACGCCAGAAGCTCTGAAATTGCCGGATTAGGCCTTGGGGTTTTTATTGCCAAAACTCTTTTGGTAAGAAGTGGAGCCTCCATAAGCTTTTCCAACAAACACCCATCAGCTGCAAACCAAAGCAATGCTCAGGTTCATTTGCGCTGGCCCCGCTCTGTTTTGCAAGCCTAGGCCACGGTCCCATAAATAGGGCCATAAACCATTATTTTAAAAAATACCCCCGTAAAAACCAGTCCAAGTTGACCCCAACTATTGCTTGAGTGTAGTTAGGGGCAGGATCCTGGAACCATTTAAAAAACATCATGAACAAAAATGTGCCTTCGATGTCTAATTCCTCTGCAATGTCCGTTGTTGCTCAACTGAGTGAACAGGACCGGTCCTTGCTGTTGGTGGATGATGACCGCCCGTTTCTTACCCGTCTTGAGCGGGCCATGACCCGGCGCGGTTTTGATGTCTCTATTGCCGATAGTGTGGTTGCCGGTTTGGCAAAGGTAAAAGCTGTTCCACCTGCCTTTGCCATTATTGATATGCGGCTGGAGGATGGGAATGGTCTGGATGTGGTTTCGGTTTTACAAGCCAAGCGCCCTGACGCAAAAATTGTGGTTTTGACCGGATATGGCAACATTGCCTCAGCGGTCAATGCGGTAAAACTGGGCGCTCTTGATTATCTGGCCAAACCCGCAGACGCTGATGATCTGACCAAGGCCCTGCTGGCCAGTGGTGATAAGCGCCCCGAACCACCGGAAAATCCCATGTCAGCCGATAGGGTGCGTTGGGAGCACATTCAACGGGTGTTTGAATTGTGTGACCGCAATGTTTCAGAAACCGCCAGACGCTTGAATATGCATCGGCGAACCCTGCAACGCATTTTATCCAAACGAGCACCAAACTAGAACGCTGCCAGGATAAGTGCTCTTGCGGTTATCCGTTTCGGCAGCGCGACAAAACAAAGATTTAGAGAGCTGCCAGGATAAGCACGCCCTCGTTCCTGCCCTGACCCGCAAATATTCTAACCAAAATCTGGATCCATGAGATTGTGTACCCTTTTTGCTCCCAGTCGGGCAAGATTTGTCATCATTGCTTTTCGACGTGCAGCGGGAAGCAAATCTTCAATTGCAGGGCGCAATATTTCTGCCCCATGCCCATCAGCAACTATTAACCCCTCCTGCTTGGGAAAAATTTCTGAGGACAACTCTATGGGTTTGGCAAAATAAAACCTGTCGCAAAAATCCTTATATTCGTGCCATTTGCCATCTACACGAAAGTCCTCAAGGGAGGATTTTATTTCAATAATCCACAATTGCCCCTTGGGACCGACCCCAAGAACATCGCATCGGCGTGAATTGGCCAGGGTTACTTCAGCAAAGCAGTTGAAATTATGCTGTTGTCGCAAAAACCGCATAAGCCCCCGCTGCACTTTCAATGCAGTGGCAGATTGTCTGGCATCTGAAATTATTGACAGTTCTTTCATTTTCCCCGACCAGACCTTTTAAGAAGCCCTAAATTACAATTGCGTTTTGGGACTCCTGGAGTGTGGAATGTTCAACAAGCTCTTTTTTTTGTATTTGAATACCGGTTTTCAGGTTTCGGCAGAAAGTGATTTTTGTATGAGCGCCATTTTGTTTACGTTTTGATATCCTGACATTACCCAAACCTGCTCCGACCTGCTTCCTGCGATCGGGACCAAAATAATCTGCCGTTTCGTAATAGATACGTGGTTTGCCAATTTGCAGTTCAAGCCTTGGTGACAGGGTTGATTTTTTAAAGGGTGGCAACACAATATCATCAAAACCAAGTTTTAGGCACATCCCGATCATTTTTGAGTTGGCAGCTTCGATAAAACCAATCATTGGCGCATATTTTATTTGCCGATTGCGACTGTTTCGAATTAGCGCCGTCATCACGGGAATATTTGTTTCTGTACAATCCAGCGCAAACAAAAAAAAACAAATCGGAGTTCGCTTACTTTGCTGTTCGGCCATTGCCTGATTTTTAAAATTCAAAACAACAGAAAAATTTAGATCCTGACTTATATCCATTAAGCCTCGGGCGCAGTTTTCTGGCGAGCCGACGATAAAGGCTGTAGCAAGATTTTTCATGAGGCTGACCCTGAGTAATTCAGACTGACCTAATACAACAACATTAACCTATTATTACGCAATTGACAGGTGAATGACAGATTTTGATTTTGCAAGTGTCAACAGGAATGTAAAAATTCATTTTTGACCATTTGATAAAAAATTTAGTTTGCGCTAGCCTGTCAAAATATCACGTGCAGTTAGTGGGAGTTAAATTTATGAGCAACACTATGTCCAAACCCGGGATTGCCTCGGATCGTTTAGGTTCTGAGCAATATCAGGATGTCTTTGCCGATTTGCATGCTCCCCTTTCCCCCCACGAAGCATTGGTTGAAGCCGGGCGCTGCTATTTTTGTTATGATGCTCCATGTCAGACAGCATGCCCGACCGATATTGATATTCCTTTGTTTATTCGCGAAATTTCCACCCAAAATCCTCTTGGGGCGGCAAAAACCATTTTTAATCAGAATATTTTAGGCGGCATGTGTGCCCGGGTTTGCCCGACAGAAACCCTTTGCGAAGAGGTCTGTGTGCGTGAAGAGGCCGAAGGGAAGCCGGTTAAGATCGGGTTTTTACAGCGCTATGCAACCGATGCCGCCATGCAAGCAAACAAGCAGTTTTTTAAGCGCGCCGCCGCAACAGGTAAATCCATTGCGATTATTGGTGCCGGCCCTGCCTCCATTGCCTGCGCCCATCGCTTGGCAATGTTTGGTCATGAGGTAAAAATATTTGAAGCAAAGGAAAAACCCGGCGGCTTAAATGAATATGGAATTGCCGCCTATAAAACCGTCGATGATTTTGCCCAAAAAGAGCTGGATTATATTTTGCAGATCGGGGGGATTTCCTTTGAATATGGAGTAAAACTTGGCTCTGATATCTCCCTTGATGAATTGGGGGAAAAATATGATGCGGTATTTATTGGCGTTGGCCTTGGTGCGGTAAATACTCTTGGTATCAAGAATTCTGATGCCAAAGGAGTGGTTGATGCGGTTGATTTCATTGAGCAGGTGCGCCAGAGCAAGGACCTTTCTAAAGTCAAAATAGGACGCGATATAATTGTTATTGGTGGCGGAATGACTGCCATTGATGCCGCGATACAGGCCAAATTGTTAGGTAGCGAAAACGTCACCATTTGTTATCGGCGCGGACCAGAGCAAATGGGTGCCAGTAAATTTGAGCAGGATCTGGCCACCTCCAAGGGGGTGATGATCCGCCATTGGCTGGCCCCGAAAAAAATTCGAAGTAAAAAGGGTGCGGTTAAAGGGTTAAAACTTGAATATACTCGGCTCAACAATGGAAAACTGGAAAAAACCGGAGAAAAAACCTCTCTCGGAGCAGACCAGATTTTTGTCGCCATCGGCCAAAAGCTTGATGCAGGCTCGTTACAAAAATTACAAATTTCCAATGGCCGCATAAAAACCGACGAGGCAGGAAAAACCTCTTTGGCCAAGGTCTGGGCCGGAGGCGATTGTATTGAAGGGGGTGAAGACCTGACCGTAACAGCGGTAGCCAACGGGCGCGATGCGGCAGAGGATATTCATGCGACGCTCTCCTAAAATATTTTTGCTGGCACTTGCTTTGATAAATTTGTCGATTGGTGCTGCCGAGGCCCAAAATAACGAAATATTTGGTACTTGGGTCTCGGTAGATGAAGAGGAAATAATGTATCTGGAACCAAGGTCCGTTGGTTTTAACGAACATACGGTTTGCACCCCCAAAAGCCCGTTTCCCCAGTCACTGGAATTTAGAGTAAAAATTTCCTGTGCCAATTTTTATTTTGAAGGGGAAAAAACCATCCGTGCATTTGAAGAAACAAAGATGTTTGGGGCCAAATATATTGCTCCCAATAATCTTGAAATAACTTTTGGCTCCGAGGGCGAACCTGTTTTGTACCGGCGTTTTAGTGACTGATATTACAAGGGAATAATGTTATGGCTGATCTTTCAAATAATTTTGTTGGCATAAAGTCGCCCAACCCTTTCTGGCTGGCATCGGCTCCACCAACCGATAAGGCCTATAATGTCGAGCGCGCTTTTAGGGCCGGCTGGGGCGGGGTCATGTGGAAGACCCTCGGCGAAGATGGCCCTCCGGTGGTCAATGTAAACGGTCCACGCTATGGGGCGATTTTTGGTGGTGATCGTCGTTTGATCGGTATGAATAATATCGAATTAATCACCGATCGCGAACTGCAGGTGAACCTGCGCGAAATCAAACAGGTCAAGAAAAACTGGCCCGATAGGGCAGTGGTGGTTTCATTAATGGTGCCTTGTGAAGAAGAGGCGTGGAAAACCATTTTGCCGGTAGTTGAAGAAACCGGAGCCGATGGGATCGAGCTGAATTTTGGTTGTCCCCACGGTATGAGCGAGCGCGGCATGGGCGCCGCAGTTGGTCAGGTGCCAGAATATATTGAAATGGTCACCCGCTGGTGTAAGGCCAATACAAATATGCCGGTGATTGTAAAACTCACCCCTAATATCACTGACATTCGCTATCCGGCTCGTGCTGCCCACAAGGGCGGAGCGGATGCGGTAAGCCTGATCAATACCATCAACTCCATTACCAACGTAAATCTGGACAATTTTGCTCCCGAACCAACCATTGACGGCAAGGGAACTCATGGGGGTTATTGCGGCCCGGCCGTAAAACCCATTGCCCTTAACATGGTGGCAGAAATTGCCCGCGATGCGCAAACCAAGGGCCTACCGATTTCCGGCATTGGTGGCATTACCGATTGGCGCGATGCAGCCGAATTTATGGCCCTTGGGTCTGGTAATGTGCAGGTCTGCACCGCCGCCATGGTCTATGGATTTAAAATTGTTGAAGAAATGATTTCGGGCCTTTCCAACTGGATGGATGAAAAGGGCTATACCTCAATTGATGATTTTGTCGGCAAGGCGGTTCCAAATGTTTCTGACTGGCAATATCTCAACCTCAATCATATCACCAAGGCCAAAATCAATCAGGACCTGTGCATTGAATGTGGACGCTGTTTTATTGCCTGCGAAGACACTTCCCATCAGGCGATTATGGCCACAAAAGACAATGTGGAGGGCGCTGAGCGCCACTTCGAAGTTATGGAAGATGAATGCGTGGGCTGTAATCTATGCGTCAATGTCTGCCCGGTGGAAAATTGCATTGAGATGGTGGCGCTGGATGCCGGAACCATGGACGAGCGCACCGGCAAACAGGTGAGTGGAGACTATGCCAACTGGACAACGCATCCCAATAATCCTGGGGCTAAATAGCTTGCAGTGAGTTAGGTGGTTGGAGTTGAATTGCAAATCAAACTTTTAGGAATGTAGATATATGATTTCGACCTATTCGAAATATATTGAGACCTACATGGATAAAAAAAATCTTCAGGGAAACCCTTCGCCCGGCGAGCATCACTTTGTTGCGGTTTACCTTCTTCCAAGGTTATACAAAATTAACAAGGTAACACCTGATTATATCAACCCAGATGGCACCAAGAATATCACTGGAGACATCACTTACTTTCAAAAAGGAATTCATTCTTTTGGAATTGAAGTAAAGTATGGAATAATTCGCTTTACTGTTAATGAATATAACAATTGGATTGTTGAAAATATTACAAAGGGCCACCCAGACCTATTTATTGGAATCTGTTCAAGAGGCATTATTATTTTGAAATGGGCTGAGTTTAAGAATACATACTTAGAAGCGGTTGGGGATCATAATCCTACGCGAATTGAAAAAGGCTATGGTCCATTGAAGGCTATAAATATGCTGTTTGATATGGAGGGTGAGGAAGGTTATTTTCAAATTGGTAACAATGCGGCCGAAGCTATAGATTTAGAAAAGACATTTCTCGAAAGCTTAGAAAAAGAGGTTGAGACAATCTTTAGTTAATCTGCTGAGTAAATCTCAAATACCCGCACCTCGCGTCATACTCGCGCTCGACACGAGTATCCAAAATAATGTGGCGTAAAGTTTTGATTTTATCGAATTTTTCAGCTTGTTTGTGGATTATCGGGTCAAGCTCGATAATGACGAAAGTCGAGGGGTAAATTCATCATTGCGAGAAACGAAGTGACGAAGCAATCCAGAATGCTAAGGTTGTGGTGGAAACTTCTGGATTGCCGCACGCCTGACGGCGTTCGCAATGACAAAGCAATCAAGCCATTTATGTTGAAGAATTTGGCCTCAACCCATCCCAAAACCGCTTCCCTTCAAGAAATCTTAACTCCAGCGGAATCTTCGATCTTTGCCAGACGTTCCATGCTCTTGGGTGACCAGGTCTCTTTGAAGTCATAAAACACTTCAAACCTTAGGTCTTGTTTTGACAGCATGACCCATGGCTGTTTTGAGTTTGTGAAAATATGTACATCTGGCACAATTTGATCCGGGTCATCAAGCGTGCCCACTCGAATGAAGCGAATATGCTCACGCAGACCGCCCATATTGTAATTGCTCCAAACCGCCACTTTGCATATGGAACATCGGGTAATAATCTGACCCTTGCCACTGGGTGTGGGAACCGTAATTTCCTCAACTTCACCCGAAATAAGTTTTACCCGATCAGCCTCAAACAAAGCGTTCAGTGCAAAGGATGATCCGGAGTTTTTCTGACAGCCTCTGCAATGACAGGCATGTACGATCATCGGCTCCGAAATCACCTGATAACGCACATGAGCGCATGTGCAGCTACCATTTCTTGTTTGGGCAATATTGCTCATGGCGTCCTCTGTTTTTATATGGTTTTTGCTTAAAGAAGGCGTCTAAGTTTTTTGTCAGCAAGCCGGGTTATGCCGTCACGATATCCGCTTTAAGGCTGTTGAGGAAGGCCATCACTTCGCCACCCTCGGTTTCGCCAACGCCCATGTCGCCGGCAACACTAACTACAATCTCGATGAACCGGGTCCAGTCGGCCTCTGTAATACCCATGCCCTGATGGGTAAGAGCCATATCACGGCCTTTATAATACATCTGGCCACCGGTTTCCCTAACGAAATAGTCAATCAAAAGCTGGAGTTCGCGCGCGTTTCTGTCTTCACCTCGGTTGGTCCAGAAACGCCCAAGAAGGCTGTCCTTGCGAGCCTGACCCACTACAGTGGTTGAGAATAAAGCAAGCCCGTCATAACCGCCAAGGCGAGAATAAAGAGAATTTGTCATTTTATATATTTCCTTAATTTGAATTTTTTCTATCGCGGTTTTTTAACGGGGTGTTTGGGCTTGTTATCACCACCGCAACTGCTTGATAGGCAGCGCTCAGGCAATCGTAACTTCCAGCGTTGATGGCGTTGCTCGGCGGCAGCCGTCAGCTACCGGGGAATGGGTCACCGCGTAACCGACGATCTCGCGCAGGGTCTCTTCGGCAACTCCTGCGGCACCAATAGTTACGCGAGTTCTAAGGCTTAAGGAGCCGGCCGGAACAGATTTGTCTATGCCGAACAGGCCGCGATCGTCGTCCACACTGTCTGCAGTGACCTCAAGCATATCCAGCGCAATTCCCAGCTCTGCGGCGCGCATTGCTATTCTGGTGGCGTCACAGGTAGCAAGTGCCGCCCGTGCCAGCCAGCCAGGTGATGGCGCCGTGCCGCCCCCGCCCACGGCTTTGGGCATATCGGTTACAGCCGATTCACCGTTCACTCCGGTGGCTCGGCATCGCAGGCCCTCTTCCATAACCGCTGTAATCGGCGCGCTGGTGCTTTTTGCGTCCTGGGGGTTCTCTTTCAAATAGGCGATAACATCTTTTACTGAATTCTGGATGTGTTCAACGGACATCGTTTTCTCCTTTAACAAATTATTGGTTCCAAATACGGCGTCTCAAAAGCCGGGTTTCATTCGTTAGCCTGCATAACCAAACCTTTTTTGCTTGCTAATATGGTCGCACTGGATAACGTCTTTGGGAATTGGAGAAAAATCGATAACCGTTTTGCAAAAATGCACATGGCAGGGGATACCGGATGCAATGGGATGATGCGCGCATATTTTTGGCCGTAGCCCGTGAAGGTTCTTTCAGCAGTGCCGCCAAGCGGTTGGGGGTGCAGCATTCCACAGTTTCACGCCGTATTCGTGCGCTGGAAAATAAGCTCGCAGCACCGTTGGTTGAACGCAAAGCTTCGGGCTATGTTCTTACTGAGGCCGGAGAAGAGTTAAAGCAGTCCGCCTGCAGAATCGAGAATGAGCTTTTGTCCTTTGAAGGGGCGGTCGGCGGGCAAACAGACGAAGTGGCAGGGGAGTTGCGGGTTACAGCAATTGCCAACATGGCATCGAGTGTATTGATGCCCTATTTTGCGCGTTTCAGTGCTGCCCACCCCAAAATTGAATTAAGCGTTCAGGTCACCAATAATTCGGTGCGTCTTTCCGAACGTGAAGCGGACATCGCCATCCGGCAAACCAACAAACCCCAGGATACCCTGATCGGTACGCGTCTGACAACCATAGCTTCGGCCGTTTATGGGTCACGCGATTACTGTGCGGCAGTCAAATCAGGGCAAGCTGCGGAAAAATGGATTGGGGTTGATTGCTGCGAAAATCATAGAAACTGGACCAGGCAGGCTTGGCCACAAGCCGAGCATGAATTTTATGTTGATGAAACCTCGCTAACACTTGCGGCATTGAAGGAAGGGCTAGGGGTTGGATTTCTTCCCTGCTTTTTAGGCGACAGCGATCCCGGTCTGGCAAGATTTCACGAGCCTGAAAAGCAACATGAACTTGGGCTTTGGCTGCTTTATCATCGTGACCTGCGCAACATCAAACGCGTGGCCCTGTTTCGCGAGCATATGCAGCGCGAAATCAAACAAGCCGCTGCGCTGTTCGAAGGCGCAATGCCAATTTCTCACCCTGCGGGGCAGCTGGCATGACAAGGTTGCAGGAAACAGTACAGCCGCAGTTAACAGCAGGAATGCCCGCATAGCGCAAATGTACCGCTGCAAAAACAATCGATTTTGTGACTGTTGAATGGCTATTCCTGCCAAAAACTAATTGCCGCGGTCGTAGGCCAAATTTATCAGCGCGGCCGCGTCGCATTCTAACAGGCCTGCTTCAACGGCAGCACTTTTCATCATGCCAAAATTAGTTAGCACCGGCGAGCTCAACCCATAGGACTCGATGACCTGTTGGAATACGTCGTTGTCTTTGAACGCTCCTTTTATGGCGAACCCGACTTCCTTGTCTTCTCCCAGAACTTTGGCAATTCGGTCGGCCACCATCGGTATGCCCGCGGGGCCACCACACAAGATACGAAGAGCTGTTTCAAGCGGTAGTCCAGCTCGCTTGGCCAAAGGCATCAAATCACACAGACCGGCAAAATAAGCCTGGATCATACCATTGTTGATGACTTTCATAACAAGCCCTGAGCCAAGTGGTCCCACATGCAGGATGCGTGAGGAAATCGCGGTAAGACTGTCGCGTGCCCGCGCTGCTGAAGTTTCATCCCCGCCAATGAAGACACCACAACTGCCTGCAAGGACTAATTCAGGTCCTCCGGATATCGGGGCATCAACGGCAGTGGCTCCTTTATCTGCAATCTGTTCGATGCGGTCTTTCAAAAGGTTAGGTATGACGGTGCTGGTTTCGATGATTTGCTTGCCCTTCAGATCAAGAGCCAAAAGCGTATCCAGTATGTCAGCAACAGCCTTATCGTTAAACAGGCTTAGTATTAGCGTGTCGCTGTCCTTCACCAGTGTTTCCAGGTCTCGGACACTTTTTACTCCTTCGACGGTTCGCCCGCTACGGGTCCAACCCAAGATTGCAAGTCCCTCTGCCGTCATGCGTTGCGCAATTGCACTTCCCATCCGACCCAGTCCAATAATGCCAATCCGTTCCATTTAAATCCTCCTCACAAGTTTCATAATGCCGTTGATGTCTCTGCAAAGATAAACGTTCCATCTAAGTTGTAGGGGCGATTGGTCACTCGAAAAGTGAAATTCTACCGCCTGCCCACTCACAAAAAAGTTACACCAATGTCCGCTGGCTATCACGATATTGATACAATTACTTCTTGGGTCGCTTATGGATACATGCGGACTTGAAGGTGTTGCAAAGCCTGTAAATTTCGCAAGAAATTAAACAATCATCGCACCTTCAAGCCCTTGCAGAACAGGTTTTCCAAAAATTCTTTCGCGTCTTCAAATCGGCTTTCATCGCCCTTATCAGTCCCAAGCACCGCGCGCACCTGCACATCAAAATCCGCATAATGTTGGGTGGTGGCCCAGATGGCAAAAAGCAAATGTCGGGGGTCGCACGAATTGAGCTGCCCTTCATCCATCCACCCCTCAATAACTTTTGCCTTTTCATCCACCAGCGTTTTAAGCTCCCCCTCAATCATCTCAATAATATGGGGCGCGCCCTGCAAAATCTCGTTGGCAAACAGGCGGCTTTCTCGCGGAAAATCCCGCGCCATTTCCAGCTTTCTGTTGATATAGGCACAAATTTCCTCAACCGGCTCCCCATTTGCATTAAGGGTTTTGAGCGGTGCCAGCCAGGTATCCATCAGCCTGGCAATCAGGGTCTGGTGAATATCTTCTTTTCGTGAATAATAATATAGCAGATTTGGTTTGCTCATTTTTGCTGCGTCGGCAATCTGATCCAGCGTGGAGCCGCGAAACCCGTGGGCGGCAAAAACCTCTAATGCGGCCTGCAAAATCTGCTCGCGCTTTTCCCGCTGAATTCGGGTTTTTCCGCTTTGCTTTTCAACAGATTGCGACACTATTGAAGTTTTCCTTTTGTTTTATTTGCCGGCTCACCCTGATTGGCGGCCAAAGGCACAAATTTTACTTGCTTGCACCGCCCTTAGTGCTAATATTTTATCAATTGGTCAAAAACTGGGTAACATACAAATCCGGGCGAACCAAGTTTTGGTGTGGTAATAATTGCTACATTTGATTTTCGGCACTGGTGCCTTTGGGGAGCTAAATGACAGATTTCGATAAAAAAACTGGCGCATCAAACGTGGTGCCAAATGATTTAAGCGCGTTCTGGATGCCGTTTTCGGCCAACCGCCAATTCAAGAAAAACCCTCGCATGTTCGTGGGCGCTGCCGATATGCACTACACCACCTCTGACGGTCGTCAGGTGCTGGATGCAACCGCGGGGCTTTGGTGTGTGAATGCGGGTCATTGCCGACCAAAAATTACCGAGGCGATTCAAAACCAGGCGGCAGAAATGGATTTTGCCCCCACCTTTCAGATCGGCCATCCCAAAGTCTTTGATCTAGCTAATAAGCTGGTCGATTTGGCCCCGGATGGTATGGACCATGTATTTTTCACCAATTCCGGCTCTGAAAGTGTGGAAACTGCCCTAAAAATTGCTTTGGCCTATCATCGGGTTAAGGGCGATGGCGCTCGCTTTCGTTTGATCGGGCGCGAGCGCGGCTATCACGGGGTTAATTTTGGCGGCATTTCTGTTGGTGGCATTGTTCCCAACCGTAAAATGTTTGGCACGCTGTTAACCGGGGTTGATCATTTGCCCCACACTCATTTATTAGAGAAAAACGCCTTCACCAAGGGCGAGCCGGAACACGGGGCCTATCTGGCTGATGAGCTGGAGCGCATTGTGGGCCTGCACGATGCTTCAACCATTGCAGCGGTGATCGTTGAGCCTGTTGCCGGCTCCACCGGGGTTTTAATTCCGCCAAAAGGCTATTTGCAAAAACTGCGCGATATTTGCACCAAGCACGGCATATTGTTGATTTTTGATGAGGTAATCACCGGTTTTGGCCGCCTTGGTACTCCGTTTGCCTCTGATTTTTATGGCATTATTCCCGATATTATGGTCACAGCCAAAGGCCTGACCAATGGGGTAATTCCCATGGGAGCGGTGTTCGTTAAATCAGAAATTCATGACGCGTTTATGAGTGGCCCTGAACATATGATCGAGTTTATGCATGGCTACACCTATTCGGGTAATCCCATGGCTGCCGCCGCAGCGCTTGGCACTTTAGCCACCTATAAAGAAGAAGGGTTGCTGACCCGTGCTGCCGAACTTGCCCCCTATTGGGAAGAGGCGTTGCACTCACTTAAGGGCGCGCCCAACGTCATTGATATTCGAAATATCGGGTTGATCGGAGCTGTGGAACTGGCCCCCATCAAAGGGGAGCCGACCAAAAGGGCGTTTTCCGCTTTTGTAAAAGCCTTTGAAAGCGGTCTGCTTATTCGCACCACCGGTGATATTATTGCCCTTTCACCGCCCTTGATTGTTTCAAAATCGCAAATTGATGAAATTGTAGAAAAACTGGGCAAAGTCCTGAATGAGGTCGACTAATATGTATGAGATTAAAAATGCCATTAACGGCAAGCTGGTTTCTTCCAATTCAGATCGAAAATCCCAGATCTTTAATCCGGCAACGGGCGAACAAATCGGCATTTTGCCCCTTTCAACTGATGATGAAATAAATGCAGCGGTTGCAAATGCAAAAGCTGCCCAGCCCGCATGGGGAAACCTGCCCCCCGCCAAACGCGCCCGTATCATGTTCAAATTCCTGCAATTGCTCAACGATAATATTGACGAATTGGCCCGCCATATTTCCAACGAGCACGGCAAAACCCATGAGGATGCTTTGGGTGAATGCGCCCGTGGCATTGAAGTTGTGGAATTTGCCTGTGGAATTCCCCAGATGCTTAAAGGCGAATTTTCCCGCAATGTAGGCCCTGCCATTGACACATTTGCCGATCGCCAGCCCCTTGGCGTGGTTGCCGGTATAACCCCGTTTAATTTCCCCTCCATGGTGCCCATGTGGATGTATCCCATGGCCATTGCTTGCGGTAATGCCTTTATTTTAAAACCATCCGAGCGTGATCCATCGGCCTCCATGTTCTGTTTTGAGCTTTTTAAACAGGCCGGATTGCCGGATGGTATATTCAATATCGTGCACGGGGATAAATCAGCGGTGGATTGTCTTTTGGATCATCCCGATATTAAGGCCATAAGCTTTGTCGGCTCCACCCCCATTGCCCAATATGTTTATGAGCGCGGCACCAAGGCCGGCAAAAGAGTGCAGGCCCTTGGCGGCGCAAAAAACCATATGATTATTATGCCCGATGCTGATCTGGATGCGGCAGCCAATGCTTTGATGGGAGCCGGATTTGGATCTGCCGGAGAGCGCTGCATGGCAATTTCGGTGGCAGTGCCGGTTGGGGAGGAAACCGCAAACAAGCTGGTGGCGAAATTAAAGCCCATGGTTGAAGCTCTAAAAATTGGCCCTGCCAATGATGAAACGACTGAAATGGGACCGCTGATCACCAAAATGCATCAGGAAAAAGTGCTGAATTATATTGATCAGGGCGAAAAAGCGGGTGCTGAGCTGGTGGTCGATGGCCGTGGATTTGCGCTTCAGGGCTATGAGAACGGCTATTTTGTCGGTGGCACCCTGTTTGACAATGTCAAAGAGGATATGAGCATTTATCGGGATGAGATTTTTGGACCTGTTCTTTCGGTAGTGCGCAAAAACTCGTTTGAAGATGCGCTCGATCTTATTCATGGCCATGAATACGCCAACGGCACCGCAATTTTCACCCGCGATGGTGACGCGGCTCGTGCATTTGCCGATAGGGTTGAAGTGGGCATGGTGGGCATAAATGTGCCTATTCCGGTGCCGGTGGCCTATCACTCGTTTGGTGGCTGGAAAAGCTCATCCTTTGGCGGCCACGGAATTTATGGACCTGAAGCGGTGCATTTTTACACGAGACTTAAAACCATCACCACCCGTTGGCCCACCGGGGTCAAAGAGGGTGCGGTATTTACGTTCCCCAGTTGAGATAATTTTTAAGATTGAAGGAAATTCATCATGTCAAAGCATCTTTCATCAAATCCGGGACAAAATCTAAAAATAAACGGCCAGCGTCTGTGGGATAGCCTGATGGAAATGGCAAAGATCGGGCCGGGTGTGGCAGGTGGTAATAATCGCCAGACGGTGACCGATGAAGATGGCGAGGGCAGAAAACTGTTTCAGCGCTGGTGCGAAGAGGCCGGCATGAGCATGGGCGTTGACCAGATGGGCAATATGTTCATGACCCGAGAGGGGCAAGATCCCGATCTGTTGCCTGTTTATGTGGGATCGCACCTTGATACTCAGCCCACCGGGGGTAAATATGATGGAGTGTTGGGGGTTCTGGCGGGCCTCGAACTGGTGCGCACATTAAATGATTTAAATATCAAAACCAAACATCCTATAGTTATCACCAACTGGACCAACGAAGAGGGCACCAGATATGCCCCTGCCATGCTGGCCTCCGGGGTGTTTATTGGCCAGCACACTCAAGAATGGGCCTATGAAAAAGCTGATGCCGAGGGCAAAAAATTTGGCGATGAACTAAAGCGCATCGGCTGGCAGGGCGATGAAAAAGTTGGCGCACGCAAAATGCACGCCATGTTTGAGCTGCATATCGAACAGGGGCCAATCCTGGAGGCTGAAGGTAAAGAAATTGGCGTTGTTACCCACGGACAGGGTTTGAGCTGGACCCAGTTTACGGTAACCGGAAAAGACAGTCATACGGGCTCAACCCCCATGCCCATGCGCAAAAATGCCGGACTTGGCATGGCAAAAATCTTGCAATTGGTTGACGAAATCGCCTGGGCTCACAAGCCCAATGCGGTGGGCGCTGCGGGTCATATTGATATCTATCCAAATTCGCGCAACGTAATCCCCGGCAAAGTAGTGTTTACCGTAGATTTGCGCTCCC
>JAKISW010000032.1 GCA_021648375.1 Devosiaceae bacterium
GCCCGGCATGATGATGTCGATGGTGCGTTTGAACGTGCCTTCCGTTTTTATCTACGGCGGTTCAATTCTGCCTGGAACCTTCAAAGGCCGCCAGGTTACTATTCAAGATGTATTTGAAGCCGTGGGTCAGCATTCTGTTGGCGAGATGAGCGACGAAGACCTGCATGAATTGGAGCAGGTGGCCTGTCCGTCTGCTGGCGCTTGCGGTGCGCAATTCACCGCCAATACAATGGCGACGGTCTCAGAAGCCATTGGTCTGGCCTTGCCCTATTCAGCTGGCGCTCCGGCTCCATACGAAATCCGTGACCGTTTTTGCATGGCGGCCGGTGAGAAAGTCATGGAACTTCTCGCCAAAAACATTCGCCCCCGCGATATTGTCACTTTGAAAGCACTTGAAAATGCGGCGACCGTGGTGGCAGCTTCCGGCGGTTCCACCAATGCGGCGCTGCACCTGCCAGCCATCGCCCACGAAATCGGCATTAAGTTCGACCTTTTCGATGTTGCTGAGATTTTCAAACGCACCCCCTATATTGCCGATCTAAAACCTGGCGGAAAATATGTCGCCAAAGATATGTTTGAGGCTGGCGGCATTCCATTGTTGATGAAAACCCTGCTTGATAATGGCTATTTGCACGGGGATTGCATGACAGTGACCGGGCGCACCATCGCTGAGAATATGGAAGCTGTGAAATGGAACGATAAGCAGGACGTGGTATGGCCAGCCAATAAGCCCATAACCCCAACCGGTGGTGTAGTAACATTAAAAGGCAATCTGGCCCCCGATGGTGCCATTGTTAAAGTTGCGGGCATGAGTGATTTGAAATTCACAGGTCCGGCGCGTTGCTTTGATAGTGAAGAGGAATGTTTTGCGGCTGTTTCTGAAAAGAAATATGAAGTGGGTGATGTATTTGTAATCCGCTATGAAGGACCGATTGGCGGGCCGGGAATGCGCGAAATGCTTTCAACCACCGCAGCTCTTTACGGGCAGGGTGTTGGCGACAAGGTTGCACTGATTACCGATGGTCGCTTTTCAGGAGCCACTCGTGGTTTTTGCATCGGTCATGTGGGTCCGGAAGCGGCAAAAGGTGGCCCGATTGCTCTGATTAATGATGGCGATATTATCACCATTGATGCGGTAGAGGGCACCATAAATGTGAATCTTAGTGACGAGCAGTTTGCCGAGCGCGCTCGTGACTGGTCACCCCGTGAACTCAATTTTGGTTCAGGTGTTATCTGGAAATATGCCCAGCTTGTGGGCGACGCCCGTCATGGGGCGTTAACTCACCCCGGGGCTGATGGAGAAAAGGCCTGCTATGCGGATATCTGATGCATCCCGGTTTTTGAGAGTTGATACTGTTATGTGGTTTCGTAACGGGCTTTTGATTGTGCTGCTTGTGCTGATGCCTGATTTGGCGTCAGCGCAGATTGCAAGAGATGCGCTAAATGGTTTTAGAGAGCAAAACAACGATTTGATTGAACTGGTTACCTTTATTAAACCAGTCACCCTGAATGAACCAGTCACCCTGAATGAACCTGACGCCTTAAACGAACCGAAGACCTCAAATGAGCAGGATGACTCTAGAGGGGTGGATAGTTATTCGGACCTGCTGGCCGGGGCAGGGGGCGGTGTTTCCAGTTCTGATTTGAGGCAAATTCTGGAGGGAGCCGCAGAAAACGGGCAGCCGCAAGCCCTTTGGCAGTTGGGGCAAATGTATGAAAATGGTGTGGGAGTGGAACAGGATAGCGTTCGCGCCTTTGGATATTTTTCCAAGATTGCCAACGAAAATGCCAGCGTCCCCCCCCATTCGGTTCAGGCGGATATTGTTGCCCGCTCGTTT
Organism: Devosiaceae bacterium; assembly: GCA_021648375.1. Taxonomy (GTDB): domain Bacteria; phylum Pseudomonadota; class Alphaproteobacteria; order Rhizobiales; family Devosiaceae; genus DROE01. Next base: position 1,839 of record JAKISW010000032.1, read on the forward strand.
GTAAAGGTTGGAGATTATTACAAGGCTGGTTTGCCGGGCGCTGGAATTGCCCCCGATCAGGTTCAGGCCCGGGCTTTGCTGTTTCATGCAGCCTCATATTTTGGCAACGCCAATGCCCAATATAGGGTGGGGCTGCTTTATCTTGAGGAAGAATTGGGGCCAAATCCTTTGCTTAGTGCCCGTTGGCTTTCTCTGGCGGCGCAAAAAAATCAGGTTGGGGCGCAAGCGGTTTTAGGTGATTTGCTGTTTAACGGCTCTGGGGTTGAGGCCAAACCTGTCGAAGGTTTGATGTGGATGACTCTGGCCCGTGAATCAACCATTGGCGGCAAAGACGAGATATGGGTTGGCGAACTTCTTACTCGCGCCATGTTGGTAGCCTCACCCGAGCAACGCACCGAAGCGCGCAAAGCCGCCGAGATCGTGCGCGGACAATTGCCCTCCCATTAGCTTTGCAATAGCTGTCACCTGTATTAGTTTTTCAGGTTTTCTCTGTTGGGTTTTTTAATTCAATTTCTGCCAGCCATGCTGCCAAAATGGTGTTGAGTTGTTCACGAGATTCGGCATCAATCCCTGATAATAACCTGTGCTGATTTTGCACATGCTCGGTAACGACCTGATCAATCAGAACAAATCCCTTTTTTGACAAGGCAATAATAGAGCCGCGCCCATCTTTTGGGTCCGGGAGACGCTCTATCAATCCTTTGCTCTCCAATCGATCCAACCGGTTGGTCATTGTTCCAGATGTGACCATCGTCCAGCTGATCAGAGCAGATGGACTAAGTGCATATGGACGACCTGATCGACGCAAGGTGGCCAGCACGTCAAAGCTGGCCGCATTTAATCCGTGGGATGAATAAACCAGGTTGAGTTCTTCCATAAGCCGATCGTGCAACCGTTTGATACGTCCTATAATTCCCATTGGAGCAACGTTCAGATCAGGACGTTCCCGCTGCCATTGAGCTAAAATTTTTTCTACATGATCCATTAGGAATGTATGGCAATATTCTATCTTGACGTCAAGGTTTACTCAGTATAGCTTGATGTCAAGATAAAAGGAAAGTCAATGCCAAAAATTCTTGATCTGTCACTTGCGGCAGCAGCGCCCATAATCTGGGGCTCCACTTATATTGTGACCACCCAGATGTTGCCGGCTGGATATCCGCTGACCGATGCATTGTTGCGCGCATTGCCGGCCGGATTTTTATTGCTGGCAATAACTCGCAAATTGCCATCACGGCAATGGGTTCCAAAATTGATGATTTTAGGGGCTTTGAATTTCTCCATATTCTGGGCGCTGCTTTTTGTCGCCGCTTATCGTTTGCCGGGTGGTTTGGCGGCAACATTTGGTGCCATACAGCCGTTGATTGTCGTGTTATTGGCAAATGTAGTTTTAAATACGCCGCTCGCTGGCAGGGCGATAATTGCAGCATTGGCAGGGTTGGCAGGTGTTGCATTGCTGCTTTTGGGACCGGGCGCGGGCGAGCTTGATGGAATTGGCGTTGCTGCAGCCCTTGGTGGTGCGCTCTCGATGGCAATTGGTGTGGTTTTGACCCGAAGATGGAAGCCACCGGTTTCAGCGCTCACATTTACCGCATGGCAATTGATAGCCGGGGGGCTTTTATTATTGCCCGTTGCGCTGATTATTGAGCCGCCTTTGCCAGATTTGAGCTATTTAAATATTGCAGGGTTTTTGTGGCTTGGTTTGTTTGGGGCAGCCATGAGTTATTTTTTCTGGTTCCGGGCGATTGAGCGATTGGGACCGGTAGCAGTCACGAATTTCACTTTTCTTAGTCCATTGAGCGCCGTTTTGCTTGGTTGGTTTATTCTTGGAGAAATCCTGACACCAGTGCAAATCTTTGGTGTGCTGATTGTGTTGGGAAGCATTTGGCTTGGTGGATCAACAGGCAGATTCTCTTTTAACATTTTTCAAAATAAGGAATAGATTTATGAAAATTTTGGTCTTCGGAGCAACTGGTGATGTGGGTGGTGCAATTATCAAAGAAGCTAATCAGCGCGGTCATAAGGTGACAGGTTGCGCAAGAAATATAAAGCATTTAATTGGCTCAGGCATTCAATTCGAAGCGCTGGATGTATTGCAGGAGCAGCAAAATCTGGAGCGCTTAATGGGCGAAAATAATGTCGCAGTTTCTGCGCTTAGACCTGTTTCTGGTCAGGAACATAAACTTGTCGGCCTGACGCAGACAGTATTAAAGGCGGCTCGCATTGCTGGTCGACCGATATTTATCACTGGCGGGGCAGGGGTTTTAAAAATTGGTAATGGAACGGATCATACTGTTCTTAGTGCCCCTGGTTTTTTACCTGATGCTGTTCGTCCAATAGCTGAAGCATGTGCTGCTCAGGACAAATTGTTGGACGATTTTAGCGATGTTGATTGGACCTGCCTGCGACCGGCGGCAATGCTTGTGCATAAGAGCAGAACCGGCCGATACGCGCTTGGTCGTGATGAACTGATTAAACAGGAAGATGGACAATCACAAATTTCATACGCAGACTTTGCGGTGACCATGCTTGATTTAATTGAATTACAACCATCACCACGGCAACGCCTGACTTCAGGTTGGTAACCTTATTTATCCCGACGACCCAACAATGATTTCTTCCAGTCGGGCATAATCATCTTCACGATAATCATTGATAAATCCAACAATATCATCATTGCTGACATCAAGCGAGGCCAGAACAATTGATCCAAGTTGCAAACTTGCTTCCGCTGCTTCAAAAACCATGGCGGTAGCTCCGGCTTTTTCAAGATTTGCAGAATGTTTGCGATCACTGGCGCGAACAAATATCGGCAATTCAGAATAATTGTCGCGTAAGGTGGCAACTACCCGACAGGCCACAGTTTCTGCATCCAGAGTTATCACGGCGACTTTTGCACATTCAGCTCCAGCGGCCTGTAAAATTTTCAGCTGGTCGGCATCACCATAAAAAACATTCATGCCTTTTTTTCGGCAATTGCTGACGCGTACATTGTCTTTATCCAGCGCGATATATGGAATTGCCGCATCGGATAATACCCGAGCTACGGTCTGACCCACCCGGCCAAATCCGGCGATCAGAACGTGGTTGGAAATCTGTTCAATGTTTGTGAGGTCAATACTGTCAGACTTTTCAACTGGTTTAGTTGCTTTGATCCGGGCTGAAATCACGCGGCCAAGATAAAACATCGATGGAGTGATAAACATACTTAAAGCAATTGTAGCGAGTAAAATATTGACCAACTGGCCATCAATCAAGTCAAGCGCCAGTGCTGCCCCAAACATCACAAAGCCAAATTCTCCCCCTTGCGAAAGCGCCAGCCCAACACGAATAGAGCGCGAGGTGGAATTGCCCATCATCCGGCTTAAAATCGCAGTGACAAGGGTTTTGCCAAGCATCAGGGCAAGCAGCAGCGATAACACCAGCAACCACTGATCAAAGATCAATCTTAGGTCCATTGACATGCCAATGATCATGAAAAACAGGCCCAGCAACAGACCGCGAAATGGCCTGATATCGGCTTCGATCTGATGCCGATATTGGGTGCCGCTAAGCAGAAGACCTGCCAAAAAAGCGCCAAGGGTCATGGACAATCCGGCCAAAGACATAATCCAGCCGGTGCCAAGCACCACCAACAGGGTGGCGGAAACAAACAATTCGGAACTGCGGGCGCTGGCGATCATTTGATATAAGGGTTTTAAGGCAAAGCGGCCAACAATAATCACAAATACCAGAGCGACACCGCCGCGTAGTGCGGCCGTTCCAAAGGCATCAATAAAAGAAGCGTCCTGTTCTGCCAGCAGGGGAACAAGAATAAGAAACGGCACCACCGCTAGATCCTGCACCAGCAACACCGCAAATACAATCAGACCAAACCCGGTGGCACGATCGCCGGTTTCTGCCAGATATTTCATGACAAAAGCTGTTGAAGAAAGCGCTAACCCTCCGCCTATTATTGCCGAGGCCGCTGGAGATAGGCCAAAGGAATAAGCGATATATCCGATGATCAGAGACGTGATGACAACCTGTAACAGGCCCAGCAAAAAAGTGCGCGCGCCGATGGAGCGCAGCCGTTCTACCGATAATTCAAGGCCTATCATAAATAAAAGAAACACCACGCCGAATTCGGCCAATGCATGGGCCCCGTCATTATCTTCAATCAGAGCAAAGGCAGATGGTCCGATAAGAATGCCAGCTGCCATATAACCAAGAATTGGGCTGATTTTGAAACGGTGAAATATGGGCAAGACAATAATTGCCGCTGCAAGGAAAATTAAAACGTCGATTAAAATTCTAGACTGTTCCAAACTTATTTCTTTCACTCTGGTGGTTACTATGTCAGCAAGTGCCAAGCATAACAGAACGAAATTTCGATTATGTGAATGGTAATTTAGGCTTGACGTTTGAGCTTCTTTTTCGACTTCAGCAAGCGGCCATCAATCAGTAATAGTCCGACAAAAATGGCCAGCATGCCATAAATATGAACCGGCAAAAGCTCTTCGTTCAGCCAGAGGATTGAAAGGGTAATAGCCGAAATAGGGGCGATGAAGGTGGTAACCGTGAAATTTGTCGGTCCGACCCGTGGCAGCATGCGATACATGATTTGAAAAGCTAAAGCTGTGGTAAAAACCCCGATGCCAATGAGAGCAAACCAGGTTTCACTTTTGGTGACTACAGGCACTCCCTCAAATATCAGGGCGGCAATAATGGCCGAAACTGCCGCTCCGGTAAGGGCGATGGTGGCCAAAATTGACGGGTCCACATGGTTTAGGGATTTTGTGTAATTCAAAGAAGAAGCATAACAAAGGGTGGCAAGTAATCCGGCACCTATGGCCCAGATTTGAGAGGTTCCACCAGTTTCAAAGGCAGGAATTGCAAGAATTGCCACCCCGGTAAAACCGGCGCCAACTCCTAGTACTTTGGCTAAAGTGGCTTTTTCTCCCCCTATCCACAGGTGGGAGACAATTACGGTGGTTATGGGGGTGAAGGCGTTAATAATTGCCGCCACGCCCGCTGAAAGATGCAATTGGGCCAGAGGGAACAGAGCAAAAGGCACCGCATAGGTTAGGGTGCCCAATAATGCGAGTTTTGCGATAAGTTTCATATCTGTTGGCACGGTTTTTTTTATGGCCAGAATAAAAATCCATGAGGCTAAAGCGCCAATTCCAACCCGACCGGCCGATACCCATAAGGGGCCAAGTTCGCGCAATAGAATGGCGTTGAATGGGAATGAAAATCCCCAGATTATTCCCAATAGAATTATTAAAGTCCAATCGCGAAAACTCATTGCCCATGCCTTTTTATAGAAGAGGAACCTAGAGCAGCCGGTATAGCTATGTCGAACCGTTTTTAACGATCACTGAGATCATTTTTTGTGATGTGAGAATTGCTTTTATTTCGCTGCCAGCTTGGCCAACACCTTTGGATATAGAATATGTTCTTCAATCAAAACCCTTTGGGCAAGGGATTGAGCGTCATCATCGGGTAAAATTTCAACTTCAGTTTGCTCGATAATTGCCCCCGCATCCAGCTCTGATATGACAAAATGCACCGTGCAGCCATGAGTCTTATCATTGGCATCAATGGCGCGCTGATGAGTATTTAATCCCTTGTATTTCGGCAATAACGAGGGGTGGATATTGATGGTTTTTTTATGCCATTGCTCAGTAAAATCATCCCCAAGAATTCGCATAAAACCGGCCAGACAGATGATTTGTGCCTGCCATTTTTGCAAAACCTTTGTAAGTTCCCGGTCAGCACTTGTTTTGTCGGGATAAGTTTTTAGCTCGTTGATGGCGGTTTTTATGCCATGATTTTTGGCAATTTTTAGTCCGGCAGCGTCTGGATCTGATGAAATTACACCAGCGATTTTTGCGGGAAAATCCTTATGTTCAGCAGCTTTTATCAGGGAAAGCATATTGGAGCCACGTCCGGAAATAAGAATCACCACATTTTTTTTGTTTTTTGTATTTTGGCTTGTGGCGTTGGAATTCACTTAAAAAAGCTTTCCGCTAAATTCAACGGCTTTTTCACCTCTTGCGCGCAACTCCCCAAGAATAACTGCATTTTCTCCCTCATTGGTAAGAATTTGCATCAAGTGCTCGGCTTCATTTTTATCAATAATGGCAATCATACCAATTCCACAATTAAATGTACGCAGCATTTCCGCTTCTCCTATATTGCCCAGATCATTGAGCCAGGAAAATATTGGGGGAGGTGTAATGGTATCAAGAGAAATGGAAGCGGCAAGATTATCGGGAAGAATACGCGGAATATTATCGACAAAACCACCCCCGGTAATATGGGCCAGAGCCTTTATGCCAATGCCCGCTTCCAAAGCTGCGAGCAGCGATTTTACATAAATTTTCGTCGGGGTAAGCAAGGCCTCAGCAAGAGTTTGATTTTGATCAAAAGAAGCGGGGTCAGAATAGCTTATATTGTTTAATTCAATCAACTTGCGAACCAAAGAAAAGCCGTTGGAATGCAGACCTGAGGAGGCAATGCCAACAATCACATCGCCGGATTTCAAATTATCTTTGGGCAACAATTGACCACGCTCGGCAGCGCCTACGGCAAACCCGGCCAGATCATAGTCTTTGTTTGCGTATATGCCGGGCATTTCAGCAGTTTCGCCGCCAATCAGGGCGCAATTGGCCTGTTTGCAGCCCTTGGCGATGCCTTGAACAATAGTGGTTGCCTGCGCAACATCCAGCGCTCCGGTGGCCAGATAATCGAGAAAAAACAACGGCTGCGCGCCCTGCACAATCAAATCATTGACGCACATGGCCACCAGATCAATGCCGATGGTCCCATGTTGATTGGCCTCGATTGCCACCTTTAGCTTGGTGCCCACCCCGTCATTGGCGGCAACAAGCACCGGATCAGTAAATCCTGCTGCTTTTAGATCAAACAGGCCGCCAAATCCGCCAATTTCCCCATCCGCTCCGGGGCGGTTTGTGGATTTTATGGCCGGCTTTATGGCCTCGACCAGGGCGTTGCCCGCATCAATATCAACACCTGCCTGTTTATAGGTTATAGGATTTGAGGGTGATGATTTTTTAGATTTATTAGCCATTTCGGGGGTTCCTGGCGGGTTTTTCCTGTGCCCGATTGTTTTTACTGATAATGATATTTATATTTCATCTGATAATGAAATAAACTTTGACAAGGCGCTGTTAACCACAGATGCCTTTCCATGCAAGGGCAAGAAGCAATGACGATGCAAAAACAGATATTAATCTGGAGCGCCCTGTTGGGGTTCAGCTTTTTTATTCTTTGGGTATTTCGCGGAATTTTGCTGCCTTTTGTGGTGGGAATGGCCTTGGCCTATCTTTTAGATCCTGTGACTGATTTGCTGGAGAAAATTAAATTTTCTCGGTTCTGGGCCACCTGTGTGGTGATGACTCTGATGATGGCGATAATTATCAGTGCGTTTTTTCTGCTGGTTCCTGCCATTGTGCAGCAGGGGGTGGGGCTGGCGCAGGGCTTGCCCGAATATGTGAATATTTTACAGGCCTTTGTCACCGAGCGTGCACCAGAGCTTTATGCGTGGTTGGGGGAAGAGCGAATTACCCAGTTTGAAAACGGCCTTGCCGATCTGCTTTCAGGTGGTGTCACGATGCTGGGCAATATTACAGCACAAATTATGCAGAGTGGCTTGACGCTGATTAATGTATTGGCATTGCTGGTTATTACGCCGGTGGTGGCATTTTATCTGCTGCTGGACTGGGATGGAATGGTAGCGCAGATCGACAAACTTTTGCCCCGGGATCACCGGGAGGAAATCCGTGATGTGTTGCGCCAGATTGACAAGGCAATGGCGGCGGTTATTCGCGGACAGGGTACCGTTATCATATTGCTTTCTATATTTTATGGAGTGTCCTTAACGGTTGCGGGCCTAAATTTTGGTCTGGCAATTGGAGTTACGGCCGGGTTGCTTAGTTTTATTCCTTATGTGGGTTTTCTGGTGGGCATTGTTTTGTCGGCTGGCGTGGCGATTGTGCAATATTGGCCTGATTTCTGGCCAATCGGTATCGTGCTTGGGATATTTCTAGTGGGGCAGTTTTTAGAGGGTAATATTCTATATCCAAAACTTGTTGGCTCCAGCATAGGGGTGCATCCGGTGTGGCTGATGTTTGCTCTGTTTGCCGTTGGCACTTTGTTTGGTTTTGTAGGATTGTTGCTGGCCGTTCCCATCGTGGCGTTTATCGGGGTTTTGGTGCGTTTCGCCATCAAGAAATATACACAAGGGCCGCTATATCTGGGAGAAGAAGCAACGGCGGCTGGTGCCGCAGGCCCTACAAAACAAACCAGCGCAACAGGTGTTAAATCTGCAAAAACTTCAAAATCCTCCACAAGTGCAAAAGGTAAAAAATGAGCGCTAATGGCGAAAAATCTGTTGAGGCTGAGGAGAAAAAGGGACAGCTGACATTTGATCTGACTTATGAAACCTCCTATGCGCAAAAGGATTTTATCGTAACCGAAGGTAACCGGTTGGCGTTCGAGCATATTATCAGCTTTCCCAATTGGTCGGCTCCTTTGACCCTGATTACGGGAGATCAAAAATCGGGAAAAACCCATCTTGGAAAGGTGTGGGCCAAACTTGCACAAGCGAAGATTGCCACCAACGATGAGTTGGAAAAGCTGGCAGGTGAGGGCGGGCAAACACCCGTTCTGCTGGATAATGTTGATCGCGCCGGGTTTGAAGAAAATGCGCTGTTTCATTTGTTAAATCAAAGCATGCGCGATGCTCGACCGGTTTTTATGAGCGCACGCGAGCCGGTGATCAACTGGCCTTTTTTAACTGATGATGTTAAATCCAGAGCTCGACTTGCATCTCATTTCAGCTTGCAGGCAGCCAGCGATCTGCAACTCTCGCAAATGTTTGCAAAACTGTTCGATGATCGCCAGATTGTTGTTTCTCCGGAGACAATTTCTTATCTGGTGGCGCGAATTGAGCGCTCCCCCGGGGAGGTTTTTGCCTTGAGCGAAATACTGGATAGACTGGCATTGCAAAAGGGCAAGGCGATTGGCAAAAAAATTGCCAGCGAAGCAATAAAAATCCGTCAGGACATGGCGACAAGGAATAATCATGGCTGAAAATATATTGTCCGACTCACAAATCAAGGAACTAAGCACCAGTCCTTCAAGGTTTGTAAATCGGGAGGTTTCATGGCTGCAATTTAATATGCGGGTTTTGGAAGAGGCGGGTAACAAGGCTCATCCTCTTTTGGAACGTATGCGGTTCGTTTCAATTTCTGCGGCCAATCTGGATGAGTTTTTCATGGTTCGGGTGGCAGGGCTTCTCTCGCAACAGCGCTCTGGTGTTAATCGGCTTTCTGTTGATGGGCTAAATGCTTCGGAACAGCTAGAAGAAATTATGAACCTGGCCCAGCATCTGCATCTGGAACAGCAGGAGCACTGGCAGACCTTGCGCCGGGCGCTGACTAAAAAAAAGGTGATTATTCACGAGGCAGCTGATTTGGGAGAGGCGCAAATTACCTATCTCAAAAAACTTTACCGGCAGGAATTATTTCCGGTTCTCACTCCTGTTGCAGTTGATCCGGCCCATCCGTTTCCGTTTATTCCCAACCTTGGTTTTACTGTTGCTGTACAATTGGAAAGTATTGAGGACGCACACCGGATGATGGCGCTGGTGCGTATTCCAAATTCCCTTGATCGTTTTGTCACCCTGCCTGATGACTTAACAAGCGATGAGCGAATTGAGCTGGTGACCATTGAAAATGTCGTATCGCTTTCCTTTGATAAAATGTTTCCCGGATTTAAGGTCCTTGGGTCCGGGGCGTTTCGTATTTTGCGCGACAGTGAGCTGGAAATCGACGAAGAAGCTGCTGATCTGGTGGAGGAGTTTGAAACCGCCATCAGGCAAAGACGGCGCGGAATAACCATTCGGCTGGAAGTTGAAAGGACGATGCCCAAATCTCTTCGTCGTCAGATTGCTGATAATCTGGGAATAACCAGAGCTGAAATATTTGATGGTACCGGGTTTTTGGGGCTGGCTGATGCGGCTGCAATTTGCTCAATTCCCCGCCCTGATCTGTTGTTCAAGCCCTATAGGGCGCGCTTTCCCCAACGAATTCGCGATCATAACGGGGATTGTCTGGCAGCTATCAGGCAAAAGGATATTCTGGTTCATCATCCATTTGAGAGCTTTGACGTGGTGGCTTTGTTTTTGTCCCAGGCAGCAGCAGACCCGGATGTGGTAGCAATAAAACAAACCCTTTATCGAACCTCTGCAAATTCTCCCATTGTAAAAGCTTTGATCAATGCGGCAGAGGCGGGTAAGTCGGTTACGGCACTGGTGGAGCTGAAGGCGCGGTTTGACGAGGAGGCAAATATTCGCTGGGCTCGGGATCTGGAACGGGCCGGAGCGCAGGTGGTATTTGGCTTTGTTGAACTTAAAACCCACGCTAAACTTTCTCAGGTAGTGCGTCGGGAGCGGGGTAAGCTGGTTTCATATTGTCATATTGGCACCGGCAATTATCACCCCATTACTGCCAAAGTTTATACCGATCTTTCCTATTTTACCTCCAACCAGACCTTGGCTCGTGATGTGGCGCGGGTGTTTAATTTCATAACAGGTTATGCCTCGCCTACCGAGCTTGAGGCTCTTGCAGTATCCCCCTTAAATCTGCGTCAGCGTTTGATTGATGATATTGATGTGGAGGTAAAAAATGCCAAAAACGGTAAACCCGCCGCAATCTGGCTAAAAATGAACTCACTGATCGATCCGCAGATTATTGATGCGCTTTATAGTGCCAGTCAGAAGGGGGTAGATATTGATCTGGTAGTGCGCGGAATTTGTGGGTTACGCCCCGGTATTCCGGGTTTTTCTGACAATATTCGGGTTAAGTCGGTGGTGGGGCGGTTTTTGGAGCATTCACGTATTTATTGTTTTGCAAATGGTGAGGCTATGCCATCCCCAAAAGCAAAAGTTTATATTTCCTCGGCTGATCTCATGCAGAGAAATCTCGATGGCAGGGTGGAAACTCTGGTGCCAATCACTAACAAAACCGTTCATAAGCAGATACTTGAGCGCATAATGGTGGCAAACCTTAAGGACAATCAGCAGAGCTGGACATTGCTGCCCGATGGAAGCTCGCAGCGCTTAAAGCCTGCCAAGGGGGAAGAGGAATTTAACGTGCATAATTACTTTATGACCAACCCGTCTCTTTCCGGCCGGGGTACGGCAATGCTGGATGGTGACGATGAGGCCGGCCAATAATCATGACCGATAATGGTCAAACAGATCAGAGCAATGCCCTTGAAGGGGGGCGGGTATCCGATATGGCCTCTGTTGGGGTGCTTGATATTGGCTCAAATTCGGTTCGGCTGGTGGTTTATGAGCATTTTGGGCGCACCTTGACGCCCCTGTTTAACGAAAAGGCCAATTGCACCCTTGGGCGCGGGGTGGCAAAAGATAAAAAAATTGCGCCTGAAAATGCTTCCAAGGCGCTTAAAGCCATTGCCAGGTTTGGGTTGGTGGTAAAACTAATGGAAGTGAAAACCGTCTATATTATAGCCACTTCGGCAGTGCGTGAAGCCAGCAATGGCAAGAAATTCATGGCCGGTGTTGAATTGCTTATGGAAGCAAAAGGGCATATTCTCAGCGGGGCGCAAGAGGCTCATTATGCGGCCAGAGGCATTATCTTTGGCATACCGGACTTTGAGGGAGTGGTGGGGGATTTGGGCGGCGGATCGCTGGAATTATCCATGGTCGGCTCAAAGAAGGATTTTGGTGGCGAAACTCATGCTTTGGGTGTAATCCGGCTGGAAGATGATAGCGGTTTTTCCATTTCAAAGGCGACAAAAATTGCCAAGAAACATTTAGAAAAATCTACTGTTCTAAATAAAAACCGACACGAAACCTTTTGCGCCATTGGCGGCACTTGGCGTGCTTTTGCTCTTTTGATGCAGGTCAGGTCAAATTATCCTTTGCATATGGTGCAAAATTATCAGGTCAGCGCTGTCGATGCGCTAAAGCTGGCCCAAGAACTTATCGAAAATAAAGAACTTATCGAAAATAATGAACTGATTGAAAACAATGGCGAGGTTGCAGGAATCGAAACCGTGTCTCGATCGCGCCGACCTTTGTTGGTTTATGGGGCGGTGGTGATGGCGGCGGTTCTGGAAAGAGGAAGTTTCAAAAACATCGTATTTTCCTCCCACGGGGTGCGCGAGGGATATTTGTTTGATCGTCTTGATGCCAGGGAGGCAAAAAAAGATCCGTTAATCGTGGCCAGTGAGGAAATCTGTTATTTGCGCGCCCGTTCGGTGGTGCATGCGGGAGAGTTGGTGAAATTCAGCGCAGGTTTTATGAAAGAGATGGGGGAAGAAGAAAATTCTTCCCAGCAGAGATTGCGTCATGCGGCCTGCCTGTTATCCGATATTGGTTGGCGCGGACATCGGGATTATCGGGGGGAGCAAAGCGTAGATCTGGTGGCTTACAGCGCGCTGATTGGTGTTGATCACCCCGGCCGCGCCTTCATGGCCGAAATTCTGGCGGTGCGCTATATGGGGCTGAACCATAAAAGTTCGAGTCAGCAATTATCAGACCTGATGGGAGAAAAAACCCAATATCGGGCCAGAACTATCGGAGCGCTTATTCGACTGGCTTATGTTCTGTCCGGGGCCATGCCGCAAATCCTGCCCAAAATCAGATTTAAAATTACTACCGAGAAGCTGATTCTTCTGCTTCCCGGTGAATATTCATTTTTGGATAGTTTGCGCCTTCAAAGCAGGCTGGCGCAATTGGCCCAGCATCTGGAAATAGAGCGCTCGGAAATTAATTTTATATAATTTTGGAAGTTTCAGCTTTTGGGATTATCAATTTCTATTTCAACAATGCCCTCTGGTGAGGCGGCAAGGCCCAGTTTTCCATGTTTTAAGGCCAAGGCCTTTTTTCCAAATAATTCAAATCGCCAACCGCTCATGGCGGCGATGTCGGCATTGTCGCTTAAAACCAGCTCGTCGATATCGTTGGAATTGGCGATGATACGCGAGGCAACCCCTTCACGCTCGGCAACGGCTTTGACCAATACTCGCAACAAATCACCAATCGGGCCTTTGGGCGAGGGGCCCATGCGCCGTTTTGGCATAGGGGGCAATTCAGTATCCGGGATATTTTCGACCTTTTTTGTCAGCGCAATGATTTCCTGGGCGAGGCGGGAATTGCCAAAACCCTTTGGCACAGCGCGAAACCGATCAAAATCTTTTTGGGATTTTGGGCGTTGAATAGCCAACTCATAAAGGGCATCGTCTTTTAGTACCCGGCGGCGCGGGCGATCGCTTTCCTGAGCTTTTTGTTCTCTTAGCGCTGCCAGTTCTTTTAACATTGCCAGATCACGAGGGCGATTTACCTTGGATTTTAAGCGCACCCAGGCGTCTTTTGGTTCCATTATGTAGGTGGAGAGGCTGGTAAGGGGCTGTTGCTCATCCTGCATCCACGAAACCCTGTTTAGTTTTTTGAGTTGCTTCGACAGTTCCAGATAAATGTCGCGCAAATGGGTAACGTCAGCCAGAGCATAGGCCATTTGTTTTTCGGTTAAGGGTCGGGCGGCCCAATCGGTAAAACGCGAACTTTTATCGACCTGAGCACCAACAATCGCCTGAACCAGTTTGTCATAGGAAATTGAATCACCATAACCACAAACGCTGGCCGCTATCTGACTGTCAAAAACCGGACTTGGCACAGTACCGGTCATTTTGACGAAAATCTCTATATCCTGACGGGCGGCATGAAAAACTTTGACAATTTTTTCATTTGCAAGCAATTCAAGCAATGGGGAAAGGTCAATATCTTTGGCCATCGGATCAATCAACACAGCCTCGTCACTGGTGGCAACCTGAACAAGGCACAATATGGGCCAATAGGTGGTTTCGCGATGAAATTCGGTGTCTATGGTGATGAAATCAAATTTGCCTGCTCGCTGGCAAAAAATTTTGAGTTCTTCGGTGCCGCTAATCAGTTGCATAAAGTGGCCATTCCCTTTATCGAAGTTCCCTCGAACGAGGATTGAAATAAATCTAAGCGTTCTATTTTGAACAACCTGTCTAACAGCACCAAGAGAATTTAACCATGCACAAATACCGTTCCCATACCTGCGTTCAGCTAAACAAGGCCAATGTCGGCGAAAATGTCCGCTTAAGTGGCTGGGTGCACCGGGTGCGCGACCATGGGGGAGTGCTGTTTGTTGATCTGCGCGATCATTATGGAATTACCCAATGTGTGGCTGACCCTGATTCGCCAGCTTTTAAAGCTGTGGAAGAGTTGAAGGCCGAGAGTGTGGTGCGGATCGATGGTTTGGTAAAAGCACGGGACGGTGCAGCGATTAACAAGGATTTGCCCACCGGGGAAATAGAAATTTTTATCAACGAACTGGAAATTTTAGGCCCCGCGAAAGAATTGCCGCTGCCGGTATTTGGCGATCAGGAATATCCGGAGGATATTCGCCTGACCAACAGGTTTTTAGACCTGAGACGGGAGCGAATTCATAATAATATCGTCATGCGCTCAAAAATCATCACCTATTTGCGCAATAAAATGGTTGAGGGTGGCTTTGTTGAATATCAGACGCCAATTCTCACCGCTTCCAGCCCTGAGGGCGCGCGGGACTTTTTGGTGCCATCACGTTTGCATCCGGGCAAGTTTTATGCGCTGCCGCAGGCTCCCCAGCAATTCAAACAATTGCTGATGATTGCCGGTTTTGATAAATATTTCCAGATCGCCCCGTGTTTTCGCGATGAAGATGCGAGGGCCGATCGCTCGCCAGGGGAATTTTACCAGCTTGATATCGAAATGAGTTTCGTTGAGCAAAAAGATGTTTTTGAAGCCATTGAGCCGGTATTGCGCGGCGTGTTTGAAGAATTTGGCAATGGTAAGCGGGTGAGCAAGGAATTCGTGCAAATTCCCTATGCAGAATCCATAAGGAAATATGGATCGGACAAGCCGGATTTGCGCAACCCGATTGAAATGGAAAACGTCACCGAGCATTTTGCAGGTTCGGGCTTTAAAATTTTTGCCGGTCAGATCGCAAACGATCCAAAGGTTCAGGTGTGGGCAATTCCTGCACCTACGGGCGGATCACGGGCATTTTGTGATCGCATGAATTCATGGGCGCAAAAAGAGGGTCAGCCGGGTCTTGGCTATATTTTCCTGCGTGACGGGGAAGGGGCGGGACCGATTGCCAAAAATATCGGGCCGGAACGCACTAGCGCCATTCGTGAAAAATTGGGTCTAAAAGATGGAGATGCCATATTCTTCGTTTGCGGTCTTCCAAATAAATTTGCATCTTTTGCCGGGGCGGCACGCACCAAAGTTGGCACCGACTTGAAATTGATAGACGAGGATCAGTTTGCCCTGTGCTGGATTGTTGATTTCCCGATGTTTGAGTGGGATGAGGAAAATGAAAAAGTTGATTTTTCTCACAATCCGTTCTCCATGCCCCAGGGTGGGCTTGAGGCTTTGGAAAATGAAGATCCGCTGACCATAAACGCTTATCAGTATGATATCGTTTGCAACGGGTTTGAGCTTAGTTCTGGTGCCATTAGAAATCATCGCCCTGAAATCATGCGCAAGGCGTTTGAGATTGCCGGATATGAGCAATCGGTACTGGAAGAAAAGTTTGGCGGCATGCTTCGCGCCATGGAATATGGCGCGCCTCCCCATGGTGGAACAGCGCCGGGGATCGATCGTATTGTGATGCTGCTTTGCGGGGAGGAAAATCTGCGCGAAGTGACAGCATTCCCCATGAATCAGCAGGCTCAGGATCTGTTGATGGATGCGCCCTCAAGCGTTAGCGCTCAGCAATTGCGCGAATTGCATATTCGCCTCAATTTGCCGAAAAATGAGGGTTAGCCTCAGCCTTGTTCCGAAATTATAGATTGCAAAACCTCATAGATTTTAGGCGATGCTGATTGGGCGACGTTGAAGCGAAGAAAGCGGTTAGATGATTCTTTCAGGCTGAAAACGTTGCCCGGCGCCAAAATTATACCCTTGGCGCGAGCCTTGCGTGCAACCTCTATGGCATCAAATCCTGCTGGAAGTTGGCTCCATAAATACATGCCCGCTTTTGTATCAATCCACGGTTTAATTCCGATTTTTATTAGGCCCGAGTTGGTTTTGCTCATAGAGCTGGAAAGGCGCTGGCGCAGTTCATCCAAATGTTTGCGATAGGAGCCGTCTTTTAATACTCGCCATGTCACTTCTGCCCCAAATGGTTCGCCACCAAACGATGTGGCAATTTTCAGGTCGGTCAAAGGTTCAATCCAGCGGGTTTTGGAAGCAATAAATCCGCAGCGGATTGCAGCCGAAAGGGTTTTTGAAAAGCTGCCAATGTGAATCACCCGGTTTAAGCCATCAAGGGCGGCAAGGCGCGGGGCGGGTGAAATTTCCATATCCCCAAAAATATCATCTTCAATGATTATCAGGTCAGATTTTTCAGCCAGGTTAAGGATTTTGTGGGCAATGGCGGGAGTTAGAATTGCTCCGGTTGGATTATGAATGGCTGAGTTGGTGATATACAGGCGCGGCTGATGTTCAAGCAATACCTGCTCAAACATTTCCATATCCGGGCCATTTGGCGTCATCGGCACGCTAACAACTTTCACCCTGTGGGCTTTTAGCAGGGCATGAAAATTAAAATAACAAGGGTCATCCACCAGAACGGTGTCGCCCGGTTCCAGAAAAAACCTACAAAGCAATTCCAGCGCATGAGTGCCCGATGAGGTTAACATCACCTGATCAAGACCGGCTTCAATTCTGTGCTCGCCCATGCGCCTTAGCAAATGTTCGCGCAGGGGAGTAAACCCCTTTGGGGTGCCGTAATCCGTTAAAACGACAGGATCGGCGCGGGACAAAGAGCGCAAGGCGCGCCGAAGATTGTCATGGGGCAGCCATTCGGATGGAAGCCAGCCACAACCAGGTTTTAATGTGTTTTCATCTGCCTGCAACGATTGGCGCGATACCCAGAGCGGATCAACATCATGCTCAATTTCGGAGCCGGTTTCGATCAGATTTAAGGGCACGAGATTTCCAGCAACAAAAAACCCGGATCCACGGCTGGCTTTGATCTCACCAGTGGCCGCCAATCTGTCATAGGCGGTAACAATTGTGGATTTTGAAACTTCCAACTGGATTGCGGATTTTCGAATTGAGGGCAGTCTTGTACCCGGCGTTAGCCGTTGATTGCTTATGCGCTGGCGAATTTTTTCCATTGCCTGCTCTACGAGGGTCAACTTGTGTTTTGAGTTTTGTACTGTCATTTGTACCGGTACAGTTTAATTGAATTGTCTTCTTTTGTATGTGGCCTAACACCTGATTGCACCCCATAACAATTAAAAAAAGTGTTTAGGCATGAATGAAAATACAAAAGGCTGGATAAACGGTTTTATTGGAATGCTTATATTTAGCGCATCATTGCCCGCAACAAGAGCAGCTGTCGCTGATTTTGATCCGGTATTTTTAACAGCGGCACGGGCCAGTATTGCTGCAATTTTAGGCGCAATGCTTTTGTTCCTTTATCAAGAGAAGTTGCCCGGTAAAGCTGATGTTTTTTCAATATTTATCGTTGCCATTGGTGTGGTTATTGGTTTTCCGCTTTTAACGGCGTTAGCATTGCAGCAAATCAGCGCTTCTTATTCTATTGTATTTATTGGATTGCTTCCCCTCTCAACAGCGATTTTTGGCGTTTTGAGGGCCGGGGAGCGGCCGGGATTGCCCTTTTGGGTTTTTGCCTGCATTGGTAGCGCAATTGTTGGCGGATTTGCTTTGAGTTCCGGGGTGAGCAATTCATTTCTGGGCAATACTTATATGGCTGGGGCCATAATCATATGCGGATTTGGCTATGCGGAAGGGGCAAGGTTGGCACGTACCCTTGGTGGCTGGCAGACTATCTCGTGGGCGCTGGTTTTGTCATTGCCATTTATGGTAATACTGGCAGTTTTCAGCTGGCCGGATAGTTTTGCAAATATCGGGCCTGATGCATGGATTGGTCTGGTTTATGTGTCTGTTTTTTCCATGCTGGTTGGATTTGTATTCTGGTATCGCGGATTGGCGCAGGGGGGCATTGCAGAGGTTGGGCAGTTGCAGTTGTTGCAGCCGTTTTTTGGCCTGATGCTGGCGGCAGTGTTGCTGGGCGAAACTGTTACGTTTGCCATGATGGTGGTTAGCGCAATGGTTATATTGTGTGTGCTTTGTGCAAAATATTTCGCGCGTTAGAAAAAATATAGGCGCTCATTTGTTCCTTGATGCAATCTCATAGAGAACCAGCATTTTGTGGTTAATCAGATGTTAGGCGCTCATGGCCTATTCTTTAATCTTGAATTTAGTGATTTGATGTGGGTCTCATACTTTGCAATCCAGAACCAATACAATTTTGCTGATTATTGCAATATTGGCCTTTGTGCCAATTCTTGCCATTGGCTTTGTTTTGGACGGTTATATTAAAAACCGCGAATCATCTGCGCTTTTGAGATCAGCGAACGAAATTTCAAGTGAAACTCAAACAGCTGTTTATGAAGCAATTGATTTAATGCAGGCTGTGCTTGCTGGCGCTCCCTCACTTTGCACACCATCATTTATGGATGTTTTGTATCTGAGCATGCAACGCAGTTCATTTGTGCGCCAGGTAGTGGTTAAAAATCAACTGGGGGTACGATATTGCGAGGCTTTGGGCGGTGCGGCGGTTTATGACACCTTGTCTGAGGAGCTATCAATCCCCGGTCGAAGGGAAACAATTTCCGCAGTTAGAATGCCCGGAGTTGAAGCGCCGGCATTGCGAGTAACATTTCAGATCGATGAAAACAAAAGCATTTCAGCTTTTGTGACCGTTAATCATCTTCTTTCTTCAATGGGTCTGCCGTTGGGGCTTCAGGATGCCAGCATGTTGCGAATGGTATTTGCTGATGGCACTGAGCTTTTTTCCATCGGGGGGACAAAAGGGGAGAGTTTTTTTGAAAGTTCAGGAGACTATTTGAAAATAGTTTCATTGGCCGGGGAAGTGCCGTTGAGGTTGGAGGTAGCGGTGCCTTTCTCCAAGATCAGGGCAAGATACGCGGATCTATATATATGGATGACAATTATTGCCTGTTTGTTCAGCGCCAGTATTTTGTTTGGTGCAATTATTATTGTTAGAAAATCGTCTCTTCCCTCATTTGATCTGGAACACGCCATCGCCCGGGGAGAAATTCGGCCCTATTATCAACCGATAGTAGATATAACCACCGGGCGAATTTATGGGTGCGAAATGCTGGCGCGCTGGGTGAAGGAAAATGGTGAAATTATCTCTCCGGCAGCTTTTATTGAATATGCAGAAATTTCCGGTCTTGCAATACCAATGACAATTTGCCTCATGGAAGCAGTACGTAAAGACATGGAAGATATCTGTGCGGCAAATCCTGATATTAAAATCAGCATAAACCTGTTTGAAGGGCACTTCAGGGATGGCTCGGTCGTTGATGATGTCCAGGCAATTTTTGGAGATTCAAAAATAAATCTGCGCCAACTGGTATTTGAAATAACCGAGCGGCATCCCCTTGGAGATGATGTCCAGGCAAATAGTGTTATTACCGGCTTGCAGGCAATGGGATGCAAAGTGGCTATGGATGATGTGGGTACCGGACATTCAAATCTTGCCTACATTCAGTCCCTTGGTATTGATATTATAAAAATCGACAAGGTTTTTATTGATCCAATCATTGATCAAGCCACCACTATGCCAATTTTAGACAGTCTTATTTCATTGGCAAAAGATTTAAAAACCGGGATTATTGCTGAAGGGGTGGAGAACGAAGAACAGGCGATTTATCTTCGCTCCAAGGGAGTGAAAAACGTGCAGGGGTATTTGTTTTCTCCAGCAATAGTTCCTGAACAATATATAAAAATGGTTGAAGCGCTAAATAGCGGTGCGCCCCCGAAGCAGACAAATCTGGAGTTAACTGAAAGTGAAAAAGCGGCTGCATAAGTGTTTTTGAGAGGTTTTTTTCATTTTTCCCTAACTGTGCTGTTTTGTCTCGAGTTTGGATGAATTTGATAAGCGCTAAAAGCTGGCACTTTGGGCGACAATTCTTTAAGCAGTGTTTTCAATCGACACGACATTAATCGGGACAAAATTTAAGAGGGGGCAATTATGTCTGACAACGAAACGGACAAAATTAAAGCTTTGCGCGAAGCAGCATTGCATTTCCATAAATGGCCAGTGCCGGGAAAGCTTGAAATTTCCCCGACAAAACCTCTCGCCAATCAAAGAGATCTGGCCCTTGCCTATTCTCCAGGTGTCGCCGCTCCGTGCGAAGAAATTGCAGCAGATCCAGAAAAAGCGGCGGATTATACCGCTCGCAGCAATCTGGTTGGGGTTATAACCAACGGAACGGCGGTTTTAGGCCTTGGGGCGATTGGTGCGCTTGCATCAAAGCCGGTGATGGAAGGCAAGGCGGTTCTGTTCAAGAAATTTGCCGGCATCGATGCCATGGATATCGAGGTGGATGAAACTGACCCCAAACGCTTTATTGAAATTGTAGCACCGCTGGAACCCACATTCGGGGGCATAAATCTTGAAGATATCAAAGCACCCGACTGTTTTGAAATTGAAGAAAGCCTGCGCGCCCGCATGAATATTCCGGTATTTCATGACGATCAGCACGGAACGGCTATTATTGTGGCTGCGGCGGTGATGAATGGTCTTAGACTGGCCAATAAATCCATCGACAACATTAAAATTTGCACATCTGGAGCCGGAGCTGCGGCAATCGCATGCTTGAATCTATTGGTGAGTCTTGGAGCCAAAAAAGAAAATATTTTTGTTGGTGATCGCGAAGGGTTGGTCACAACCCGCCGCTCGGACAATATTGATCGTTGGCGGTTAGCATTTGCCCAAGATGTTGAAGCTGACACTCTGGCCGAAGTTATGCCCGGGGCTGATGTTTTTTTGGGGCTTTCGGCCGCTGGGGCCTTAAAGCCTGAAATGATTACCGAAATGGCGAAAAATCCGCTGATTTTGGCCCTGTCCAATCCGGTGCCTGAAATCATGCCGGAACTGGCGCTGGAAGTGCGCCCCGATGCGATGATGTGCACCGGACGTTCGGACTATCCCAACCAGGTCAACAATGTTTTGTGTTTTCCCTTCATATTCCGCGGTGCGCTGGATGTGGGGGCAACGACCATCAATGAAGAAATGAAAATGGCGGCAGTTATGGCAATTGCCAAACTGGCCCATGAACCTGCCCTTGAGGTTGCTCAAGGGGGTGGCGGGGCCATTTTTGGGCCGGAATATCTTATTCCGGGCCCCTTTGATCAAAGGCTTATTCTAAAAATTGCTCCTGCGGTGGCAAAAGCTGCCATGGATAGCGGGGTTGCGCGTCGTCCGATTGAAGATTTTGATCAGTATCAAGACCAGTTGAACCGGTTCGTTTTCCGTTCTGGCATGGTGATGAAACCGGTATTTGCCCGAGCGCAAGGAGCAGGAAAACGCATTGTTTTTGCTGATGGAGAAGACGAAAGAATATTGCGCGCTACCCAGGTTTTGCTGGAAGATGCCACTGCAGTGCCGATTTTGATTGGGCGACCGGCAGTAATTGAACACCGTTTGAAGCGTTTCGGGCTAACTCTTGAGATGGGTAAGGATTTTGCGGTCATCAATCCCGAAGATGATCCGCGCTATCGTGAATATGTGGACCTGTTCCATTCCCTGGTTGGCCGTCATGGCGTAACACCGGATACGGCCCGCACCATCGTGCGCACCAATACCACGGTGATTGGAGCGCTTGCGGTGCAAAAAGGAGATGCGGACGCGCTGATTTGTGGCCTTCAGGGGCGCTTTATCAAGCATGTGCGCGACATCAAGTCGATCATTGGCCTGCAAAAGGGATCGACTGACCTTTCCGCCCTTTCGATGCTGATTATGCAGCGCGGTGCGTTCTTTTTTGCCGATACATATGTGAGTATGGACCCGAGCGTTGAAGAACTGGTGGAAATTGCCTTGCAGGGGCGCGACCATTTAAAGCTGTTCAATATCGAAGCCAGAGTTGCGCTGTTATCTTATTCAAATTTTGGTTCAAGAAGTGGCGATACAGCGTTGAAAATGCGCAAAGTTTATAAAAAACTCAAAACCATCGCCCCGGACCTGATTGTTGAAGGGGAAATGCAGGGCGATCTGGCACTAAACGAAAATCTTCGCGATCGCTATATGAGCAATTCGGTATTGAAAGGGGAGGCAAATTTGCTGATTTTTCCAAATCTGGAAGCAGCCAATCTTTCCCTGACTCTGGTCAAGGAAATGACGGATGCGCTGGCGGTTGGACCGATATTAATCGGGACCAATAAACCGGCCCATATCGTGGCACCCTCCATTACCAGCCGGGGAATCGTCAATATGGCTTCCATTGCTGCCGCTGAAGCACTGGCGCAGGAATGAGGGTATTGCTTAACCGTTGATGTTCATGCATTGTTCTTTTTAGATTCAATTTTTGAACAAGGAAAATAATATGCATTCAATGTCAATAAGTATTGACGTCCCGGATTTGGATTCTGCTGTCTATTTCTACACGCAAGGATTGGGTTTTAAGGAATTTAAGAAGGCTGGCGCAAATATGGTCATCCTTGATGCGGGAAAAATTCATGTTTATTTGCTGAAAAAGGATGCAAACAGTGCGTCCACCAAATTCGATACACCTCCCAGAAATTATGACCGTCATTGGACGCCAATTCACTTCGACTTTGACGTTGTTGATATTGAAAAGGCACTAAAAATGGTTGTAGCAGCAGGAGGAATTCATGAAGGCGGTGAATCGGGTGATTGGGGCAGCATTGCATATTGCTCTGACCCTTTTGGGCATGGATTTTGCCTGATTCAGGAAAACAAAGAATGAGGGCATCACTAAAGCAAAAAGCAATTGTGGTGTGTGACAGCAAAATTGCTCAAAAAGGTGAGGGTGTCGGGCTGTCATTTTATGCATTTTTTGCCAATAAAAACGATAATCCCGAATTGCTCATGGAAGCGGCCCGCTGGTGGATCGAAACCCATAAGCTCGATCATTTCGAAAAGGCTATAAAAATCAAAGGCATGGTTGAGGCCGAGTTGTAAGCTGATTTTGCTTGCCATTGGTTAGCCCGCAATGATTATAGGGATAACGTCCAGCATTTTGAAATATGTCAATTCAAATGAGTTGACGATGGGAAAGTTTGGCTATGCCATTTGAAGTCTGGACTATTTACGTCGTTACAGTGCTCGCATTTATGAGCACCCCTGGCCCCAGTCAACTGCTGATACTTTCAAATAGTGCGGCTCATGGTTTTCGACGATCTGTGGCTACTATTTGCGGAGACTTGAGCGCCAATTTTTTTCAAATGCTTGCGGCCGGATTGGGCTTAGCAGTAATTTTGTCTACATTTGCCAACGCACTAACAATAATTAAATGGCTGGGTGTGGCTTATTTGACGTGGCTGGGTATAAAAATGATGAGAAATGCAACTTCTGCTGAGGCGAAATATTATGGAGTGCAAAAATCCGCTTCACTTAAAACTTTGTGGCTACAGGGGTTTTTAACTTCAGCGGCAAACCCCAAGGCGATTGTATTTTTTGCTACACTTTTCCCACAATTTATCAATCCTGACTTGGATTTTGTCACACAGTTTTTAATTTTATCCGCCACGTATTTAGTTATCGATGGCATGTTCTTGTCCGCCTATGGACTGGGTTCAGATTGGATTGCAAAAAAATTTATGGGCAATGGGAAAAAATGGATCGAGAGAACTGGTGGAGCGTTTATGATTATTGCGGCCGTTTTATTGGGTCTCAAAACTGTTGGTGAAAGATAGTTGTGGCAAAATTGTTGGGCTTAGATTTTTTGCATCACCAACATGAAGCATACAACTGGATTACCCTTTCGCTGGTTTTTTGAACTAGGGAATGACGCGGTAACTTGAGTATTTAACTTCTACAATATTTCTCAAACTGAGAAATAAAGCTGCTCATCAATTGTTGGTTTTTGTCTATTTCAAGATATTCAAAAATTTCCTGAGGTGATTTTTTCATAAGATCAAATTTTAGAAAAATATCTTCATTAAAGCGCTCGCTTACGGTTTTAAGTACAAGGCGAAGCTGCCCAAGCATATCTTCCCCACGATGGGAAGCGTGCATAAGAACAATTGGTTTGCCAATTATTTCATCTCTGGAAACCAGCCAGTCAATTGCGTTTTTTAGACCGCCGGGAATTGATCTGACATATTCAGGGCTGGCAATAATCAAACCATCGCTTGCATCTATTAGCCTTGCAAAAGCATTTACACTGGCCGGTAAAATTTTGCCCTCAAGGTCAGGTGAAAAAACCGGCAAACTGGCGATTAAATCAAAAACTTCTATGTCATGGTGCGGTTTTGCAGTCGATTGTAAAGCGCGCAACATTGCGGAATTGGTGGAGATTTTGCGTGAGCTACCTGATATAGCAAGAAATTTCATGCCTTCTCAATTACTGAAACGCGGTTTCGGCAAACGAGCGCAATTTGCGTGAGTGGATGCGCTCGGCAGGTTGTTCGCGTAAAATTTCCATGGCTTTTATGCCGATTTTCAGGTGTTGATTGACCTGAGTTTGATAAAATTTGGAGGCCATACCGGGTAGTTTTAGCTCTCCGTGCAATGGTTTGTCAGAAACGCAAAGCAATGTGCCATAGGGGATGCGAAAGCGAAAACCGTTGGCAGCGATTGTGGCGCTTTCCATATCCAGAGCAATGGCGCGGGATTGGGAGAGGCGGCGCACCACTTCTTTTTGCTTCCACAATTCCCAGTTTCTATTATCAACCGTTGCCACGGTACCGGTACGCATGATGCGTTTTCTGTCCAGACCTTTGAGCTTGCTGACCTCGGTAATGGCTTCCTCCAGCGCCACCTGCACCTCAGCCAATGCAGGAATTGGCACTGAAAGGGGCAGGTCGGCATCCAGCACATGATCTTCGCGCATATAGGCATGGCCAAGCACATAATCCCCAAGTGATTGGGAATTTCTAAGGCCCGCACAATGGCCCAGCATCAGCCATGCATGGGGACGTAGTACCGCCACGTGATCGGTGGCGGTTTTGGCATTGGAGGGACCAACACCGATATTTATCATCGTAATGCCCCTTTTGTGGCCTGAAACCAGATGATAAGCTGGCATCTGGGGAAGCTTGTTTGTTGGCTCTCCAATTATGTGACCACCATGGCGAGAGTTATGAGTGATCAGATTTCCCGGCTCGACAAATCGATCATAATCCTTATGTCCATCTTCCATATGGGTTTTTGCCAGACGGCTGAATTCATCGATATAGAATTGATAATTGGTGAAAATTACAAAGTTCTGAAAGTGAGATGGATCGGTTGCGGTGTAATGAGTTAGCCGTTGCAGGGAATAATCTACTCTTGGGGCTGTGAAGGCGGCCAGTGGGCGCGGGGCGCCTGGGTCCGGGATCATGGTCCCGTTGGAAATTTCATCATCGGTATTGCCAAGATCAGGCGCGTCATAAAGATCTCTTAAGGGAACATCCAGCCCTGCCGCATCAATACCGCTGCTGGTGTCTGCCGCATAATGCAGCGGGATTGGGGTATCTGACTGGGAAACTTCGATGGTTCCTCCATGGTTTTTCAAAACCAGCCCCAATTGCTCGATCAGATAGTCCTTATAAAGTTCTGTGGCGGTGATGGTTGTGGAATAGACGCCGGGAGAATGTAAAAATCCGTAGGGCAGGGAACTGGAGGATTTTTTATAGCTGGTGATTTTTACCTCAACCTTGGGGTAAAATGCGCGCACTTTTCCATCCTGAGGGTTTCCCTCGATCAAAGATTTGAAGTTATCGCGGATGAAATTTACATTGCGCTCGTAGATTTCATGGACATAGGCCCAGGCTTTTTCAGAATCATTAAAGGATTTTGCTGGTACTGGATCGGGGCTGATTAATTTCATTTAGCTATTAAAATTCCTTATTGGCTGGGTCTAAAATTATGATGGTCCATTTATAGGTTGTTAGCGATATATTCTTCTACATATCACAGTTTGGTGAAAGGGTCTTATAATGCCGCAATTAAAGACCATATTAGTTGCAGGTTCTAAAAAGCGGCATTCGTCCCATGCATGCTTAGAGCCAAAAAATTGCCGGTTGTGGTCCCCCTAAACCTCAACAGAACAGCCGGTGGTTTGTTTGAAGGGTCGTGATGCTTATGGCATTGCGGCCCTTTTTTTGCTGGCGCTTTAGTTTGGATTCAGTCGGGATATTTTTTGCGTGTAGCTACCATGCTAAACTCGATAAGCTGTTTTAGAATTTTGCTATCGATCTGCTCCAGCCGTTTTATGTATAGACATCCCTTGCCCATTTTATGGGGCCCCAACTTGTCCAGAAACTGCTGTTGGTTGGGAATAACTCCACCTAAATAGACCACAATTGCAGCTTTTCTGGCAGCGAAACTAACCAGACATATTTCCTGTTCACTTCCGTTGGCCTGTTTGTAGCGATAGGATCCGGCCCCGATAATTGAAGGGCCCCACATTTTGGCTTTTTCACCGGTTAGTTCCTCGCATAGCTGCATAAGCCATATTGCATCGTCCCGTTTTTGAGCCGGCTCAATCGCCGCTATGTAATCATTAGGTGAAACATCAGTTGCGCGGGTTTTATTTTGCGCCATTCTTATTACTCCTCTACGATATAGCGACCGCTTAGGTCGGTAGCAGAACGGTGGATAATTTTATCCAGAACGTCAATATTTATATCACTTAAGTTATTTATATAAAGGCAGCCCTTGCCACGTTTATGCTTGCCAAGTTTTGCCAGCAACGGGTCATCATCAGGTTGATACCAAAGAATATGCAGGCTTAATTTGGTTTTATGCGGGGCAAACCCGGTAATGAAAGTTTCCCCGGACCTGCCCGACGGATAGCGATATTTTACCCGGCCAAATCCTATGGTTTTTGTACCGGCCATTCGCGCCGGTTGGCCGGTATGTTTTTCCATCATTGCAACGATTGCATGTATGTCAGCGAGTTTTTTGGCATCATCAATGCTTGAGATAAATTTTTGAACGGCAACGTCAGTAATTGCTTTGGTCATCGTTTAATCTCCAACGGCGAATTTACTTATCGGCGGTTCTTCCTCTCCCCATATTCTTTTGGGATTAATCTGGTCATCATAGGTTGCATCAACGTCAAAGGATTTGAGCACAAACCTGCCACTTTCAAATTTCCACAATCCGGATGCCGAAGCATCAGCTATGCGGCGCCATTTGGTAATGGAAAAAATTGTGTTGTTCTCAGGATCAACTTTCAAATTGAACAGAGTATTGGTGGTGCTGAAACCCCTTAGTCTGATATCCAGCACTTTTTCAAAAGTATCATCAGTGAAATCTATGTCATATTCCGGTTCTGCAAAATGCAGTTGATTGACTTCTTGAGCGCCCTCTTCAAAACCATATAGAACCGAGCCGGAATTAAACGGGCCGTCACTACATGGGAAAACATAAAGAGTGAATTTATTTTTAGGCGCATCCGCTTCTTCATAAGAATAATTAAATTGCAACTCAAAAACTTCTGGTTTGACCAGATTGCTATTGTCCCGGATTATTGAATCACAATTGTTGCTGTAGTCGGAGTAAAATTGTTTTTGAACCGAAGTGTAAAATCTGTCGCTTGTTGCCAATGCCGGAAAACTTAAAGCGGCAGCGCCAGTTAAAAAAATCAAACTGGTGGTTTGAAAAAATTTAATGTGCATTTTTTTAACTGCTTTCCCCTGTCTGCCATTATTCATATTTGGGAGGCTCACCATCCCCAAAAATTCGAATCATGGAAACTTCTCCGTCATAAGTCGGATCAATATCAAAGCTTTTGAGCACCCATCGTCCCTGTTTGAATTGCCAGCGCCCGGAGGAGGATGCATCTGCAAGGCCCCGCCATTTGCTGTTGGAATAAAGGGTCATGGTTTTATGGTCGAAATCGGGATTGGTCAGGTTTTCCCACGCGTAAAAACCGTTAAGGGTGATTTTATCAACAATAGTTTCTTTTTCATTTTTGTAGGTGACATCAAAGTCAGGAAAGGGAAAGAAAACCTGCCCTACCTCATCATATTCATTGGCTCTGAAATAAACCGAACTGAAATTGTAGGCACCGGCATAACAGGGATATTCGTATAGGCGATATTCCAGGTCGGGTTGGCTGGGTTGTTGGTATTCGTCGCGATAGGAAATCTGGTAAATATATGGCTTGGTGACTGTAAGGTCCGGACCGGTCAAAAGCCCATCGCAGACATTTGTATAGGCGGCTAGAAATTTTTCATGCACCAGTGCGTCTATAGGGGCGTTGGGGGGAGGGGCAATAGCATTGCCGCTGGCCAAAATCGGTGTGGTTGCGGCACCGAGCATTGCGCCAATCAAAAGCAGTTTTGCAGGTATTAATTCAATACGCACTTGAAGACTCCTGTTGTGATTTTGTTTGTAGGATTGATCAGGCTGTCTGGCTGTCAAAAGTTTACCCCTCTAATCATAGTTAGGTGCCTCGCCTGGGCCGTATATACGCTCTGCCTTGCGTTTGCCGTCAAAGGCGGCATCAACATCGTATGTTTGCAGTACAAATTGACCCTCAATAAAGCGCCATTGGCCGACTGTAAAAGCATCGGCTGGTCCGCGCCATTTATTGTAGGAATACATGGTTTTAGTCTCAGGGAAAAAATTGGCGTTAAAAATCTGGTTGCTGGCGGAAAAGCCGGTAACCTCTATATTCGTCACCGCTCCATAGGAATCGTTGTTTTCATAGGTGGTTTCAAAGGTTGGAATAGCAAAACTCAAATTGGTGATCTCATATATGTCGTCGACTCCGAAATAGACAAATCCCTGATTGTAGGGACCATCAAAACACAAATATTCGTACAATTGATAAGGGCGTGGGGGAAAATCTTCGTCGCCGTAATTAAATGTCATCTGGTAAATTTTGGGTGTCGAGGGGGAGTTGCCTGGAATTAGGCTGCTACAATTTCCAGCATAAAGAGTTTCAAAAATCTGCTGAACGCTCTCTGTTGTATTAACAACAGCCTTTTGCGCAACGGCCCCATTGGGCATTTGCAGCAGCAGGGCAAGGGCAAATGGAGTTGCAATGGTTTTGAATTGTTTCATGAGTGCACCAAAATTCTTGCAATTAATACTATTAGTAATGCACAAATGAGGAAAAACACCAAAGGCAGATTCTTTTGTTCGCCTTGGCAGGTATAGAAAGTGAATTTCAGTTTGAAATGGACCGAGCAACAGGATGAAGCTTTAAAAGCAGTTTCCAAATGGCTAAAAACTCCTAACGCGCCACAGGTTTTTAGGCTTTTTGGCTGGGCAGGAACCGGAAAGTCCACTTTGGCGCGTCATCTGGCGGGGGATTTAGGCTCGGTAAGGTATGCGGCATTTACCGGAAAAGCAGCTCTGGTGATGCGAAAGCGCGGCTGCAAGGGGGCCACAACAATCCATTCTTTGATCTATAAAATGGTCTCGGAAGCCGAGGGGGAGCCGCGCTTTAAGCTGGATGATGAAAGCTCGGCAGCAGACGCTGATCTTATCGTTATTGATGAAGTTTCCATGGTTGATGAAGAGCTGGCGGCTGATCTGCTTTCATTTGGCACCAAGGTTTTGGTGCTTGGTGATCCGTTTCAATTGCCACCGGTGCAGGGAGCGGGATATTTTATTGCCGAGGAGCCGGATTTGATGCTCACCCAAATTCACCGGCAGGCCAAGGACAACCCTATTATTCGCATGTCCATGGATGTGCGCGAGGGGGGGTATCTGGAGCGTGGGCGCTATGGCGAATCCAAAGTTATCGGAAAATCTCAAGTGGATCAGGATGAGGTGAGGGCGGCAGATCAGGTATTGGTGGGGCGCAACATCACCCGTTTGAATTATAACAACCGCCTGCGCGAGTTAAAAAACCTCCCTTTTCAAATGCCGACCGTGGGGGAAAAACTTGTTTGCCTAAGGAACAACGCCAAACGCCGTTTACTGAATGGTCAAATGTGGCTGGTCAGTGAGGTCAAGCAAAAGAACAAGGGCAAAATCTCCCTGACTCTGTTGCCTGAAGATGGAGGAAAGCGCGAGGTACGCGTTACCACCCATAAGGCGTTTTTTGCCGGTGAGGAGGGGAATCTCAGCTGGCCGGAACGGCGCGGGCTGGATGAGTTTACCTTTGGATATTGCCTGACGGTGCACAAAGCCCAAGGCAGCCAGTGGGATAATGTTTATATGTTTGATGAGAGTTTTGTATTTCGCGAGACTTCAGCGCGCTGGCTTTATACGGGACTGACAAGGGCGGCTGAAACTATAACCGTTGTGCAATAGGGGGCCTAATTGTATTAGGCGCGCGCTCTGTTTTTTTTCGGGGACGACGAAACGAAAAACCGGAGCCACTTTTTCTGTCGTCCCCTGATGAGCGCTGGCTTTATACCGGACGGACAAGGGCGGCTGAAACTATAACCGTTGTGCAATAGTGGTAGGGGAGATCATATTTGATCAGGCC
>JAKISW010000033.1 GCA_021648375.1 Devosiaceae bacterium
TGCCCGTATGGACGATTAACAGCCCCCGCTCATCGGTTTTTGTGGCCAGAATTTTATCGCGCGCGGCTTTCTTTTTTGCCATTTTTTGAGCGTGATAAATATTGCGTTCTTCTTCGCTCATCAGGTCAATTTTTTTGGGCGGGCGTTTTGTTGGTGGGCTTTCCATTAGTTTTCTCCGTTCAACACAGCATAGGCGAAATTGGATTTTGGTGTCCACAGGCCACGATCAATGGCCTCGTTAAATTTGGTCAGCAATTCATCATAGCCATATTTATTGTTGTTTTTGATGAAATCCCGAACATTTTCATCGAGCACAAATGCATCAAAGGCCAGATCAAAATGGTGGGTTTTAACCGCTCCGGTGGTGGCGGCAAAAGCAAACATATAATCAAGGGTAGCGATGATTTCAAAAGCACCCTTATAATCGTGGCGCATCACCCCGGCTATCCATTTGGGGTTTAAAACCCGTGAGCGCATAACCCTTGAAATCTCATCATCCAAAGTACGCGCCTTTGGGTTTTCGGGGCGGGAATGATCATTATGATAGGCGGCGGGTTTTTGTCCGCTTAAATGTTGAGCGGCAACAATCAGCCCACCTTCAAACTGATAATAATCATCACTATCCAGCAAATCATGCTCGCGATTATCTTGATTATGCACCACCGCATCAATGTCACCAAGACGAGCGGCAAATCTTTTATATTCGGGCAAACCTTTGGCATTAAGACCATAGGCATATTGGCCCCAGTTCAAAAATGCATCTGCAAGATCAGATTTATTCTCCCAAGTGGAATTGTCCATCAACCCTTGCAATCCGGCACCATAGGAGCCTGGTTTGGAGCCAAATATGCGATGCCCAGCCGCAAGCGATGCTTCAATATCGCTTTTGCCCTTCTCTGTTAGAGCCAGTGTTTCGCGGCGCATGCTGGTTGCAATCGGATTTTGATCATCTGGCTCATCCAGCGCCCCAACGGCCCTTATGGCGCGATCAAAAAGAGTGATTAACTGAGGGAAAGCATCGCGAAAAAATCCGGATATGCGCAAGGTAACATCAATTCGTGGGCGACCGAGCTTTGCCATGGGAATAATTTCATAACCCGACACCCTAAGAGAACCCGAATCCCATTTTGGTTTGGCGCCAATAAAGGCCAGAGCCTGAGCAATATCATCGCCGCCAGTGCGCATATTTGCTGTGCCCCAAACGCTAAGGGCCAAGCTGCGCAAATGAGTTCCACTCTCCTGAAAATGCAAAAGCGCTACGTTTTCAGCCGATTTTTGCCCCAACTCCCACGCGGTTGGGGTTGGAAGAGCGCGATTATCAAGAGAATAAAAATTGCGCCCGGTGGGCAGCACATCAAGGCGACCTCTTGAGGGAGCGCCAGAGGGTCCGGGGGTAATAAATTTGCCGTTTAACCCAGCCAGAAGGGAAGAAATTTCAGCCGGTCCACAGGCGGCAATTTTTGGCCGAATGGAGGAATTCACCTGATCCAAAATTGTTCTAGTATTAGTAAAATCTTGTGGCAGTGGCGCGCCGGTCACAAATTTTGCCGCCAACAGTTCAAGCCTTTCCAGCGTGTCGCCGGTGCTACGCCAAAGATCATCGCTGATAGTTTTCAAAATATCTGGTCGTGGGCCATTCCACTCATCACCCAATTTGGCATCAAGGGGATCAAAACCTAGTTTTAAATCATCGGCCAGCGCGCGAATAAGTGAGCCATCTTCTGGCGCTTCCCCACGGGGAATTCGGGCCAGTGCAACCATAAGATCGCGTTCTTGTTCGCCCTTGGGCGAGGCGCCGAAAATATGCAGTCCATCACGGATTTGCGCTTCCTTTAATTCACAAAGAAAATTGTCGATCTCACCAAGCGCTGCGTCTTCGTCAATTGGCAGATCAATATCTTTATCCAGCGCCGCATCACGAGTAAAATCTAAAATGCGCTTTTTTAAACCCTGCAAACGGCGTTGATCCATGCCTGAAGCCGCATAATATTCATCGAGCATGGCCTCCAGATCTTTTAAGGGACCATAGGTTTCGGCTCTGGTCAGAGGGGGCACCAGATGGTCGATTATAGTAGCTCCGGTACGCCGTTTAGCCTGCGTGCCTTCGCCCGGATCGTTGACGATAAAGGGATAAAAATGAGGCAGGTTACTCCAAAGAGCCTGCGGATAATCACTTTCATCAAGCACTGTTGCCTTGCCGGGCAGCCATTCCAGATTGCCATGTTTGCCGTTATGAATAAGAGCATGGGCACCAAAAACATGTTTTAGCCAGAGATATGCAGCGAGATAGGCGTGGGGCGGCACAAGATCGGGATCATGATAGGAGGCGCCTTCATCAAGGTCATAGCCGCGAGATGGCTGAAGTAAAAGGGTGGTATTTGCAAATAAAATCACCGGCAGATGAAATCCATCGCTGCGAAAAAACGGATCTTTATCCGGCCTTCCCCAGCGCGAATTTACTTCGTCGCGGATTTTTTTAGGCAGTTTTTCAAAAAGCTGGTTATAGGATTTCAGGGATAAAATTGCCGGGCTGTTTCCCCGACCCGGATTAGCATTTGTCGGGCCGGACTGGAGCAATTCAATCAGATTGTTTGAGGTTTTGGGGATGTTTTTTAGATTATACCCGGCCCCTTGAAGAGCATGCAGAATTGCCAATGTGGAGGCCGGGGCATCGTAGCCAACCCCGTTTGCAATACGACCATCGCGAATGGGATAATTGGCTAAGACTATTGCAATGCGGCGGTCTTTTGTTTCGGCATTTTGCAGCTTTATAAAGTTTTGTGCCAGAGTTACCACCCGGCAAATTCCGCTCTCGTCCGGGGCATAAGAGCTTAAAAAACACTGGGTATTTTCATGCCATTTAGCCTGTTGTTTATGGCCGACGATCAAGCCGCCAATGCGCCCGTCAAGTTCTGGCAAGACAATCTGCATGGCTAAATCTTTGGCAGAAAGCCCCTGAATATCATCAATCCAGGCCTGTTTTGGGCGACTGTTTTGCACCAATTGCAAAATTGGGGCGCAGGTTTCAGCAAAGGGGTTTTGCTTTGGCTCAATACCATCAAGACCCAGGGCAAAACCGGTCATATTGAGGATTATTTTTGGAGGAAATTGCGCAAAAGCATTGCGCACAAAGCGAATGCACGCCCCCTCTTTAAGTGAAGAAATCACCAAAGGGATCGGCAATAAATCCTGTTGCAACAGCTCGCCAATCAGATGTTCAATGGTTGCCGTTCCTGCCCCCTCAAGAGCGGCCCGATAAAACAATATGGGCACATAAGGTTTTGTATTTTGTTTTGTTGCGCCGGTATCGTGGTGAATATTGCTCAGTTGATCAAAATCAACCATTCCCTGATCGGGCCAAAAAATTCCAAAACGGGGGAACGGTTCCGGGGGATTTTCGCCCAATGATATTTCTTGTGATTTTGAATCTGCCAAAAGCCGAAATGCGCTTAAGGCCTTATCCATATTTTGTGGCCCGCCGGCGATAAAAAGCGCATGCAGCGCATGCCAGTCTTTTGCAGGAATATTTGAACGGGCCAGCAGTTCAGGGTCCGGGTTGGCATCACCCGGTAAAAAAACAATTTTGCTTCCCCTGGATTTGGCCAGAGCACATAATTCATCAGCCCCATATTGCCAATAGGAAATTCCTCCCAGCAGGCGAACTATAATAATTTTGGCTGATTTTACGGTATTTTCAAGCCACAGGTCCACCGACATATTATGGGAAAGCTGCAAAAAATTGGCCAGTCGGAGTTGCTTTTCTCCCGCCCTGTCGGCTGAGGCGGCAAGTGCACAAAGCTCACTATCAGCAGCTGAGGCAAAGATAATTTCACCGGGTGCCTGACCCAGATCAATCGCTTCGCCCTCCTGTTGCAAAATGCCCGATTGCGCGGCCAGAAGATGCATTATCTATTTCCGTTTGCTGCCAGCACCCCGGTAATGGATTTTTGATCCAAAGGAGCCTGCCCAATAACCACCAAAGAGGTTTCAAACTTTTCATCCGCGCTCCACTCCCTGTCAAACCAGGTGCTTATTCGTGGACCAACCGCCTGCACCACCAGCCGCGCCGAAGCGCCTGAAATTGCCGCAAAGCCCTTAAGACGTAAAATATCATGCTCGATTATCACTTTTTCAA
The DNA here is from genome assembly GCA_021648375.1 of Devosiaceae bacterium. GTDB lineage: Bacteria > Pseudomonadota > Alphaproteobacteria > Rhizobiales > Devosiaceae > DROE01. The sequence continues at coordinate 4,136 of JAKISW010000033.1, forward strand.
TGTCGGCCAATAAGGCGGCCTTAGAGGCATTGGGGGCCAAAGTTATGGAAAAACTATCAAAATCATCATGCTCATGCAGATCACCATCATGCTCTTTTTCGTGATGACTTTGACGGCCGTTCAGATCATCCTGAGAGTTGATATTCATACCAAGCAAAACCGCCACATCCACCTCTGCGTTTGCGGCACGAATAATTTTTGTACCCTTTCGCATATGCCGCTCTATTTGTTTCTCAACCTGCTCAACTTCACTCTTGGAGATTAGGTCGGTCTTGTTAATCACCACCATATCGGCGCAAACCAGCTGATCTTCAAACAATTCCCCAAGGGGGGTGTCATGGTCGAGCATTTCATCACTTTTACGCTGATCATCAACCCGGTTTTCATCCGCAGCAAAACGCCCCTCGCTCAAGGCCGCGGCATCGACCAGCGCCACAATTCCATCAATGGTGACCTCGGCCTTGATCTGGGGCCAGTTAAAAGCCCGCACCAATGGCTGGGGCAAAGCCAGACCAGAGGTTTCAATTATTATGTGATCAGGTCGGGGATTACGGGCCAGCAATGCCTGCATGGTGGGAATAAATTCATCGGCAACCGTGCAGCAAATGCAACCATTGGCCAATTCAATTATATCATCGTCGCTACAAGCTTCATCGCCGCAACCGCTCAACAGGTCCCCATCCACCCCCACATCGCCAAATTCATTGACAATCAGGGCAATGCGCCTGCCTTTATTATTTGAAAGCACATGGCGAACAAGGGTGGTTTTTCCGGCTCCCAAAAAACCGGTTACTATCGTCACAGGGATTTTATTAGCCATTTAAGCGCCCTCCTCTTTGTTTAATCGCTGACTGATCCAGCCAAAGGAAAAACCAAGGGTGATCCAGAAGGCAAACAGCGAAAACATGGCATTAGCCACATAAATCAGAGCCAGTGCCGCCGGAACACTTGCAGGTTCGGCAGGTGCTAAAGGCGCACCCACAATGTGGGGAATAAGAATAAGAACAAGACCTATAAAAACTCCTGCCGGATTGGGGTTTTTATAAAGCACGTAAATTGCCAGAGAGGAAATAAGCACCGTACCAATCCACCAGATCTGGCGCGCGCCAATTTCGGCAGCCACCATGCCCGGAAGCTCGGGCGGCAGGCCTATGGAGGGCATAAGGGCAACAGATACGAACCCGGCCAATCCCCACATCACTCCGTTTTTACGATTTATGGGAATGTTAGCAAAAATCGAAACGGCACCCAAAACAAGCGCATATCCAAGCCCTGTCAGAACGCTTGCCAGCACCGTCAGGCCAGCACGCTCAAAATCAAAATCCGGCCCAGCCGCTTCAGCTTCTGGAGGGTGTAAATGCGGCCCGACCACAACCGGATCTTTGGCGTGTTCAAGGGCATGAACGTCATTGATTTCATAAAGTTCAGCCTGAACAATAAGCGGCACGACCCGCCATTGCTGAATTGCAGATAACACAAATCCTGCCGCGAGCCCGGCAAGGACCGCAGCGAAGAAAACCCGCTGGAAAAGTTGCATTTTTTAAATTCCTTAGCTCAAAAATTAATGACAGGGAAAACCCATGGCGTGGCGTGTGTCGTGGGCACCATTATGCACAGCAATATTCTGGGCAAAGCCGGTTCCAACAATCAGCGACAGCCCGATAAACAGGGCCAAAGAGCCAGCGATCATTCTTTGAGAAAGGGAAAGAGATTGTATTTGAGTTGTACTAGTCATTTGTCAGCACCCTCCGTGTGACGTGAATTTTTAGAGCTTGCGCTCGGTTCATGAAGGCAGGTCTCCTGGCTCACAATGGCAGGCAGAGAAAATCTCAACCTTGGTTTTCCTCACCTTCCCAGTGCAAAAGCACCAGTGGTATAAGAAGAAAACCCATCGTTCACAGTTGCGGGGGCAGCCACGGTGTTGGTCCCTGATGGGTACGCCGTTCCGTGTTCCCTATTATGCCCTTTGCCAGTTTTGGCTCAAAGCACCTTCAACACAAGGATGGCACGAGCCATAACAAAAAACAATATGGAAATTTTAGAACAAAAAAATGCTCAGGCTTTATAAGTTTGTCGACCAGAGGATAAAATAAGACAAAAACTGTCTAAATTTTATCGACACAATTGAATTTTGAGTTCAATATGTTGCGATGGATAAAAACAATGTCGGCGCTGACCTGCCAAAAGAAATATGCGCCAAATATCAAAACAATCGGCATGCACTTATTGAAATTCTGCACGATGTGCAGGAAGAGCTGGGCTATATTCCAGAAGCATTGGTGCCTGAAATTGCTGATCAGTTAAATGTCACCAGAGCGCATATTAATGGCGTGATCAGTTTTTACGAAGATTTCAAAACTGCCCCTATTGCCAACACCCATCTTAAAATCTGCCGGGGGGAAGCGTGTCAATCCATGGGCGCCGATGCTCTTATCGAGCAGGCAAATCAATTGACCGCGCAATCGCAGGGGAAAATTTCCAGTGAACCTGTATATTGTCTTGGCAATTGTGCTCTGGCCCCTGCCATGATGGCAGGAGAAAAGCTGATCGGGTTGCTGGATGAAAAATCTTTAAGCAAAATAATTAAAAAGGCAGGCCAATGAGCATTGTTTTATATCTGCCCAATGACAGCGCTGCAATATCGGTCGGGGCTGATGATGTGGCAAAAGAAATTTTGGCTCAGGCCAAAAACACCGGTCTGGACATCAAGCTGCTTCGCAATGGCTCAAGGGGCATGTTCTGGCTGGAACCTTTGCTGGAGGTGGTAACAAAAGCCGGGCGGATTGGCTTTGGTCCGGTATCACCTGAAGAAGTTGGTGGGATTGTTGATGCGCTGGCAAAAGAAAATTTTGAAAATGCGGATCATGCAAAATTCCTTGGACTGGTCGAAGAAATCCCATATCTGAAAAATCAACAAAGAATTACCTTTAAGCGCGTCGGGATAATTGAGCCGCTCAACCTTGAAGATTATCAAAAACATGGCGGCCTCGAAGGATTAAAAAAAGCCCTGACACTGGGTAGCGAAAAAATTGTTGAGGAGGTTTTGACTTCCGGGCTGCGCGGACGCGGGGGGGCCGGTTTCCCGGCTGGAATAAAATGGAAAACCGTGGCCGCTCAAACAGCAAAGCAAAAATATATCTGTTGCAATGCGGATGAGGGCGATAGCGGCACTTTTGCCGATCGCATGTTGATGGAGGGTGACCCGTTTTGCCTGTTGGAGGGCATGATAATCGCTGCCATTGCCACCGGAGCCAATAAGGGCCTGATTTATGTGCGCTCGGAATATCCGGCCTCCATAAAAACCTTAAAAAATGCAATAAACATTCTTGAAAAATCCAATTGGTTGGGGCCCGATATTGATGGGTCCGGGCATGGTTTTGAAATTGAAGTGCGCCGGGGCGCAGGATCTTATGTCTGCGGTGAAGAAAGCGCCATGCTTGAAAGTCTGGAGGGCAAGCGCGGGCAGGTGAAGGTAAAGCCACCTATTCCGGCAATCTCGGGCCTGTTTGGCAAACCAACTCTGGTCAATAATGTTTTGACGCTTGCTTCGGTTCCGATGATTTTGGCGGATGGTGCCAAAGCCTATAGAGCCCTTGGTAGGGATAAATCCCACGGCACGCAGGCATTCCAGCTGGCGGGTAATATCAAACATGGCGGCTTGGTTGAACTGGCTTTTGGTGTTTCCCTTCGCGAATTAATAGAAGATTTCGGTGAGGGAACAAAATCTGAAAAGCCCTTTAAATGCGCGCAACTTGGCGGTCCTCTGGGGGCATATGTAAACGAAGAAATGCTCGATTTATCCATGGATTATGAAGCTTTAGCCAAGGGCGGAGCCATGCTTGGCCATGGGGGAATTGTGGTATTTGATGAACAAACTGACATGGCAAAAATGGCCCGATTCGCTTTTGAATTTTGCGCCATTGAAAGTTGTGGCAAATGCACCCCATGCCGGATTGGCAGCGTTCGCGGATATGAAACCATGGACAAGCTCATAGCCGGTGAGAATGTCGATCAAAATCTTGAACTGATTGAAGATTTATGTGCCATACTTGAGGAAAGTTCTCTTTGTGCCATGGGCGGATTGACGCCACTGCCGGTTCGCTCGGCCATAAAACTGTTCCCCAAGGATTTTGGACTTGAGGGCTGACAGGAGCAAGATTATGTCGCTAGATAATTCACAATACTTCAATAACTCAAAAGATATGGGCACCCCGGCAATCAAGGGCGATGCTGATAAAAAGCAGATCAATCTTGTTATTGACGGGGTTGAGATCAGCGTTGCTGAGGGCACCTCAATAATGCGAGCGGCGCGAGAAATCGGGCGCAATATTCCAAAATTATGCGCTACCGATTCTCTTGAGGCATTTGGCTCCTGCCGGCTTTGTCTGGTGGAAATAGAGGGGGCAAAAGGCACCCCGGCCTCGTGCACAACGCCAGTAAAAGAGGGTATGAAGGTCACTACCAAAACCCCAAGGCTGGAAAAAATAAGAAAAGGGGTGATGGAGCTTTATCTTTCCGATCACCCGCTGGAATGTCTGACCTGTGCAGTCAACGGGGATTGTGAATTACAGGACGTTGCCGGAGAGGTCGGGGTTCGTCAGGTTCGCTATGGCTATAAGGGCGAAAATCATTTCGACCAACAAAGTGCTGACCCTGTTGACCAATCCAATCCATATTTTCAGTTTGATGCCACCAAATGCATAGTTTGTTCACGCTGCGTAAGGGCCTGTGATGAAGTGCAGGGAACGCTGGCGCTGGCGGTGCAGGGGCGTGGATTTGGTTCGATCATCAGCGCCGGTCTTAAGGGGGAAGATTTCTTTGCCTCCGAATGTGTATCCTGCGGGGCCTGCGTCTCGGTATGCCCGACAGCGGCTCTAGTCGAAACAGCCGTGGTTGAACATGGGGTTCCCACACGCTCTGTTGCCACCACCTGCGCCTATTGCGGGGTTGGCTGCTCGTTCATTGCTCAATTGCAGGGGGATGAAGTTATTCGCATGATCCCGGATAAAAACGGGGGGGCAAACGAGGGGCATTCTTGTGTCAAAGGGCGCTTTGCCTTTGGCTATGCATCCCACAAAGACCGCATAACCACCCCGATGGTACGAGAAAAAACTACCGATCCGTGGCAACAAGTCAGCTGGGATGAAGCATTAGAATTTGCTGCCAAAGGTTTTATGAAAATCAAAGAAAAATATGGCAATGAGGCCATTGGAGGCATAACTTCATCACGCTGCACCAATGAAGAAGTGTTTGCGGTGCAAAAAATGATCCGCGGCGCTTTTGGCTCTAACAATGTGGATACTTGTGCACGGGTTTGCCATGCGCCCACCGGGTATGGTTTAAAAACCACTTTTGGAACATCGGCTGGTACTCAGGATTTCAAATCGGTTGAAAAAACCGATGTGATTTTGCTGATTGGTGCCAATCCAACCGATGGGCATCCGGTTTTTGCCTCGCGAATGAAAAAACGCCTTCGGGAAGGGGCAAAACTTATCGTAATTGATCCGCGCCGGATCGATCTGGTGCGCTCGCCACTCATTGAAGCGCAATATCACATTCCTTTGCAGCCCGGCACCAATGTGGCGGTTTTGAACGCTTTTGCCCATGTGGCGCTCCATGAAAATCTGCTCGATAAAGATTTCATCAATGAGCGCTGCGATAATGAAGCCTTCGCCAATTGGAAAGAATTTATAGAGCTTCCCTCAAACTCGCCGCAGGCCCTGAGCAAAATCATCGGGGTTGAGGCAGATATTTTGACCAAGGCGGCAAGATTATTTGCCAGCGCCAAAAACGGAGCCATTTATTACGGACTTGGGGTAACCGAACATTCCCAAGGCTCAACAACCGTAATGGCGATGGCAAATCTGGCTATGGCGACGGGAAATATCGGACGCGAAGGGGTTGGGGTAAATCCTCTGCGCGGGCAAAACAATGTGCAGGGATCGTGCGATATGGGCTCGTTCCCCCATGAATTTTCCGGCTATCGCAGTGTTGAAGATGATCAGGCACGCGCTGAATTTGAGACGGATTGGGGCGTTCCCTTATCGTCAAAACCGGGCCTGCGTCTGCCCAACATGTTTGAGGGTGCTTTAAATGGCTCCTATCGCGGTATGTTCATTCAGGGTGAGGATATTGCCCAGTCAGACCCCAATACAAAACACGTAACAGCCGCCCTTGAAGCGCTGGATTGTCTGGTGGTGCAGGATTTGTTTTTGAACGAAACTGCCGCCTATGCCCATGTGTTTTTGCCCGGAACTTCATTTTTGGAAAAGGATGGAACCTTTACCAATGCGGAGCGGCGGATAAACCGGGTGCGCCCGGCCATGAAAGAAAAGTGTAACATGGCCGAATGGGAAGTGGCGGCAGCATTGGCAACAAAGATGGGTTTTGCCATGCACTATGATAACAGCGCACAAATTATGGATGAAATCGCCCGTCTGACGCCCAGTTTTGAGCTGGTCAGCCATGCCCGGCTCGATGAAGTCGGCTCCCTGCAATGGCCCGCCAATAATGATGCGCCGAACGGTACAGAAATCATGCATGCCGACGGCTTTGTTCGTGGCAAGGGTTTGTTTGTAATTACCGAATTTATTGCAACGACCGAGCGCAGTTCTCGCAAGTTTCCGCTTATTTTAACCACCGGGAGAATTTTGAGCCAATATAATGTGGGTGCACAAACCCGGCGCACACAAAACAATAAATGGCATGAAGAAGATGTGCTGGAAATTCACCCCCATGATGCGGAACAGCGGGGCATAAATAACGGGGATATGATAGAAATCGCCTCGCGCATGGGCGATACAAGTATTCGCGCCGTGCTGAGCGAACGCATGTCGCCGGGCATCGTTTATACGACTTTCCACCATCCCTTAAGCGGTACCAATGTAATCACCACCGAAAATTCTGACTGGGCGACTAATTGCCCCGAATATAAGGTGACGGCAGTACAGGTGAAACTGGTCAATCAGCTTTCTGGCTGGCAGAATGAACAGCGCGAAATTGCCAAATCCCATTATAAACGCAGTTCTGACAAACCCGTCCCGGCTGAATAATGAAACCAGAAGCAAATTGAGCAAGAAAAGCGACCCCAAAACCCTCTCGCCCAAAACCCTATCCCCAAAAGTTTCTGGCCGGATATTTTCTGGCACTGAAAGCGATATTGCAGGTGGGGAGAAAACTTGGCGTCTGGCAGACGAAGTGCCACTGGTATTGTTTTATAACAGCGAGCAGCTTGGGGTTATGATGATTACCCCGTCTGACTTTGAGGATTTTTGCATCGGTTTTTCCCTCACTCAAGGCATTGTAAAATCTTACCAGGATATTTTGGATATAAGGTTTGAAACCATAACCGAGGGCATGCTGGCAAATATCATTGTTGGAAAAGAAGCATTGAAAATCGCGCGCGAACGCAAACGCGCCATAACCGCCGGATCAAGCTGTGGCATATGTGGAGCGCAAACTTTGGCGGCGGTAATGCCGGTGCCGAAAAAAAACCACGGGCTGGTGGCCAAACCTTTTGCAATGTTAAAAGCCCTAAAGACCATTGATAAAGAGCAAATTCAAAACAGTTTGAATTTTTCCACCCATGGGGCAGCATTGGCGGATAAAAATGGAAAAATAATGTTGCTGCGCGAAGATGTGGGGCGGCATAACGCGTTGGACAAACTGGCCGGGGCAATGGCAAAAAAGGGCCTAAGCGGAACAAATGGTTTTTTGGTTTTAACCTGCAGGTTCTCGGTTGAAATGGCACAAAAAGCGGCAAGTATTGGATTTTCGTCGGTGGCAACAATATCAGCGCCGACCGTTCTGGCCCTAAAAACCGCCAAACAAGCAGCAATGGAAGTGGCCACCCTTTCGGGGGATGAATTGATGGTTTTTTATAAATAGGCTTATTTAACGTGGTTCAATTTTTTAGACTCAGGTGGTTTTTCCTCCTGTGCAATATTTTTTTCAGTGTTTTTTTCGGTATTTTCACATTTGCCTCCACCTCCATTGCCCACGAGGTGCAACCGGCAATCGTTGATCTTGCGTTTGCCGATAATGGCAGTTTTGAACTTTTAATTTCCCTTGACCTTGAAGTGGTGCTGGCCGTCAGCAAGCTCAAATCAAACTCTGAAACACCTGATTTTTATGAAAGTGAATATGCTCGCTTGCGTTCGCTTGGGGCTGAACAACTAAAAGAGGAATTCAACCTGCTTGCACAGGACTTTCTTGCCGGGTTCAGCCTTAGAAGCGACCAGGGGAAAGCAGATGTCACCATAATCGGGGTTGAAATACCCGAACCTGCCAGTATGGGTTTGATACGGACATCAATAATTTCTCTTGAAGGGAAAATGCCGCAAGGAGCTAAGAATTTTGTTTGGGAATGGGAGGCAAATTTTGGTCCAAGCACAATTAATATTGCAGGTGATGGCGAAAATGAGGCTTATTCAGCATCTTTGCTTGAAGGGCAAAAAAGCGATGCAACAGCAATCGAGGGCCCTCGCCAGCGCTCACTGGTGCAGATAATTCTCAACTATATCGGCATTGGATATGTGCACATTTTGCCCAAGGGGGTGGATCATATTCTATTTGTTGTCGGGCTGTTTTTGCTTTCAAGCCGCCTGCATGCCCTGGTCTGGCAGATCAGCGCTTTTACTCTGGCCCACACCATAACTCTGGCCTTGGGAATGACCGGAATGGTGGCAGTTTCGGCCGCGATTGTTGAGCCACTTATTGCGCTTTCAATCGTTTATGTGTGTGTTGAAAATATTTTTACTCAAAAATTAAGCCGTTGGCGACCAATTGTGGTTTTTGGTTTTGGCCTTTTGCACGGGCTGGGATTTGCCGGGGTGCTTAAAGAAATCGGACTGCCAGCAAATGAATTTGTGGCCGGTTTAATTTCGTTCAATGTCGGGGTTGAATTGGGCCAGCTAAGCATAATCGCCATTTGCTTTCTTTTGGTGGGTTTCTGGTTCTCCAAAAAAGACTGGTATCGGGCCTATATAGTAATCCCCGGATCAATAGCCATTGGCTCTATCGGGGGCTGGTGGTTTGTTGAGCGAATATTTTTCGTATAGAGCGTTTTCAGGATAAGTGTGCGCGGTTATCCGGTTCGAAAACGCGATAAAACAAAAGCGTTCCAAATCACTCACTCAAGGGAATAGCCGGTGCCGCGCACTGTCCTGATCAGGTTGGGCATATTTTTTTGTTTTAAGGATTTTCGCAAACGGGCAATATGCACATCAACGGTGCGGTAATCATAATCGCAATTTATGCCCCAGACCTTATCGAGCAGAAGCGAACGGGTAAAAACCTGTTTTGGGTTTTCCATCAAAACCGCAAGCAAACGAAACTCAACCGGACCAAGTTTTATGGGCTTTTCATTTCTAAAAACCTTGTGCTCAGAACTATTGAGCAGAAGATTATTGTGGCTCAATATCTCCCCAACGCGCGAAGGGCTGGTGCGCCGCAACATGGCGCGTACCCGGGCCATCAACTCATTGATTGAATAGGGTTTGACCACATAATCATCAGCGCCGGTTTCAAGGCCACGAATACGATCAGCCTCTTCTCCACGAGCTGTAAGCATGATCAACGGAATTTTTTTTGTAGATTTTTTTGCCTTCAAATTGCGGCAAACCTCAATGCCCGAAATGGCTGGCAGCATCCAGTCCAATATTATTAAATCGGGCAAAATTTCGATTGCCATCTCCAGCCCCTGCTCGCCGCTTTGAGCTTTTTCAACGGTAAAACCAAGCGCCTCAAGATTATAACCTATCAGTTCCAACTGGGCTTCCTCGTCTTCAATCACCAGAATTTTTGCCCTTGAGAGGCTTTTGTTTTCAGGCATTTTTGGCACCCATGTCATTCATCTTCAAATTCCACCATCATTGTGCTGGTTTTGTCACCCTTGGGGCGCCTATCGGCGGGGAAATTTCCCTCAACCAGATAATGGATCTGTTCGGCAATCTGCACCGTGTGATCTCCACAGCGTTCGATATTTTTTGCAATAAACAACAAGTGCATACACGGGGAAATATTGCGCGGATCTTCCATCATATAGGTCAATAACTCGCGAAACAGAGAATTGTGCATCAGGTCTACTTCTTCGTCGCGCTGGCGAACATCTTCTGCCGCCATGCTGTCGCGATTAACAAACGCATTCAACACATCCACAATCATCTGGTGAACCATTTTATTCATGCGCACCAGAGTGTTGGCGGCAGAAGCAACGGGGGGGAACTTACTAAGAACGCTGGCCCGCTTGGCAATGTTTTTAGCATAATCGCCAATGCGCTCCAGATTGGAGGCCGCCTTCATCACCGCAACAATAATTCTTAAATCTTCAGCCATGGGCTGGCGCAAAGCCAAAAGACGAACAGACTTTTCGTTGATTTGTTGTTCAAGCTCATTGATACGTCGGTCGGTTTTTCTAACCTTTTTGCCCAGCGCAAGATCGCGCGAAACAACCGATTTGATGGCTTCGCTTAGCTGAGTTTCAACCAGACCGCCCATTTCAAGCAGCAGGTCTGTTACCTTTTCCAGATCCTTGTCAAAGGCATGCACAATATGAGTATTCGACATTTTTTATCCTATTCGCCCGGTCACGTAATTTTTGGTTCGCTCGTCCTTGGGGGTGGTGAAGATGGTTTTTGTCTTACCATGTTCCACCAGTTCTCCCAGATGAAAAAACGCAGTATATTGGGAGACACGCGCCGCCTGCTGCATGGAATGGGTGACGATAATAATCGTATAGTTCGTTTTTAATTCGTCAATCAACTCTTCGATTTTTGCGGTGGCGATTGGATCAAGAGCCGAGGCCGGCTCGTCCATCAGAATAATTTTTGGCTGGATGGCAATGGTGCGCGCAATGCACAATCTTTGTTGCTGACCGCCAGAAAGAGAGGTGCCCGGCTCATCCAACCGGTCGCATACCTCATCCCACAGGGCAGCTTTTTGCAGTGAGTTCTCAACCCGATCCGCAAGCTCGGTTTTGGAATTGGTCAAGCCATGAATGCGCAATCCATAGGCAACATTTTCAAATATGGATTTGGGGAAAGGATTGGGCTTTTGAAAGACCATGCCCACATGGGCGCGAAGGGCCACCACGTCCACACTGTTAGCATAAATATCTTGTCCTTCAATTTCGATGTTCCCCTCAATTTTACAGGTCGAAATCAGATCATTCATGCGATTGATGCATTTAAGGAATGTGGTTTTGCCGCAGCCTGAAGGCCCGATTAACGAAGTGACCTGATTGGCTGGAAAATCCAAACTAATGTCAAACAAAGCCTGTTTGTTACCATAAAAAACATCAACATTTTTTGCGCTGACGATGGGGTTTTTGAAGTCGGATGCATTGCTCGTATCGGCGCGCATTTTTAAAGCCTGTTCCATTTTCAAATTCCTTCATTAAAAATTGTTTTTGCAAAACTTTTTTTGAAACTTTTGACGCAAAATAATTGCACTCAGATTCATGATTATCAAAAACACCACCAATACGATGATCGCCGCAGAGGCCTTTTCCAGAAATGCCCTTTCGGGGCTATCGGCCCATAAAAAAATCTGTACGGGAAGCGCTGTGGCGGGTGAGAATATTGAATCTGGAACGTCAACGATAAAGGCGACCATTCCAATCATTAAAAGCGGCGCGGTTTCGCCTAGCGCCCGCGCCATGCCAATTATCGCCCCGGTCAACATGGCAGGCATGGCAAGGGGTGTAACATGGTGAAATATTGTTTGGATCGGCGTTGCGCCAAGGCCAATGGCGGCGTGACGAATGGAGATAGGAACCGAGCGCAGTGCAGCGCGAGAGGCAATAATTATGGTGGGCAATGTCATCAACGCCAAAACCATTCCACCAACCAATGGGGAAGATCGGGGCAGGCCAAAACCATTGATGAAAATGGTCAGGCCCAAAATGCCAAATACAATCGAGGGGACTGCAGCCAAATTGGTGATATTTATTTCGACAAAATCACTCCAGCGGTTTTTGGCGACAAATTCCTCCAGATAAATGGCGCTCAATACGCCGATAGGAAATGAAATGGCCAGACAGATAAGAAGGCTCAACGCCGTGCCCACAAGGGCGGAAAATATTCCAGCCAACTCGGGCTCGCGAGAATCTCCACCGGTGAAAAAGTTGAAATTAAACACGGTTTTAATGGCTTGAGCAGCTTTTAATTCATTGACCCAGGCAACCGCTTCGCTGATCAGGCGACCGGCATTACCTTCAGGAGCCAGTTCAATGCTTCCCTTAAAAAACAAATCAACATCATCGGATGCAATAAACCAAAGCCTTGCAGTGCTCCCGATCGTATCGGGATTTTTAAGCACATATTTTTTCAAGGTAAAAGGGGCTTCAATGCTCAAAAGATTATTGAGCTGGCGCTTTTGTGAACGCGAGGTGGCATCTGGAAATCTCTGGCGCAATGCAGATTTTATCAACCCGTCATAATCTGCCTCATCAAGATAATTTATATCGAAACCCTCTTGCAGCAAAGGAACATCAAGGGCAATGCGGGTCTGTTGCAGCGCTCCGGCCCCCATATTGGCAATTATGGCCAGCATCAAGACCAAAAACCCCAATGCGAGAAAAATAGAAATGCGCCCAAACCATTTGAAAATGACTTCAAAACGGTGGCGCGTCGCAAGGTGTTTTGAGCGTACAGAAAAGTGCCTATTCATATTTAACCCGATAGTTTTTTACGATTTTATGGGCGATGGAATTCAGAGCCAGCGTGACGCAAAACAGCAATAGGCCTAGAGCAAAAGCGGAGAGGGTTTTGGCGCTGTCAAACTCCTGATCTCCTGTTAGTAGCGCCACGATCTGGGCGGTGATCGTGGTCACCGCATCAAGTGGGTTAGCCGTAAGATTAGCTGCCAACCCTGCTGCCATAACAACAATCATCGTTTCGCCGATGGCTGTGGAGGCAGCAAGCAACATGGAGCCGGCAATGCCAGAAGATGCGCCAGGCAATATAATATGAATAATGGTTTCAGACCGGGTGGCCCCCATGCCAAGGGAGGCATCTTTTAGGGCTGTTGGCACCGCATTGATAACATCGTCGGAAAGGGAGGAAATCAACGGAACAATCATTATTCCCATGGCCAGCCCTGCTGCAAGGGCACTTTGAGAAGCTATCTCAAGTCCAAAGCCGGATCCGCTCATGCGAATAAACGGGGCAATAACCAGAGCGGCAAAAAATCCATAAACGACTGAGGGAATTCCGGCCAGAATTTCAAGCAAAGGTTTTATAATCGAGCGCTGCGATGCACTGGCATATTCCGATAGGTATATGGCAGCGGCCAAGCCAAGAGGAGCGGCAACAAACATGGCAATGGCGCTAATCAACAGGGTGCCGGTGATTAAAGGCAGGGCGCCAAAGCTTCCCGATGATCCGATCTGATCGGCGCGGATTGCAGTTTGCGGGCTCCAGTTCAAACCGAACAAAAAGTCGGTTATGGGAACCAGCGTAAAAAACCTTGCCGCCTCAAAAACCAGCGATAAGATAATTCCTGCCGTGGTGCCAACCGCTACAAGCGAAGAAGCGATCAATATAATATAGATAGCTTTTTCCCTCAGCCTATTACGGGAAGAAAAACTGTTTTTAAGGAAACCTGCGGTCTTGATATTCATTTTAACTGCTGCCAATAACTTAGAATTGCAGGTTTTGAAGATTTGCAGCTCGTAATGACCAGAGTTCATGCTCATTCTCTGGCAAAGGGATCATACCCTTATCGGCCAGATAGCCATCCGGGCCTGAGGCTTTGTTAGCCATAAGTTCGCTTAAAAATTCCTCAATGCCTGCAACCTCATTCACATGAGCTTTTTTGACGTAAATATAAAGCGAGCGGGAAACCGGGTATTCGCCAAAGGCAATATTTTCAAATTCCGGGGATATTCCTGCAATGGAATTGCCCTGAATTATATCGGTATTTGAATCCAAAAATCCAAATCCAAAAATGCCATAGGCGGCAGGGTTTGCCACCAGTTTTTGCACAATGAGATTATCGTTTTCACCCGCTTCAATATATACCCCATCCTCGCGCATGGTCTGGCAAAGCGCCTGATATGCTGCTTTATCGCTGGTTTTCAGCTCCTCTACCCAATTAAATGTTTCACATCCGGCGATCATAATAAGCTCGACAAAAGCATCTCGGGTGCCGGAGGTGGGGGGCGGCCCCATAACTTCAATTTTCACATCAGGCAGGTTTGGATTGACTTCACGCCAGTTAAAAAAAGGGTTGGCAATAATCTGCCCGTTTTCGTTTGGAATGTTTTTTGCCAGAGCCAGAAAAATATCGCGCTGAGAAAAATCTACAAGCTCAACAGATCGAGAATTGGCCAGAACTATGCCATCAAAGCCAATTTTTATCTCAACAATATCTGCAACGCCATTTTGGCTGCAAAGTTCAACTTCAGAAAGTTTTATCCGTCTGGAAGCACTGGCAATATCGGGCGTTAAATTTCCAAGCCCTGCGCAAAAAAGTTTTAAACCACCACCGGAGCCGGTACTTTCAACAATCGGGGTTTTGAAGTTGGTATTTTTACCAAACCGTTCGGCAACCGAGGTTATAAACGGGAAAACCGTAGAGGAGCCGACAATTTTAATTTGTTGCTGGGCCTGAACACTCGAAATTCCTGCAAGGAAGATAAACGCACTGATTAAAACCGGGCGCAACCTGTTATTTCTACTCATTCCGAAAGATCTCCAGCGTTTGTTTATCGTTACAAAACCGCTGGTAGAGAACCTATGTTTCAGTTTAATGACAGGATTACTGAGAAAGAAAAACGCTAAAACTTGCTCCGCGATCATCATTATTTTTAATCTGCAGGCGACCGCGGTGGCGGGCAACAATATGTTTAACGATGGCAAGCCCTAGCCCGGTACCGCCCTTTTGACGCGAGCGCCCGGTATCAACCCGATAAAATCTTTCGGTAAGGCGGGGCAGATGTTCGCGGGGTATCCCGATGCCTTGATCAATAATTTCAACCATAAAAGCTGGTCCAGCAATGCCGGGAGCCTTGGCTTTGGCGCTCAAAACCACATCAACCTGATTGCCGTCACCGCCATATTTGATGGCATTTTCCACCAGATTTAGAAAAACCTGCAACAATTGATCTCTCTCACCTTTGACCATTGCTTCGATATTTTCCGCAATTTCAAGATTGATTTTTACGTTTTCGGCGGCAGCAAGTGGGCTTAAAGTTGCGATCGTCTGCTTAATGATGGCAATAAGATCAACGCTGTTTTTTGGCAGCAAATGCTCACTGGCCTGCACCTTTGAAAGAGAGAGCAAATCATCAATGAGCCGCACCATCCTTTGGGACTGCTCTTCCATAATGATGAGAAATTTCTCCCGCGCCTCATGGTCATCTTTAGCGGAGCCTTTTAGAGTTTCAATAAAGCCTGAAATTGCGGTAAGGGGCGAGCGCAATTCATGGCTGACATTGGCAACAAAATCTGATCGCATGGTCAAGGCTTCGCGAATGGGAGAAATATCCTCAAGGCTGATAATTGCCCGCCAATTATCTGAGTTTTTTGCCTTCAAATTTTCAGGTATTGATTTTGCTCCAAGGCGGGAAATATTGACTTTATAGGTAGTCAATATTGTGCCCTGAACACCAATTTCCAATTGCAATGACTTTTTGCCATGGATGACTTTATCAATGGCTTTTAGACAATCGGGATTGCGAATTACCTGCACAAAATCCAGATCAACAAGGTTGGGGCCAAAGTTTTTGCGCCCGCTCTTATTGACGAAGGTAATTTTGCGATTTCCATCTATGATGAAAATAGCTGCGCTCAATCCATCCAGAACCGGCAGAATTATTTTTTGAGGCACCAGACCTGTTTCCGTTTTTTGAAATATTTTGTTGCGCATCGAAGTAACATTGGATCGAGGTTTTAGCGAACAAGAAATTCCATAATTCGTTCAAACAACCTGCCATAGGGTGGATAAATTATGAAACCGCCATTAATCTTTGATTGATAAAAAACCGACTTTGCGTGGGAAAGTTCCCTAAAACCCTCATAGCCATGACAAACGCCCATGCCGCTATTGCCAACCCCACCAAAAGGCAGTGCTTCTTGCACAAACTGCAAGATGGTATCGTTGACAACAGCTCCGCCAGATATGGTTTTGCTCAAAAATTCCTGCACTCGCTCTGAATTATCATCAAAATAATAAAGGGATAACGGGTGTGGACGCTGATTGATATAGGCGCTTGCTTCGTCAATATCATCATAGGGAATAACAATAAGTATCGGGCCAAAAATTTCCTCCTCGGAGATTTTCATATCATTAGAAATATCAAGAACCAGATGGGGATGCAGTTTACGATTTCCTGAACTGCGCTGATTTTTTTCATCCAGAGAAATAATCTTTGCACCCTTTTTTTGCGCATCATCAAGCAGGGCATTAAGGCGCACAAACTGGGACTGGCTGACGATGGATGAATAATCTCCATTCCCGGCAAATTGCGGGTAAAGCCTGCGCGCAGCTTTTTTAAAGAATGTAACAAACTCATCAGTTTTGTTGGCAGGGATCATCACATAATCCGGGGCGATGCAGGTTTGACCAGCATTGAAGAGCTTACCACGGGCAATGCGAGATGCCGCCAGTTCAAGGTCATATTCCTCGTGCACAATTGCCGGGGATTTACCCCCCAACTCCAAAGTCACCGGGGTTAGATTATTGGCGGCGCTTTGCATAACCATGCGTCCGACACGGGTGGACCCGGTAAAGACAATATGATCAAAATCAAGGGAAGTCAGTTTGGCCGACAGCTCCGGCCCCCCGGTAAAAACCATTGCTCTGTCGGCGGGCAGGGCAGATTTTACAATTTGCACCATCAGTTCTGAGGTTTTTGGTGTGCATTCCGAGGGCTTTAATATTACCCGATTTCCCGCAGCAATTGCGCTGGCCATGGGCAGGAGCGAAAGGGAAACCGGATAATTCCATGGAGAAATTATCAAAATCACCCCCTTGGGGTGAAATTCAATCCGGTTTTTTGCGGGAAGAAACTGGATTTCAGTCGGCTTCTTTTCACCTTTGAGCCACTTGCGCAGGTTTTTAATGGAATAATCGATGGTTGTGATGGTGGGCATAATGTCGGCCACCTGGGTTTCGTGGGGTGAACGACCATCAAAATCTTCATCCAGTGCCTGTTGTAAGGCCCCGATATTATCCATTACCGCCTTGCGCAGCGCTTTGAGGTATTTAATTCTATCCTCGTAAGAAGTTGTATTATCCAGGCGCACCAGATCACGCATTTTTTCAAAGGAAGCGGTTGCTGAATTTATTACGTCTTGCACTGGTTGTTTCCCTTTGTTGACTGGGCGTAGTTTTGTCGGCTCATTTTACATGCCCTTCGGTATCTATTACATACCTTTAGGCAAAGATTTTTCTTCTATTCTATCCCAAAGATTAAGGCCGGACTTGATGGCGTTTATGCAGGCAAAGCCAATCGGGTCGATGGGCCATGGAATAGCCTTGCGGTTCACCACCCAGAATTCGCTCAGTTCGGTTTTTTTATCCAGAAGCAGATCGGCAATCAGGCGGCCGTTCAATTGCGTCAAAGACACGCCATGGCCAATGCAACCGCTGGCATAAATAACCCTTTCATCACCGATAAAACCGATTTCGGGGGTCATATCGAGATTTACCGAAACCGGACCGCCCCAGCGATAATCAAAACCAATATCCTTAAGGTCTGGAAACATCCATCTCAGGCGATTCTCTAGTGCCGAGAAGATTTTTGCCGTGTCCATATTCCCCATGGCGCGGCTGTTTGGAATTGCCACATTGCCGCCGCCAATTGTTATGCGCCCACATTTTGTGCGCCGCAGATAATGCACCATCTGCCGATTGTCTTCAATCGAAGCACGATCTGCCCAACCGATTTTAGCCCACGTTTCTTCAGGGATAATCTGGGTCACCACCTGAGAGGTCCAGACCGGGGTCTGGCGGGAACGAATTTTAGCTATTCCCTTGATCTGGCTCGCCCAGGCGTTGACGGCAATAACCAGTTTTTTGCATTTTATGGTGCCGTTTTGAGTTTTAAGAATTATTTTGTCAGCACTGCGATCAACATTTAATACCGGGCTGTTCTCATAGATTTTTGCGCCCTCATCCTCAGCCAGCCTCTTTAGTTCGCGCACATGTTTAATGGGGTTTAGTATGCCAGAATCCGGCTCAAAAATTGCTGCCTGAAACACTTCTGTTCCAAACTGGTCGCCCAATTGATCCTGTTGCAAAAACTGATAGCGCTGCCCTGTATCATCCAGCCCTGAAAGCATTTCAGACATGGCGCCCAAGCGCTTAATCTGGGCCGGGGTATAGGCAATTCTAAGCATGCCATTATGCTCATAATCGCTTTTTAGATCATTGTCTTTAACCAGCTGATGCACATAAGAAACAGCACGGGCCATATAATCATGGGCTTCTTTGGTGCGCTGTTTTCCCCAGCGAAAAATCGTCACTTCCGGCTCAAGGCCAAACAGGGACATGTTAAAACCACCATTGCGGCCGGACGCTCCAAAACCAACATATTGGCCCTCAAGCACAATCAGGTTGGCACCGGGATTATCTTTTTTGAACTCGCGGGCGATGGACAGACCGGTATAGCCAGCCCCAATGATTGCCACATCAACATCTGCATCACCTGCAAAGGGCTGATTTGGCTGATAATCACCGTTCTCAGCTTCCCAGAATGAAACCGCGTCGGAATTACCCAGCAAATTTAAAGCGCTCATTTAATTTCCATCCATCATTCAAAAAAATCCTTTTTGAACAAAGCAGTTAAATGGCCACAATGGGAAAAAATATTTGTAAGCAAAATAAAAAAAGGGCAGAGCCAAGGCCCTGCCCTCAAATTTTTATCTTAAGAGTTTTACATGCCCAGCGCTTTATCGGTAATTACGCTAGTCCATGCGCCCTCGGGTGCCATAGTGATAACCGGATCAGAACCACCGCCCATCAGCGTATCAACGGTGCGCTGATAGTCAGCTGGATCAAGGGCGCCATTGGAGCCGGCAGTCAATTTAGCGATTTCGCCCATCATACGACGTTGATGCTCAATAGTCTGGGCACCGGTTTCATCATATTCAAGCACGATTTCAGCGGCTGCATCAGGATTTGCTTCAGCCCATTTCCAGCCCTTCATGGATGCACGAACAAAGCGCACCATTTCATCGGAGAACTCTTCGTCATTCAGACGATCTTCAAGCACATAAATGCCATCTTCAAGAGTTGCTACACCTTCGTCCTCATATTTGAAGGTCACCAGATCTTCGGCGGTAAGGCCAGCGTCAATAATCTGCCAATATTCATTATAGGTCATGGTGGAAACGCAGGCTGCCTGATTTTGCAGGATTGGATCAACATTAAAGCCCTGTTTTAGAACCTCAACCCCGTCATCGCCGCCTTCGGTGGAAATGCCCAGCTGGCTCATCCATGAAAGGAAGGGATATTCGTTGCCAAAGAACCAAACCCCAAGAGTATTGCCGGGGAAATCAGCAGGCGATGTAATGCCACTATCGGCACGACAGGTCAGCATCATGCCCGATGATTTGAAAGGCTGGGCGATATTGACCAACGGCACGCCTTTTTCGCGAGCAGCCAATGCCGAAGGCATCCAGTCAATGACCACATCAGCGCCGCCGCCAACCAAAACCTGAACCGGGGCAATATCGGGACCGCCGGGCTTAATGGTTACATCAAGGCCTTCATCATCATAAAAGCCGTTTTCCAGCGCCACATAATAACCCGCGAACTGGGCTTGCGTTACCCATTTGAGTTGCAGGGTAACTTCCTGAGCGTTAACGGCGGGAACAGCTGTAAAAGCCATGGCCCCCAGTGCAAGAGTTGTTAGTAGTTTTTTCATTTTAGTCTCCCTTTGGTTGTTTTTTGGGTCTTTGACCCGGTTTCTTAGTTTATAAAAGTTCCTAACCGCGAACCGACGGATGCCAGAATGTAACCTTGCGCTCGATCAGAGCGATTAAACCGTAAAAAGTGGTGCCCGCCAAGGCCGCCACCGCAATTTCTGCCCAGACCAGATCAACATTCATCCGGCCCACTTCCGTTGAAATACGAAAACCCATGCCAACAATCGGTGTTCCAAAAAACTCCGCTACAATTGCACCGATCAGGGCCAGGGTCGAGTTGATCTTTAAAGCATTAAAGATAAACGGTGCCGCCGCCGGTAATCTTAAGGCAAAAAGGGTCTGCCAATAGGAGCCTGCATAGGTACGCATCAGGTCTTTTTGCATGGACGAGGCCGCCGCAAGGCCGGATACGGTATTTACCAGCATGGGGAAGAACGTCATCACCACAACAACCGCAACTTTTGATGGCCAGTCAAAACCAAACCACATGACCATAATCGGGGCCACGCCCACGATGGGCAGAGCGGAAACAAAATTGCCGATGGGCAATAAGCCACGCTGCAAAAACGGCGAACGGTCAACAGCGATTGCCACTAAAAATCCCGATCCGCAGCCAAAGGCAAAACCAACCAGAACCGATTTTAGAAATGTCTGTTGAAAATCAGCCCATAAAATCGAACCTGAGACCAAAATTCTGGCCCAGATCATCGAGGGCGGGGGCAACAGAATTGGTGAAACGTTAAGCCCGCGCACCAGACCCTCCCAAAGCACCAGAATGCTTACCCCAAACAACAGGGGCACAACCAGATCAATTGATCGGCCAATAGTGCGGTTTTCTACGTTTAGCCGCACCAGCCATTCGTTTGTCGCCCAGGCAACAAGCCAAAAGACTACAGCGCCAACAACAAGGGAATAATTCATCAGTTTGCCCCCTTTGTCTGGGCACCAATTATTTGGGCACCAAGGTTGCGGGTGACAATTCGTTCAACCAGAGAAACCAGAGCCACCAGAGTTGCCGCAAGAGCAGCCGCCATAAACAGCGCTGACCAGATCTGCACCGTCTGCCCATAATAGGAGCCAGACAAAAGACGGGCACCAAGCCCGGCAACCGCCCCGGTGGGCAATTCGCCAACGATGGCCCCGACCAGAGAAATGGCAATGGCAATCTTCATGGACGTGAACAAATATGGCAGGGCGGCAAACCAGCGCAATTTCCAAAAAGTCTGGGTCTTGCTGGCCCCATAGGTATACATGAGATCAAGCTGGATCTGCTCGGGAGAGCGAAAGCCCTTCACCATGCCAACGGCAATTGGAAAAAATGACAGATAGGTGGAAATAAGCGCCTTGGGCAAAACCCCTGAAATTCCGATAGCGTTCAACACCACAATTATCATCGGCGCAATAGCTAAAATGGGAATGGTCTGGGATGCAACGATCCACGGCATGGTGGATTTATCCATCGCTCGTGAATGGGTAATGCCCACCGCCAGCAATATGCCCAATATGGAGCCGATGGCAAAACCCAGCCCGGTCGCCGAAAGGGTAATCCATGCATGATAGAGCAAAGAGCGGCGCGAGGTAGGATTTTTTAAAACCGTGGTATTCCAGATTTCAACAAACACCTGGTGGGCGGAGGGTAAAACCGGCCTTTTTTGGTTTAAAGTATCGACAACAAACTGGGAGGCTGTCCAGTCAGATATTTCAGCTCGTTCATAAACCCCAACCTGCCAGGGGGCATTGAGCCAGACGGCAAATCCGTACCAGGCGACAATAATGATACTTACGATCATTAAAACGGGCAGGGCTTTGCCCTGATAAAGCCGGTTGAACACTCCATCTTTCATCTCTGCACTATTCTTCATAGGCATTTCCGGTTCGTAAGCCTTCGCGCACCCGATGGGCAATTTTTAGAAACTCAGGGGTCTCGCGAATATCCAGCGGGCGTTTGGCGGGTAATGTGCTTTTTATCACATCAATCACCCTTCCCGGGCGCGGCGACATAACAACAATTTTTGTTGAGAGATAAACCGCTTCGGGAATGGAATGGGTGACAAAACAAATGGTTTTTTTTGTATCTGACCATAGTTTGAGCAATTGCTCGTTTAGATGATCGCGCACGATTTCATCTAAGGCCCCAAACGGCTCATCCATCAGCAACAGATCGGCATCAAAGGCCAAAGCTCTGGCAATGGAAGCGCGCTGCTGCATGCCGCCGGATAATTGCCATGGGAATTTTTTTTCAAAGCCATCAAGATTGACCATCGCAAGGGTACGTTTGGTGCGTTTTTCCTGTTCAACCTTGCTCATGCCAATGATTTCCAGTGGCAGGGCAACATTTTTTTGCACGGTGCGCCATGGAAGCAATGCCGGAGCCTGAAAAACATAGCCATAATCACGGTTCTGCCGCGCTTCAGCCGGGCTTTTTCCATTGACGGTAATGCTACCGTCTGTGGGCTGCTCCAGATCGGCGACCACCCGCAAAAATGTGGTTTTGCCGCAACCGGAAGGGCCAATAAACGAGATGAATTCGCCTTTGTTGATGTCTAGATCAACCTCTGACAAAGCATGCACCGGCCCGTCATTGGTTTTAAAGGTCAGGGAGAGTTTTTTGGCGGAAATTACCGGGCTCATTTTTTCATCAGTTCATATTGCTGCAGTGCCCGTTCAAACCTGAGGCGATTGCTGTTGATAAATTTGGAAAATACAAAGCGAAACAGCCAGTTTGGCAACAAAACGCTTCTTTCTTCCAGCTCTACACGCCCACGAGGGTGAGCAACAAGTGGGAAAAACCAGGGTGTTTTAAATTTCTCCGGGTCGATAAGAAAATCAATTTGTTTGATGTGCTTCACGCTCTTATAGCCATAATGGGACGGCGCGATCAGTCGCAACGGCCCCCCATGAGCGATGCCTAATGGCTCATCATCAAGGTGCGTTGCCAGCAAAACATCGTCAGCCATCAAATCCTTGAGCGGCAAGATGTTTTTATACCCGTCCTGCCCCATAAACACCACATAATTTGCCTTTGGATCTACTTGAGCAATCGGCTGGATAATTTTTTTCAATACATCGCGAAACAAAAAACCTCGCCAACGCAGATTTTTTGTACTCCAGGTGGTGACGCAATGAAAATCTGATACCTGATTGCGCATTGGCAGTTTTGAAAACTCGTCATCAATTGAAAGTGGTGTTTGTACATCCCCAGATATTCTGAGTGATATATCGTTCGGATTTGCAGGAAATCGTTCCGCATATGGAATGAGACCAAAGCGGGGGAAATCATCTATCAAATGCTGACCACGGGGCAATGACATCTAGGTATTATACCCCGCTTTGCGGAATGCCGGCCCGTCATTGGTCTTAAATGTAAGGCTGAGCCCCTCAGCTTTGACAACCACTTCAGGCTGTGTACCTAGCTCATTAGCAATACCCATTATACTGCCCCCTTTCTGGCTTGCGGATAAAGTACCCAGACAGAAATCATAGCTGCCCCAACAGCCGATGGCATCATAAAGGCAAGCACATACGGCCACAATTCAAGGTTGCTGAAAAATATCAGCCATACCGCAAAACCAGCACATCCGGCTAGGGCGGTCGCAGCCCCGGCTATTTGATACCGCCTTTGTGGGCCGCTCCGCTCGTTAAGTATCCGGTGAGAGACAACCCATGCCAGCAGGCTGGCAGGCAATAGCAACGGAAGCAGGCCAAGGGCAAACACAATCGCCAAAAGAACCGAAAGAAAAAAGCCCGTTATCGTCTCTCCGATCGGTGCCAGCGATGCCTCCTCAACGGTGAAATATGAAAATATAAACATCGCCAAAATGAACAGCACAGATGTGATCAGAAGCGACAAAAATATAAAAGCAACAAAACGCCAACTCAACCCAAACTTGTTTTTTACCTGCATCTTTACACCCCGCTTGCCACTATGCCAGCGCGCCCACTAGGCGGCAGCACGGTTAGGCCGACGTCATTGAGCGCATGCGCTGGCCCATCAATAGTCTTAAAGGTTAGCGAGAGTTTCTTGGCGGAAATTACGGGCGAGTTAGTCATTTATATGCCCCCCAGGACCGCTTCGTCATGTTCGGGATTGATTTTTTTATCCCCAACTCGTCATAGTCGGGCTTGACCCGACTATCCATTAACAAGTCTGCACCAGCCATATAGATGGATTCTCGGGTCAAGCCCGAGAATGACGGGAAGGGGAAAGGTATGTTTTGGAGGGAGATTAAGGTGCTCATTGAACCACTCCTGAATGATTCAAATAATTCTGCAATGCTGGAAGAACCTGGTTTTGTAACAAAGGCGCAAGTTTTATGTTGTCTGATAATTCAGGATCGTACCAACGCAATTCCTCAATCTCGGCTTTAGGATCAACTTCGCCATCAAAGTTTGTGATAAAAACAATAGCCTCAACATCAAACCCGGTTTCGTTAGCAGCAATATCGCGAAAACTCCCCAATTGTTCAAAACGGTTAGATGACAAGTCTGCGCTTAATTCTTCGCTTAACTCCCGTGATAACGCCTGCAAAGAATTCTCGTTATTCTCAATTTTGCCGCCAGGCAGCATAAATGCATCCGTGCCCTTTTTGCGCACCAGCAAAACTTGCTGATCAGCACTAAGAATTGCAGCTGTTACAACTTTAATAATTTTATTCAATTCCATAACACCCCGCGCTGACCCACATGCGTAAAGAGTGAGGGGAATAATAGAAGGTCATATGGAAAACAGCAGTGTTCATTTAGCTTCACACTTTTCAAATATCCCCACCGGGCTGGAAATTATGTCATTGCCAACATTGCTGACCTCAAAGCCATTGCCCTCCCCGATTGGAGAAATGGAAAACAGGTCCGGCGCGACAAATCCTTCAGAATAACAGATGGCAGAGGCCAGATAATCGCCCTTAGATGAAACCTGCAGATCAACAAACTCACAATATGTTTCGTGAGCCTCAATGCCCTTGAGGGTGAGTTGACGCCACGCGTCCAACCCATCGCCGCCGCTCTGTTTTATGCAGCCAAGTTCGTTTCCATATACCGCCCCGGCAGTAAGCATTTGAGCGCTCGCTTGAGAGGTGGTGATCAACATCAATATTATACAGGAAAAAATTGATTTTTTCATTGCGCTAAACCCCACTCTGGGGAATGCCGGTGCGCTGGACTTTTCTTGGGGAAGTGATTTCCTTATATTTTGATAGCGCTTTATTAACCGCCGGGAAGGGCTCACGGGCAACAAATTTGCCATGGCCCTCGCGGGTGGTTATTGCCCCTTCAGTAACTGCCACATGGCCGCGCGTTAAGGTAAAGCGCGGCAATCCAGTCACATGCTTGCCCTCGAATACATTATAATCAATGGCGCTTTGCTGGGTTTTGGCCTCAATGGTTTTTTCGCGCTTTGGGTCCCAGACCACAATATCCGCATCTGAGCCTTCCAGAATCGCGCCCTTTTTTGGATAGGTATTGAGGATTTTGGCGATATTGGTTGAGGTCACCGCAACGAACTCGTTCATTGTTAACCGCCCCGTATTCACCCCAAAAGTCCAGAGCATGGGCATGCGATCTTCAAGTCCGCCGGTGCCGTTGGGAATAAGCGTAAAATTATCAATTCCAGAACGTTTTTGCTCAGTGGTGAAAGCACAATGATCGGTTGCTACCACCTGTAATGAGCCTGAAGCCAGACCGGCCCATAAGCTATCCTGATGCTTTTTATTGCGGAATGGGGGCGACATTACCCGTCGCGCCGAATGATCCCAATCCTTGTTTTGATATTCGCTGTCATCAAGGGTGAGATGCTGGATCAAAGGTTCACCAAATACCCTAATGCCGTTTTGCCTTGCCCGGCGCACCGCCTCATGGCTTTGCTCACAGGATAGATGCACCACATAAAGCGGCACCCCGGCCATATCGGCAATCATAATGGCCCGGTTGGTGGCCTCGCCCTCAACTTCAGGCGGGCGCGAATAGGCGTGAGCTTCGGGACCATTATTGCCCTCGGCAAGAAGTTTTGCCTGCATTTGCGCCACCACGTCACCATTTTCCGCATGGACCAGCGGCAGAGCACCAAGGGCGGCGCAGCGCTGAAACGAAGAATACATCTCATCATCATCAACCATCAATGCACCCTTATAGGCCATGAAATGTTTAAATGTATTGATGCCGCGCTTGGTTATCGCCTCCATCTCGTCAAATACTTGTTCGCCCCACCAGGTGATGGCCATATGAAAGGAATAATCGCAATTGGCGCGAGTGGATTTATTATCCCACATGGAGAGGGCTTCAAGCAAAGATTGATCAGGGGATGGCAGGGCAAAATCCACCACCATGGTGGTGCCGCCGGCCAATGCAGCACGAGTGCCGCTTTCAAAATCGTCAGAGGAATAGGTGCCCATAAACGGCATTTCCAGATGGGTGTGCGGGTCGATGCCGCCGGGCATGACGTAACAACCGGAAGCGTCCAGAATTTCATCACCTGAGAGGCTATCGCCAATTTCGACGATTACCCCATCCTCGATTTTTACATCGGCTTTATATGTACGATCGGCGGTAACGATAGTTCCGTTTTTTATGACTTTGCTGCTCATTTTCATCTCCTCCCAAAGATGGCGCTCACCGTTTTACCCGCAAGCGCTTTGTACCATATTCAATTCCCGATCTACAAAAGCCACACGCTATCGCGCACCGTTCCTTTGCTGGCCCTTCGCGGCGTCGCTCAGGGCGTTCGTCTCTTTCGCAGCTTCTTAAGCTGCTCATGCGCTATCGCGCACCGTTCCTCACTCCACAATCTCCGCCACTTCAACCACCGCGTGCATTAAAACCTCGGCCCCGGCCGTCGCCCATTCCTTGGAAATTTCCTCCGCCTCATTATGGCTCAATCCATCAACGCAGGGGCACATGATCATGGCGGTTGGTGCAACCTTGCTGATCCAGCAGGCTTCATGTCCGGCCCC
>JAKISW010000034.1 GCA_021648375.1 Devosiaceae bacterium
CCTGCCAGATGTCCAAGAACTATTGAATAGGCGCTGGCAATTTCTGCTTCCGGCAGTTTCGAATTGTCATTTATTGTTATGACTACACAATATTCCTGACCGTTTTGTGCCCTCACCCACGTTGTCAGATTAAAAACACCCAATTCACTGCCGCCCTTAAAAGCAAAACTTTCCCATTGATCACGGAGGGCCAGACCGGGATTGATCTGAAAAACATCCAAAGTGCGAACCGATTTAATTAACTCACAAAGCTCTTTAGCTGATAAATACCATTCAACACCCTCCCGATAGGGAACAGAGCCAGCGTCTAGCGAGGGCAAAGCCCGTGTTTTTAGTTGTTCTGAGATATTTAGCTTTGTAGCCTGATCTGCATTGGCAAATATTTCTGCCAGCTCTCGATCATCTTTAAGTTGAAAAAACTCTCGGGTGGAAAGGACAAACTGATTATCCAGATAGAGAGCGACCTTTTCTCGGCCCAGCAGGGCCAGCAGCGTATCCGTTGCTGTATTGTCGCTATTGGAAATCATCAAAGCTGCCAGCGTGTGCAACGTAATCGGTGCGCCATCAGGAAAATCCTGCAAAATCCCACTTGGCAAAGAACGCAAATTTTCAGCAAGCAACGCCACATCACCCCACTTGCGATTTCCTGTGCTAATTTCGTCCTGTAGTGCCTTAAGAATCGCAAGTTTAAACGCCGAACCGATTGCCAGAACGGCTTCAGCATTTTTTTGTGCCAGAATGTTCTCCCCTTGCAATATAAGATAGCTGGTTTCGCCCTGAACCTGTTCGAGCGGCATTAAAAGGTCCGACAGGGTTGCATTCAGGGGTGTTGGTGGGCGAAAAAACAGCCCGGTAATTTTCCCCCCATCGTCTAAAACAATAGTTGCACGCATAGCGTGAGTTAATGTGGTAATCGCGTATTCCTCATCCACTGGCAAAATACGGACAGGAGCGCCAATTTCGCCCGAAATATTCTTAAGAATGGAATTTATTTGCTCAAACGGGACTGCGTTTAAAAAACCAGCACTGAATCGAGAAGCCTGAACGGGCGTACCGCTTAGGAGTAATTCCAGCATGGCGATATTTTGGTTTTCTTCAGACTTTGCAATTGAAGTCATAAAATTCACCGCTAACAGGACCACAAGAATGTTTCGTAAAAATTGCCTAATTTGACCACCTCTAGAACTTGGGATTAAAGTTGGAGCAGGCATGTTAGTTTTGGGTCTAGACCCTAGTCTATATGGTCTCAGTGAGAAAGCGAAGTTTCGCAACTCTAAGTTGCAAGATAAGGCTGGTAATTGGGGCAAAATTACCCTATAGGGGCGCAGTTCCAGGCTTATTGTCCTGAAACCTCGCGGCCTTCTCTGGACGACATCCCGGAGATGGGCAACCCTTACCCTTTGAATTTGAAAGGAATTTTCGATGTCGGTAACACCAGAGCGCAAAACTGCGCTTATCAAGGAATACGCGGTCCAAAGTTCAGATACCGGCTCACCTGAAGTTCAGGTTGCCATTTTGACCGAGCGTATCGTTAATCTTACAGAACATTTCAAAACCCACAAAAAGGATAATCATTCCCGTCGTGGATTGCTGAAAATGGTCTCTCTGCGTCGCCGTCTGCTTGATTATGTAAAACGTAAAGATGATGCGCGCTATAAGAGCTTGATTGAAAAGCTCGGCCTGCGCCGCTAAAATGTCGGCGCAATAATTAAAGATTGGCGCGGAAATTCATTTGCGCCAATCGGTGGTTTTAACAAAAGAGGCATGGCAGGATCGCTGGACGTTTTTTTAAATAAAAAAACTTCTTGCCGTCTTGTCCATGTTTTAAAAATCACAAAAATTAATAAAACACCGCGGTTTTTCCCAAGCGCATTATAGCGTTTGGCCACCGCAAGCAGGTATAATTGCCAGCATCTGCTACAAAGCAAGTTTTTCGGTTAAGGCCGGGTATTTGTAAAAAAGCGCGGGCAATTTCCTAATAAAATGTATGAATGGAAATGAACAAGAATGTTTGATCACCACAAAGTAGAACTAAACTGGGGCGGACAGCCTCTAACCTTAGAAACCGGCAAAATTGCCCGTCAGGCCCACGGTGCGGTTTTGGCAACCCTTGGCGAAACTGTTGTTCTGGCAACTGTTGTCAGCTCTTTTAAGCCCAAGACGGGAATTGATTTTTTCCCCCTGACTGTAAACTATCAGGAAAAATATTATGCAGCCGGCAAGATCCCCGGCGGATATTTCAAGCGCGAGGCGCG
The DNA here is from genome assembly GCA_021648375.1 of Devosiaceae bacterium. Classification (GTDB taxonomy): domain Bacteria; phylum Pseudomonadota; class Alphaproteobacteria; order Rhizobiales; family Devosiaceae; genus DROE01. The sequence goes on from JAKISW010000034.1 coordinate 2,256, forward strand.
CCCATCAGAAGCAGAAACACTGATCTGCCGTCTGATTGACAGGCCGATCCGCCCGCTTTTTCCAAAGGGCTATAAAAACGAAACCCAGGTAATCGTAACCGTTCTTCAGCACGATATGGAAAATCAGCCTGACGTGTTAGCGCTGATTGCAACGTCTGCTGCGCTTACCCTTTCCGGCGTGCCCTTTATGGGTCCGATCGGCGCGGCACGGGTTGGATATATTGATGGGGAATATGTGCTTAATACTCCTATTGATCGTCGTGATGAAAGCCAGCTTGATCTGGTAATGGCCGGCACAAGCGATGCGGTGCTTATGGTTGAATCCGAAGCTCAGGAACTCTCCGAAGAAATTATGCTTGGCGCTGTGATGTATGGTCATGAGCAATCAGCTCAGGTAATCGAAGCCATTATCAAGCTGGCAGAACTTGCCGCAAAAGATCCTCGCGAGTTTGTTGAAGAAGATCTTTCAGAGCTTGATGCCCAAATGTTCAAAATCGCTGAAGATGACGTGCGTGCAGCCTATGGGGAAACCGATAAGCAGGCCCGCTATGCAGCGCTTGATGTGGCAAAAACCAAAGTTGTTGAAGCGCTTGAAGAAAGTGACTGGACCCCGGAGCAAATCGGTACAGTTTTCAAATCCATACAATCGCGCATAGTGCGTCGCTCGGTAATTGACACCAAAAAACGCATTGACGGACGCGATCTTTCAACAGTTCGCCCCGTGGTTGCCGAGGCTGGAATTTTGCCGCGCACCCATGGCTCTGCCATCTTTACCCGTGGCGAAACTCAGGCTCTGGTTGTTGCAACTCTTGGCACAGGTGAAGACGAGCAGTTTATTGATAGTTTGGAAGGCACCTCCAAGCAAAACTTTATGCTTCATTATAACTTCCCCCCCTATTCGGTGGGTGAAGCAGGGCGCACAGGATTTACTTCCCGTCGTGAAATTGGCCACGGTAAACTGGCCTGGCGTGCTATTAATCCGGTTCGTCCATCGGTTGAAGAATTTCCTTATACTGTGCGGTTGGTTTCAGAAATCACCGAATCCAACGGTTCTTCCTCTATGGCCTCGGTCTGTGGTGCCTCGCTGGCATTGATGGATGCAGGCGTTCCCATGAAAAAGGCCGTGGCAGGTATTGCCATGGGTCTGATTTTAGAGGGCGAAGAATTTGCGGTTCTTTCCGACATCTTGGGTGATGAAGATCATCTTGGCGACATGGATTTCAAGGTTGCCGGAACCAATGATGGCATTACCTCTCTGCAGATGGATATCAAGATTGCCGGGATTACCAAAGAGATCATGCAAACAGCTCTTGAGCAGGCCAAAGAGGGCCGAGTGCTTATTCTTGAAGAAATGGCCAAGGCACTTGATACGGCTCGTGACGAGGTTGGTGAATATGCTCCGCGCATTGAAACCATGCAGATACCAACCGATAAAATCCGCGAAGTTATTGGAACCGGCGGCAAGGTTATTCGCGAAATCGTGGAAAAAACCGGCGCCAAGGTCAATATTGACGATGACGGGGTTATTAAAATCGCCTCCTCCGACAATGCTTCCATTGAAGCTGCGGTTAAATGGATTAAATCCATCACTGATGAGCCGGAAGCTGGCGTGATTTATCAGGGGACGGTTGTTAAAACCGTTGATTTTGGAGCCTTTGTTAATTTCTTTGGTCCCAAAGACGGTCTGGTGCATATTTCTCAGCTTGCTCCTTCACGGGTGGAAAAAACCACCGATGTGATCAAAGAGGGCGATAAGGTCTGGGTAAAGCTTATGGGCTTTGATGATCGCGGCAAGGTTCGCCTGTCCATGAAAGTGGTTGATCAGGAAACCGGCCAAGAAATTGAAAGTGATTAAAAACCAAAAACACGATTTGGATTATTTGATCTAAACCGTTGTTTGGTACAAATTGCTCAAGCAAATAAAAGACCCCGGCCATGTATGTGTCGGGGTCTTTTGTTTCGGTGCGATTTTCTTGACTTTTGCCTAAAAAAGTCCATATTTAGACAGTACATAGGCTCTAGTAGAAAAATGGACAAATATCATGGTGGCTTTAGCGCAAAAAAAAATTTCCTCCGAAGCGTCCCCCAATGCTTCCCTAAAAAACTCTGATGACCGGCGTCATTTATCCGGCCCTGCCTTGCGGACTTTTTTTAATATTGCCGACAAATGGAACTTAAACGCTGATCAGCAAATAAAATTGCTGGGGGTTGGCGCAAGGTCTACATTTTATAAATGGAAGAAAGATGGCGATGTGGCGCTGCCCCGCGATACTCTTGAGAGAATTTCCTACATTCTTGGCATTTATAAATCTTTGCAGGTTTTGCTGCCCTCTAAAGCTGCCCATGAATGGATTAAAAAAAGCAATGATGCCAAAATTTTTGGCGGCCGTTCGGCGCTGGAGCGTATGCTGTCGGGCAATGTGGCAGACCTTTATGTGGTGCGCCAATATCTTGATGCCCAGCGGGGCGGATGGGCTTGAGCGTTCTTAAAGCCCTTGTTGAATGGAAACCGTGCTGGCGTATTATCCCAAGTCACTTTCCAACCATTCACCTGTTTGAAGATGTGGCTGATCCCAAGGATCTGGAGGCGGTTTTTGAGCTTGAAGCCATGACCAATGACCGGCTGCGCGATCAGGTTGGCCAATTATTGCTGGTTCCGCCTCAAGATAGAATATCCGGCCCCGGCACCAGTTATATTATGGCAGCTTTTACTCATCTAAATCCGCTTGGCTCTCGATTTTCTGATGGCAGCTGGGGGACCTATTATGCAGCTTTTGATCTTGATACTGCAATCGCTGAAACCACCTATCATCGCGCCCTGTTTTTACTCGCAACAAAAGAGGAAGCAATGGAGTTGGATATGCGGGTTTTAACGGCTGATTTAAATGGAAATCTCCACGATATTAGAGGCCAGCAAAAGCAAATGGCTCATTTGTACGATCCTGATGATTATGTCGTATCCCAAAGTTTTGCAAAGAAATTGCGTGCCTCCGGCTCCAACGGAATAGTTCATAATTCCGTTCGTAGACCCTTAGGAGAGTGCGCGGCGGTTTTTCGCCCGCCATTGTTGTCTAATTGCCGCCAGGCGCAACATTTATGTTATGTGTGGGATGGGAGTGAAATATCAAATGTCTATAAAAAATCCGCCCTTTGAAAATGATGACGTTGAAGCAGTTTTCAACTCCTACAGTGAAAAGCTACAGGCTCCATTATTACAATTGCGCCAGCTTATTTTGCAGGTGGCAAAAACCACCGATGGAGTGGGACAATTACAAGAAACCCTTAAATGGGGGCAGGTTTCTTATCTGACACCGGCCACAAAAAGCGGCACAACCATAAGAATTGGTGAAAAAGGCGAACGTGATATTGCCCTGTTCGTCAACTGTAAATCTTCACTGGTTGAAGATTGGCGCACGCGCTATCCAACCCTTAAATATGAGGGTAATCGCGCCATAATCCTAAGCGTTAATGAGGAATTTCCAGAAGAAGCTATTGGCCACTGCATTGCTATGGCGCTGACTTATCATTTGCGCAAGAAACAGCCCTAGAGCGCCTTAGCGTGATGGCGCAAATGATCTTCCATAAATGTCTGAATGAAATAGTAGGAATGATCGTAGCCTTCATGACGGCGAAGGGTCAGTTTTTGACCGGAAGATTTTGCAGCCTCTTCCAGCATATGGGGAAATAGCTCACCTTGAAGAAACTGATCAGCGAGGCCCTGATCAACCAGCAATAGAGCCTTGGAAGGCTGGTGTTTTATCAAATAACTGGAATCATAATTTTTCCAGCTGTTTTTGTCCGCTCCCAAATATCTGCTCAAAGCATTTTGTCCCCATGGACCAGACATTGGCGCGCTAAGGGGAGCAAATGCCGATGCGCTTTTATAAATATTTGGATGTTTCAGATGCAGGGTCAAAGCCCCATGTCCTCCCATGGAGTGACCAAATATTCCGTGCCGCAAAAGGTCAGCGGGAAAGCTTTCTTCCAAAACCCGGCGCAATTCTTCAACCACATAGGTTTGCATATTATAGGCTTTTGCCCATGGCTCCTCAGTGGCGTCCAGATAAAATCCGGCCCCTGTGCCAAAGTCCCAATCCTTATCTTCCCCTGCAATATTTTGATTGCGGGGGGAGGTATCGGGGGTGACCAGCATCAGACCAAGTTCCGATGCCATTCTTTGCGCCCCGGCTTTTATGACAAATGTTTCTTCAGTGCAGGTCAGCCCGGCCAGATAGGTAAGCACTGGAACCGGCCCATCTTTGGCTGCCGGGGGTACAAATACCCCAAATTTCATTTCCCCATTGCAGGCTTTTGATTGGTGAGAATAAAAGCCCTGCACGCCGCCAAAGCATTTTTGCTCACTGATGATTTTTATTTCAGACATGTTGATCACTGACCTTAAAATACTACGACAGAGCGGATGGATTTACCCGCATGCATCAGGTCAAAGGCCTTATTGATATCTTCCAAGGCAAAAGTGTGGGTAATCAAATCGTCAATATTGATTTTTTTATCCATATACCAATCGACAATTTTTGGCACGTCAGTGCGCCCGCGAGCGCCCCCAAATGCTGTGCCGCGCCAAACACGACCCGTAACCAACTGGAACGGACGGGTGGTGATTTCTTTTCCGGCCCCGGCAACGCCAATAATAACGCTCTCTCCCCAGCCCTTGTGGCAACATTCCAGAGCCTGGCGCATGGTGTTTACATTGCCAATACATTCAAAACTATAATCGGCTCCGCCCCCGGTAAGTTCCACCAGATGAGCAACCAGATCGCCAGAAATTTCGTTTGGATTGACAAAATGGGTCATGCCAAAATTTGTGGCGATTTCCTTGCGATCCGGGTTTAGATCAACGCCGATGATTTTATCGGCCCCGACCATTCTTGCGCCCTGAATAACATTAAGCCCTATGCCGCCAAGCCCAAATATCACCACGTTGGATCCGGGTTCTACTTTCGCATCAAATGCCACGGCGCCAACTCCAGTGGTTACCCCGCAGCCAATGTAACAAATTTGCTCAAATGGAGCGTCTTTGCGCACTTTGGCCACAGCAATTTCGGGCATTACAGCAAAGTTGGAAAAGGTCGAACAGCCCATATAATGCAGCACCGGCTGCCCTTTATATGATAAGCGCGAAGTGCCATCGGGCATCAAACCGCGCCCCTGAGTTTCCCGGATTGACTGGCATAAATTGGTTTTTGGGTTCAGGCAATAATCACATTCTCTACATTCCGGCGTATAAAGCGGGATCACATGATCGCCCACAGCCACCGAAGTCACACCCAGGCCGACTTCAACCACGACACCAGCTCCCTCATGGCCCAAAACTGCCGGAAACATGCCTTCGGGATCATCCCCCGAAAGGGTAAAAGCATCGGTATGACAAATGCCGGTGGCTTTGATTTCAACCATTACCTCGCCAGCTTTTGGTCCCTCAAGATCAAGTTCCACAATTTCAAGGGGTTTTCCTGGCTCAAAAGCAACTGCTGCCCGTGTTTTCATATTTTTGTTCTCCCATCACAGAATAGACAATTAACTAGCACAATCGGACAAAAACGGGAATTTTATTCACAAGATCGGGATAAGTTATTGCTATAATTGACATTGCAAATTTTGTCTGCAACCTACGCTCTGGCCGTAATGATATCGGTGGAATTTTGGAGAAATAATAGTGAAAAGCGATATAGAGATAGCAAGAAGCGCCACTGCAAAACCAATTGGTGAAATTGCACAAAAACTTGGCATATCCGGGGAAAATCTTGAACCATATGGCCATACCAAAGCCAAAATCTCTGACAGTTTTATTGCCTCTCTTAGCGGGAAAAAAGACGGCAAATTGATCCTTGTCACCGCCACCAGCCCCACCCCGGCCGGAGAGGGAAAAACCACAACAACGGTTGGCCTTGGCGATGCCATGAATTCATTGGGCAAAAATATTTCCATTTGCCTGCGCGAGCCATCCCTTGGTCCCTGTTTTGGCATGAAGGGTGGCGCTGCCGGCGGCGGCATGGCCCAGATCATCCCCATGGAAGATATCAACTTACATTTCACCGGTGATTTTCATGCCATCGGCGCGGCCCACAATCTGCTTAGCGCTATGATTGATAATCACATCTATTGGGGCAATGCGCTTGAGCTTGATGCAAGGCGCATCAGCTGGCGCCGGGTTGTGGATATGAACGATCGGGCTTTGCGCGATATCGTTATGTCCCTTGGCGGTGTTATGAACGGATTTCCGCGCCAGAGCGGTTATGATATTACTGTCGCCTCCGAAATTATGGCCATTCTTTGCCTTTCAAATGATTTGGAGGATCTGGAAAAGCGCATTGAAAAAATCGTTGTCGGTCAGAACAAGAATCGCCAGAACGTTACCGCCGGACAGCTAAACGCCGCCGGAGCCATGACGGTATTGCTGCGTGATGCCATCAAACCAAATCTGGTGCAATCTCTCGAACATACCCCGGCCTTTGTTCATGGGGGACCGTTTGCCAATATCGCCCATGGCTGCAATTCGCTGGTGGCCACCAAAACCGCATTGAAATTGAGCGATTACGTTATCACCGAGGCCGGGTTCGGGGCTGATCTGGGAGCGGAAAAATTCTTTGATATCAAATGCCGGATAGGAAATCTAAAACCTGACGCTGCGGTAATTGTTGCCACAATCAAAGCCCTTAAATTTCAGGGAGGTATGGGAGCAAAAACCCTTGATCTGCTAAATATGGATGCTCTGGAAAAGGGCCTGCAAAACCTCGGCCAACACATTTCCAACATGCAAAAATTTAATATCCCGGTGATGGTGGCCATCAACCGTTTCTCCAATGATAGGGTTGAAGAGGTTGATGCAGTGGTCGCCTATTGCAAAAACTTAGGAATAAATGCCCATGAATGCACCCACTGGGCCGATGGGGGCAAAGGGGCAATTTCACTGGCTCGCGACGTCATCGAAAAAGTCGATAGCGGTGTGGCGGATTTCAAACCACTTTATAAAGATGATATGGGACTTTGGGAAAAAGCGCGCCATATTGCCATGAATATTTATGGGGCTGATGATATTGTTGGTGATACAAAAATCCGCAATCGTTTTAAAGAATTTCAAGATCAGGGCTATGGGCATTTGCCCATCTGCATGGCTAAAACCCAATATAGTTTTTCTACTGATCCGAGCCTTAAGGGTGCGCCAAAAAATCATGTGGTGCCAATTCGTGAAGTGCGCCTGGCCGCTGGAGCCGGCTTCATCGTTGCCGTGTGCGGAGATATTATGACCATGCCCGGCTTGCCACGTCATCCGGCAGCCGAAAAAATCGGCATTGATGAGAATGGTGAGACCGTAGGGCTGTTTTAGATATTGCTCGCCCGGCTGGATTGTTTTCAGCAATCCATGTGATATTACCAAAAAAACCTGCCCTTACAATAGGTTACCTTTTGTAAGGGCAAAAATCGGTCTTATTCAAATCCATGAATTTTTACAAATTAATGGGTTTCTAGTTGCAATTTTTCCATGCCAGACTATAAGTATCAACCAAACGGTTACAAGTTTGGTCTGATTTTTTGTTTCCACTATTCGGTACGTAGAAGCGAAAAACTAAAATCTGGAAAAAGCAGACATGGTCGCAACCTATGATATTGAGCGTTCCTTTGATTGGAATTTTGACAATGGCCCGGTTTATGAGGGTGAGTTTCTTGATGTGCCAAAAACCCCTCAAAAGGATTTTTTGGGATTAAAGGTCAATTCAAGAATTGGAATTCCGGCCGGGCTTTTGCTTAATTCGCGCTGGATTGAATTTTATGGGGAAATGGGATTTGATATCCTTACCTATAAAACCGTTCGCAATCAGTACCGCTCCTGTTACGATCTGCCTAATTGGGTTTTTATCGATCGGGATGATCAGATTGACCCCCATATTCTTGACGAGGCGCAAAAACTGGCCTCGCTGACCCCCGCTGATCATCTGGCGGCCACCAGTTCGGTTTCGTTTGGTATGCCTTCAAAAGCACCCAACGATTGGATGCCCGATGTTGCCAAAGCTCGGAAGGCTCTAAAATCTGGGCAGGTGCTCATAGTTTCGGTGGTGGCTTCATCCAAGGCTGGCTCAACTGTGCAAAGCATGGTTGATGAATTCGGGGAGCTTGCTGCCATGGCTCGCGAGGCCGGGGCACAGATTGTCGAGGCTAACCTGTCCTGCCCTAATGTGCACAAGTCGGAAGGGGAAATTTTTCTGGATGCGGAACTTTCGGGAAAAATTGCCGCCGCCATGCAAAAGAACGCCAATGGCATTCCCGTATTGTTAAAGCTGGGCCATTTTGCCGATAAGGCGCTGATATCTGATGTATTGCAGGCGGTGAATGGCAAGGCCAGCGCGGTTGTTATGGTCAATGGAATTTCGCGCCGGGTTGTCAATAAAGATGGGTCAGCAGCATTTGGCAAGGGGCGCGAAATGTCGGGCATTCTTGGCCGGGGTATTCACGCCTTTAGTCTGGATAATGTAAAATCCGCCTTGGAAATCGTCAAAAAAGACCAGCTTTCATTAAAAATTGTCGCGGTTGGTGGAGTTTCAAGAGTTGAGGACGCCAAAGGGTTTTTTGATGCCGGGGCGGCAGCCGTAATGTTGGGATCGGCCCCGATGTTTGATCCGTCTCTGGCCATAAAGTTTAAAAAATCCCATCCAGAATGGTAAATTTATAATCAGGCTTTGGCCAAATTGCTTAAACTCCAATTTATATTGAGGATATGTTAGGATGAGTTCAAAAAACCTGCGCGAACGCTTTGAGAATGTTGAAGCGCTGGATGAATTTTTGACCGCACCCAGCGATGCTTTGATTGCTGATATGCAAGCAATTGATGGCGATATTTTAATTCTTGGTGTTTCGGGGAAAATGGGGCCCACCCTTGCAAGATTGGCGCGCCGGGCAGCGCCTAACAAGCGTATTCTTGGGGTGGCAAGGTTTGGTGATAAGGAAATAAAAGCCCGCCTTGAAGATTGGGATATTGAAACCAAAACCGTTGACCTGCTGGACGCAGAACAGGTTCGGGCTTTGCCAAAGATGAAAAATATCATCTTCATGGCCGGGATGAAATTTGGCTCCACCGATAATCAGCCCCAGACCTGGGCCATGAATGTGCATGCCGCTGCCATTGCAGCCCAAACTTTTGCCAAATCGCGCATCATTGCTTTTTCCACCGGCAATATTTATCCCCTGTCGGATTTGAAAACTTCTTCCAAAGGGGCCAATGAAAATACACCTGCCGGACCGATTGGTGAATATGCTCAATCCTGTCTGGGGCGCGAGCGTATGTTTGAATATTTTTCACAAACCAACAACACACCGGGCAAAATTTATCGACTCAATTATGCAATAGACCTGCGCTATGGAGTGCTGTTTGATCTGGCCCGGCGCATATTGTCAGAAAAACCCATTGATATTTCCATGGGCCATGTGAATCTGATCTGGCAGGGCGATGCTAATGAACAGGCATTGCGCCTGCTTAATCATTGCACCGAGCCTACTACACCAATAAATATTACCGGTGCTAAAACCCTTTTGGTGCGCTGGCTGGCCGAAGAATTGGGGCAGCGAATGGAAATTAAACCAACAATTGTTGGGGTTGAGCAACCAACGGCTTTGCTCTCTGATTCTTCGAAATCCGTTGAAATGTTTGGCCAGCCCAAAGTTCCCCTGTCTTCGATGCTGGATTGGACGGCGGATTGGGTGTTGCGAGGTCAGGAAAGCTTTAACAAGCCCACCAAATATGAGGTTCGCGATGGTAAATTCTAATGAAATTTATCCTGTGCAACTCAATCTTGATGACGTTGATGATGCTCTAAAGCTCTCCATTGAAGCGGGATGGAACCAGATTGATAAGGATTGGCAGCTTTTTATTAGCAAGGGAAAAGCGATAGGATTTCGCAATTCTTCAGGTCAGTTAGTGGCCAGCGCTGCTACCCTGCCTTATCAAAACAATTTCGGCTTTATCTCCATGGTGCTGGTGACGAAAAATTGGCGCAGGCAAGGTCTGGCAACTCAATTGGTGAATAATTGTATTGAATTGCTTAAAAGCCAACAGCTTATTCCGGTTCTGGATGCAACAATCGAGGGAGCGAAAGTCTATCGCCATCAGGGGTTTCTTCCATTGTTTGATCTCAATCGCTGGCAGTTGATACCCGAACTTTCAAAGCCGGACACTAATTCTGCTGACCTGTCGACACCGGAATTCGATATTGAAAAACTACAAAAATTGGATGCGGGAGCGGTTGGCGCCTCTCGGTCCCATATTCTGGATGATTTTTGTTCCAGATCGGGAACCCGTATTGAGGTTTTGGATGATGAAAGCGGATTTGGTTTGATGCGATCGGGACGTAACGCTGCCCAGATTGGCCCTGTAATAGCGCCGACCCAAAGCGCTGCAATCAGTCTGCTTGAACGTTTGATGTCCCATACCTCAGGGCCGATTTATATTGATGTCCCGACTATGGCTGATCAGGTTGGACAATGGTTGAAAAACCGTGGCTTTACTATCCAGCGTGGATTTATTCGCATGGCGCAGGGGAGGGCAAAACCATTTGGTAACCCCGCTCATTTGCTGGCCTCGGCAGGACCGGAGTTTGGCTGATGAGTATTGAGGACCAAACCCCGCTGGAAATCTTAAAAAAAGGCACTGTAATTCCTGCCCATCCCCTGGCGCTTAATGCTTCAAGAAAGCTGGATGTCAGGCGGCAACGCGCTTTAACCAGATATTATCTGGATTCGGGTGCAGGTGGCCTTGCGGTGGGGGTGCACACCACCCAGTTCGCCATAAGAGAGGCCGGATTATACAAGGAAGTGCTGGCACTGGCCGCTAATACTGCCAGTGAATGGAGCCAAAAACCTATCGTTATGGTTGCCGGTCTTGCAGGAAAAACTCAACAGGCAGTCATGGAAGCAAAAATCGCTGTTGATCTGGGATATCATTCGGGTCTGCTGTCGTTGGCAGCTCTTAAGGGGCAAAGCCCTAAAGACTTGATTGAGCATTGCCGGGCGGTTGCCAAAGAAATCCCCTTGATCGGGTTTTATTTGCAACCGGCGGTTGGTGGCATGGAGTTGGATGTTGATTTTTGGAGCGAATTTGCCGCCATTCCCAATGTTGTAGCCATCAAGGTTGCAGCATTTAATCGCTATCGCTCACTGGATGTAATTCGTGGCGTGGTGAATGCAAAAGCTGAAAATCGCATAACGCTTTATACGGGCAATGATGATCATATCGTTCTTGATCTGCTAACGCCTTTTGATATGGAGCGCGATGGCGAGATTATAAGAGTTCGCTTTGAGGGCGGTCTGTTGGGTCACTGGTCGGTCTGGACCCGCTCAGCGGTTAAAATTTTTGAGCAATGTAAAAAAGCTGTACGCGAACAAAATATCAGCGCTGACCTATTGGCGCTGGATGGGCGAGTAACCGACTGCAACAGCGCTTTTTTTGATGTGGCAAATGATTTTAAGGGCTGCATCGCCGGTTGCCACGAAATTTTGCGCCGCCAGGGACTGCTTGAAGGCATCTGGTGCCTTGATCCCAATGAGGGTTTAAGCCCCGGTCAGATGGCTGAAATAAATAGGGTAAGTGCAGCTTATCCTGATCTTAACGACGATGAATTCGTAGCAAAAAACCTAAAAAAATGGATGGCCTGAAGAAAATGAGTGAAACCTTAGACAGGCTGGATGCCACAGCAATTGCTCAAAAAATCCGCACGGGTGAATGTTCGGCCAAAGAAGTGCTTGAGATCACTCTGAACAAGATTGCTGCATATAATCCATCTCTAAATGCAATTATTACTCCCCTTTATGATCAGGCACTGGAGGCGATCGAAGATGGATTGCCTGATGGTCCCTTTAGCGGCGTTCCGTTTGTCATTAAAGATCTGGTGGTTTCAGTTGCCGGAATTCCATCCACTGCGGCATCTAAACTTATGATTGATAATATTCCGGACGTTGATAGCGAAATTGTTGCCCGTCACCGCCGCGCCGGACTGGTGATTGTTGGAAAAACCAATTCATCTGAATTTGGCCTTGCCACTGCCACCGAGCCGGATCTTTATGGGCCAACGAAAAACCCATGGAATCCAAAACATTCACCGGGCGGATCAAGCGGTGGATCGGCCGCTGCCGTTGCCGCTGGCATTATCCCCATGGGGCACGCAACCGATGGCGGTGGATCAATCCGCATTCCGGCGGCCTGCTGTGGACTGTTTGGACTAAAACCCACCAAGGCCCGTATTACCGCTGGACCAGAAGGGGGGGAGCCATTGGCGGGAATGGCCATGCAGCATTGCGTTAGCTGGTCGGTGCGTGACAGTGCTGCTCTGTTGGATGCAACCGCCGGGCCATTGCCGGGCGATCCCTACTATCCGCCAGCTCCAAATGGAACCTATCTGCAAGCATCTAAAACAGATCCGGGCCGCTTAAAAATTGCCTTTTCGACCACAGCTCCCAATGGAGCCATGATCAACGAGGAGAGCGCAAAAGCCACCCGTGATATGGCTTTATTGTGTGAAAGCCTGGGCCATGAAGTGGTCGAAGATTCGCCAAAATTTGATATTGAAACGGTGCAAAACGGTTTCCTTTTGGTTTTTCAGGCCAATACCATGGCCAATATTTCCCGCATGAACGGGGGCAAGTTGCCTAAAGAGGGATTGATCGAACCTTTATCCATGGCGGTTGCCGAGCGGGGCATGGCGATGAGCGCCACCCAATATATTCATAGCCTTCAATCATTGCACCGCCAAACCCGAAACATTGCAAAATTTTATGAGCAATATGATCTCTGGCTGACACCAACGCTGGCCACTCCTGCCCCCCTCACCGGATATTTCAAATCTGATGAAACCGATGTGGACAAATGGCTGGAACAAATTCTGGGCTTTTCCCCTTTTACATTCCTGTGCAATGTTACGGGCCAGCCGGCCATGACCATTCCATCCGGCTTGGCAAAAGATAATCTGCCCGTTGGCAGTCATTTTGCAGCTCCCTATGGGGCGGAGGAAATGCTGTTTTCTCTGGCCGGTCAGCTTGAGCGCGCAAGCCCATGGAATGATCAACGCCCGTCAATGGACTGGATGAACAATCAAGCGAACTGAAATTTGGATCAAAAAAAGGTATAAAAACATGCCCATATTAAACCGTGCCGCAGAACTGCATGAAGAGGTTACCGGCTGGCGCCGCCATTTCCATGAAAACCCCGAGCTTTTATATGATGTCCATAAAACTGCAGCAAAAGTTGCCGAATTGCTAAAAGAATTTGGCGTTGATGAAATTGTCACCGGAATTGGCCAGACGGGTGTGGTGGGCATTATCAACGGCAATAAAAACGATAGCGGCACAACAATCGGGCTTCGCGCCGATATGGATGCGCTGCCGATTAAAGAAGCAACGGGCAAACCATATGCTTCTAAAGTCGATGGCATGATGCACGCCTGTGGCCATGATGGGCACACCTCAATGCTGCTGGGTGCTGCAAAATACCTGTGCGAGACCCGCAATTTCAACGGTCGGGTGGCGCTGATTTTCCAGCCAGCAGAAGAGGGTGGAGCTGGTGGCAAGGCCATGATCGATGATGGGATGATGGAAAAGTTCGACATTAAAGAAGTTTATGGTATGCACAATGCCCCCACCATTCCCGTTGGCTCTTTTGCCACAAGAGACGGGGCAATGCTGGCCTCGGTTGATATTCTTGATATTGTTGTAACTGGTGTTGGTGGCCATGCTGCCATGCCCCATAATTGTGTGGACCCGATTTTGGCGGCCTCAGCCATTGTTCAGGCCATTCAATCCTTTGCTTCGCGCAATGTGGACCCATTAAATTCTGTTGTGGTCACCATAACCAAGTTTAGGGCAGGTGATGCCTATAACGTAATTCCAACTGAAGCCCTGCTTGCCGGGACGGTAAGGACCTTGGATGAAGAAATGCGCGATCTGGCTGAAAAGCGCATTGGCGAAATTGTTGATCATGTTGCGCGTGCCCACGGTTGCACTGCTGAATTAAAATATGACCGCCAATATCCGACAACTGTAAATCACACCAAACAATATGAGTTTGTCGGTGAAATTGCCAAGTCATTGGCAGGGGAAGCAAATGTTGAGATGAATACGCCCCAGGTCATGGGGGCTGAGGATTTTTCGTTTATGCTACAGGCCCGTCCCGGCGCATTTATATATCTGGGCAATGGCGACACGGCCGGACTTCATCATCCTGAATATGATTTTAATGATGAGGCGATCCCCCATGGAATTTCGTTTTTTGCCGAACTTGTGCGCAAGGCTATGCCTACTTAATATCAAAGCTATGCCAGCTTAACGTTGAGGCCATGCATGCTTAACGTTGAGCGCGCGCTCACTTGACGTGGACATAGGCATCTGGTGCACTGGCATATTGGTTGACAAAATTTAATCAACCATCTAGTTAATAAGCATTCATTACCCCCCAAAGCTTGCGTCAAAATGGACAAGCGGGTGAATTTGTTAGGGAGACAAATCCGATGAAGATGAAGTCACTTATAATTGCCGGTGTATCTGCACTGGCCCTGGGAGGGCTGAGTTTACCAGCCACTGCTCAGACGTTTAAGTTTGCTTTTCAGGCCGATGCAGGATCTCTTGATCCCCATGCGCTGTTTGAAACATTTACAATCGGCCTATTGGCAAACATATATGAGCCTTTGGTTGCCTATGACAGGGACATGGTGAAAGTTCCACGCCTTGCTACTGATTGGGAAATCGTATCACCAACGGTGTGGAGATTTAATTTACGTCAGGACGTTAAATTCCAAAACGGTAATGATTTTACCGCTGAAGATGTTCTGTTTTCATGGGAGCGTATGGGTTCAGAAGGTTCAGATCTGAAATCGGTCGCTGCCACAATCAAAAATATCACGATTATTGATGATTATACCATCGAAATTGAAACTCCGGTTCCAAACCCGATTTTCCTAAACGATCTTACTGGTATGTTTATAATGGACAAGGAGTGGTCCGTTGCCAACAATACGACTGAAGCTTCCAGTCCGGCGGATGCAGGTCGTGATGGTTCCTTTGCTACTTCAAATACCAATGGAACCGGCCCGTTTATGCTTGAATCACGTCAGCCGGATGTGAAGACAGTTCTGGTGCGTTACGACGATCACTGGAATACTGACATTGCAACCAATGTGCAGACGGTGGAATTCACTCCTATTGGACAGGCAGCAACTCGCGTTGCCGCTCTGCTTTCCGGTCAGATTGATATGGTTTACCCCGTTCCCGTGCAGGACTGGGATCGTTTGAATAATTCAGACGGTGTTAATGCACTGGCCGGCCCGGAAGCTCGCACAATTTTCCTTGGCATGGATCAGTCTCGCGATGAACTGCTCTATTCTTCGGTTAAGGGCGCAAATCCCTTTAAGGATCCTCGTGTTCGTCATGCCTTTTCTTTTGCCATCGATGTAAATGCGATTAAAGAAACTATTATGCGTGGTGCAGCAACTCCTGCCGGCCTGATGTGGGCCCCACAAATTCAAGGGTTTAACGCTGAAGCAAACACCCCCCATCCCTTTGACCCGGATAAAGCCAGATCTCTTTTGGCCGATGCCGGTTATGCTGATGGTTTCACTGTGACCATGGATTGTCCAAACGATCGCTACGTAAATGACGAAAAAATCTGTCAGGCGGTTGCTGGAATGCTGGCCAAAGTAGGTGTTACTATTGATCTTCTGGCTCAGCCGAAATCCCTGTATTTCGCAAAAGTGCTGGCCCAGTCCGGTTATGATACCTCCTTCTATCTGTTGGGCTGGACTCCTGGCACAATGGATGTCCAAAACGTATTCAGCTTCCTTCTTGCCTGTCGCAATGAAGAGGGAACGGTTGGTGGCTTTAACCTTGGTGGCTACTGCAACGCACGCGTTGACGAGCTGGGAGAGATTATTGCCTCTGAAACCGATGTTGATATTCGTCAGGCAGCGATTGATGAAGCCGCTCAGATCTTAAAGGCTGACGCGGGATATATTCCCCTGTTTCAACAGCCTTTATCCTGGGGTGTTCGTGATGGAGTTTCGGTTGCCCAGCGTGCAGACAATGTTCTTGATCTGCGAAATGTGGTAATGCCATAAATACACTTGGGATTTTGACCTTAGGGCCCAGGCCCTAGGGTTTGATCATTAAAAATTTCCCTGCCCCTTAATATTTTGGGGCAGGGATTTTTATAACTGTTTTTGGGGTATTTATGCTTTTTTTTATTGGCAGGCGACTCTATCAGGCCGTATTGGTTATGCTGACTGTGGCGCTGATTGCCTTTGCCATGTTTCAATATGTGGGCGATCCTGTTGCCAACCTTGCGGGGCAGGAAACAACATTAGCTGATCGTGAGCTGCTTAAGGAAAGACTGGGTTTAAACGATCCTGTTCTGATTCAGTTTGGCCGCTTTATAGCCAATGCCGTGCAGGGCGATTTTGGCATAAGTTATCGCATGCGGGTTCCGGTCAGAGATCTTATCGCAGAGCGTTTTCCCGCGACGTTAGAGCTTTCAATAATGTCAGCTTTTCTTGCCTTGCTGGTCGGCATTCCCATGGGTGTTTACACAGCGCTAAACCGTGACAGCTGGTTATCCCGCTCGTTTATGACGCTTTCGCTGATCGGCATTTCCCTGCCTACTTTTCTGATTGGTATTTTTCTTATTTTATTTTTTGGCGTCATGTTGCAATGGCTGCCCACATTCGGACGTGGCGAGGTTGTTGACTTGGGCTGGTGGTCCACCGGAATGCTGACAAGTAGCGGCTGGCGCTCAATGATCATGCCTGCCATTACACTGGCCATATTTCAGATGACGCTGATTGTCAGGCTGATCCGGGCTGAAATGCTTGAAGTATTGCGAACGGATTATATTAAATTTGCCCGCGCTCGCGGCCTTAGTGAGCGCTCCATAAGCTTTTCCCACGCTTTGAAAAATACCCTGGTGCCGGTCATCACCATTATCGGTCTGCAAATCGGCTCGTTAATAGCTTTTGCCATCATTACCGAGAGTGTATTTCAATGGCCGGGAATGGGCCTTTTGTTCATTCAGGCAATCGGCGAAGTTGATATCCCGATAATGTCTGCCTATCTGCTGCTGATTGGATTTGTATTTGTTGTGATCAATCTTATTGTTGATATTCTATATTATACAATCGACCCGCGTTTGAGGGTTGAAAAATGAGAGATTTCTGGAAAAGATTTTTCGGTGGTGATTTATGGTGGAGCTTTAAGTCATCGCCCATAGTGGTGATTGCCGCCATCACTACTTTTGTTATGGTTTTTTCGTCAGTCTTTGCCAATATCGTCGCCCCCTATAACATTTTTGATCTGACCCAGTTTGAACTGATGGATAGCTTAAAACCTCCCGCCTGGATGGAGCGGGGTGAAATCAGCTTTTTGCTTGGCACCGACGATCAGGGCCGCGATGTGCTTTCCACCATTTTATATGGCAGCCGGGTTTCGCTGATGGTCGGGTTTTTCTCGGTGATTTCCGCCATGGTTCTTGGCATAATTGTTGGCTTGGTTGCGGGCTATTCCGGCGGCTGGGTTGATGCTGTTTTGATGCGTATCGCCGATGTTCAATTATCGTTCCCTGCTATTTTAATAGCCCTTTTGGTCAATGGCATAATCTCTGGATTGTTGCCCGGGGAAGCGCAGGCGGATTTAGCGGTCTATGTGCTGATCATCGCCATTTCCCTTAGTTTTTGGGTGCAATATGCCCGTACCGTGCGCTCATCAACCATGGTTGAGCGCACCAAGGAATATGTGCAGGCGGCACAGGTTATCGGTCTGCCCCAGCCACTGATATTGCTGCGCCATATCCTGCCAAATGTCATGGGTCCGGTTTTGGTTATTGCCACCATTCAGCTGGCGCTGGCAATTATTACCGAGGCCACTTTGAGCTTTCTTGGCGTTGGCGTTCCCCCCACTTCTCCATCCCTTGGTACCCTGATTAGAATTGGCAATGATTATCTGTTTTCCGGGGAATGGTGGATTACGGTATTTCCCGGTCTGGCATTGGTGATTTTGGTGCTTGCGGTCAACATTTTAGGGGATTGGCTGCGCGATGCACTAAATCCCAAATTGAGGTAGGCCAATGTCATTGTTGGAAATCAAGGATATGCGGGTTGAATTTCCCTCCCGCCGTGGTTCTGTAACCGCCGTTCGTGATGTGGATTTTGAACTGGCATCAGGTGAAATACTTGGCATTGTCGGCGAATCCGGGGCTGGTAAATCAACGATTGCCAATGCAATTTTAGGCCTTCTTGAGCCACCTGGAATCATGCCCAAAGGTGAGGTTTCTTTAGACGGCGAGCGCATTGATGGGCTGCCCATCGAACTAATGCGCAAAATTCGCGGCAAGCGCATTGGCATGATTTTTCAGGATCCGCTGACATCGCTAAATCCCTTGCAAACCATTGAAGAGCAATTGGTTGAAACCATAAGAGTTCACCTGCAACTCAGCGAGAGCAAAGCGAAAAAGCACGCCATATCCATGCTTGACCAGGTTGGAATTCCAGAGCCTGATATTCGTATAAAACATTACCCCCACCAGTTTTCCGGCGGCATGCGCCAAAGGGTGGTTATCGCTTTATCACTTTGTGCAAAACCCGAAGTTATTCTGGCCGATGAGCCAACCACGGCTTTGGATGTTTCCATTCAGGCCCAGATATTAGATTTGATGCGCAAACTTGTCAGAGATACCGGCGTTGGTATGATTATTATCACCCATGATATGGGAGTGATTTCTGAAATTTGCGATAGGGTAATGGTGATGTATCGCGGTGACGTGGTTGAAACCGGACCTACAAAAAAGATATTGGGCAATCCCGATCATCCCTATACTCAAAGTTTGATTTCCGCTGTTCCGCGCGCTGATAAACGCATGGATCGCTTTCCGCTGGTAGAATATATTGAAGCTGCCGGCACCCCCCATAAGCCAATTGATGTACAAAACCACTGGCTGGGAGGGGCACGAAACTTTGGCAAATCAGAAAACGAGTTTCTTCTCAGTGTTAAAGACCTTGAGATGCGTTTTACCACCGTGCGCTCGATGTTTAAATCCAGACGTCGATATTTAAAGGCGGTTGATAAGGTTTCGTTCGATATTCGACCGGGCGAGGTTTTGGGACTTGTTGGAGAATCCGGTTCTGGCAAATCAACGGTAGCCCGGCTTATTTGCGGCATTTATAAACCCTTTGCCGGGCAGGTGATATTTGATGGCACTGATCTGACATCCCTTGGTTCGCGCCGTGAGGTGAACGTTCACCGCCGCCAGATGCAGATGATTTTTCAGGACCCGTTTTCTTCTCTTAACTCTCGCATGAGAGTTGTTGATATTGTGGCCGAACCCATAAAATTTCATCGGCTCGCCTCCTCCAATAGTGAGGTTTTGGCAATTGTTGATGATCTGCTCGATCATGTTGGACTGGGTGCAGCGGCGGGTAAAAAATTCCCCCACGAATTTTCTGGTGGTCAGCGTCAGCGTATTTCTATTGCTCGGGCTTTGGCGACCCGGCCCCGTTTTTTGATCTGTGATGAGCCAACTTCTGCCCTTGATGTTTCAATTCAGGCTCAGGTGTTAAACCTGCTTAAGGATTTGCAGGAAGAGCTGCAACTGACTATGCTGTTTATCAGCCATGATTTGCCGGTTATCCGCCAGGTTTGTGACAGGGTTGCAGTAATGCGCGATGGCAAATTGGTGGAAGAGGCCAATACCGAAGACCTGTTTAACAAACCGCAAAATGAGTATACACGCCACTTGCTGGAATTGATGCCACGCCTTCATTCGCATGCTGCAAAATAGTCAGGGTTATAGGGCTGATATGAAAAATAAAACTACAACCATTAGTCAAAACCCAAAAGCAACCAGAGACGCCAAACGCACCAGATTAAAAATATTAACTGCCTCCAGAGAAGAATTTTCCCGCCACGGGTTGAGCGGTGCCCGTGTTGGCGCTATTGCCAAAAGCGCCGGGGTCAACAAACAATTGCTCTACTATTATTTTGGCGACAAGGAAAAGCTCTATGCAAGTGTTCTGGAGCAGGCCTATGAGGAATTAAGGACCGCCGAACAAGCGTTAAACCTAGATGATCTTCCCCCCAAAGAGGCCATAGAAAAATTTATCAAATTCAGTTTTGATTTTCTGGTTGAACACAAATATTTTGTATCCCTGCTCAATGATGAAAATCTGCATGAAGCCAAACATATCAAAAAGTCGAAACGACTTCCTTTGCTCCATGATCGGCTGCGCACCACCATTGGCGGAGCGCTGGAACGCGGATTGGCCCAAGGGGTGTTCAAGCGTCAGGTTGACCCGGCAGACCTTTATATTTCCATTGCCTCGCTGTGTTTCTTTTATCACTCAAATGTTTTTACAATGTCGGCTATTTTTCAGCGCGATCTGGCCTCAGAGGATGAAATTGCCAAAAGGCGGGCCCATATTGTTGAGATGATTATGGGTTTTCTTGCTTTGGAAAGTGCCTGATTCCTGGCGCAACCCGGACATGGCTTGTTCGGCGCACGTCCGGGCTGTTGGGCCGTTGGGTTCAGTCGGCGGCACTAACTTCAATCTCAAACATCAGCCCTGGGATGGCCAGCCGGGTAACGCCAAGCAAACTCATCGGAGGAGCGGCGTTGAGCGGGCCGAACCGGGAGCCAAGCACGTCGAAATGTTTCATGGCCTCGTCCATATCCGTGGTAAAGATGCCGACCCGCGTAATGCTGGCGAGGCCCATATCGGCAGCGCTTAAAACGGCCTCGAGATTGTCGAGCGCGAGTGTAATCTGTTTACGCATATCTTCTGGGTGCTGCGGGTTGCCTTCGGCGTCGACTGCGGTTTGGCCCGCACAAATCAATTCTCGACGGGTTTCCTCAAGGATTTCGGCTTGGTTATAGCCGAATTTTAGCGACCATGGCCACGGATTGATTGGTGTTCTTTTCATCAGGGTTCTCCATTTTGGATAATGATTGAGATTTCAGTTTAAGAACACCCTGCTGACAGCATGGTGTCAGCAGACTTGTTTTATGCAATAATTCTTATCAAATCGGGAGAGCCACGGGATGAGACGAGCAGACAGGCTAATCAGGATAGTTCACTTTATTCGCGGTCGCCGCCAGGCAGTGACTGCAAAAACTATCGCAGAAGAATTCGAAATATGCACCCGCACCGTCTACCGCGATATTCAGGATTTAATGAATTCGGGCGCACCGATAAGCGGAGAAGCGGGTGTCGGTTACATAATCGATAAACAATACTACTTGCCCCCAGTGACCTTCGACGCTGATGAACTGGAAGCCATCGGCCTTGGTATCAGCATGGTGCGTCACTGGAGTGATGAACGCTTTGCAAAAAAAGCTGATAGTGCTTTCGCAAAAATTCAGGCCGTATTACCTGCAAACCTTCAAGGGGAGCTGGAGCAGATCACAACTTATTCTATTCCGAACCAATCTGCCTTTAATCAAACTGAATTGCCCTGGACAGTCAGCTTTTCAGATTTGCGCGAATGTATTCGCAATCGCCGAAAAATCCGCATCACCTACACCGACTTATCGCAACGCGATACGTTACGCATTCTGCACCCACTGGCCCTGATATTTTGCGGCCCGATATGGTTATTGGCAACCTGGTGTGAAAAACGCAATGACTTTCGCAATTTCCGCCTCGACCGCATTAAGAATGTAGAAATTTGTGAAGATATCTTTGATGATGAAAAAGATAAAAACCTGTCAGCTTACAAGGCTCAGGACGCTCTCTGCTGAGAAAGCACTAGGGTCAGGATAAGCATTCACCCTAAGCCGCCATCAGACCTATGCTCCACCAGACGACAATGGCAATCTGGGGAATGAACATGGCGATATATCTGATCAAAACAGCAATCACCGACGTGGAAATCAGATGCACGCTGGATTGACCGATGCGAAATGCCAGCAGCCAGACAGCCAGCCCATCTGTAACCTCAGTCTGTTCGGTAATTACGGCAAAAATCATCACTGCTAAAGCAAAAGGGATAAATTCATAAGTATTGGCGTGAGCACGGGTCAGGCGTCTTCCGAACGGGGACAGATCAAGCCCGGTGGGATCAAAGCTATTGGCAGGCTTTCCCTTAACAAGATTTAAAACGGAGCGAAAAGCTGCCAGTGAAATCAGCAGGACCATGGCCCAAAGCACCAAAGCGATGATTACCGTTTCCGTATTATTGGCAAATGAGGGCATGGTTTATTCCTTCGATGAGGGGAGTGAAATTGGTTGGAGAATTTTTCTGCAGAAATTACTAAAATCAAAAAGGAACGCCCGGCAAACCGGGCCAAATGCCAATTATCGCGCCAATGGTAATTGCCAATCCAGGAAGAACAGAACCAAAGAAAAAGAATATCAAGCCCAACTTTGCTGAACCGGTTGGTCGGTGCAGCTGGTTTGAAATGGTTCCCTTGATGCCCAGCATCACATAGCGGGATAGGGATAAAACCATGGTCCAGCCCATGATTTCCACTAATATCCACGCGCCAAACACGCTTTCAAATGGCCAAAATGATGCCAGAACCCCGGCCAAAAGAATAAACGGGCCATAGTGCAGGGCCGCATGATGGGCAATATCAACATATTTATGGGCAATGCCATCTGAGGCCGATAACATGGAGCGCCATTTCCAAACCCCGGTCAAAAGCGCACCGATCATATAGAGGGCCGCAAAAAACAGCGCTGCATGTAAGGGCGCAGGTAAAAGAAGAAGCAGTTCTGTTGGTGTCATGATTTTTTCTCCGGTATATTCTTTTGTTTCCAGGCAATTATGTCGCGCCAGAAATCATCCCGCCTCTCATTCATAACCATGTGACCAACCCCCGGATAAAGCAGCAGGGAAGAATTGGGCAGGGTCTTGGCCAGCAATGGGGTTTTTTCTTTGGGTATTACCGGATCAAACTCCCCGGTAAATACAAAAACCGGCTGCTTTATTTTCCCAATCTGATCCCATATATCCACATCACGAATCCCGGCAAAAAATTCGATTAACTGATCCTGATTCTGTAATCTTGCATCATTTCGCATGGCCCTAAGGGCAAGTTTGCTTGGCCCATCGTTCAGGAATGCCTTTTTATCATAGGCAAACATGGACGCGGCACGGGCATGCAGCCATGGCCAGCGGGTGGTCAGCCATGCCGTGGCTCTTAAGGCAAACGGGCCAAGCGGCCCCAGTTTTTCCTTGCGGGCCATCAATTGCATGTCCCCTTCCAGCCCCACCCATTTTCCATCGGCAAAGCCGCCCATGCTGATAATTCCAAGCACTTTTTTTGGTTGGGCAAGAGCCAGACAAAGCCCGGCAAATCCACCGGTGGAATGGCCGACAATAACCACATCTCGCTTCGGTATAATTTGCTCCAGAACGGCAGAGTTTAGAGCATTGAACAATTCCGGCGTGACATCTTTGCGTGAAAATGACCTTGGACCCGTTGAGGGGGCATGAACCGGCAATGATACCGAAATCCATGGCTGATTACCCCTGAAATCGGGCGGCATTAAAGGCTCCCAATAGGCAGAAGTTACAGCAATTCCATGGATAAACATCCAGACCGCGCCTTTGCGCTCCAAAATATTTTCCGGGTGATCAACAATAAGCGTATGGCCATTGGTGTGCACCGGAGTTCTGGTTATTTTGTTTTGCGAGTTATTGCTCATATTCAAAATATGAAGTATAATCCAAATCTTGTCTACTCGCATTATTTTTGTTTAATTGTAGCGAAGGAATTTTTGTTTGAACGCAACGGCACCGACAAAATCATCAGTTAAATCAGTGCGCAAACAACCAAAGCAGCAGCGCGCCATATTGCTTGTTGAAACTATTCTTGAGGCCGCTGCTCATATTCTTGAAGACGGAATTGAGCCGTTTACAACCAATCACATTGCCCAAAAAGCTGGTGTGAGCATTGGCTCGCTCTATCAATATTTTCCGGGCGCCGATGCGATTATGGCCGCTTTGATAGAAAAACACGTGGCTGACGAAAGAGCGGCAGCGCGCAATGTCGTAGCAACTATCAGCACTCGCAATAGTGATGTGATGCGCGATCTTATTGCAGGCTATGTCAACGCTCATGCTAATGCGCCGCGCCTTAGCGCTCAATTACATGCGCTGGCTCCGGCATTTGGCTTGCAGGGTTTTTTGGCAAATGCCCGCGATGAGCAGGCCGATGAAATCGCGCTGGCACTTGCACTGCCTCCAACTCAGGTAAGAATAGCGGTAATGGCCATAGAGGGGGTGGTTCTGGCCACTCTGGTTAGCGATCCGGCGCAATTACAATCTCAGCTATTTGTCGATCAGCTAAATAAAATTGCCATTGCCCTGTTGAGCAATTGATTTTTTGATTGGATATTTGACCTAAACCAAAACCCTGTGCGGTGGTTTGTGGCTATCCATAAACACTTGTATATTTAAGATAACGATTTCCCCCATTTCAATGCGCCCCTCCAAAGTTGAAGAAGCCATGTGCGGGGTCAGGATTACTTTGTTTTCTCGCGCTAAAGCCAGCAAACCGGGATTTACGCCGTCTTTATCTTCAAAAACATCCAGTCCAGCGCCCAGCAAATGCCCGCTTTCTATGAGTTTTACCAGCGCATTTTCATCCACCAGCTCCTTGCGTGAAACATTGACCACAAAGGCATCTTTTTTCATTAGTTGCAGGCGATTTTTATTCAGCAGGCCAAAAGTCTCGCTGGTATGAGGTGTGTGCAGGGAAACGATATCCATCTCTGCCAGCATTTCATCCAGCGAAGTCCAATAGGTGGCATCCAATTTTTTTTCGATTTGCTCCGGGCGTCTTGAGCGAGAATAATAGTGAATTTTCAACCCCATGGCTTTGGCCCGCTCTGCAACGGCCAATCCAATTCTACCCAGGCCAATAATGCCCAAAGCCTTGCCTCCAAGGCGACGTCCCAGCATCCAGTTGGGTGACCATCCCGGCCAGTTTCCATCACGGGCCACAAGGGTTGCCCCCTCTACAATTCGCCTTGGCACCGACATTATCAGCGCCATGGCAAGGTCTGCTGTATCCTGAGTTAGAACGCTTGGGGTATTGGTAATGGTTATACCCCTACTTTGCGCCGCCTTAATATCAACATTGTCCACACCATTGCCAAATTGTGCGATTAGCTTCACCTCGCTGGGCAGGTCAGCAATGATTTTTGCGTCAAGCTGATCGGAGATGGTTGTTACGACTGCGTTTCTGCCATGGCAACCGCGAATTATTTCTTCTTTGCTTAAAGGGGCATCATTGTAATTGAACTTGACGTCAAACAACATCGACATTCGCTTCTCAACCTGAGCTGGCAGACGGCGAGTTACAAAAATTTTTGCAGGTTGTTGCTTCATTAACCTAGTTTTTAGCATCCATTGAGTAAAATGACATAGATAATGAGTAAAATGACACAAATAAAATCAAATTTTTCCCAGATGGAACCCCATGAATTTCTTTTTTGTTACAATATCAAATAAATCAGTCGCGCTGAAATGCCCCTCTGTCCACCCCCTTTTTGTAGCCGTGGCTCTTGTTTTTATTGTTTTATTTGGCTCTTTGCTTCCGGTATTTGCCCAGGGAAACAATAATCCTTCTGGTTTTGCGCTGCCACGATTTGTTTCGGTTCGCGCTGATAAGACCAATGTTCGGGTAGGTCCTGGCACTCAATATGAAGTGGCGTGGATTTTCGTAAAATCAGGACTGCCGGTGGAAATTATTCAGGAATTTGATACCTGGAGAAAAATTCGGGATATGGATGGGACTGAAGGCTGGGTCCACAAATCACTGCTTACCGGCAGAAGAACCGCCTATATTGCCCCATGGGATGCAGCTGCTGAAATTCCGCTACGGGCCAGAAACGGGGCTGAGGCGAGGGTGCGGGCCTGGCTTACATCAAAATATCTGGTTAGCGTTGATAATTGCGATGGCCGATATTGTGAGGTGAGCGTTCAAAATCCCTCAAGCGAAGGGCGCGCGTCTTATTCTGGTTTTGTGGAACAAACCACCCTTTGGGGCGTTTATCCTAACGAAAATTTTAACTAGAGCACTGCCAGGAAAACACCCGCAGGGTGAAGTGCCTTGTTGTTTGAGACATTTCAATGAAGAGCCAAGCGATGCGAGCCGCGAGACAGATAAACTGGCACGAGCTAACTGATAGATGGCTTGGATCTGGCTTTGCGTCTAACGCGCACAACGATATCCACATGGGCAATTTCCATGCCTCCGGGAGGAGGCGGCAGGCCAATAACATCAATGGTTTTTGAATCTATGTCGATTACCCGCTCTTCCCCTTCAACAAAAAAGTGATGGTGATTGGAGGTGTCGGTATCAAAATAGGTTCTGGTGGCATCCACGCTTATTTCGCGCAATAGACCGGCGTTGCGAAACTGGTGCAGGGCGTTATAAATTGTCGCCAGGGAAACGGAGACCCCTCCATTTTCAGCCTCGCTGTGCAATTGCTCGGCGCTTGTGTGGCGGTGAGAGCCAGAAAATAACAGTTTGGCCAGTGCAATTCGCTGTTTGGTGGGGCGTAGCCCTGCCATACGTAAAACCGCCATTAGACATGGATATTTGGAGGTTTTTTTTTGGCTCGTCTTTAAATTGACCTGTTTCATTAAACGGCTTTGCTGTTTTTGCCTGAATTTTTTGTGCGATATATGTTTATAAGGTTCTGCGGGGCACAAACAAGAGCGCTGACGCAAAGTTTGATGCCATAGCTAATTTAGTTATAGTTATGTTTTAAGCCTGATTTCCCTCAATAAGTTTATCGTCCGGCTTCTTTTGAAACTTTGCCAATCTTGTTGACCCAATTCGTGCAAGTCTTTATTCATAAGCAAGTCTTTACTCATAGAGATGAATCGCAACTATCAACTGGGGGCATGACCCCAAATGGCCGGAGAGAATATGATCGATCGCAAAAATACCTATGATTATGAGGATTTGCTGGCCAGTGGCCGTGGCGAACTGTTTGGAGAAGATTTTGCCAAACTGCCAATGCCCCCAATGTTAATGTTTGACCGCATCGTTCATATTTGTGGCGATGGGGGCGAATTTGGCAAAGGTCAGGTGCGCGCCGAACTGGATTTGAATCCTGACCTTTGGTTTTATAAATGTCATTTTAAGAATGATCCGGTGATGCCCGGCTGCCTGGGGCTGGATGCATTGTGGCAAATGGTTGGGTTTTTTCTTTGCTGGTCGGGTGATCCGGGCAAGGGGCGCGCTCTTGGTGGAGAAATAAAGTTCAAGGGTCAGGCTACTGACGATAAAAAACTGCTTGAGTTTCAGATCGACATAAAAGGCCATCGCCGGACGCCGGTACCTTTTGGAAATGCAACAGGTACTGTAAAAGCCGACGGCGAGACCATATATGAGGCTAAGAGTTTACGGGTAGGCTTGTTTCCAAACGACTAGAATTCTGGGCCATTCGTAAAATAAAAATTTTGCTGACAGTAATTTAAGAGGCTGCAATGAAACGGGTTGTAATCACAGGAATGGGAATTGTTTCCTCGATCGGAAATGATGTTCCCTCGGTATTAAAAAGTCTGAAAAGTGCAACTCCGGGCATTTCCAGAGCTGAGGATTATGCAAAATATAATTTCAGATGTCAGGTTCATGGCGAGCCGAATCTGGATCCGTTTGAGGTGCTTGATCGTCGTACCACCAGATTTATGGGTAAGGGCGCGGCCTGGAATTATATTGCCATTCAAGAAGCAATTGAGAATTCCGGCTTGAGCGAAAAAGAATATCGCGCCAATCCGCGCTGCGGCATTGTTATGGGATCGGGTGGTCCCTCAACCGCCGAAGTTGTTAAGGCAGCTCAAATCACCATTGATCGCGGTCCCAAAAGAATTGGCCCCACCGTTGTGCCCAAGGCCATGAGTTCGACAGCATCGGCAACTTTAGCCACACCCCTTGGAATTCACGGGGTGAACTATTCAATTTCATCAGCCTGCGCCACCTCAAAACATTGCATTGGCAATGCCTATGAGCAAATTCAAATGGGCAAACAGGATATTGTTTTTGCCGGTGGACATGAGGATTTGCACTGGACCATGTCCAATATTTTTGATGCCATGGGGGCCATGAGTTCAAAATATAATGACACACCACAATTGGCTTCCCGTGCCTACGATAAAAATCGCGATGGATTTGTAATAGCTGGCGGGGCCGGAGTTCTGGTTCTGGAAGAAATGGAATATGCCAAGGCCCGTGGTGCCAATATTATTGCTGAAATTGTTGGCTATGGTGCAACTTCTGATGGTCTTGATATGGTCGCCCCCTCAGGCGAAGGTGCTGTTCGATGCATGAAAATGGCTCTGGAAACTGTTGATCTTCCGGTAGATTACATCAATCCCCACGCTACCTCCACTCCGGTTGGTGATGAGAAGGAAATTGAGGCTATTCGCGCGGTTTTTGGCAATGAGGATAAAT
>JAKISW010000065.1 GCA_021648375.1 Devosiaceae bacterium
GTTTTGCCCGCCCCCATCGGTCCCCACGCCGACGCGGAACCTGGCGGTGCCCGCCATTCCCTCTCGCCTCCAGCGGGAGCGATAGTCGCGCTGCATTACCCACCGGGAATTATCATTGCGCGGGTACGCGCCGATGGGTGCGATAATATCGACGCTGGGTAAAGGCGCGATTGTTGTGCCCAGACCAGACGTAACGGGCGTGACGTAGCGCGTTACCTCGACAGTTTGTACCGGCTCGGTCGTTGTTCCGATTGCGGGGCCCGGCGCTGGGACGATTGGTGTTATCGGCGGGGTGTAGATCACCGAACTGACCGGTGGTTTCGGCTCATCGGGAGTTGCTTCTGGCGGCGGTGGGGGAGGTTTTGGGGTATCGATATCGAAACCCGTAAGCGTCTCCTTCGTTAGAATGTCGCTAACATATCCGCCCAGTCCGAAGACTAGGGTCAGGACTCATTAAATCCACCATATTACAATAGCAGCAATACATATTGCTGAGAAGAAGGTGTGTGCACATCGGTCGTATCGTGTTGCCACGCGCCGCCAATCTTTCAGTCTGCCAAACATATTTTCGACCTTATGCCTTTGTTTGTACAGGGTTTTGCTGTATCCGGCAGGATGGTTCCGGCCTTTTCGAGGTGGGATGCACGGTGTTATTCCTTTTGCCTCCAGAGCAGCGCGGAATTCATCGCTGTCGTAACCTTTATCACCAAGCAGATGGGAAGCGCCTTCAGGCAAAGCGGGATAAAGCAGCTTGGCTCCGATATGGTCGCTCATATTCCCCTCACTCAGGCACATGATTATCGGTCGACCTTCACCATCACAAACCGCATGCAATTTGGAGTTCAACCCGCCTTTTGTGCGGCCAATACGGCGGGGAACATCCCCTTTTTTAGCAGACTGCAAGCAGTCCGGTGGGCTTTCAGGTGTGTGGCATCAATCATCAAGGTATCAGGACTTCCACCCTGGGCAGATAACGCACTGAATATATTGTCGAAAACACCCAATCTGCTCCAGCGAATGAAGCGGTTATACAGGGTCTTGTGCGGCCCATAATCTGATGGTGCATCGCGCCAACGAAGCCCATTGCGGATCACAAAGATGATGCCGGAAATTACCTTTCGATCATCCACACGCGGCACACCGTGGGCTAAGGGAAAGTACGGTTCAATACGGGCAAGCTGGACTTCAGTCAGCCAAAACAAATCACGCATGACAAATCTCCTTTGCCATGGTGAATCACAAATCAGACCAAAAGGGAATCCCCAAATTTAATAGGTCCTGAGCAAGCTGGAAAGGCAATCTCGATCACCTGTTGCCAAAGGTGACAAGGCTCAATCGTGGCCACCACGCGGCAATGCCGTATGGTGAAATATCCAGTTTTTTAACGAAGCCCAGGGATCTTGACGGGACGGGCGCAAGGGCGCTTGAGTTCACTATTCTGACCGGCCGGTCGTACTGGCGAAATAATCAACGCAACGTGGCCTGAGATTGATTTTGAGGGCAGGGTGTGGAGAACGCATGAAGATGAAGCGCGAACATCGTGTGCCGCTGTGTGATGCCCTGGTAAAATTGATCAAAGCACTGCCACGGCACAAGGCAAGTGAGTATCTCTTTTTTGGCCGACAGCCAAAAAAACCAATATCGAATATGACTATGACGAAGGCGCTCAGAACATTGGGTTCTGGCAAATACACGGTTCATGGTTTCAGGTCGAGTTTTAGGGATTGGTGCGGTGATGAAACCAATTTTCGGCGGGAACTCGCAGAACAGGCGTTAGCGCACAAGATTGGCGATGATGTTGAACTCTCTTATCGACGAAGTGACGCGCTGGAAAAGCGTCGACCGATGATGGAGGCATGGGCGCGGTATTTGGAAACAACAGCGGATGAAAACATTGTTTCATTTCCAAAGAGGTTCGGCAATGAATAATAACGTCATTACAGCAGCGCTAGCCGTTATTGGAAAGTTTGCCGAGGAGATGGAGGAAAATGCGAGAAAGGAAAAAGGAAATATAGAGGCAAGCGCATTTAGTGCTATCAATGGGTAATCCCCCCATTTTTAACAGGGCTCAAAAGTAGAATTCAGGCTGCGTTTAGTAGTTTTTGTTTTGGTGTAATACCTCCAATGCCCGTCCTGCGGACTGGGCCGTTTGGACTTGCTGTAAAAAAGTAGACAGTGCCTTTGAGATTTTGAATGATAATCTTGGAGGAACCCATGACACGCAAACATTTTACAGAAGACTTTCGCAAAGAAGCCGTTCGACTTGCTTTGAACAGTGATCTTTCACGCCATCAGGTGGCTGATGACCTTGGAGTTGGGCACTCAACATTGGGTAAATGGATATCTGCTTATCGCCATGATGATTTGATGTCCGGACCACACGATGACATGCAAAAGGAATTGGCCCGCCTTCGCAAAGAAAACAAGATATTGCGTGAGGAGCGCGATATCTTAAAAAAAGCAACAGCCTTCTTCGCGAGCCAAAAGTGATGAGGTGCAAGTTCATCAATGCGGAGAGGGCCAGGAACAATACGGCTCGCCTGTGTAAGTTGTTTGGTATCTCCCGATCAGGGTTTTATGCATGGCGGGTACGACCAGCCAGCAAACGAGCCCGTGAAGATATTGTGTTGCTCGATCATATCCAAACAGAATTTGAAGCCAGCCACCGTTCTTACGGTCGCCCACGCATGGTTGAAGAACTGCGTGAACTCGGCTTCAAGGTCGGGCACACGCGGATAGGGCGTTTAATGCGTGAGAATGGCATCAAAGCTGTACGAACCCGCAAGTTCAAGCACACGACCAACTCCAACCATTCTTACGGTTTTGCACCCAATCTCCTGGATCAGAATTTCGCAGCATCAAAACCCAATGAGAAATGGTCTGTCGACATATCCTATATCCAGACACGTCAGGGCTGGCTTTATCTGGCTGTGGTGCTGGACCTTCATTCACGGCGTATTGTCGGATGGTCAGTCAGTGACAGGATGAAACGAGACCTGGCATTGAGGGCTTTGCAAATGGCGACCACATTGCGCCAACCAGAACCCGGGCTCATTCATCACTCAGATCGCGGCAGCCAGTATTGTTCGACACAGTATCAAATGCTGTTGAAGCGCCATGGTATGATCGCATCAATGTCGGGCAAAGGAAACTGTTATGATAATGCGCCAGTTGAAGCCTTCTTCAAAACCATCAAGGCAGAGCTGATCTGGCGCATGACGTTTGAAACACGCTATGATGCAGAAAGGAAAATATTTGGATACATAAATGACTTCTATAACCCAAGACGCAGGCACTCTGCCCTTGGAAATATCAGCCCGGCAGCCTATGAAAAACTTGAACCGCCCCGGGTTTACCGGAGGCTGTTTCGTTTGTGTTATGCGACTAATTCTAACTGGTCTATCTTTGCATAGTACATCTCCTCTGCTTCAGCGGGTGGAATATTTCCGATTGGCTCCAGCAAGCGACGATTGTTGAACCAGTCAACCCATTTGAGCGTTGCCATTTCAACGTCATCAATTTTGCGCCATGAGCTTTTTCGATGAATGACTTCCGCCTTGTAAAGTCCATTGATTGTTTCGGCTAATGCGTTGTCATATGAGTCGCCAACGCTGCCAACGGATGGCTCAATTCCAGCCTCGGCCAGCCGCTCGGTATAGCGGATTGAAACATACTGAACGCCCCGGTCACTGTGATGGATCAGACCGTTTGTTTGAACCGGCCGTCGATCATAAAGCGCTTGTTCCAGAGCATCCAGAACGAAGTCCGTTTTGGCAGAACGTGACACACGCCAGCCGACAATCCGCCGGGCAAATGCATCGATGATAAAAGCGACATAGGCAAATCCCTGCCACGTTGACACAAACGTAAAATCACTCACCCACAGCATATTGGGTGCAGGAGCGTTAAATTGTCTGTTCACATGGTCACGCGGACACGGGGCAGCCGGGTTGCTAAACGTGGTTTTTATCGACTTTCCACGTATAACTCCCTGTATTCCAAGCTGTTTCATTAATCGTTCCACAGTGCAACGTGCAATATCAAAACCCTCTCGCTGCATCTGCCGCCAGACTTTACGCACTCCGTAAACTTCAAAGTTATCATCAAAGACACGCTGAACCTCAGGGCGCAGTTCCGCATCGCGTTTGGCACGATTACTGGCCAAATCGGGGGCACGGACAACTGCCGCGTGTGCATAATATGTCGACGGGGCAATCGGCAATACCTTACAGATCGGCTCGACCCCGTGATCATTGCGATGATCATCGATAAACATCTTCATCTTCTCAGTGGGCGGTCGAGCTCCGCCTGGGCAAAATATGCCGACGCTTTCCTGAGAATCTCGTTGGCCTGGCGTAACTCACGGACCTCACGTTCCAGCGCCTTGATGCGCTCACGCTCATCGCTTGTAACGCCATCACGCAAGCCAATATCCGTCTCCTCCTGACGCACCCATTTGCGTAGCGTTTCTGCCGTGCAGCCAATTTTGGGCGCAATTGCAGAAACCGCCGCCCACCGACTGTCATAATTCTGTTGATGTTCCATCACCATCCGGACGGCACGCGCGCGCACTTCAGGCGAAAATCTATTCGATCGTTGATTCTTTTCCATAGCTCCAAAATATCCTATCTTTGGAGCCTCCGGTAAACCCGGGGCGGTTCAGTTTTTGCCCATGAAAATATTTCTAACCGGCGGATGTGGGTTTATCGGCTCTGCCGCTGCACGCTTGCTGATCAATAGCGGTCACTCGGTCCTCAATGTCGACAAACTGACCTATGCCGGTAATCTGCAGACAATAGCCGAGATTGACGATCATCAAAATTATCAATTCATTAGCGCCGACATAGTGGACAATGATGACATGCAACA
>JAKISW010000035.1 GCA_021648375.1 Devosiaceae bacterium
GTCATACAAAACACGCCACCGTCATAAAATGCACAACAGTCCACAAAATGCACCACCGTCATACTCGGGCTTGACCCGAGTATCAAGACTATTACGAAGCTGAATTATGGACCCTCGGGTCAAGCCCGAGGGCGACGTAGGAGACTCCAACCCCCTCCCTGACAAAAGCCGGGGTTCACCAACTTACCTCCCTCCCCCTTATGGGGAGGGATTGAGGGTGGGGGGAACCAGGTTTTAGAATTTAGTAATTTGGTGCGTTTGATCACTAACCTCATTTCAATGTGCTTGATAAATTGTTATTGTAAATGATCGAGCTCCGACTTAACTTTATACATGCTCAACCTGATAAGTTAAAAAAAATACTATAGTTAGTTGGGCAATAATTTTTACGGAAATGCAAATGGATTGGACCCTCATTTTTGCCTTAACTTCAGCAGTTGGCTGGATTGTTTCAAGTTTTTTTTGGCTTTGGGCAGCTGCTTTGAAACTGCCTATTGATTTACCAGATAACAACGAAGGAGACGGAAATTTCAGTGTTGGAGATGATGGGCTCTTCGTTCATGGCTACGCCGTGCCTACTGCAAGAGAAATAAAAATTTATATTAAAAAAGCAAGATTTAGAAACAGTAGTGCAGCCCTATTGAGTGGCATTTCCGCCTTTTTATCTGCACTTGCAATATATTTTGCTAATGCAACTTAAAAACAAATTGAGCCCCTAAGGAATAAATAAGCCATAACAGGCCACTAAATACGCCAATCTCCACCCGGGTGACGAGGTTACGATAACAGCCTGCCAAATGCACTAAACTGGCAATCCTGACACAAGCGGAGTAAAACCCCGCACCGCCCCGGACCTGATCCGGGACCTCAGAAACCTCACAAGACAGACCCCGGCTCAAAGGCCGGGGAGGTGCAGAAATTGGAAGTTTAGTTTATCAAAAAAAACCCGGCCAATAGCCGGGCTTTAATTCAAAATTCCAAAAAACTAATTATCCAAAAAGCTCCTTAACTTCCGGCTACGACTGGGATGTTTCAATTTACGTAATGCCTTGGCTTCAATCTGCCGGATTCTCTCGCGGGTAACAGAAAACTGCTGTCCCACTTCTTCCAGCGTATGATCGGTATTCATGCCAATGCCAAACCGCATGCGCAAAACCCGCTCTTCACGGGGTGTCAGCGAGGCCAAAACCCGGGTAGTTGTGGCTCTAAGATTGCTCTGAATAGCTGAATCGATGGGCTGCTGAGCGTTGGAATCGGGAATAAAATCTCCCAGATTGCTATCCTCTTCATCCCCGATCGGAGTTTCCAGCGAAATCGGTTCTTTGGCGATTTTTAGCACTTTTCGCACCCGGTCCAGCGGCATTTGCAACTTTTGGCCCAATTCTTCCGGCGTCGGTTCACGACCAATTTCGTGCAGCATCTGGCGCGAGGTACGCACGATTTTGTTAATGGTTTCAATCATATGCACCGGAATGCGAATGGTTCTGGCCTGATCGGCAATCGAGCGGGTAATCGCCTGACGGATCCACCAGGTGGCATAGGTCGAAAATTTATACCCGCGCCGATATTCAAACTTGTCCACCGCCTTCATCAGGCCGATATTGCCCTCCTGAATAAGATCAAGAAACTGCAATCCACGATTGGTATATTTTTTAGCAATGGAAATAACCAGACGAAGATTGGCCTCCACCATTTCCTTTTTAGCGATTGCAGCTTCTCGTTCGCCTTTTTGCACCTTGTGCACAATGCGCCGATATTCCGAAATATCCACTCCGGATTCGGAGGCCAAAGTCTGAATGTCAGAGCGCAATTCTTCGATTACATCAAGCTCGCGCCGCACAAATTCTCCCCAGCCGGAACCGGCAAGATCAGCAACCTTGTTACACCAGTCCGGGTCCAGCTCGGCACCATAATATACTTCAAGAAAATTAGCCCGCTTCACGCCATAGCTTTCCGCCAGCCGCATCAAACGGCCCTCGTGACGCATCAGGCTTTTATTGATGTCATAGAGCTGCTCGATAAGGCTTTCGATACGAGAATTATTTAATGCCAGAGATTTAACGATAAGAATAACCTCAGAGCGCAGTTCTTTAAGTTTTTTCACCTCACGGGAATTCAACTTCTGCGCAGCCAGCTGGTCCACAGTATGTTGAT
Source organism: Devosiaceae bacterium (assembly GCA_021648375.1). Lineage (GTDB taxonomy): Bacteria > Pseudomonadota > Alphaproteobacteria > Rhizobiales > Devosiaceae > DROE01. The sequence goes on from JAKISW010000035.1 coordinate 2,155, forward strand.
CCTGCAGCTTGCGCATTTTGCCATAGATATTGGCAATTCTATCAAATTGCTCAACCACCTGAGGCCTTAGTTCAGCCTCCATGGCCGACAGGGACAGATTGGCTTCAAATTCATCTTCTGCTTCCTCTCCCTCTTCACCACTTTCTTTTTGCTTTTCCTCTTCAATGGTTTCGGCAACGTGGGATTTTTCCGGCAGTACAATAACGCCATTTGGTCCCCTTAGGGGTGGAGTTTCCGGGGCGGCCTGTTTGGCATCGGGCCCGGCATATGTGGCATCAAGATCAATAATGTCACGCAGCAGAATTTCACCCTCATTCAACTGATCGCGCCAGATAATAATCGCCTGAAATGTCAACGGGCTTTCACAAAGCCCCTCAATCATTGTTTCGCGCCCTGCCTCAATGCGTTTGGCGATGGCGATTTCACCCTCACGACTAAGCAGCTCAACAGTGCCCATTTCCCGCAGATACATGCGTACCGGGTCATCGGTCCTGTCAGAACCTTCCCGCGCATTGGATTTGCTTTGAATTGCGGTTCCCGTTGTGGTTGCCAGCTGGGTTCCGGTTTTGGTTTCGGGCTTGGTTTCAGTTTCCTCAGCGTCATCCTCATCCATGACATTGATGCCCATTTCTGAGAACATGGACATAAAATCTTCAATCTGCTCCGATTTCACCTGATCGGAAGGCAAAACCGCATTTATTTCCTCATAAGTCACATAGCCACGTTTTTTGGCCACTTTAATCAGCTTTTTTACCCCGGCATCGCTCATATCGAGCAGCGGTGCATCGCTGGCGGATTGATTTTCGTTACTTCTTGAGGTCTCAGCAGTTTCTTTTGATTCTTTTGATTCTGTGGATTTTTGTTGCTCTTGCGCTTGCGCTTTAGTCGCCATCAATTGTCTCCTGGCACCAACGAGGGTGAAGCGGTTAATATCTACCGGCTGTTCTTCTAAGCGCATATAGCTTTTCGCATGGTAAAGATTGTGCAAATAAAATTTGCAAATCGCATAATATGGGCAAATTCAGGTCATTATCGGCTACATTTTGCATTTCTGTTGCCTATTAATCGAGCCATACCCAAAAAGGCAAACCCCAAAAATCAACACGAACGCCAAACAACGCGCAGACCCCACCAGTTTTTCTTCAAAAACTGGGTGTCGCGCGTCCCGATAACAAACCAAATCCTTCAATCAATGCTTCCGTGCCATCAACGCTGGTAATCTGATTCTGAATGTCTCGCAGCCGTTCAAATGATTCCTCGCTTGGTTCATGCCCGAGCGCTAATTCAGCTGCTTTCAGCTCCTTATTTAGGTCAACGGATTTGTAATGCAAGGCCAATGCGTGATTTAATCCGGTTTTAGCGTCAGCCAGCTCTGTTTCAGCCCCGCTCTGCCATATACCCTGCCGGGCTAAAAACCTCTCCATTCTAACAATATCATCACCAAATCCTGCCTCCACCAGCGCTGTTTTGATCTCGCCAGCATCCAAATTGGGATCAGAAGTTACCATATCAATCAATGCGGTAACGATTTTTTTCGCCGCAGAAGAATAAAATTCAACCCCGGCCAGCCTCTCAAACTGCTCCTCCACCAGCGATGGGTGATTAACCAGCGCATTAACAATAACCGCTTCTCTGGGTGAAATTTCAGCACCCTTGGAATTTTTTAACAATCTTGAATTTCTAAGGTTCTCAGAGATGTTCAAATGGCCACTGCCCACGCCCTTAAATGCCCCCCCTTTAAAATCACGTCCCTTGAATGCTCCCCCTTTATATGGACGAGATCCCTGAGCATTTCCGCCCCGGCTTTGCCAGTTCTGGTGCTGGCGCGATGGCGCAAAAAACACCTGCAGCTTTTGTTTGAACGCATCGAAATAATGGCGATTGATAGAAGAATTACCAATGGTTTTTACCCGGTCAGCCAGCCGCATTTCCAGCGCTGCCTTTCCCTCCGGCGTGTTGGGGACGCCTTCTTTGGTTTCAAGAGCCCAAATAGTCTCAACCAAAGGGCGTCCATTTGTAATCAGCTCACTAAATGCCTCTGCGCCCTGCTCCCGGATTAAATCATCCGGGTCCTTATCATCAGGTAAAGTGGCAATATTTACGCTTTTCCCCGGCTCCAGCATCGACAAGACAATTTCGCAGGTACGCGCCATGGCCCTTTGTCCTGCCTCGTCACCATCAAAACACAGGACCGGAATTTCACTCACCCGCCATAATAATTTGACATGCTCTTCGCTCAGAGCTGTACCAAGAGGCGCCACCGCCCCCTCAAATCCGGCTGTTACCGCAGCGATAACATCCAGATATCCCTCAACCACAATCAGCGGTTTTTTGCCCCGCGCAGCTTTTTGCGCCCCTTGCAGGTTATAAAGCGTCTGGCGTTTATGAAAAAGTTCTGTTTCGGGAGAATTGAGATATTTCGCCCGTGCATTTGGGTCCAGAGCACGCCCCCCAAAGGCAATTATTTTCCCGCGATAATCCGCAATGGGAAACATCACCCGGTTTCTAAAGCGATCATAGGGAACGGCAATATCATCCCCATGTACCACCAGACCGGCCGCTGCCATTTGCGCAGCATTTATCCCATTTGCCGCCAGATGCTCTTTTAATCCATTGCGTGAATCCGGGGCGAAACCAATGCGAAACCGGGTTTGAATTAGTGGCAAAACCCCGCGACCATTCAGATACCCCCGCGCTCTGGCCCCGATATTATTGGCCAAAGCTGCCTCAAAATATTGAGTGGCAATTTCCAAAACATCATGCATGGAAGCGCGCTGGGCATCGCGCTTTTCTTCTTTTTCATCCCGTGCCGGCAGGGCAATTCCAGCCTCACCTGCCAGTTTTTTAACAGCTTCGGGGAAATTTAATCCCCCATGCTCGGTTAAAAACCTGAAATGATCTCCAGAAACCCCGCACCCGAAACAATGATAGCGACCGCGCCGATCGTCCGCATGAAATGAGGGCGTTTTTTCTCCATGAAAGGGGCAACAGGCCCAATAGTCGCCCCGAGCCGCCTGACTTTTGCGCTTGTCCCATTGCACATATTCACCCACCACCTGCGATATTGGCAGGCGTTGTCGAATATCCTCAAGAAAAGCATCTGAAAACCGCATGGGTTTTAAATAGAGCCTGTCTCATCCAATTGAAAGCGGTTTAGGGTCAGAACCTATTAAATTCCAAAAAACAATTCAAAATCCTAATGCCGCAAAACACCTGGCCAGTTATTATCAGCCTGAGCGATATATTTTTCCATATCCTTGCGCCAGCGATCACGTATTCTCAAGGAAAAGTTCAGATAAAGTCGCTCATCAACAATGGTCCATGCCTTGGGGTCGGTCGAAGCAAATGCCCCCTGACTAACTGCAAAAGCGCAATAGCCCCCATATTTAGGAGCGTATTTTTCTGGTTCTGCCTCAAACATATCCCGATTTTGTTCTGAAGCAAAATGCCAGGTCGCCCCATTCCATTCGACAAAAAATTCAACGGAACCTTCAACCGCATCTTCTTGAGTGAAATAGGCAACCGGATCATAGCCATTTATTGCGATATTATCAGATGTCACATAAACATCCGGCGTTTCAGCCAGTGCTGCACCCGGCAAAGCAGCCGCCCCCAAAAGGGTAACCCCACCTATTAAAACACTTCTACGATTTGGCATGTTTTTCTCTCACCTATCACTAAATATCACTGAAATTCATTTTTCTCAGCCCACCATATCTTAAAATGCACAAACGAGGGAATTCACGCTTGCTCACATGCAAGTGACTAAACACCAGCAAGTCCCGCATCAGCGCGACCTGCACCAGTGTTTCCTTGCATACATACGAATGATTAGGGTCAAGACCTATTAAATTCGTACGATTCTGTTTGAGATAGAGTGTTCAGATAAGGTAAATAGCAGTAAAATCATGTCTATCACCTTATTGAACTGCAATTTGCATTAGATGCATACTATATTTCGAACCCAAACGGGCGCCGCCTATTTTGTTCATGAATGCGTTGAAAAACCTTGAAACCATGCGGTTTCTGGCGCTTTCCCGCCTGTTCCCGAACAAAATCTGCTGGCGCAGAATGTATGAATTTAATAGGTCCTGACCCTAAACCAAGAGCCAATCTTGAGGGCAAAAAACTAACCGCTCAGCATATCCTTGACCACTTTGGAGGCCTTACCAAAATCAATCTGGCCGGGAAATTTAGCTTTGAGAACACCAACAACTTTGCCCATATCCCTTAGCGAACTGGCCCCGGTTTCCCCGATTGCCTCTTGAATTGCGCTAAGCACAGCATCTTCGCCCATGGGTTGAGGTAAAAATTCGTCGATTATAATAATTTCAGCCCGCTCGGTTTCAGCCAGTTCATCGCGACCGGCTTCCACATAAATTTTCGCTGATTCTTCACGCTGCTTAATCATTTTTTGCAGCAAGGCCATAATATCAGCATCAGAAATCTGCTCTTTACCCTTACCACGCGCATCAATGTCGCGATCTTTGACGGCAGCCATTATCAAACGCAAAGTTCCCGTACGTAATTTGTCCCGTGCCCGCAAAGCATCCTTTAGATTCTCTTCAATCCTGTCGCGCATGTGATCTCTTTAATAATTTTTTTAATCGGGCTCAGCTTATAACCCAACTTTTTACCCAATGCCAGCTACTAATCAATAAAGCAGTTAAGTAACTGATTTTAATCAATTAAAGCATTTTTTGTTCCATATTGACCTCTGTTTACTCTTCCACTATTGTGCGCCCGATTTCACCTTTTAAACTATATGGAGAGAGCGCCTGTGACCGGCTGGCAGCAAACAATAACGAGCGCAAAACTGCTGTTGAATGATGGCACCGAACTGGATGGCTTCGGCATCGGAGCTACAGGCAGCGCAGTTGGCGAAATTTGCTTTAATACCGCCATGACAGGTTATCAGGAAATTCTGACAGACCCCTCCTATTCCGGCCAGATAATCACCTTCACATTCCCCCATATTGGCAATATCGGAACCAATCCTGAAGACAGCGAAACCGTAAATCCGGCAGCAGATTCCGGGGTTCGTGGCTGTATTTTACGCGCTGATATCACCTCTCCATCAAACTATCGCTCAACCAAATCTCTTGATGCATGGCTAAAGGCCCACAATATCATTGCCATCACCGGCATAGATACCCGCGCTCTAACAGCGCACATTCGCGAAAACGGCATGCCCAACGGCGTTATTGCCCACCAGAGCGAGGGCAAATTTGATATGGGAGCTTTAAAAGAACAATTGGCGGATTTTCCCGGTCTTGTGGGCATGGATCTGGCCAAACAGGTCAGCACCACCCAATCATATACGTGGGACGAGACGGAATGGGTTTGGAATGAAGGGTTTGGCAAAGTCAGCGACCCACAATTTCATATCGTTGCCATGGATTTTGGCGCAAAAACCAATATCTTGCGTTCCCTGGCCAGCAAAAGCGCCAGAGTAACGATTGTTGGCGCAACAACCAGCGCCAAAGAAATTCTTGCCCTGAAACCCGATGGTATATTTTTGTCCAATGGTCCCGGCGATCCGGCCCAGACCGCAAAATATGTAACCCCGGTTCTTGAAGAACTTTTTGCATCTAACCTGCCAATGTTTGGCATTTGCCTTGGCCATCAATTGCTGGCATTGGCCCTTGGAGCCAAAACATCTAAAATGCATCAGGGCCATCATGGGGCAAATCACCCGGTGCAGGATTTAACCACAAGAAAAGTGGAAATAACATCCATGAACCACGGATTTGCTGTGGATGCCAATTCTTTGCCAAAGGGCGTGAAACAAACTCACATTTCTCTGTTTGATAAATCAAATGCCGGTCTGGCAGTTGAAGGAAAACCGATTTTTTCTGTGCAATATCACCCGGAAGCCTCCCCCGGACCCCATGATTCATCGTACCTGTTTACCCGGTTTTTCAACCTCATACGTGAGCAAAAGGGCATGGAGCAGGTTAAAGAAGCTGAATTCGAAATCAGCGCCTGATAGCTAGAACCTGCCATACAGCCGCTATTTTTAATCCCCTCTCAAATAATTTACCCCGATTTTAAATAAAATCGTGCATACGAAGCTTTGCACTGCTCGAATCAGGAATTTGCCAGGTAAAATTTGATGAAAAAACAACCCGATACATATTCAAAAATTCAAATTTATCTGCACTGGATAACGGTGGCGCTAATCGCTTTTCAGTTTTTGCTGCATGGAGAAATTTCAGTTTTATTTCGGGCCAGAATGGAAGGGTTTGTCCCCAACATTCCAACCCTTAGCCCCCACGCCATTGTTGGCACAATCATGCTTATAGTAATTTTGTGGCGCCTATGGTTACGTTTCAAATATGGGGTTCCCGCCGTTCCAAAAAGCAAAAAACTGCTGGCAAAACTTGGCTCTAAAGCCATGCATATTTCAATTTATGTTTTGCTCATTGCCAATGCTTTTTTTGGCCTGGGCGCATGGGTTTTCGGTCTGCAATTTTCATCCCTGTTACATATAATTACCGCCTACGCCCTGCTGACAATTATCTATGCGCACATTTTCGCAGCCCTGTTTCACCATTTTGTCTTGAAGAACAACGTGCTGAAACGGATCGTTGGCAAAAGCTGATTGTTGAGCAAAGCTGACGGTAAGAGTTTACTAAATTCGCTTAAATTATCAGGATGGGCAGCGCTTAATGAAGGAAAGCCCTTTAACCCGCTGGACAGCAGGTTGCTGCGCGGGTTGCTGGATACTCGGGTCAAGCCCGAGTATGACGAAGGTGGGAGATGGTTTCTTCTTCCCTCCCCCTTGTGGGGATGGATAAGAGGGTGAGGGAAACAAATTTAAGTATATTTAGCAAGCTTCCAAGGCAATATTTCCAAGCGCAGCTAACAAAATACATCAACGAGAATTCATGATCCAAAGTTTGAAGTCGCAAAGACATACCAGGAAGCAAGCGCTGGGAGTATTTCAATACTTCCAAGCAAAGCTGACGAAGTAGATCAAAGCGAATTCACACTTTTTGCCCGGCAGCAAAACCGGAGGACCAAGCCCATTGAAAGTTGTATCCGCCTAACCAGCCGGTGACATCAACAACCTCACCGATAAAATACAGGTCCGGCACGTCTTTGGCTTCCATGGTTTTTGGATTGATGTGCTTCGTATCAACCCCGCCAAGAGTAACTTCGGCAGTTCGATAGCCTTCTGAGCCGGTGGGTTTTATGCGCCAGCTATTTATTGCCTCACCGATTATTTGCAGTTTTTTATTGCTCATATCCCCTAGCTTGCCCCCATTATCACCGACCAGCATTTGCGCCAATTTTTTTGGGAAAATTGTGGATAAAAAGGTCAAAACCTCCTGCTTGGCATGAGTATTTCTGGCTTCTTTTAATTGCTCAAAACTCTCAATTCCGGGAAGCAAATCAATTTCGATCTCATCCCCCTCTCGCCAATAGGAAGAAATCTGCAAAATTGCCGGCCCGCTCAATCCACGATGGGTGAACAATAGCGCCTCGGTAAATGAAGTTTTTTTATGGGTAACCTGCGCCTTAATTCCAATTCCAGCCAAAGGGGCGGTGCGGGCTAAAAAATCCGGATCAAAGGTCAGCGGCACCAATCCAGGTCGAGTGGCAAGGATATTCAATCCAAACTGCTCACCGACTTTATAGCCAAAATTACTTGCCCCCATTTTGGGAATGGATTTGCCACCACACGCCACCACCAGCGAAGAGCAGGTGATATTTTCTTTGGCGCTGGCAACAAAAAATCCATCATCGCGCTTTCCGATTGAGCGAACTTCAACATTGGTTTTTACCACAACCCCAAATTGGCTCATTAACGAAAGCAGCATATCAATTATCTGGCGGGCTGATTGATCACAAAATAACTGCCCCAACTCGCGCTGTTGCCAAGTAATATTGTGTTCATCTACCAGAGCAATCATGTCTTTGGGAGCAAACTGACTTAATGCCGAAAGCACAAATTTGGGATTTGCTCCGACGAAATTTTTGTGACTGACTTCAATATTGGTGAAGTTGCAGCGTCCGCCCCCGGAAATGCGGATTTTTTCGCCAACGGATTTATTATGCTCCAAAACCAGCACCGAGCGCCCGCGCCGCCCGGCTTCAATTGCACACATCATCCCGGCGGCTCCAGCCCCGATTACCACCACATCATAATTGTTCATATTTTGATTTTTCTTAAAAAATTTGTTCGGCCAAACTTTATACCAAAGCTCTGCGATTTGTTGCCCGGTTACCACATTTTTACAAAAAAGCACCAAAAATGTACCCGAACAGGCACCAAATCCAGCTTTTTTGTGTTCCTCTATTGCCTGAACATCCAATTTTCAGTCATGATGATGCCAGACTTTCTTAACGAGTTCTCTCGTGAGAATATTACGCTGTTAAAAGTGCGACCAAAAGCACAAAATCCAGCGCAATTTTGCACAACTTCTGGTGCAGTCTATATGCACCATTAACAGTGCAGCCTTTGATACGCTGGTTAGAGCGCAACTTATATGACTTGTTTGATTTTCTTGAATTTGGGCAAAAAACCTTAGGGTCAAGACCCTTAAAACTATCATTTTTCAATCGAACTCAACGGGACAAGAACATGAAAAAACTCTATATCGGCATCTTTGCCACAGCGCTGATGAGCGGATCAGCCCTTGCGCACACTCCCATTCCAATTCCGGCTCCAACTCCTTTAGAGCCTGCCATAACTTACAATACTTCCGTATTTGACTGGGATGGTTTTTATATGGGTGTTGGGGTTTCCGGCATTGCCTATTCTGATGGATTCAACGTCGGTCAGGCTGATGTGATTGCAGGATTTAATATTACAGCCGGTGATTTATTATTCGGACTTGAGGGGTGGATTGGCGGATTCAAAAGCTCTTTCCCAAGTTCGGGGCTTCAAGGTGGCGCCTCAGCCCGGGTTGGCTATCTCGTTTCGCCGGAAGCGGTTGTTTATATTGCCGGCGGCGGTAACGCAAATAGTCTTGGATTTCAATATGCCACCGTTGGCGCAGGCGCTGAATTTGCACTGACCAATAATCTGTCGCTTGATTTTGAGTACAAATATTGGATGTCTTTAAACAGCGCGGTTACCGGCAATGGCATAGGCGCTTCACTGAACTGGGCATTTTAATCCGTTCTGAAAAACCCGGAACTTTCCGACGTAAAACTTTCAAAAAAGCCCCGCTGTTGCGGGGCTTTTTTCCATTCGCAACAAATAAGTTAAAGCTATAAAATCTTTATCTGGAAATTTGTTTTCGCTTAGGCTAAACACCGACCAATTCATTATTCCCCCAACACTTGGCCTTCCCTCGCGTAAAACGGGCGGCGAAGCCAAGCCTGACGCGAGCCTGAAATATGCCAAAACGTACTGACATCAAATCTATCCTCATTATTGGCGCCGGTCCCATCATCATTGGCCAGGCCTGCGAGTTTGATTATTCGGGAACCCAGGCCTGCAAAGCCCTTAAAGAGGATGGCTATCGCATAATTCTGGTCAACTCCAATCCGGCAACCATCATGACCGACCCGGACATGGCCGACGCCACCTATATGGAGCCGATCACTCCGGAAATTGTTGCAAAAATCATCGAAAAAGAACGTAACGAACGCCCGGATGACAAACTGGTTCTGTTGCCCACAATGGGCGGACAAACAGCGCTAAACTGCGCCCTTTCCCTGCAAAAAATGGGCGTGCTGGAAAAATTTGACGTGGAAATGATCGGGGCCGATGCCAAAGCCATCGACAAGGCCGAGGATCGGGAACTGTTTCGCACCGCCATGGATAAAATCGGCTTAAAAACCCCAAAATCCATGCTAGCCCACAATATGGCCGAGGCTATGGAGGCTTTGGACGAAATAGGCCTGCCAGCTATCATTCGCCCCTCTTTCACCATGGGCGGCACCGGCGGGGGCATTGCCTATAACAGAGATGAATATATCGGCATCATCGAAGGGGGGCTTGATGCCTCCCCGACCACCGAAGTTTTGATCGAGGTTTCGATTGTCGGCTGGAAAGAATTTGAAATGGAAGTGGTGCGCGATAAAAACGACAATTGCATAATTGTCTGCGCCATTGAAAATATTGACCCCATGGGCGTTCATACGGGTGATTCTATTACCGTAGCTCCAGCGCTGACATTGAGCGATAAAGAATATCAGATCATGCGCAACGCCTCACTGGATGTTCTGCGTGAGATTGGCATTGAAACCGGCGGTTCCAACGTGCAGTTTGCTGTAAACCCCGCTGATGGCTCCCTGGTGGTCATTGAAATGAATCCAAGGGTTTCGCGCTCTTCTGCACTGGCATCAAAGGCCACCGGCTTTCCCATTGCAAAAGTGGCAGCCCGGCTGGCAGTTGGCTATACCCTTGATGAATTGGACAATGACATAACTCTTGGTGCCACCCCGGCCAGCTTTGAGCCATCCATTGATTATGTGGTCACCAAAATCCCCCGCTTTGCCTTTGAGAAATTTCCAGGTGCAAGCAACCATTTAACCACCGCCATGAAATCGGTTGGCGAGGCCATGGCCATTGGCCGTAATATGTGCGAAAGCCTGCAAAAAGCCTTGCGCTCCCTTGAGACCGGCCTGACCGGTTTTAATGAAATCGGCATCCCCGGTATTGATCAAAACACTTCTGAAGACGAGAAAAAGCACGCAATTCGCGCCGCTTTAAGCACCCCTACCCCCGATAGATTATTGCATGTGGGCGAAGCAATGCGCCTTGGCATGAGCAATGAGGCAATTTTTGATGCCTGCTTTATTGATCCCTGGTTTTTGGAACAAATCCGCACCATTATTGATATGGAAGCAAAGGTGCGCGAACATGGCCTGCCCACCGATATTGAAAATTTCCGCCATCTGAAATCCTTGGGTTTTTCTGATGCCAGACTGGGCGAATTGCTGGATTTAGATGAAGAAGAAGTACGTGCCAGTCGTAGAAAACTTGGCCTGCGCCCGGTTTATAAACGCATTGATACCTGCGCTGCCGAATTTGCGGCCCCCACTCCCTATATGTATTCCACCTATGAAGCCCCATTTGCCGGCAAAGCCGCAGATGAGGCCAAGCCCTCGGATCGCAAAAAAGTTGTAATTCTTGGCGGTGGTCCCAACCGCATTGGTCAGGGCATCGAGTTTGACTATTGCTGTTGTCACGCAGCTTTTGCCCTTGGTGATGTGGATTATGAAACCATCATGGTCAACTGCAATCCCGAGACCGTATCCACTGATTATGACACATCCGACCGCCTGTATTTTGAACCATTGACTGCCGAAGATGTGATTGAAATCCTTGAAACCGAAAAACAGGCCGGAACCCTGCACGGGGTTATTGTGCAATTTGGCGGCCAGACCCCACTTGGTCTTGCCGCCGCCGTGCAAAGCGCCGGAGTACCCATTCTTGGCACGCAACCTTCTTCCATTGATCTGGCAGAAGATCGAGATCTTTTTTCAAGCCTTCTAAGAGACCTCGGCCTGACTCAACCCAAAAACTCCATCGCCCATTCCCTTGATGAGGCGCGAAATGTAGCCATAAAAATCGGCTTTCCGCTGGTAATTCGCCCCTCCTTTGTGCTTGGCGGGCGCGCCATGGCCATTATTCACAATCAGGAAGCGTTTGAACGCTATATCGAAACCACATTGCATGAACTGGTCCCCCCAAACATCAAGGGGCGTTTTCCCGGCGATGCGGTTAGTCAGATTAATGCGCTTATTGGCAAAAACCCGCTGCTTTTTGATAGCTATCTCAGTGGCGCCATCGAAATTGATGTGGATTGCCTGAGCGATGGCACAGAAGTTTTTGTTTGTGGAATTATGGAACATATTGAAGAAGCAGGCGTGCATTCCGGCGATAGCGCCTGCTCATTGCCCCCGCGCTCCCTTAGCGAAGAAACCATCGCCGAGCTAAAAGAGCAAACCGCAAAAATGGCTCTTGCGCTAGGTGTTGTTGGCCTGATGAATGTGCAATTTGCCCTCAAAGATGGCGTGCTTTATGTGCTCGAAGTCAACCCGAGGGCTTCGCGCACTGTTCCTTTTGTTGCCAAGGTCATTGGCCAGCCCATAGCAAAAATTGCCGCCCGTCTGATGGCAGGTGAAAAACTCTCATCGTTTAATCTTAGGGATAAAAAGCTAAACCACGTCGCCGTCAAAGAGGCTGTATTTCCTTTTGGCCGCTTCCCCGGCGTTGATACGGTTTTGGGCCCTGAAATGAAATCTACCGGCGAGGTTATCGGTCTGGATACAGATTTTGCCGTAGCCTTTGCCAAATCCCAGCTCGGCAGCTCAATCAAAGTGCCAAAATCTGGCACCGCCTTTGTTTCCGTACGCGATGACGATAAAACCCCCGCTCTGGCAAAAGCTATTAAAAGCCTGGCCAATTCCGGTTTTTCCATCATTGCGACTTCCGGCACTATGCGCTTTTTAGTAGCCAATGATATTGCATGCGAAAAAATTAACAAGGTGATGGAGGGTCGACCCCATATTGTTGACGCCATCAAAAACTCTGAAGTGCAATTGTTGATCAATACCACCCACGGCAAAAAAGCCATGTCCGACAGTTCAACAATCCGCCGCTCCGCCCTGCTGGAAAAAGTGCCCTATTATACAACAATTCCCGGTGCAATTGCTGCAATTGATGGAATTCTCGCCTATCAAAAGGGGAACTTGTCGGTCAGGACATTGCAGGATTATCTTAGCTGATTTACGGTCTTAGACCTGGAATATATCGCCTCAAAGCATATAGCACACTCCAGATCATAGTCGACATCGGCTTTGAAACGCTGGCTTTGGCTTGAGCGTTTTTCATTGCTAATGCCAATAAGTACAGGCAAACGCAAAAATCTCCCTCCAGTTTATCAAGCAAAACACCCTGCAATTCAGGTCAAATTTTGTCCTAACCCCATTAAAAACCTGGGTTTTTTCCCCTTAAACGCTCCATCAGGTAATTTTTAAATCATGTATTGAAGATTTTGTTAGACCGCGCTAAAAGGACGCATTGAATATTGCGGTTTACTGATGACGCTATGCGAAGCTTATCGCGTCTGCTTGCATCACTATCCAATAATTCGATGTAACACAGACCGTCCCATGAGGGACAAATAATCGCATTATAGCGAAAGGCACTACGAATATGGCAACCGGCACCGTTAAATGGTTCAACGGCCAAAAAGGCTTTGGCTTCATCCAACCCGACGAAGGTGGAGCAGACGTTTTTGTTCACATTTCTGCTGTTCAACGCAGCGGAATGACAGGCTTAGACGAAGGTCAAAAAATCAACTACGAAGTTGTACAAGACAGTCGCACAGGCAAATCCGCAGCGGACAACCTGACCGACGCTTCTTAAATATAGGTTTTTTGGCTCTTAACTGAGCTGTTAAAAAACTACACCAGATTGGCGCCGAGGTTTCCCCGGCGCCTTTTGCTTTTGGTGCCTTTTGCTTGTTCTTTTGGTGCCTTTTGTTTATTAATGTATAAATTCAAAAAGATCATTATATTGCCTGCTTCACCACGCATGACATCTACAAAGCAACGACCAAAATAAAGACAAATTTCGACAAAGATCAGTATTATGGAAAAAATCCCCCTGACCCCGGCAGGTCACCTAGTCTTAAAAAAAGAGCGCGAACGGCGCGCATCGAAAGATCGCCCAACGATTATTGCAGCAATTGCAGAGGCGCGCGCCCATGGGGATCTTTCTGAGAACGCCGAATATCATGCAGCAAAAGAGCAACAAAGCCTCAATGAGGGACGCATTAAAGAGCTTGAAGCAATTCTTGCGCTGGCCCAGATCATTGATGTCAGTAAAATTTCCGGCGACACGGTAAAATTTGGCGCAACAATATCCCTTGTCGATGAAGACAGTGAAGAAGAAAACACCTATCAAATCGTTGGTGACCCGGAAGCTGATGCCTCCGATGGGAAAATTTCAATTTCTTCTCCCATTTCCAGAGCTATGATTGGCAAGGAGGCTGGCGACAGTTTTGAAGTTTTTGCCCCTGGCGGCTCAAAATCCTATGAAATTCTTTCAGTGGAATTCAAATAGCGGCCGCCAGACCTTTTGCATAATTACTGGCAAAAACTTTGCAGAAAAAATCTTTCAAGCAAAATACCTGTCAACTTCGCCAAGGCATTGCTCTTGGCGTCTTGAAATTTCGCCCGTGAAGTCCTTTATTTAAAGCTGGAATTGAGCGCCTCAAAGACCAGTTGGTTTTTTTGAGCTTTCAAATCATGCACCAAGGACAAATCATGCACGCCAAAACCATAATCATCGGCTCCGGCCCGGCCGGTTATACCGCCGGTATCTATGCCTCACGCGCTTTACTGGAACCACTGTTGTTTCAAGGCATGCAGCCGGGTGGCCAGTTGACCATCACCTCAGATGTGGAAAATTATCCCGGCTATGCTGACCCTGTTGAGGGACCGTTTCTGATGGAGCAAATGCAGGCTCAGGCAGAGAATGTCGGCACCAAAGTCATCAATGATCTTATTGTTGATGTGGATTTCTCATCCCGTCCTTTTAAACTCACGGCTGACAGCGGTGATATTTATACTGCCGACAGTCTAATTATTGCCACCGGCGCTCAAGCTAAATGGCTGGGATTACCTTCAGAAGAAAAATTCAAGGGTTTTGGAGTTTCAGCCTGCGCCACCTGCGATGGTTTTTTTTATAAGGAAAAACCGGTTCTGGTGGTTGGTGGCGGTAACACCGCCGTTGAGGAAGCGCTGTTTTTGACCAGATTCGCCTCAAAGGTAACAATAGTTCACCGGCGCGACGAATTTCGGGCGGAAAAAATTCTACAGCAGCGATTAATGAAAAACCCCAAGGTTGAAATAATCTGGGACACAGAACTTGCCGAAGTATTGGGCGGCGGCATGCCTCCGGGCGTCACCGGGGCAAAGTTGAAAAACACCAAAACCGGAGAAATCACTGAAATTGCCGTCGATGGAGTTTTCATTGCCATCGGCCACGCTCCCTCCACAAAACTGTTCAAAGATAAACTGGAAATGAAACCGGGCGGATATCTTGTTACCGCGCCCGACAGCACAGCAACCAAAATCAAAGGTGTTTTTGCCGCCGGTGATGTTACCGATGATATATTTCGCCAGGCGGTAACAGCGGCCGGAATGGGCTGCATGGCAGCCATTGAAGCAGAGAGATATTTGACCGAACTGGAAGATGAGGGTTAGGGCCTGAACATGTCGTTAAGAGACTGGGACAAATTGCGTATATTTCATGCGGCGGCAGAGGCGGGAAGCTTTACCCATGCCGCTGAGCGTTTGAATATGAGTCAGTCAGCAGTCTCGCGCCAGATTTCAGCCCTTGAGGCATCTCTGGGGGTAAAATTGTTTATTCGCCATGCCCGTGGTCTGGTGCTTACCGAAGTTGGAGAGCAACTATTCTCTACATCCCATCATATGTGGGAAGAATTACAATCGGTGGAAAGTAAAATCACTGAAAGCCACGATGTTCCCGCCGGACCGTTGGTGGTAACAACAACGGTTGGTTTTGGCTCAACCTGGCTGGCGCCGCGTTTACATGAATTTATTAATCTTTACCCTACCGTGCAGCTGGAAATCAGATTGAATGATTCTGATCTCGACCTTGCCATGCGTCAGGCCGATGTGGCCATTCGTCTGCGCCAGCCAAGCCAGACTGAAATGATCCAGCGCAAGCTTTTTACCGTGCATTTTCATATTTATGCTTCAATTGCCTATCTGGAAAAAAACGGTACCCCGAAAAGCGCCTCGGATCTTGACGAACATTGCATCGTGACATTTGGTTCCCCGGTTCCCTCCCACCTTACAGACATTAATTATCTGGAAAAACTGGGCCGCAGCGATAAGAAATTGCGCAGGGCCAATCTTCGGGTCAATGCAATCTCCGGCATGACAGAGGCAGTTAAGGCCGGAGTTGGCATTGGCATGCTTCCAGATTATGCAACTGAAAACGCAACTGATCTGGTGCCTATTCTAACAGATATGAAACTGCCTGAATTTGAAACCTATTTTGTATATCCGCCCGCGCTGAAAAATTCAAAACGAGTTGGAGTTTTTCGCGATTTCCTGGTAGCCAGCGCCCGCAAATGGAAGTTTTAAACACTCTTCGAGCGAAATAATTATGTGGTTTCCAATCATGTGCAACAAAATGAGCGAAGGACAGGCACCGCCAATGGTGCGCACGTCGCAAGCTCAGCTTAACCAGTAGCTTTTTAAATTGATAAGTGATGCGAGCCGCGAGCCGCGAGCCAGATAAAACCACCCCGTAGCCACGCGCTAAGCGCATAGCTGGTATGCAAAATTACTTTATTGAATATCTGATTATTGCACCCATATCTTAACGTAACACACGGGCGCTCCCCCCCCTCCTCGCGCCCTTGTGGGACCTGCAGAATGATTGGAAACAATATAGCTGCACTATGGCTTCGACTGTTTAATCGGTCGAAGCCTTTTTTTTGGGAAAAAGTCTTTCAAAGAGGTGATTGACCAGTGCATTCCCATGCGCTCAGCGCATGGCAGCTATTCCTGATAAATGTTTGTATATAAGCAAATTATAAACCATAAAGACCTTGTTGGACATCAGCTTAAGCCCTCCCTCCTCCTATAGCTTGGCTGATGAACAACACTATAGCGAGCAGGTTGTATCTCCTCCCTCAACCTGAGCGCTCCAGTTGATCGGGCCTTGTCTGATTACTGAAAAAACTGAGATTTGGGTTTTCCCATATATCTTTGGCTCCGCTCTTTATTGAGTGGAGCCTTTTTTTTGGGAACCAGAGCGTTGCCAGAAAAAGTGTTTAACGGTTTTTCGGTTCGGAAACGCGACCAATAAAAAGCAAAACGCCTTAGCAAAAAAGCTAAGGCGTTAATAAAATGCTACTTCCGGAAAGCCACCAAGTTGGTTAGCGAAACAATTCCTGGCCTTCTATTCCCGCATACATATCCGCCACTTGTTCTGCATAGCCATTATAGAGCAATGTGGGCACTCTTTCATCCGTATGCAAAACTCGTTCGGTGGCCTGACTCCAGCGCGGGTGAGGAACTTCCGGGTTTACATTGGCCCAGAACCCATATTCGCGAGCGCTGGAAATTTCTTCCCAAAAGCCTATGGGACGTTCTTCAACAAAGGTGAATTTTACAATCGACTTGATTGATTTAAATCCATATTTCCATGGCAGATGCATGCGAATTGGCGCGCCCATAGAATTTGAAACCTGCTTGCCATATGCTCCAACCGCTAAAAACGCCAATTCATTGGCCACTTCATCCATGGTAATGCTTTCCACATAGGGCCATGGATACCAAGGCTGAGTGGCAATTCCATTACCCATTTTGGGATCGCCAAATGTCTCCATGCGCAGATATTTTGCGCTACCCAAAGGTTCAACAAGACTGGCCAGCTTGGCAAAAGTAAAGCCGATCCATGGCACGGTCATCGACCATGCTTCAACGCATCTGAGACGATAAAGCCGCTCTTCCAGCCCGCCAACTTTTGCAATCAACTCATCAACATCCAAAGTCATAGGGTTATTGACCAGCCCGCCAATTTCCACCTGCCAGGGCCTCGAAACAAGGTTTTCTTCGGCATTGGCAGAAATTCTCTTGTGGGAGCCAAACTCATAAAAATTATTATATTTCAGATTTATATCTTCCGGGGTTAGTTCACGATCAAGCTGATAGGCCTCATTACGAACTGCCGCCATAGCCGCCCTGCCCTCTTGGGCAAAAGCCGCCCCGCCGATTGCACCAATGGAAGTGGCCGCAATACCGCCTGCAAACCCCTTCATCAAAGTACGCCGATTGAGATATATATGTTCGGGCGTGGCCTGATTTTCTTTAATTACCCAATTGGGTGTTGATTTGATCAGCATTGCAAATTTCCATCTTTTTTGACTTGAGCGGACCTTGTCACACAAATAAAATTTGGCAAGGCACTTTGCTTCAACTTGAAGTGAATTAAAGTTTACCGCTGGTTTTCATCATCTATGGAATTCTCATAAGAAGATATTATCAATGTTTTGATTTCTCCCCTTCTATAATAATTCTTCTATTGCAGACCTCTATTGCAGGCCTTGGCAAAATTCTTCAATCCGGTTTAGTGCCTCTCTTAAATCACTATCTGAAGCGGCATAGGAAAGCCGAAAGTGCCCGCCAAGACCAAAGGCGCTGCCATGTACCAGCGCAACGTTATTTTCGGCCAGCAGCGCCATGACAAAATCCTCGTCATTATCTATTGCCCGCCCGCCCTTGCTGACTTTACCAAAGTGAGCCGAGCACGAAGGAAACACATAAAACGCCCCGTCCGGGGTCAGGCAATCAAGGCCATCAATGGCGTTTAGTCCCTTGACCACGAAATCACGCCTCCTTTGAAAAACTTCGCGCCACTCATTTAAAAAATCATTTGAACCATTAAGCGCCTCCACCGCTGCCCATTGAGATATGGAAGAAGCAGAAGTAGTGGATTGAGCCTGCAACTTGCCCATAGCAGCCAAAATCGGGCGCGGTCCTGTGCAATAGCCAATTCGCCAACCGGTCATGGCATGGGATTTTGAAACCCCGTTCAGGGTCAAAATCCTTGGCGCCAGTTCCGGGCAAACCTGAGCGATGGTGAAAAACTCCCGTTGATCATAAAGCAAATGCTCATAAATATCATCGCTCAGCACATGAATTTGCTTGTGCTTTTTAATCACTTCCCCCAACTGCACCAGCTCGTCTTTTGTGTATGCGGCCCCTGTCGGGTTGGAAGGAGAGTTTAAGACTACCCACTTGGTTTTTTCAGTAATTGCCCCCGCAAGCATCTCTGGGCTAAGTTTAAAACCGCTTTTAGCATCACAATTTATCATTACCGGTGTCGCCCCGGCCAACAAAGCAATATCGGGATAAGATACCCAATAGGGTGCTGGAATAATTACTTCATCCCCTAAATTAAGAGTGGCCATTAGGGCATTAAAAATAATCTGCTTGCCCCCGGCTGCAACAAAACAATCACCAGCCTCAACACTTAATTCGTTTTCACGATTAAACTTATCCGCCACAGCCTGCTTAAGTTCTGCGATTCCATCCACGTTGGTATATTTGGTTTTACCTGCTTCAATGGCCCCAATTCCTGCGTTTTTTATGGGTTGGGGAGTATCAAAATCAGGCTCCCCCGCGCTTAAGGCAATTACGTCTTTGCCCTCGATCATCATCTGGCGCGCCATTTGAGAGATTCCCACAGTTGCAGATGGTTTTATTCTTTGCAGTGCCTTGGATAAAATAATAATGCCGCTCTCCTGTAAAAATCGCTTTCCCTAACGGTATAACCATAGGGGATCAAGGCGAATGTGACGACACAATCCGGCCATCAAATGGTACACAAATTACCCCACACAATCCATGAAATCTCCAAAAATTCAATCCATATAATAGTTGTTGATGGCTTTTCTGGCTGACGAGGGGCACCAGACCATCATCTCGACTGCATGAGTTAAATTCCTTTTCGCCAACACCAAAACCCGGAAAGGAATGCAGTTGGAAACCCGAGTAGTTTTAGTAGTGGAGTTCCCCGATGCCCAAAAAAAACCGTGTCCAAAAGCCTGATGGTCAAAAGCCGGCGGACCAAAGTCCTGCTGAGAACATTAAAAAGGCCCGCCGTCCCCTGTTCAAGTCTGCCTATTTCATCCTGTTTATCATTACCGGCGCCGCCATTGCCACCCCGCCTGCCATTGCAGCAAATATTTTGCCTAATGGAAGTATCGGCGCAGTAACCATGATCAGCTCGGTGGCTATTCTGATGTTTGTTCTGGTGGTTGAAATCTGGCGTCAGACGGCCAAAAAAACCGGTCCCAGGCTTCAGGCTCAAATGATGGCGGCCAGAAGAAAACACAAAAATTATTTCGTCTAGGCAGTCAGCAATAGAATATAAAAATCAACATTAAATAATCAAACCGGCTTCACGCCGGTTTTTTTGTTGTTTTTCAGATGCTCAAACGAAATGTTACCAGCCTTTCCAAACTTTCATCTGGCGGAAATATTGCCGTAACAGGCACTCATCTATGTTGGGTGCGATCAAACACCAATTGAGATGCGCCTAATCTTTGCCCCCTAACAAGAGGATTTTAAAAAATGAAGAAGCTAGTAACCACCATATTAGCGACAGCAATTGTCAGCGCAGTTTCTTTCACCGCGTTCACCTCAGGTGCCGCCGCCCATGGTCCAAAAAATCAGGGAGCAAGCAATGCTCAAATAGCAAATAGTAACCTGGCAACCAATTTTGTCTGTTCTGAGCGAGGCTCTTCTCGAATCGAGAATGGATTGGATCGCATTTCCCAGCGATTAGACCTTAGCGAGGGACAAACACCGGCTTTTGACGCTTTTAAATCCGCTGCACTTTCTGCCCAATCGGATTTTTTGCAGCAATGCGGCGATCTTAAAACCGCCCGTGATGAGGTTGGCACTGATATCGACCTGATCGATAGGATGAACAACCGTCAGGCGCTGCTGGGTGCCCGCCTGGAAGCCGTTTCATCAATCATGCCCCAGCTCGAAATATTTTATGACGATCTCAGCGATGAACAAAAGCAAAAATTAAGGCCCCGTGGTCCCCATGCTCAACGCGACCAGAGAATGGGAATGAGGCCCAATAATAACTAAGGTCAGGAGACGGACCTAACAAGTTAAGGTCTATGATCCCGGGCTATGCCGCCAAGGATCAATGACCCCTCCGGCACGGGTTTAGGGTGTGTGTCCCCCCTTTACACCAATAATCTTTGTCCGTGCCGGACATCCCTTTTCATAACTTTCCTCCTGAAGCCACGGCAGTTAATTGCCGTGGTTTTTTCATGATAGATGTCAAAATTATATTGCCCGGATCAATAATATCCTTAATGCTGCAATTGCCCAAGACCTTAAATTTCACAAGACCTTAAATTTCACAAGACCCTAAATTTCACGAGACTATAAATGAAACGTTCCAGCGCCACGATCCTGATGATTCTGGCTGCGCTCTTTTGGGGCACGGCATTTATTGCTCAAAAATCCGCCATGGATTTCATGGGACCGCTAACTTATGTGGGGTCTCGTTTTTTAATAGGCGGGCTATTGGTTCTGCCCTTTGCAATTCGTGAATATAAAAAGCGCAATATCGTGCTGACGAAACAGCAAAAAATTCTTCTTATTATTCTTTTTATAAATTTTTTCCTCGGGTCCTGGTTACAGCAATGGGGATTGCTGACTACCACCGCAACCAACGCCGGATTTTTAAGCGGCCTTTATGTTTTTTTTGTACCCGTAATACAGCTGACCCTGTTCCGCACTAAGCCACATTTAATAGTTTGGATATGCGCTCCTTTTGCAATTTTTGGAATGTTTCTTTTAAGCGGCGCCAGTGTCGATCCGTTTGGCACTGGTGAATATCTGGTAATCTCCAGCGCTGTTTTTTGGGCCATGCAATTATATTTGCTGGGGCATCTGGTTGTTCAAACAAAATTGCCATTGACCATATCTACAGCGTGTTTTTTGGTCACCGGATTGCTTGGCACTATTGGCGCTTTTAGCTTTGAAACCGTTTCTTTGGCAGCATTGCAGATCGGATGGGTAGAAATTGTTTATGCGGCTGTATTTTCCACTGCCATTAGTTTTTCACTTCAGGCCATGGGCCAGCAACATGTTCCACCAGCCAACGCCGCAATTATTTTGTCATCAGAAGGTCTGTTCGCGGCGGCCGGCGGCGCTCTGATATTGGGTGAGCGCCTTTCTGCAACCGGCTATGTGGGCATTGCTATCCTGTTTGTTGCGATTGTAGCCGTAGAGGCTGTCCCCCACTGGCACAACAACAAAAGAACCAGAGCCTTTGTGAACTAAGGTACTGCCCCTAACTGGTGGCAGTCTCTGCCATGCGTTGCAAAGTATAGCTTTCACAAAAGAAGGCCAGAAAACATCCGGTTACCTTAAGTGAATTTGTTCCCAGGATTTTTACGCTGCCGCCAACTTTTGTTCCGTAAATATTTATCTCTCCGCGCCATTCCGCCGGACGCGCTCTGTTACCCTGATAAATAACATATTCATTCAGATATTGAACATTGCGATCATTGACTTTGGCCGGGTTTATCCAAATCAGCTTTGCGCAAATTTGAGTTCCATCGCCGCACAAGGTCACATCATAGCGCGAATCGCCATCATCGGCCTGCCACATGCCTGCCGGGGAAAACTGCAAAAGCGCATTACTTTGTGCCGACGCCCCGATAGTTGAAATTGTCAGTAAAACACCCACAAGGATGCCCGTGATTGATTTTATAGAAACCATCTCAAAAGTCTTTCTCGATTTTTTGCGCCGCCCGCATCTGAGCGCTATGGGAAAAATTTGTCGGGAATGTGGTCAAAAAACTTTTCGCAAGAACCATAAATTATATATGCAAATGCTTAACACACCAGATAAATGCGCCCCAAAAAGCAAATATCCCGGACAAATGTTCCTGTGCAACAATTTTTTTGCCCCTTTCAAATCCCGCTTTCCCCTGTAAAAATACGATACTGACACACAGGCCTGTCCAGACAAATCCGCAACCGGATCAAAAATTAAATGGCGAAGCTATATTTTTCATACGCGGCAATGAATGCCGGTAAATCGACCCTGTTATTGCAGGCCTCTCACAATTATCATGAGCGCGGCATGCAAACCCTGCTCTATACTTCGTCCCTTTATGCCCAAATGGATAAAAAATCCATCACATCGCGAATTGGAGTAACTGCCCCGGCGCAACTTTATGACAATAAGCTGGATCTTTATTCCCAGATTAATAAACGCCTAAAACAGGGGCCTTTGCACTGCATATTTGTTGACGAGGCGCAGTTCTTAACCACCGATCAGGTCTGGCAGTTGGCAAGAGTTGCTGATCGTTTGAAACTCCCCGTTATGACCTATGGGCTTAGAACCGATTTTTTGGGCAATCTGTTTGAAGGGTCAAAAGCCCTGCTGGCCATTGCTGATATCCTGCGCGAAGTGCGCACTATTTGTGAATGTGGTGCCAAGGCAACCATGGTGGTTCGAATGGATGAAAAAGGCAATGTGTTGACCACAGGCGATCAAGTGGCCATTGGCAAGGATGTTTACGTTTCCCTGTGTCGAAAACATTGGGAAGAACAAACCGGGCGCTGGCCTGCCTCCGATGCCAACAGCCCCAAATTCTCATTTGAGGAAAATTCGACTGATTAAGGTCATGAACCTAAGGATTTTACCAATGCCAACAGATGCAAAAAACGAACCGCATGGCTCACTGACAATTCGAACATTAGCCATGCCCGCCGACACCAATCCGGCCGGAGATATTTTTGGCGGCTGGGTAATGAGCCAGTTGGATATTGCCGGCTCCATCGCCGCCGTTGAAAAAGTAAAGGGTCGCGTGGCAACGGTTGCAGTCGAAGCAATGACCTTTATTGCACCAGTAAAAATTGGTGATGTTTTATGTGTTTATTGCTATATCAAGCACATTGGAAACACCTCAATTTCTATCGGAATTGAAGCATGGGTGCGCCGCAACCGCTTTAACGATCGGGTAAAAGTTACCGAGGGAACCTTTATCTATGTGGCGCTGGGCGACGATGGCAAAAAATGTAGAATTGAGCGCTAAACCTAGTCTGCCCACTTTATAGAGCAACCGGCGCTGGCGATCTGCTCGGATGGCCCTTTGCCGCTCTTTGCAATTTCCTCCATGGCCAAAACCAGATCCCGCCGCGCCTCAGGCGAGGGCTGGTTCATGCGTCCATTGTCCATGCGCCCGCGATATTCGATCAACCCATTGCCGCTGATACCAAAAAAATCCGGGGTGCAAACCGCTTTATAGGCTTTGGCCACCTGCTGAGTTT
Source organism: Devosiaceae bacterium (assembly GCA_021648375.1). GTDB lineage: Bacteria > Pseudomonadota > Alphaproteobacteria > Rhizobiales > Devosiaceae > DROE01. The sequence goes on from JAKISW010000035.1 coordinate 25,984, forward strand.
CGTCATGCAGGTATGGAAAAGTAAATTCACGTTCCTGCGCAAAAATCACCATATTCTCAAACGAATCCCCCGGGTGAGAAACAGCATCATTTGAACAAATTGCCACAAAGCCAATTCCGAGATCGCTCAAGGTCTTTGCATCTATAATCATACGATCGGTGATGGCCTTCACATAGGGACAATGGTTGCAAATAAACACTACCACCAGCCCGTTTTCTCCCATTACATCACTTAGAGAAACGGTTTTGCCATCTGTTGAGGGCAAAGAAAAATCCGGCGCTTTGATTCCCAGTTCAACTTCTTGAGGTCTTACTGCCATTTTATTTCTCCTCCAATTAGGATCCGGACCCTATATCAATGCGTATGCCATCATTCCCATCCCGATAAACCCGACCGTAAAGGCAATCGAACGGGTGAAGGGAATAGAAATCATATAGCAGATTATAAACGCGACCCTGGCAAAAACAAATATCTGCGCACCCAACACCGCCAGCGACATATCAGCATTTTCAACAACCATCGCCAGAATACCAAGCGCAAGAAATATGGTGAAATTTTCCTGAAAATTTGCCAGCGTTCGGCGCGCGCGCCTAACCATTTTACTCGGTTCAGGCAATTCATCGCGTGACCCGGCATGAATTTTTAGTCCCATTGCCGGAAAAAACAGCGCCGCAGGAAGATAAACATTGAGTAAAAAAACTCCCATACCCGCCAATAACCAGATCAACATGTAAAACTCTCCTCAAAAACCCATTTGCAATTTGGCCAATTTTCACTCGAACTCTTTATTCACCAGTTATTTCCGGCAATTTATAATTACCCTGTTTAGCGACCAAAGAAACACTTGCCAACACGTCTCTATTATAAGTCATTTTTCAATCCCATTCAGCTTCGGTTCAGATACAACCTGCAATATTGGCCAAAATAATAATTCACGTGGTCAAGCGTTTCCAATTGCTCTTTGATGGAGACAAAAAAAATGAATATCAAAAAAATCACAAAATCCCTGATCGGTTTGGGCGCGGCTCTATTTATCATTGCCCCAGCCATTATATCATCCCCGGCTCTGGCCGTGCTCCATATAGATGACAATTCATCGGCAATTGCCACTCTGGCCTTAAACGTGCGCACCGGTCCAGGAACAGAATATTCCGTGGTCGATACTTTGTCTGCCGGCGAGGGCGTTTCGGTCAACCAATGCGCCAATGACTGGTGCTATATTGCCGGTGAGGGAGCAACCGGATGGGTTGCCCAAAGATTTTTGCGCTTTGGTAAACCACCAACCCCTTCTCTCCAACCCTCCCCCCCTGTTACTCTGCCGCAAGCTGGCCAAAACTGGCCGGACGGGCAATTTAACAATTCCCAAAACGCCCCGCAAAATACCCTTCAAAACAATGTCCGAAACAGCATCCAGAATAGCATTCAAAACAATGCTCAAAATGACCCGTGGCCCGGCCCTGCCGTTCCATGGCCGTTTCAGCCATGGCAGGGCGAGCCGCAAAAAAACCAAAATCCAGCACGCCCACAGTTCAATTTCCCTCAAACCGGAGCAAATGAGCGTAAAGATCAGGCCTGTTTCTATGACGGGGCAAATTTTGGCGGCCAAAGCACCTGTATAAATTCAGGACGTTCATTTGAAAGACTTGGCCCACGCTGGAACGATAAGATTTCCTCGATGCAGGTTTTTCCAAATGCCACAGTTACCCTTTGCCAGGATGCAAACTATAGGGGAAATTGCGCCACATTTAATCGCAACAACCCAAACCTTGGCCCACAATTTAACAATCAGGCCTCCTCGATAATGGTTGATTAGGTCCTGACCCTGTATATAAAATCTTTCATTCCCTGATGAATTCATGCTTTACAAAATGGAATAAAATGACAGTGATCCCATCCATTGAAACCGAGCGGCTTTCCCTGCGTCCGCCCACAATTGACGACTGGCCTGCATATGCTGAACTGGCGGTTTCCAAACGTTCAATTCATATGGGAGGACCATTTTCAAAGGAAGCTGCCTGGGGATGGTTTTGTCACGATATTGCTCAGTGGCACCTGATGGGGCACGGTGCGTTGATGATTGAGGACAAAAAATCCGGCACCTGCCTGGGCCAGGTTGGCATCAACCATGGGCCACTTTTTCCAGAACACGAACTGGGATGGTTTGTTTACGCCAACTCTGAGGGGAAAGGCTATGCATATGAAGCTGCAATAGCACTTCGAAACTGGGCCTTTGAAACACGTCGCCTTAAAACTCTCGTTAGCTATATTGCCCCTGAAAATAATCGCTCTATCAGGTTGGCAGAGCGATTGGGCGCTGAGTTAGATGGGGCAGCACCCCGCACAGACCCTGCCGATCTGGTTTTCAGACACCCAAACCCGCAAGTCAGCTAAGGATCTATTTCATTACAAAATGCCAGTTATGCTGACAAAGCAGGCAATTTCAAACTATCAGATGACATTGCATCGGTAATCCCCCCATTTTTAACGGGGTCCGCTTGTAGAATTTAAGCGGCTAATTTCAGTTTCATGGCAGGTGTGATCCCGCCTATGGCCATGTTGGGCCGATCATTGTTGTAAGTCCAGAGCCAATTTGTTGCTTGTTCTTGGGCCTCCTGTATTGTTTCAAAAATATTTTGGTCCAGCCATTCGTGCCGGACTGTGCGATTGTAACGCTCGATATAGGCGTTTTGTTGTGGTTTTCCTGGCTGGATATATTGGATATAAATGCCCATCCTTTTAGCCCATGTCATGAGTTTGCCGCTGATATATTCTGGGCCGTTGTCGACTCGAATAATCTGCGGCCTGCCACGCCATTCAATGATCCGGTTCAGGCTGCGAACCACTCGTTCGGCGGGCAACGAGAAATCCACCTCGATGCCTAATCCCTCACGGTTAAAATCATCCAACACGTTCAGGGTGCGGATCGAACGCCCGTTCTCCAACTGATCGGCCATAAAATCCATCGACCAGGTATGATTGGGGCTGTTCGGTACCACCAATGCATCCGGCTTCTCCCGTTTCAGGCGCTTCTTTGGCTTGATCCGCAGATTGAGCTCCAGTTCACAGTAAATCCTATAGATCCGCTTATGGTTCCAGCCAAAGCCCTTCACGTTACGTAAATATAAAAAGCACAGGCCAAAGCCCCAGGTACGGCGATTGCTGGTCAGTTTCATCAACCACTGTGCAATCGTGGCATTCTCATCACCCAACTTGCGCTCATATCGATAACAGCTTTGGCTGATGGAAAATGTTCGGCACGCTAATGCAATGCTGACATCACGATTTACAACCGCTGTCACGGCCATCTCCTTGCGTAGGGATGGCCTCGCTACTTTTTTCCCAGCACTTCCTTTAGCAAATCGTTCTGCATGCTCATCTCAGCATACATTCGCTTTAGGCGACGGTTTTCATCAGCCAACGACTTCATATCCGAGATCATCGACGCATCCATGCCGCCAAACTTCGCCCGCCATTTATAAAAGCTGGCATTGCTCATCCCGTGCTCGCGGCACAGTTCAGATACCGGAACACCACCCTCGGCCTGCTTCAAAATACCCATGATCCGTGCTTCGCTATATCGTTTGTTCTTCATTAAAAATCTCCTCAGTTATTATGCCAAGAAAATTCTACTTGTGAACCCAATGGTTTTTAGGGGGGATTACCCTGGCGGCAGTGTTGCTGGGCGAAACTGTTACGTTTGCCATGATGGTGGTTAGCGCAATGGGTATATTGTGTGTGCTTTGTGCAAAATATTTCGCGCGTTAGAAAAAATATAGGCGCTCATTTGTTC
>JAKISW010000066.1 GCA_021648375.1 Devosiaceae bacterium
TTTTCAGTTAAATGGTGAAGAAATAAAGCAAGAGGAAAAAATTTGGTACTTTGATATAAATAATGAAAAAGCGGATAAAAAGCTAAAAAGTAATGCCGCTCATCGTAAAATTCCAATAAATCAGGCTTTGGTTGATGTAGGGTTTTTAGAATTCGTAAATCAACGCCAGCTTGAAAACCAAAATTCACGATTATTTCCAGATTCTACTATGGCGTTGGACGGATATTATTCCTCAAACTTCAGCAAAAAGTACTCAAGGTTTTTGCGTGAGATTGGTATCAAAAAGAAAAAACTGTCCTTCCACTCATATCGCCACACATTTGAAGACGCTTTAAGAGCTGCGCAGGTAGATCACTACGTCATGAACGCCCTTCAAGGGCATGCCAGCGGGGATATGTCTGACCGGTATGGCTCGGGATATCCAATCAAAGTATTGAATGATGCCGTGCAGAAAATTGAATATCCTGGCATTAAGTTGAGGAAATAGTTTGCAACAAAACTAATTTGGGGGGTGTGAAAATGAAAAGAAATCTAAATAAATTTATTGAAGACAACCCATGGCGTGAGATTGAGAAAGAATTGGTAGCGTATGAAAATGAGTTGCAGGAATGGCGCGATGATGAACCTTCAGATAAGGTGCAACCGCGTTTAGCAAAAATTTCTCCTAAGCGTATTCAAAAAGCAAATGAAGCAAAAATTGCCCCCCCACAAGTGATTGTTGATTATCTTGTCGATGTAATATGTGGAAACGTAATGCATAAACGAGGCCAGATTTTTAATGCGAAACAAAAAGCCAATTTTCGTTGCATGGTTTATTCTACTTACGGAGAATTTTATGACAAAGGGAGAGCTCGTACTAAACCGGAGCCGCTCAGTCGAAGCGAATACGCATTGAAGAAAACCGCTGAAAAGTACCGTTGTTCTATAGCTGTAGTTAGAAGAGAAATTTTTACTTCAAGGAAGTTAAGGCACTGATATATATAAAAATATTCTGTATATTTTGAGGGTATTCTTAGGATATTTATGAGCCACTTTATAAATATCCTGCATAAATATGGAAATATATGAATCCTTAGGAAAGCGTTGAGGCATTTTGTGCCGCGCAATTAAATAAGGATTTTTCATATGAAAAACCAAAATATAACGAGTAACGATTCTCAATCTAATCGTAACGTGCCTATCCCTTCAATCCCAGCGAAGCCTGTTGATGACGGACTAACAATTCACGGTGAATTAGATAACGATATTCTCAACCGGAAAATCAGTATTTCAAATGGAAGACGTGTCAACGCAAAGTCGTTTTTAACAAAAACCGATTTATTAGGCACATTCTTTGCAGCACTCTCTAAACATGCAGTCGGCAAAAAGGAGGGTGCTTGTTTTTTACAAGGTGCGCTTTTTGAAAAAAAACGATCATCAACCCAGGTGAAGTCACTAGATTTATTGGTTTGTCAACGCCGGAGTAAAATTCCACCGTTCACCGGAGTAAAAATACGTCACTTGAGGGTTACGAAGGGTTGTCCATGGCCCCGCGCTGCGCAGTGCCTACCAAGGGGCTGACGCAGCAGGGCGAGAAATGTCCGAAGGTTAGGGGGTGGGTAATTGTTGGATTATTCTGGATTGATATGTTTATGCTTGCGGCTGTGTTTCAATCGATAGCTTTCACCATTCATCTCGAGAATATGTACATGATGGGTCAGCCGGTCGAGAAGTGCGCCTGTGAGACGTTCTGAGCCGAACGTTTGCGTCCATTCATCGAATGGCAAATTTGATGTGACAATGGTTGAGCCGCGCTCATAGCGCTGGGAGAATACTTCAAAGAGAAGCTCGGCACCGGTTGGGGATAGAGGGACATATCCCAGTTCATCAATAATCAGCAGCTTGTATTTGGCCAACTTCTTTTGAAAGCGGATTAGCTGCTTGTCATCTGCGGCTTCCATCAGCTCATGCACGAGGGCTGATGCGGTGATAAAGCCAACAGCCAGACCTTTCTGGCAGGCTGCCAGTCCAAGCCCCAAAGCAATGTGCGATTTGCCTGTACCGCTGTTCCCGACGGCGATGATATTCTCATTACGGTTGATGTAATCGCAGCGGGCCAGTTCCATCACCAGCATTTTATTCAGGGATGGCAGTGCCTTGAACTCGTAACTATCGAGACTTTTGATTGCAGGAAAGCGGGCCTGTTTGATCCGGCGCTCAACCATGCGGCGTTCTCGGTCAATCAGTTCCAGTTCGGCAAGTCGCAGGAGATAGCGTGAATGATCAACCCCTTCGGCCGCACATTGTTTGGCGACCTTGTCATATTCACGCAGGAACGTTGGCAACCGCAGTGTCTTCAAATGATGAGATAGCAAAAGCTGCGGTGTGTCATTCATGCCCCATCTCCCGACAGAAGCGCCATGTAGTCTGTTGGCGATGTGAGTGCGACATGGGCCTTGGGCAGGTAGGGATAAACGGTCATGTCGAGTCGTGGGGGACGCCGTTCTATCCGGCACAGAACCAGATGCTTCACCGCATCAAAGCCAATGGTGCCGCGTTCCAGGGCGCTGACAATACCTGCCTCAACATCGGCCATCGCGAATGTCTCCAGCAACCGCAGTACCTGAACGAACTCACGTTTGCCCTTTTTACCCATGCGAGCTTCAAGCAATCGCCGCAGGGTGGCAAAGATATCTGGTAGTTGCCAATTGGCTAACGGGGCTGCCTGATCGAGTGCATTGGTCTTTTGTTCGATCAGTGCCAGATAATGCAGCGGATCGAAGATGTAATCTTCTCGTTCCCAGGAGCGGGGATGGCGAGCGATGATTTGTGCACCACAGGCAATCACCACCTCATGCACATAACCACGCACCAACACCTGTTGATGACCATAGGATGTGGGAACAGAATAATCATTGCTGCGATAGCGTACCAATGACAGTGAACTTACTCGAACCGATTGCTTGTCACAGGCGTCATAAGCAATGGCTGGCAGGGGTTGAAGCTGTGCAACATCAGCTACGAACCGTTCGCCAATCGTATTGTTGTGACCACGTAGTTTGTCGCCCATCCGCTTGCGGCATTGTGCTGCCAGATGCTCATTGAGATCATCGAAGCTGGCGAACCGGGGTTTGGGTACCATGAAGTTGCGGCGGGTATATCCCACCATCCCTTCGACCTTACCCTTATCATTGCCTTTGCCAGGGCGACCAAATCGATCCTTGAACAGATAATGAGATACCAATTCCGAGAACACACGCGTTCGCTTGCGTTTGCCATCACCCAAAATACGGGCAACTGCGATCTTCGTGTTGTCATACAATATCGAGATTGGCACACCGCCGAAAAACTCAAATGCAGCTACATGGCCATCACAGAACGCTTCAGTTGTCTCGCCCGGATAGGCCTTCACAAAACACGCATCGGAATGCGGCAGGTCGATTACCAGGAAGTGGATTTTGCGTTCAACACCGTTAATGATGGCAAACGCCTCACCAAAATCTGCCTGGGCATGTCCTGGTGGATGGAACAAGGGAACAAACATCTCGCGCTGACGCTGACGGGCAGCACAGATGTAGTCACTTACAATTGTGATACCACCTTCAAAGCCATGTTCATCGCGCAGCCGCTCAAATATCCGCCTGGATGTATGGCGTTGCTTCTTGTGAATCTGTTTATCCGTCTCAAGGATCTGATCAATGATCCCGGTAAATGCATCAAGCTTGGGACGCACCGGTTGCTTCTTGCGGCGGTATCCAGGTGGAACTGAAAACATCAGCATCTTGTCAACCGTACGCCGGTCAATGCCAAAATCACGAGCAGTTTGTCGGCGGCTTATTCCTTTAATAAGGACCGTATGTCGTACGCGACCGTAAAGTTCCACTTGCTTCATCCCAGCCCTCCGAAAAACAGAGAGCTTATCACTGGCGGAGTTTTACTCCGGCGACAACCAGACAATCTGGCCGCTTCAGTGGTGGATTATTGCACCGGCGTTCTCAATTATGATTATTTTTAACCGCAATCAGAACCTCCCGCGCTTGCTCTTTGGTTAAGCTTGGTCGTTGTTGCAATACATCATCTATGTGCCAGATAATGCTAATTTTATCGTTGTTTAGGTCGTTCATTTTATCCTCGCTAGTTTGGTTTTTTTAAAAAGCGAAGCTCCCTTTTCTTATTCTGAAACTGCGCATGAACCCTTGCTAGCGGCGAGCGTCCTCTTAAAAATCCGTGACGAGTTTATGAGGAACGGATTGGACCGAGATCAAATATTTGGATGGGTCAAATGGATTTGTGGGGGACCGTTTAGCTGTTGCCCAAACGTGCACTTTAGTTTGGCTGAAACTGCTTACGGGTAAATCTAATTGACGCACAGCAGCGCGTCCAAAGATTTGATGCAAGCTTGAAATAGGGCTCTAGCGCGAAAGCGCGTAAAAAGTTTTAATTTCCCAACCAAATTCCAGCCAGCGGAAATTCGCTGGCCGATTTTTTATACCTTGCTCAATTATGCAAAGTGCTTCTTGACCACCTTCCAGTTTTCAATCGCATTGATACCGCTGCGCTTGGTGTAGCTACGCATAGGAAAATCCATGTAGCGCGGTTGCCATTTTTTGTTATTGACTTTCTGGTAAATTCTTTAACGGTATGAATCAGTAATCTTGCCTGTTTATGCTCATTCATACTTTCCGTTTTAAAAAACTTAATTATTACATGCGCAGACCA
>JAKISW010000036.1 GCA_021648375.1 Devosiaceae bacterium
ACTAGGATCAGGACCTATTAGATTCGTATGATTCTGTTTGAAATAGAGTGTTCAGATAAGGTGAATGGTAGTGAAATCATGTCTATCACCTTATTGAACTGCAATTTGCATTAGATGTATACTATATTTCAAACCCGAAAGGGCACCGCCTATTTTGTTCGGGAATGCGTTGCAAAAACTCAAAAATCACTAGATTTACTTCCCTTTTGCGCCTATTCACGAACAAAATAGGCTGGCGCAGAATATATGAATTTAATAGGCCCTGACCCTAGGGCCAGGACCTGTTAAATTTTTAAAAAACAACTATATCGTTTATTGCATCATTTTTTGCTAATTAAGCCAAAGTCAAAATTTAACAAAATGACGCTGGTATTTATTTCCAACAGGTTGTAGAACCGCGCATCTTTTCCATTTCGATCAAGAGAATTCATTTGTCATGGCCAACGTACTGATTGTTGCATATTTGCTGATTGTTTTATCTTTAATCACCGTAATTCTGATTCAACGATCAGAAGGCGGCGGCCTTGGCATGGGCGGCGGCGGCGGCGGAAGCGGCCTTGTCAGCGCCCGCGGGTCGGCCAATGTATTAACGCGCACCACGGCAATTCTGGCAGCCTTGTTTATGGCCACAGCGATTGCCTTGTCGATCGTTGCCTCGGTTGATGGTGATGCAAATTCAATTCTGGACAATGCCGAAACTACCTTGCCTGGCGACGAAAACACTGTTTTAGATGCTTTGAACTCTATGCAGCCCGCCGCTGAGGACAATTCGCTCGCCATCCCCCAGATTGATAGCACAGCTCCGGATGATGCGACCTCTCCGGCCAATAACAATTAGATGGCGAAGTTAAAAAAATTTAGACAGGGGGGGGCATACGTCCCCTTCTTTTTTGCCTGAAGCAAAAATATTTTTCTGTAACAATAAAATTTACTACCCGAATCATTTGTTTGTTCATTAAGGTCATGGCCCATGGCTCGTTATATTTTTATAACCGGGGGCGTGGTCTCCTCACTTGGCAAAGGTCTGGCTTCTGCCGCCCTTGGCGCTGTTTTGCAGGCGCGCGGATATAAGGTTCGCCTTAGAAAACTGGACCCATATCTCAATGTAGATCCCGGCACCATGTCGCCAACCCAGCATGGGGAGGTTTTTGTCACCGATGACGGGGCCGAGACCGATCTTGATCTGGGCCATTATGAGCGCTTTACCGGCCGCTCCGCCAACCAGCAGGACAATATCACCACCGGGCGCATCTATTCCGATATTATCACCAAAGAGCGCCGAGGTGATTATCTTGGGGCCACGGTGCAGGTAATTCCCCACGTTACCGACGAGATTAAAAACTTTGTTCTGGCCAATAATGATGATTTTGATTTTGTATTGTGCGAAATCGGGGGCACGGTTGGCGATATTGAAGCCCTGCCGTTTTTTGAAGCCATTCGCCAGCTTGGCAATGATCTGCCCCGTGGCGATGTGGTTTATATTCACCTGACCCTGATGCCCTATATCCCAAGCGCCGGAGAGCTTAAAACCAAACCAACCCAGCACTCGGTGAAGGAATTGCGCTCCATTGGCATCCAGCCCGATATTTTGCTGGTGCGCTGTGATCGCCCAATTCCAAAGGCTGAAAAGCAAAAACTTTCCCGCTTTTGCAATGTTCGTGAAAGCGCCGTTATTCAGGGCCTTGATGTATCCTCGATTTACGACGTGCCAATCGCTTACCACAAAGAAGGTCTTGATCTGGAGCTTCTAAAAGCTTTTGACATCAAGGACGCGCCCGACCCGGACCTCTCCCAATGGGAGGCGGTTTCCGACGGAATTCATAACGCTGAGGGCAAGGTTAATATCGCCATCGTGGGTAAATATACCGGATTAAAAGATGCCTATAAATCTTTGTCTGAGGCTCTAATCCATGGCGGTATCGCCAATCGCGTTCGGGTAAACATTCAATGGATTGATTCCGAAATATTTGAAAAGGACGATCCGGCGCCGTTTCTTGAAGGCGTGCATGGTATTTTGGTGCCGGGAGGTTTTGGTGAACGTGGCTCCAAAGGCAAGATTGCCGCCGCAAAATTTGCCCGTTTGCGCGGCGTGCCATATTTTGGAATTTGCTTTGGCATGCAGATGGCCTGTATCGAAGCGGCCCGCAATACCGCCGGCATAAAAAAAGCCGGATCAACCGAATTTGGCCAAACCAAAGAGCCGGTAGTTGGCCTGATGACCGACTGGATAAAAGGCAACGTCAAACAGGAACGTGATAAAAATACTGATCTTGGCGGCACTATGCGCCTTGGTGCCTATCCCGCTCAACTGGTACGCGGATCACGGGTTGCAGATATTTATGGCACCACAAAAATTTCTGAACGACATCGCCACCGCTACGAAGTAAACATGGCTTATCGCAAAGTTCTGGAGGCCAATGGCCTGTTGTTTTCCGGCACTTCGCCGGATGGAAAACTACCCGAGATTGTTGAGCGAACCGATCATCCATGGTTTATCGGCGTGCAGTTTCATCCCGAGTTGAAATCGCGACCGTTTGAACCTCACCCATTGTTCGCTTCATTTATTAAAGCCTCACTGAAGCAGGGACGTCTGGTTTAGGAAAAAACCTGAGGAAAGAAACTTTGAGTAATATCATCAATCTCAATCACGTCAAAAAAGGCCGCACCAAAGCAAAAAAACAACAACAGGCAAATGAAAACCGCATAAAGTTCGGCCGGACCAAAAGCGAAAAAAACCTGATTAAAACCCGCCAAAAGATTGCTGAAAAATTGTTGGACAATCATCAAAAACCAAACGAATAATCTTTGTTCAAAGTTGCTTGCCCAGTGAAACAACCCGCATTTTTTACCCCGTGATCATAAATATCTTTTGCTCTGGCCGTTTCATTAGTATTGTCTGATTTAAAATTTAAACAATTAAGCAGAGATTTAGGCATGTACATTCACCCTCGCCACCAGGAAATTGTTGAAACCGCCAGACTTGTGGGTCGGGTAGGGGTGGATGAACTGGCGGCCCGTTTTGATGTCACCCCACAAACCATCCGCAAAGACCTCAATGAGCTTTGCCGCGCCCGCATCCTCTCCAGAGTTCACGGGGGAGCCATGTTTCCCTCCGGCACAGAGAATTTGGAATATGAGCAGCGCCGGCTGATTTCTGAGACTGAAAAACAGGCTATCGGGCGTGCCGCAGCGGAAATCATTCCAGATAATGCTTCTCTTTTTATCAATATTGGAACCACAACAGAGGCCGTTAGCCACGCCCTACTAAAGCGTGACGGGTTATTGGTGATTACCAACAATATCAATGTCGCCAACCGCATGCGGGTGTATAAACAGTTTGAAATCATAATCACCGGCGGTGTTGTTAGAGCTTCTGACGGCGGCATTGTCGGGGAGGCAGCCGTTGATTTTATCCGCCAGTTTTCCGTTGATTATGCAATTATCGGGGTATCAGCCATTGATCAGAGTGGCGCACTATTTGACTATGATTTTCGCGAAGTAAAAGTGGCTCAAGCAATAATTGAAAACGCCCGCCATGTGATTCTTGTTGCCGACAGCACCAAAACCGAACGTACGGCCCCGGTCAGGATTGGCCACCTGTCTCAAGTCGATAGTTTTGTAACTGATGTTTGCAAAAGCGAAAAAATCCGCTCCATTTGCGCCAAAAACAATGTTGAACTTGTGCAGGCCTCCCAGTAAAACTGCTAATATCAATCTGCGGATATACTCACAGAATTGTTAGTGCAGATTTGCTGCAAAGCCATCAAAAAGGCCATTTTTAATATTGAATTCGCAATCGTGAACCCTACATCTTCCCCATAAAATATTTGCAGCTTTGAAAACTATATGCGTGAAATTTTTCTCGTCAACAAAATGGAAACCTGACACATGAGCATACATATTGGCTCCACTGCCCCTGATTTTAGCGTTGAAACAACAACGGGTCCTATTAGTTTTCACGATTGGATCGGTGATTCATGGGTGTTTTTCTTTTCGCACCCGGCTGATTTTACCCCTGTTTGCACTACGGAAATGGGCAGAACCTCCCAGTTGTCAGAGGAGTTTGCAGCTCGGAATGTTAAACCAATAGGTCTTTCAACCGATACAGTTGAAGAGCATTTGAGTTGGATTAAAGACGTAAATGACACCCAGAATACTGAATTGAAATTTCCTATTATCGCCGACAAAGACCTTAAAGTAGCAAAACTCTATGACATGATCCATGGGGATGAAAGCGCGACCCAGGCCGTGCGGTCGGTGTTTATTATTGATCCGAACAAGAAAATCCGCCTGACTTTAACTTACCCGATGAATGTCGGGCGCAATTTTGATGAAATATTGCGGGTTATCGACGCTTTGCAACTTGCTGACGCCCATACTGTTGCAACGCCAGCTGATTGGAGACCGGGAGACAGAGTAATTATTCCTCCAACCGTCAGTGATGAGGATGCCAGGAAAAACTACTCCAATGGTTTCGAAACTATTCGCCCTTATCTGCGCACAACTTCGGTTTAGCGGTCTTTGGCTCAGGTCGTTTTGATGTTTTAAAAATATGGAGGCGGGGCCAGCTAGGCTCAGAACCCTAAACCTGGTTTGCCTCCATAGGATTTTCTCGACAGAATAATGCATCAATGAACGCTTCACCGCTTTCATTTTTTATCCGTTGGGCGTATCTAGGGTCAATATCCAAACCCATGCAATTATTAGCATCAACACCAAGTCACAAAAATAAGGTTTTTCCCATGTCTGCAATAATCGACGTTGCCGCCCGCCAGATCTATGACAGTCGGGGCAATCCCACAATCGAAGTGGATGTGGTGCTCGATGACGGCAGCTTTGGCCGGGCAGCTGTGCCCTCCGGTGCTTCTACAGGTGCCCATGAAGCTGTGGAGCTTCGTGATGGCGGGGATAAATATAAAGGCAAAGGCGTCACCAAAGCAGTAGAAAACGTCAACATCGAAATCGCTGAAGAAATTCACGAAATGGACGCGCTCGACCAGATCGGCCTTGATCAGGCATTACGTGATCTCGATGGTACACCAAATAAAAGCCGTCTGGGCGCCAATGCAATTCTTGGAGTATCTCTGGCGGTGGCCCGTGCAGCGGCAGAAAGCTCTGAATTGCCCCTGTTTCGCTATCTGGGCGGACCCAACGCCCATATTATGCCGGTTCCGATGATGAACATCATCAACGGTGGCGAGCATGCGGACAATTCCATTGATATTCAGGAATTTATGATTATGCCCATCGGGGCAAAAAATCTTGCCGATGCCGTGCGGGTGGGCAGTGAGATTTTCCATACACTTAAAAAAGCCCTAAGTGATGAGGGGCACAATACCAATGTTGGGGACGAGGGCGGTTTTGCCCCCAATCTTGGCTCTGCCGATGAGGCACTTGGTTTCATTATGAAGTCCATTGAAGAAGCCGGTTATACTCCGGGCGAAGATGTGGCGCTGGCTCTGGATTGCGCCGCTTCCGAATATTATAAGGGCGGCAAATATGAGATGGTTGGGGAGGGCAAAAGCCTGACCGCCGATCAGCATGTGGCCTATCTGGCTGACTTGGCGGCCCGCTATCCCATTATTTCCATAGAAGATGGCATGGCCGAGGATGACTGGGACGGCTGGAAAGCCCATACAGTTGAATCAGGCGATAAAATCCAGCTGGTGGGCGATGATTTGTTTGTCACCAATACCGAGCGCCTGAAATCTGGCATAAAAATGGGAGTCGCCAACTCCATACTAGTAAAAGTCAATCAGATTGGCACGTTGAGCGAAACTCTTGAAGCAGTAGATACGGCCCATCGCGCCGCCTATACATCGGTGATGTCCCATCGATCCGGGGAAACGGAAGATTCAACCATTGCCGATCTGGCAGTGGCGCTAAATTGCGGACAGATAAAAACCGGCTCGCTCTCACGCTCAGAACGCTTGGCTAAATATAACCAGCTTATCAGGATTGAAGAGCAGCTTGGCACCAGCGCGACCTATGCCGGCAGGGATGTAGTAAAAAGTTAAATTCTATAGATTTTGCTGAATATTAAATTTGAAAAAGGGACCTTTAGCGAGGTCCCTTTTTCTTTACCGAGTTAAAACTGTTTAGCGTGATTGATGCGGCAATTTTTTCCAGCGCCCCCACAAAACGAACAGCGACATGGCCAGCAAAATCAGATTAATGGCCAAAAATTGCGCCGTTTCTCCATAATTGGCATGAATAAAAATTGCCGTTACCTGAACAAGAGAAAAACATATAGCGGTCAAGGGAACCAGCCATGTCATAACCTTCATCAACGCAGGCAGAATTATCCCCACAGCACCGGCGATCTCCAAAACGCCAACTGTTCTTACAAACCACTCCGGCACATCAGCCGCATAGGCCATTTCCAGAGCTAAATCTGAAATCGGGCTGACAATCTTCATCATACCGGCAATCGCATAACCTATCGCCAAAAATATCTGCACTGCCCAAAGAGCAATACTTAGCCAGTTGCGCCCGCTTTTTTCCCGTGTCATTTCACTCATAAGTAGTCCCCCCGTAAAGTTGATTGAAACAATTCTTGGGGTTCTTACCCAAGGCAAAACCTGAATTTTTAAGCAAAATTTACAATAATCTTTGCAAACAAATGTTAATCGGGCTCTTATTTCAGGTATATATCAAACAATGTACGAGCTATTCGAAACTGCTATATATATTGTTGCATGCAGGTGGACAAAATGACGCAATATATACTTTGTTTAATTTACCCGGTTCTGAAAGCGTTTTGCCCGTTTGCAATCGGACCAAAAGGAAAATACCAAAATTCAGACCGGAATGATTTTGCACCTTGTTGCCTTTCTAAAGATATGGCACTCAACAGAGATGACAGTTTTCTCCAGCCGGGTTTTCTAAATGAGCATTCAATTTTTTTCCTCATCCATCAATGATGACTACTTAAAAAAGCTGTCCCGCAAAGCAATTCGAAATTTTGGCCTTCCCGCTGTTGCAGTTGCAACGATGAATTCAAGGGAAATTCAAGCGGCGCACCTTTTGGGCAACAGGGTTTTTCAGGAAGATGAACCAGCCACCATAAATGATTTTTTTCATATTGGTTCATGCTCCAAATCATTGCTGGCAATGATTGCGGGCAGGTTGGTTGATGAGGGTAAACTGCAATGGGAGACCCGGTTTTTTGACCTGTTTCCTGAATTAAAAAACCAATCCAGAAATGAATATTATGATATAAGCCTTGAGGATCTTTTTTTGTGTGAAGCGGGAATTTTGGCATTTACCTCCCACGAAGAAGAACTGCCTGAGTTGGATGACAATTCCGCCTCCAGAACCAGTCAATTCGTGGAGTTTTTGCTAAAACAACCTCCGGCAAAACCACGAAAAAACAATGGTAAATTTGATCATCTTTATTCCAACGCCGGCTATACAATTATTTCGCAAATGCTGGAAAAAACCACCGGCAAATCCTATCTTCAAATGATTGCGGAACTGGCTAAAAAACTGGGCATAAAAATCCACCATGGCTGGCCCAACAGTTTGGGGGCTGATCAGCCCTGGGGTCACATGATAGCCAACAATAAAACCGTAAAACTTGGACCGGATCACGAATATAAATTGCCGGACCTGATTGCTCCGGCCGGTGACCTGGCCATGACACCTCCTGATTTTAGCGAATATATCCGCCAAAATTTAGCTGGACTAACCGGGCAGGATGGATATCTAAAACCCAAAACATTTCAAAAAATTCACTTTGGTTATCAGGGATTTTCCCTTGGCGTTGCCAATGGAACATTGCACAGAGTAAATCTGTCAGTCATTAACGGCTCAGCCGGAACATTTTTTTGTCAGGCAATAATCGTTCCCAAATCTGATTTTGCGCTGACCATTATGAGCAATGCGGGAACAGGTGCTGCACAAATGCCAGCAATTGAATGGGTGACCGAAAAAATCATGGCTCGCAAATTTAACTGGTGGTGGAAAGCATTGACTTGAGGAAAACAGGAGTGATTGATGATTGAAAATCTGGTTGCACGCTTGAGTTTGCTTACTCCCGAACAAATGGCGAAAGCTGATAATCTGACCATAAAATCTGGAACTGCATCCCTGCAGCTGATGGAAAATGCAGGGCAGGGGGTGGTGGATGCCATAGTTGCGCAGTACCAAAAATCTCCAATACTGGTGTGCTGCGGTCCCGGCAATAATGGTGGGGACGGGTTTGTTATTGCCCGCCTTCTCAATGACCTTGGTTGGCCCGTCAAAATTTTTATGTTTGGCGTTGCTGACAATCTAAAAGGTGACTGCGCTAAAAACTTCAAGCAACTGCCTGATCAAATTAGCATCAGCACAGATTGGCGCGCAATTTTCCCCCCGTCTAAAGAGGCTCTGATAGTCGATGCATTGTTTGGGGCAGGACTTGACCGGGATATAGAAGGGGAGTTGTCAGATATTATCGCAAGCATCAACCAGTCAGCTTGCCAGGTTATCAGCGTTGATGTGCCATCCGGTTTAGATGGTGCGAATGGGCAGGTGCGTGGAGCATCAATAAAAGCTGACTTAACGATTACTTTTTTTTGCAAAAAACCCGGACATATTTTGCTTCCCGGCCGCCATCTTTGTGGTCCTGTTAAAATAGTTGATATTGGAATTAAGAACGAGGTTCTTGATCAAATAGATATAAATAATTTTGAAAACCTTCCCGGTATTTGGACCATTCCTTCTGTTAGCAGTGATGGCAATAAGTTTGATCGCGGCCATTGCATAATTGTAAGTGGTGATGAACTGCAAACAGGTGCCGCAAGACTTTCAGCTTATGGCGCATTGCGGGCAGGGGCAGGGCTGGTAACCCTTGTTGGATCAAAGACGGCCCTTATGGTCCATGCCTGCCATGTTACCTCAATAATGCTCGCAGAGGTAAAAAGTGACGGGGATTTAGCAGATTTGCTGCAAGATCAGCGAAAAAACTGCATCATTATTGGTCCAGCGGCAGGAATTGGCGAAAAAACCCGCAAAAATGTTCTGGCGACCCTGAAATCAGGGACAGCAATGGTTTTGGATGCTGATGCTATTTCTTCCTTTGCGGATGAACCTGAAACTTTGTTCAAAGAAATTTCTAAATTGCCTGAGCGCAATATTGTAATCACGCCCCACGAAGGCGAGTTTGAAAGACTGTTTGGCAAAAGTGATCAGCAGGAAAAGCTGAGCAGAGCCGTTGCAGCAGCTAAGGTTTCAGGGGCCGTCATTGTGCTAAAAGGCGCAGATACAATAATTGCAGCGCCCGATGGCACGACAGCAATCAACACTAATGCTCCCCCATATCTGGCTACTGCCGGATCGGGCGATGTGCTCTCAGGTATCATTGGCGGATTGCTGGCCCGCAGAATGGATGCATGGCAGGCGGCATGTGCCGGGGTATATATTCACGGAGCGGCGGCAAACCTGTTTGGCGGGGAAGGGCTTATTGCTTCGGACCTGCCGGATTTAATACCACAGGCTTTGCAAAATATTGGCATCCCATCAAATTGAAGCCAAAATAGCCTACCAGCTGACCATTAGCTTTTCCAGGCCGTGAAAGTGGTAAGAATTTGAATATTTTGGAGTTTCGGCCAGCTTTAGATTGGGCAGTCTTTCAAACAAAACCTTTAGCCCGGTTTGCATTTCCAGCCGAGCCAGAGGCGCGCCAATGCAAAAGTGAATTCCGGCACTAAATGTTACATTGGCATTATTTTTGCGGAACGGATCAAATTTTCCAGCGTTTTCAAACCGCGCCGGGTCACGGTTAGCCGCCGCCAGCATCAGGCCGATTTCTTCGCCTTTTTTTAATACTATCCCACCTTCAAGCTCAATATCCTCAAGGGCATAGCGGGTAAACATATGCAAAGGCGCATCAAAGCGAATGGCCTCTTCAATTGTCGCAGCTGTTTGCTCGTCGCTACAAAACAACTCCTTGGGATCAAATGAACTTTCAAGAATGGTTCTAAGGGCATTACCGCTTTGATGGACGGTGGCCTCGTGCCCGGCGTTTAACAAAAGTATGGTTGTTGAAACCAGCTCGTCCTCGCTTAGATGCTCTTCGCTCAGGTTCTTCCCTTTTACTTGGGTTGTTATCATGTGGGAGAGCAAATCATCACCCAGATTTTTGCGTCTTTTTGTTATTACCTCACGTAGATAGTCAGAAAACTCTTTCGCCGCCTGATTTGCTATAACCTCGTCTTCATGGGTGCGGCCAAACATATACATGGCGACGATTTTATGGGACCAGTCGAGCAGTTGCTGGCCCATTTCAGATGGAATGTCCAGCATTTGAGTGATGATTAAAATCGGTATCGGGGTCGCAAATTCCTTGATGAAATCCACCTGCTTTTTGACTTCAAACCTGTCGATGGACCAATTGGCCAACCTTTCAACCTGAGGGCGCATTTGCTCGATCTGGCGTGAAATAAAAGCCCTGTTGACCAATAGTCTTAAACGCGTATGGGCCGGAGGTTCCAGCGCCAACAATGAGTATTTTTCTGAAAGGTCAAAATCTTTGGTATGCTCGAGCGGTTCAGGCCACCCCAATTCATCCCGGCTCATTTTATGCAAAATCTGGCGACCAAAGCGCCTGTCCCGCAACAGGGCATTAACCTGATCCCAGCCGGCAAAACACCAATGGCCATATTGCTTCCAGAAAAAACTGGGGCATTTTTTGTGTAATTGCTCGTAAAGCTGATATGGATCCTGCACAAATGTTGGGTTTTTTGGCTCACAATCCAGAATACGTGATTTAAGATTTAAATTGAAAAAATCATCTGTCATTTTTGCCCTCATTCCAGATTCATAACCTTGCCTCAATTCTCAGCAAATAAAAACACAATTCATTGGTTTTTTATTCATTGTTTGAGTTCCATAATGATTAGGAATTAATTGAACACCCCTCAACACTTGAACCTTGGTGCGACTGCACCTAAATGCCTTTAATCGACTTTTAACCGGCATCGGTTGCAATCAGCATTATATGCGGGAAATTCCCGGCGCTGATTCGAAATTTTTTGGAGATTTTTATGAGAGACCCCATCGATACCTATATGAACACCCTCGTGCCGATGGTGGTTGAACAATCCAATCGTGGCGAGCGAGCCTACGATATATATTCACGCCTGCTCAAAGAGCGGATTATTTTTGTTACCGGCGTTGTTGAAGATAATATGGCCTCGTTGATTGTGGCTCAGCTTTTGTTTTTGGAATCTGACAATCCCAAAAAAGAAATCTCCCTATATATAAATTCACCCGGCGGGGTCGTGACTTCGGGTCTTGGTATTTATGATACGATGCAGTTTATCCGCCCGGCAGTTTCTACACTTTGCATAGGGCAGGCCGCTTCCATGGGCTCGCTTTTGTTAGCCGCTGGTGAAAAAGATTTGCGCGGTGCACTGCCCAATGCGCGGGTTATGGTGCATCAGCCATCAGGTGGCGTGCAGGGTCAGGTAACGGATATCCTTATTCATGCCCGCGAAATTGAGGCCAACAAAAAACGCCTGAACGAAATTTATGTAAAGCACACAGGCAAAACCTATAAGGAAATTGAATCAGCTCTGGAGCGTGATAATTTCATGACAGCTGAAATGGCAAAAGATTTTGGCCTGATTGATACAATTCATCAAAAGCGAGCGGCTCCAAAAGAACAAACCTAGATTGATCATCATAGATTAATAAAAAACATCATGGCCCGTTAACGCCGATTGTAATATTGACGTTAACGTGCACCTGATTTGATTGCACCAATCGCTTTTGATGTTTATGAATTGACTTGCTTACACTTTTTTTAGGCCCTTCAAGTTAGGGTTGAGTTTCAAGATTAGTTTTTACGGCTGGATCTGACCTGAATTATTAACAAGTTAGACCTGATCCATTTTTTCCGGGAGTAACTTAATGTCCAAAGATAAATCGAGCGGCGACAGTTCAAAAAATACGCTCTACTGTTCTTTTTGTGGTAAATCTCAGCACGAAGTGAGAAAGCTTATCGCCGGTCCCACCGTTTTCATCTGCGATGAATGTGTGGAACTATGCATGGATATCATTCGCGAAGAAGGCAAGACCTCTTTGGTTAAGTCGTCTGACGGAGTGCCCACTCCCAAAGAAATCTGCGACGTGCTTGATGATTATGTAATCGGGCAGTCCAAGGCAAAGCGGGTTTTAAGCGTTGCTGTGCATAATCATTATAAACGCCTGCACCATGCTTCCAAAAAACAGGATGTTGAACTTTCAAAGTCCAATATTCTTCTTATCGGTCCCACCGGGTGCGGAAAAACTCTACTGGCTCAAACGCTGGCCCGCATTATTGATGTGCCCTTTACCATGGCTGACGCCACCACACTGACCGAAGCCGGTTATGTGGGTGAAGACGTTGAAAACATTATTCTAAAACTTTTGCAATCGGCAGAATATGACGTGGAAAAGGCCCAGCGCGGCATCGTCTATATCGACGAAGTGGATAAAATTTCCAGAAAGTCGGATAATCCATCCATAACCCGCGACGTATCGGGCGAGGGCGTGCAACAGGCCTTGCTCAAGGTTATGGAAGGCACCGTGGCCTCTGTACCTCCCCAGGGCGGTCGCAAGCATCCCCAGCAGGAATTTTTGCAGGTGGATACCACCAACATTCTGTTTATCGTTGGCGGCGCATTTTCCGGTCTGGAAAAACTTGTTGCCGCTCGCGGCGAAGGATCCTCCATTGGTTTTGGCGCTGAAGTCAAAGATGTGGATGATCGCCGGGTAGGGGAATTATTTGCCGAAGTTGAACCTGAAGATCTGGTGAAGTTTGGCCTTATTCCAGAATTTGTTGGTCGCTTGCCGGTTATTGCAACTCTTGAAGACCTTGATGAAGATGCATTGGTGGAAATTCTTTCCGAACCCAAAAACGCCCTGGTACGCCAGTATCAGCGCCTGTTCCAGATGGAAGAAGTAGAGCTTACTTTCCACGAGGAAGCGCTTAAATCCATCGCCCGTCAGGCAATCAAGCGTAAAACCGGTGCCCGTGGCCTGCGCTCGATCATGGAAGCTATTCTGCTCGATACCATGTATGAACTGCCCGGACTTGAAGGGGTTGAAGAAGTTGTTATCAGCGCCGAAGCTGTGGACAATGATGACGCAACGCCTCTGTATATTTATGCGGATAAAGAAAAAGAAGAAACTACCGCCGAGGCCAGCGCTTAAGGCAACTGCCTGAGTGAGCACCTAAGCGAAAGCTTAAAATCGAAAAAAACCCCCGCTTATAAAAAAACGGTGTCTCTGATTTACCAGAGGCGCCGTTATTTTTTGAGCCTCAACTGTTCTGTTTTTTGCCTTTGATGCGCCCTTGCAAACAAACCAATGGTTAAAAACCTTTTTTATTTCGCTTCCCTGACTTGTCCACGGCCCATTGCACCCTATCTTAGACAATAGAATCATTGCCAACCGGAGTATTTCGGTTCAACCATATACATACGCTTCAGCATCCAAACCTTGCCATAAAAATACACATGGTCGGGCTGGAAAGGAATATAATGCCTAAAGACAACAAAAAATCAGCAGCCAGCAAATCAGACGACACTAAATCCGGTGCCACAGAATCTGGCGAAAAAACACTGGATAAATCAAACCCGGAGCAGATTTATCCTGTTTTGCCCCTAAGGGACATTGTTGTATTTCCCGGCATGATTGTTCCTTTGTTTGTCGGGCGTGAAAAATCCGTGCGCGCACTTGAAGAAGTTATGCGCGACGATAAGCATATTTTAATCGTTACCCAAAAAAATGCTCAGGATGATGATCCCACCCCGGATGATATTTATTCGACCGGCACCATAGGTTCAGTTTTGCAGCTGCTAAAGCTGCCCGACGGCACGGTAAAAATTCTGGTGGAAGGGCTTGATCGCGCTCAACTAAAAGAATTCGTCCAGACAGAAGACTATTTTCTGGCCAGAGCTGAAATTGTTGAAGAACCTGATTATGAAAGCGTGGAAATTGAAGCACTGGCCCGTTCAACGATTTCCGAGTTTGAAAATTATGTAAAGCTCAACAAGAAAATCTCTGCCGAAACCGTGGGTGCCGTTACCCAGATTGACGATAACTGCAAACTTGCCGATACCATCGCCTCTCATCTGGTGATAAAAATTGACGAAAAACAAGAATTACTCAGCGCTGGATCGGTTGCTGAAAGACTGGAGAGAATTCTGGTTTTGATGGAAAGCGAAATCGGGGTTTTACAGGTCGAAAAGCGTATTCGTGGACGGGTAAAGCGGCAGATGGAAAAAACCCAGCGCGAATATTATCTCAATGAGCAAATGAAAGCCATTCAACGCGAACTTGGCAGCGGGGAAGAGGGCAGTTCTGAAATTGCAGAGCTTGAAGACAAGCTCAAAGCCACAAAACTAACCAAAGAAGCGCGTGAAAAAGCTGATGCGGAGCTAAAAAAGCTCAAACAGATGAGCCCCATGTCTGCCGAGGCAACTGTGGTGCGCAATTATCTGGATTGGCTGACAGCTTTGCCATGGTCAAAACGCTCCCGGATTAAGAAGGACCTGAGCAAAGCCGAGCAAATTCTTGATAAAGATCATTATGGTCTGGAAAAAGTAAAAGAGCGCATCATTGAATATCTTGCGGTGCAAAACCGTACCGGAAAATTAAAAGGGCCAATCCTGTGCCTTGTTGGCCCTCCAGGCGTCGGCAAAACCTCGCTGGGTAAATCCATTGCTAAAGCCACCGGGCGCGAATTTGTTCGCATGTCCCTTGGTGGAGTGCGGGACGAAGCAGAAATTCGTGGCCACAGACGCACCTATATCGGCTCAATGCCGGGCAAAGTGATGCAATCCATGAAAAAAGCCGGAAAATCCAATCCGCTGTTTTTGCTCGATGAGATTGACAAAATGGGCATGGATTTCCGTGGCGATCCATCTTCTGCGCTTTTAGAGGTGCTGGACCCTGAGCAAAACAACGCCTTTAACGATCATTACCTGGAAGTCGATTATGACCTTTCGGATGTGATGTTTGTCACCACTTCCAACACGCTAAATATTCCTGCTCCATTGATGGATCGCATGGAAATAATTCGCCTCAGCGGTTATACAGAAGAAGAAAAATGTGAGATTGCCCGTCGTCATCTTATTCCTCAAAGCCTGAAGGATAACGGCCTAAATTCAGAAGAATTTACTCTGCCAGATCCACAATTGCTATTGCTTGTGCAGCGTTATACACGGGAGGCTGGGGTGCGAAACCTCAAGCGTGAAATTTCCAAATTGATGCGCAAATCCGTCAAAACCCTGATGACCAGCAAGAAGAAATCCATCAACATTACCGCAAAAGTGCTCGAAGATTATCTTGGCGCACCTCCATTCAGATATGGCGAGATTGATGAAGATCCGCAAGTTGGCGTGGTTACGGGATTGGCATGGACACCGGTTGGTGGAGAATTGCTGACCATTGAGGGGGTTGTTACACCCGGCAAAGGCAAAATGACCGTTACGGGCAACCTGAAGGAAGTAATGAAAGAATCAATTTCAGCCGCTGCCGCCTATGTTCGTTCCCGCTCCATTGATTTTGGCATCGAGCCACCAATGTTTGATAAATCAGACATTCACGTGCATGTGCCAGAAGGCGCAACACCAAAAGATGGACCATCTGCCGGTATCGCCATGGCAACTTCCATTGTTTCGATGATGACAAAAATCCCGGTTCGCAATGATTTGGCCATGACCGGAGAGATAACGCTGAGGGGCCGCGTTTTGCCCATTGGCGGATTGAAGGAAAAGCTGCTGGCGGCATTACGCGGTGGAATAAAAACCGTTCTTATTCCGCAGGATAATGTTCACGATCTAAAAGAGCTTCCCGATTCAGTAAAAGAGGGGCTTGAAATCATTCCCGTATCGCGTATGGGGCAGGTGATCGAGCATGCTCTTGTCGAAGCTCCAAAGCCCATTGAGTGGACACCTCAGGATCAGTCACGGGCAACAGGGGACACAAAAGATACTGCGGACGGGACGGCGGGACTGTCTCATTAACAGCAGGTTTTGGTCAAAAGTATAAGTTTGAACCAAATACTAAAGTTGTTATTTGGTTTTAAGGCGGCGCGATTGTGCGCCGTCTTTTTTATATTGGAAGTTTTATGAACAAAGCGCTGGTGGTAGTTTTATTGTCGGTGACATTGGACGCCATAGGCATTGGCCTGATTTTTCCTATTCTTCCATCCCTGTTGCGCGAGTTAACCGACAGCGTTGAAATTTCAGCGCTTTATGGTGCAATTCTTGCCGGTTATGCCCTGATGCTGTTTTTGTTTGCCCCGATGCTGGGCATGCTTTCCGACAGATTTGGCCGCCGTCCCATTTTAATGATCGCCATGGGTGGGGCGGCGATTGACTATTTGATCATGACCTTTGCACCCACTGTAGAGATTTTGATCATCGGGCGTTTGATTGCGGGAATGACCGCTGCCAGCATGGCGGTAGCCACTGCCTATATTACCGACATAACTGAGGAAAAAGACCGGGCAAAGCACTTTGGCTATCTGGGGGCCTGTTTTGGTGTTGGTTTTATTATCGGCCCGGTACTTGGCGGTCTGTTGGGAGAAATATGGTTGCGCGCTCCGTTTTTAGCAGCGGCAATTTTTAACATGATAAACTTTATCATGGCCTGGTTTTTGCTTCCAGAATCTCGACCTGGAAAAGAATCAAAATTCAAATTTGGTGAAATCAATCCATTTTCCTCATTAAAGTGGGCAATCTCCTTCGTCAACATAAGGACATTGCTGATTGTCTATGTGGGTTTTGCCTTTGTCGGCTCTATTTATGGCACCATCTGGGTATTGTTCACTGAAGATCGCTATGGATGGGGCGCTGCAATGGTTGGCGTTTCCCTGGCATTATATGGGTTGTTCAGTGTGATTTCTCAGGCAGCGTTAACCGGCCCGATTACCAGCTGGCTGGGAGAAAAAAGAGCCATTTTATTCGGGTTGAGTTTTGAAATGATTGCCCTCGTATTGCTGGCATATTTTGGACAATGGTGGGTGTTGTTTGCCCTGTTGCCCTTCTTTGCTCTTGGGGATGTGGGCGGGCCTGCTCTGCAATCTTTGCTGACATCAAAAATTTCTGAAGACAATCAGGGCAAATTACAAGGGGTATTAATGAGCCTTGCCTCCATCGCAGCAATTATCGGACCGCTGTTTTTCACCCAGATATATTCTCTTTTACGCGGTGATTGGCCCGGCGGAATTTGGATGGTTGCGGTGGTAATTTATGTGTTGATGTTACCCGTAGTATTATTTGGCGACAAAATCAGGCCGGGAACCTTCTCAAGAGGCAACAAAAAATGAGATTTTTACGGGAAACAAGCTCAAAAAGCGCCGGATATCCTTGCCTTTTATAAAGAATCGCAGAATTGTAGCGCGGCTGTCCGTACAATTGTGGCGGGCAAACAATTCATAAGGATAGTATAATGAACAAAAACGAATTGGCCGGTGTAGTTGCCGAACGTGCTGACATTTCCAAAGCGCAGGCTGGTGATGCAGTTGACGCAGTGATCGATGCAATTACCGCCACGCTTAAAGCTGGTGATGAAATTCGCCTTGTTGGCTTTGGAACTTTTTCAGTTTCTCGCCGCAAAGCAACAAAAGGACGCAATCCAGCGACCGGCGCAGAAATTGATATTCCGGCTTCCAACCAGGCAAAATTCAAGCCCGGCAAAGGCCTGAAAGACACCATCAACGGTCGTTAATTGCCTGGGGTCAGGACCCTGAACATTTTTGTTGAAAAAGAGCCCTTATGATTCATAAGGGCTCTTTTTTTGGACGATAACGATTTGCACTTCAAACGCATTTGATAAATTTGGCCAATAATTGTGCTTATGAAGCAAATTATCGGTTGACGGGAAGGGGCCTTGCTTTTATTCAGAAGCCGCTGGACGTTAAACAGCATTTTTTCATTAGACACCTGATGAAACTTTTCAGACACTTTATCTGGAAATATCAGGGCGGTTAGCTCAGTTGGTAGAGCGTCTCGTTTACACCGAGAATGTCGGGAGTTCGAGCCTCTCACCGCCCACCATATCTTTAGGTCATAAAAATCTAACCGGATCTGATAAGTTCAATAGCCAGATCACGACGAAAAATATAAAGCATATTTCGCAAAGCCTCCCCATGCGGTCCCGTCAGGCCGGGATTGTTCTGCAAAATATCGCGAGCATCATTATGAGCAATTTCCAGCAGATGCTGATGAACATCAGGGATAACCAATCGATAGCCGGGCATGCCTGATTGGCGCGTCCCCAGCAAATCCCCCGAGCCGCGCAATTTTAAATCCTGTTCGGCAATCTTAAACCCGTCTTCGGTTTCCTTTAAAATATCTAAGCGTGCCGCAGCAATCTCCCCTAGGGGCTCCTTATACATCAATAGGCACGACGAAGATTTTGCCCCCCGGCCAACCCTTCCGCGCAACTGATGCAATTGAGAAAGCCCAAACCTCTCCGCATGTTCAATAATCATAATGGTGGCATTTGGTACATCAACCCCTACCTCGATAACGGTAGTCGCCACCAACACAGATAGCTCACCATTAATGAAATCCTGCATGATCTGTTGTTTTTGCGCAGGTTTCATACGTCCATGGATCAACCCGACCCTGTTACCAAATTCCTTAGCCAGCTCCCCGTGTCGATCTATTGCCGAAACCAGTTCCACCAGCTCTGATTCTTCCACCAACGGACAAACCCAATAAGCCTGTGCATCATCATCAACAATCCTGTTCTTAAGGCGCTGCACAACTCGACCATATGAAGAAAACGGTAAAGCCGCCGTGTCAATTGGCTGTCGTCCGGCCGGTTTTTCCTGCAATAATGAAATGGCCATATCGCCAAAATGTGTAAGAATAAGAGTGCGAGGAATAGGGGTGGCCGTC
The DNA here is from genome assembly GCA_021648375.1 of Devosiaceae bacterium. Taxonomy (GTDB): domain Bacteria; phylum Pseudomonadota; class Alphaproteobacteria; order Rhizobiales; family Devosiaceae; genus DROE01. The sequence goes on from JAKISW010000036.1 coordinate 18,885, forward strand.
ATCACCAGCAGGTCACTTTTTTGCCCCTTCTTCGAAAGCGCAAGGCGCTGATGAACCCCAAAGCGATGCTGCTCATCAACCACACTCAAACCCAGATCAAAAAAACTTATATCTGTTTGAAACAGGGCATGGGTTCCAACAATTATATCAGCATCGCCAGAGGTAATTTTTTCCAGCGCCTCGCGTCGGGCGGCAGCACGCATTTTTCCCGTAACCAAAACCACATTTAAACCTATAGAATCACAAAGAGGTTTTAAGGTTGCAAAATGCTGATTGGCCAACAATTCTGTGGGAGCCATTAGCGCCGATTGCGCACCACTTTGAGCACACGACACCATGGCCATCAGCGCGACTATGGTTTTGCCTGACCCCACATCTCCCTGCAACAGTCGAGCCATACGGTCCCCGGATTTTAAGTCCTGTTCTATCTCATCTATGGCCGTTTTTTGCCCACCGGTTAGCTCATATGGTAAATTGGCAAGAAGTTTTTCGCTCAAATCTCCATCAATCTGGCGAGCAATTCCTTTCTCCACAACCATCTGCGAACGAATAAGTTGCAGGGTAAGCTGTCCGGCCAGATATTCATCATAGGCCAGGCGCATTCGGGCCGGGCCGGTTACGCTCAAATCATCAGGATTTTCAGGGTTGTGAACAAGCTCCATGGCCTTTTTAAAGCTTGGCCAATTATTTGCTTTGATGCGCTTATTATCAATCCACTCATCAAGATCGGGAATCGTTTCAACAATTCTTTTGCTTAATTGGTTCAGTACTTTATGAGAAAGTCCATGGGTTAGCGGATAGATTGGCTCAACCAAAGGCATGGTGGAAAACTTATCTTCTTCAACCACATAATCCGGGTGCACAATCTGCTTTTTGCCATTGAATATGGCCACTTCCCCAGAAACATGGCGTATTTCACCAACCGGAGCCATGCGCTCGACCCAGCCGCCATTATTACCAAAAAATATCAGGGAGATTTCTCCGCTTTCATCATGGGCCTCAATTCTATGGGGAATGGAACGCCGACCACGCGGGGCAGGGATATGACGATCAATATGCAGTTTTAACGTGCAAATTTCTCCAATTTCAGCCTGTGCAATATTAACCTGCTTGCGCCGATCTATGGCTCGCTCTGGCATATGCATCAACAGATCAACGGCCTGCGCACCTCCACTCTCTCCAGCCATAAACAACCGGTCCAGAATAGAGTTCAGGCGCGGCCCAACCCCTTTGAATGAGCGCAAAGAGGTAAAAAACGGATTGAGCATATCAGGTCGTGACAATTTATCCCCCTTAAAGCCGACAAAAAAGCGATTATTGAGAAATATGGTGGTTAAGGCAATTGTTTAAGTCATCAAAGGCTGACAAGCCATATGTAACCGGCTAATAGGGTCCACCCTGTTTGATTTACTTTGGAAAACTCAACAATGAGTGATGGTCTGAACAAAGACAAAAAACAAGACCTTAATGAACTAAGCGCTGCTCATAAGCGAGCGCTTTACCGCGCCTGGCACCGAGGCACCAAAGAGCTGGATTTAATCCTTGGGGGTTTTTGTGAGGCCCATATCCACGAATTTAACGATGCAGAACTGGCCCGCTTTGAACAGCTGATGGAAAATGAAGAAACCACACTACAGGACTGGCTAATGGGCCAGGTTAAAATTCCAGCTAATCAGCAGGGAGCAATGTTGAACAGAATAAGAAGTTTTCACCTAAAATTAAACAACAAATTCATTGCCAGCAAAACTAATGATTTCAAAACCGGCGGTCCAAAGTGAATATTTTCCATAGCAATTCTCAAACAGATCAGGATGAGGGTCAAGATGATGCCGAGCTAAAACCATCGCTGTTACTCTCAAGTGTGCCCGATGGCATGTATGGAGTGGCGATTGCAGACTTGGTAGCCCGGCGTTTTGCACAGGCCAAAGACGAGGGTAATTCTTCTCCCGCAACTTCGCTGGTTTTTATCGCCCGTGACGGTGCGCGCATGCAAAGCATGGCAACCATTTTGCGACAGACATTGCCCTCACATCCTGTTTTGACATTTCCCGCATGGGATTGCCTGCCCTATGATCGGGTATCACCGGGAACCATCACCATTGTTTCGCGCATGCATACTTTGGCGCAATTGGCCTCTGGCAAATCCAAAGGGGCAATAATCGTCACCACAGCCAACGCCATAGTGCAAAAGGTTTTGCCTCGCGAAATAGTAAAAGAAATGAGCTTTCATGCCAGTGCAGGAAAGCAGGTGGATAGCGCTGCACTAATCGAATGGGCAACAATCAATGGTTATATGCGAGTACCAACGGTTCGTGAAACCGGCGAGTTTGCTGTTCGTGGTGGCTTGATTGATCTTTTTCCAGCCGGCAGGGCCGCTCCATTACGGTTTGATTTTTTTGGCTCAACTCTTGAAACAATTCGCAAGTTTAACCCCGAAAATCAACGCACTACGGGACCGATAAAAAGAATCTCGCTGGTACCCATGAGCGAAATCATCATCACCCCAAAAACCATAAAAAACTTTCGCCAATCCTATACCAGCGCTTTTGGCGGCCATACGGTAAATGATCCGCTTTATGGAGCCATCAGCGCTGGCCAAAGATTTCCTGGAGCCGAACATTGGCTGCCGTTTTTTTATGACGAAATGAATACTCTGGCCGATTATTGCGGGGATGCACCGCTGGTATTTGATCGCCAATGCCTGGATGCAATCAAAGAGCGACGTTTACAAATCAAAGATTATCACCGAGCAAGAATCAAGGTTCAGGAAACCGAAGAACAAGGGAGCAAATCTCAAACACCTCTAAATACCGGTGCAAAATATAACCCCATAGACCCTGATCTGCTTTATGACCTTAAAACCCCACCTTACGAGTTTGGCCATCAATCCGTACAAATCAGCACATTTGATGCAAGTGCAATTAGCACAAGCGAATCAACCAGCTCCAGCACAGCAAATATTGATTATGGTGGCCGATTACCTCCCGGTTTTGCTGCGGAACGACAATCTGTTGATATAAATCTTTTTGAAGCGGTGGTTGCGCGTCTGACAAAAGCAAAAACTGAAAAAAAACGCACAATAATTGCCTGCTGGTCTGAAGGAACCCGCGAAAGAATGCGTCAGGTTTTAGTCGACAATGGTCTGCACTCGCACAAATTGGCGCAAAACTGGCTGGAGGCTCAAAACACCGCAATTGGCACGGTTTCTTTGGTGGTTCTTGGCATAGAAAGCGGATTTGAAACTTCTGAAATGCTGGTTCTGTGTGAGCAGGATATTCTTGGTGAAAGAGCCGTTAGGGGCCTCAGCAAACGACGCAGCAAAAACGCCCTAAGAGAAGCCTCATCGCTGGCCGCCGGAGATTTTGTGGTTCATTTGGACCATGGTATCGCTCGTTTTTTGGGCTTAAAGCCCATCGAAGTGGCTGGCGCTCCCCATGATTGTGTTGAGTTGGAATATGCAAAGGGTGACAAATTATATCTGCCGGTAGAAAATATTGAACTTTTAACCCGTTATGGTGAGGCAGGATCACAAGCTCAGCTTGATCGATTGGGCGGCGTGGCATGGCAGGCCAAAAAAGCACAGTTAAAAGACCGCATTCGCATAATGGCCGGGCAATTGATAAAAATCGCTGCCAACCGCGCAATGTCCAAGGCAGAACCGGTAGAAATTCCCCCCGGGGCCTATGATGAATTTGTGGCCAGATTTCAATTTGAAGAAACAGAAGATCAACTAACCGCAATTGAAGCGATTATGGAGGACATAACCTCCGGCAAAGTTATGGATCGCCTTGTTTGTGGCGATGTGGGATTTGGCAAAACCGAAGTCGCTTTAAGAGCCGCCTTTGTTATCGCGCTATCCGGCAGGCAGGTGGCAATTGTCGTGCCAACCACTTTGCTGGCTCGGCAGCATTATCGAACATTTGTTGAGCGCTTTGCCGGCCTGCCCATAAAAATTGCCCAGGCATCGCGTCTGGTTTCATCTTCTGAGATGAAAAGCGCCAAACAGGGCATAAGTGATGGCAGTGTTGATATTGTCATTGGCACCCATGCCCTTTTGGCCAAATCCATCAGTTTTTATGATCTTGGCCTGCTGGTGATCGACGAAGAACAGCATTTTGGCGTGGGTCACAAAGAGCGCCTCAAAGAAATCAAGCATTCGATCCATGTGCTAACGCTTTCTGCAACGCCCATTCCACGCACCCTGCAAATGGCCCTGACCGGAGTTCGCGACCTTAGCCTTCTTGCCACGGCTCCCGTGGATCGCCTAGCCATCAGAACCTTTATTTCCCCCTTTGATGCTCTATCGGTACGCGAAGCTTTGCTGCGCGAAAAATATCGGGGAGGACAGTCTTTTTATGTGGTGCCACGAATAAAAGATCAGGGCCGCATTGCCGAATTTTTGCGCGAACAGGTTCCCGAAGTTTCATTCGTTATCGCCAATGGGCAAATGCCGGCAGGCGAACTCGACGAAATTATGAATGAATTTTATGACGGCAAATTTGATGTGCTTTTATCCACCACAATTGTTGAATCCGGGCTGGATATTCCAAACGCCAATACTCTAATTGTGCACAGGGCAGAAATGTTTGGTCTGGCTCAATTATACCAAATTCGCGGACGCATAGGACGTTCCAAAATCAGGGCATATGCATTGTTTACAACGGCCCCCAATCAGCGTCTGGGTGATCAGGCCCAGCGGCGTTTGCAGGTGTTGCAATCTTTAGACACCCTTGGGGCCGGTTTTCAGCTCGCCTCCCACGATATGGATATCAGGGGAGCAGGAAATCTGCTTGGAGACGAGCAATCCGGCCATATTCGTGAAGTGGGCTATGAATTATATCAAGCCATGCTTGAGGAGGCAGTGGCGGACTTGCGGGCGGGATCAGCTGAGGCCTTGTCGGATGGGCAAAGTTCATCCCAAAACTGGTCGCCCCAGATTTCTGTTGGCATGCCGGTAATGATCCCGGAAAAATATGTTCCCGACCTTCAGGTCAGAATGCAATTATACCGGCGCTTGGGCGACTTGAACGAACGTGAAGAAATTGATGCCTTTGGCGCTGAAATGATTGATCGGTTTGGCCCATTGCCTGATAGCGTACAATCATTGTTAAAAATTATTCTGGTAAAATCATTTTGCCGCAAAGCCAATATTGAAAAAGTGGACGCAGGACCAAAAGGGGCGGTAATCACGTTGAGGAATAATAGTTTCCCCAATCCGGCAGGGCTGGTAAAACTGATTGGCGACCCGGCATCAGGCGTTCGACTAAAACCCGATCACCGATTGGTGTTTTCGCGAAACTGGTCAACACCACAAGATAGGCTTAATGGTGTAGCACAAATGACGTTACGCATGGCAAGGTTGAGTGAAAACAGCAACACTTAGATTATAAGTTATAGTTATTTGGTTGGAATAGGGCGATGGTCATGTTATTGCCCGATTTGATGAATTGATGAACTACAGCATATCTCCCAAAAGCATGCCCTCGGGCTTGACCCGGAGGTGGGAACCGGTTTTGGGATAAAAGATATGCAAAAACAAAAAGATAAAGCGTTGGAGCAGTTCAGATTAAACGCGACAAGCTTTAAAAGAATTATTGGGGCTTATTTGCCTTGCTCAAGCGATTGCAGGAAGTTTTATGAATATTAAATATCTGGCCGTATCAGGCCTTTTAGCCGCAACAATGTTTTCTTTTTCAGGCCCCGCCTTGGCGCAGGGACAGGAAGCCAACGCAACGACATTTCCCGAGCCTCGGCCTGAAGATAATTGGCTCAAGGTTTGTGAGCCTTTGGATACGGGAGAAGACGCCTGCATTTTGCGTCAGGTTGTTCTGGCAAATAACCAGTTTTTAGGTTCGTTTCTTTTGCGTGATGATCCGGGACAGGAAAGTCGCCTTTTGGCCGTGGCTGCAGTTCCCCTTGGCGTTTTGCTGCCGTTTGGCATGACCTGGCAGATTGATGGCGCTCAACCCGTAAGAGTGCCATTTATGCTTTGTGATCCCCAATCATGTTCAACCCAATTGGTGATCAATGAGGCCTATGTGAACAGCCTGAAACAGGGAACAACTTTAAAGCTAACCGCAAAGAACCGTCAGAATCAGGATTTAGTGATCGAAATTAACCTGGCCGGTTTCACCTCGGTTTATGATGCGGAGAGCTCACTTACCTTCGATCAGTTCCGTCAGGAAGACACAGGTGCAAGTGCTCTTGAGCAGCTGCTTCAGGACAGGGCAGAGGAATTGCGTCGGGAAATGGGCGTCAACGCTAATTAAAGCGTGTCGCGTTTAATCTGAACTGCTCCAACGCTTTATCTTTTTGTTTTTGCATATCTTTTATCCCAAAACCGGTTCCCACCTCCGGGTCAAGCCCGAGGGCATGCTTTTGGGAGATATGCTGTAGGCACTTCGTGCCTTGGTCTTTATAAAAAGAACATTCTTGACCTTAGAGCATTGAAAATCTGGTGCGATTTTCTCGTTGAGTCGCAAAGCTGGATTAGCGCGGCCCCATGCCCATTTCAAAGGCTCGCTTTCTCAAGGGCGCTATAGATTTTAGCGCCCACATTCCTCCCATTCGAAGCATTTGAGCTGGCAGAAAATCCGAAAGCAGCGTCTTGAACAAGGTATCGACCATTTGATTGGTGCTAATAATATCACCCTGCCTTTTTTTGGAATATTCACTGGAAAGGCTTTTTGCCCAGTCAGGTTTTGTTGTGTCAATATCATCAATCAATTCAACAAGTTGAGCAACATCTCTCAGACTGAGATTAAGCCCTTGTGCACCAATTGGAGGAAACGCATGGCCAGATTCGCCAACCAGAACCACGCCATTTTTGCCCATTTCACTTGCATGGTGAGAGGAAAGAGGAAAAACAAAGGTGGGTGTTTCAAGGCTTAGTTTGCCAAACAGATTTTGGCTTTTTTTCTGCAAAATTGCTTCAATTTCATTTGCCGGTAATTTTGCAGTTTTTTCAAGAATTCCCCCATCGTCCACCCAGACCAGATTGGCCTTTTTGCCTCCGGCAGGAACCAGGGTAAAGGGGCCGTTTTCATAGTGATATTCCACTGATTCCCCATCCAGTGCGCGCTCCAGTATAAGATCGCACACTAAAGCCGATTGTGCATGATTTTGCAGCTTAATCGTAATATCGGAATTTTGCCGAACAAATGATTTTTTGCCGTCAGCCCCGATTATTAACGGCGCTTGCAACTTTGATCCATCGCTTAGGGTTATTTCCCAGCTATGGTCTTTTTTTACCATCTGGCTGGCGCTCAAAGGGATTTGCGTGAGGTTTTTATATTTTTTGATCAGCGGCAACATATTCTGCGCCAAACGCATATTGGCAAAATTCCAGCCAAAGGCCTTAATACCGGCTTCAGAGCTTTCAAACAAAGCCTCTGGAGCGCGAAGCAGGCGCGAGGTGGCATCAATCAAGCGAATTTTGGTAAGCGGTTCACCAATTTCATTTGGATCGGATACCAGGTCAAGCTGCTGCAAAATCTCAACGCTTGGACTCATCAAGGCAGAGGTGCGCATATCGGGAGGGGCAGGGGGCGCAAGATGAATGATTTTTTTACCAGATTTTGCCAACCCGAATGCCGCAACCAGCCCCGCCAAACCACCGCCTACAACTATTATATCTGTGTCAGTGAATGAGGGGCGGGTGGTAACGGTCTTAGTCATGCAATAGCATCTCCATTGGCAAACCATTTTTGCACATATGTGCCCAAAAACGAACCCAAAAACATCAACCCGAGAAAAATCAACAGATTTTCAGGCATGAATGCCACAAGAGTAATGGCCGGGCCGGGGCAGATGCCAGACATCCCCCAACCAATTCCAAACAATACCGCCCCAATAATCAGCGGCCTGTCAATCTGCTTTAACGCAGGCAAATGAAACTGCTTGTCAAAAAGCGGTGCTGATCTGGATTTTGTCAACAAGACACTCACCATCATCACGGCAATTGCACCGATTATAACCAGTGCCAGAGAAGGATCCCAACCGTTCTGACTTATGGCTCCAAAGTCCAAAAACCTCAAAACTTTGAGCGGATCAATCATTTGCGAAATATAAAGCCCGGCTCCAAACAAACCACCGCTAAGCACGGCAACTGCAAGATAGGCTAGATTGGTAACAGAACTGGACACATTGTCATGTGTCACATTGTCATGCGTAATTGAATTGCTCATTTTTAACTCCTGTACCAATAAAATTAAACTATGCCGGTGACGGCAACGATGATGGCAGCGGTGGCAAAAAACACCAACACGGCAACTAATGAACGCAACGAGAATCTCGCAAGACCACTAACTCCATGGCCCGACGTGCAGCCATTGCCAATTTTTGTGCCAAGCCCCACCAGTAATCCGGCACTAGCTATCCACAACGGGTTGCCGATCAACTGCACAGCATCTCCACCAAATCCACCAACCCCGATATTGGGCAAAAGAACCGAGGCAATAAATCCACCTATGATCATGGAGACCAAAAACAGCACCCGCCACATTATGGGATTGGGAGAATTTTTGGCAGGATTTTTAGGGGGAGGGAGAATTTGACCAAAAATTCCAGAGATGCCGGCAATCCTGCCATTACCCACCCAAAGAATTGCCGAGGCCAGACCAATCATTAATCCGCCAATCAAAGACGAAACGGGAGTAAAATATTCCATCACACAAAAACCCTGTTTTGGAGTTTAAAAGAAACAACGGGCAATAAAAACCGAATACAGCGGCGTAATCAGCCGAAGCAGACATACAATCTATTAGTTTTTTCTCATATAAAACAGGTGCTTACAAAAAATAAGTCAGCATTTTTATGGAAAAGACCTGCGACAACATAAAAAATCAGGGCAGGGGTGTGCACCAGAATTTGTTTCTATTGTTCCATGGAATAGTAGAAAAAATATTTTGTTGAATTTCAATCATGCTTGCGACTTGCCATTGAATCGACAAAGCGCTATGTGGCTTTTGTAAATCTTTCGGGCATATTCTGGAGTTTGCAAAAACCTTTGAAACCGATGAGTTTCATATGCGGGTGGGTGGCAGAGTGGTTGAATGCTCTGGTCTTGAAAACCAGCGAGCGCGCAAGCGTTCCGGGGGTTCGAATCCCTCCCCACCCGCCATTAAAAAAGCCATCACTTTTTGTGGTGGTTTTTTTAATGGTTGATGGCGCTGGTGAAGAGAACGCCAAGCCGGAACGGCTAGGGTTCGAAAACAAGCTTAGTGAACAAAGTGAACTTAGCGGTTTCGATGTTGGGGCAAAGCCACAACATAATCCCTCCCCACCTACCATTTTGTGTTTGCCTGCTTGAAAAAGGCCAATCTCAGCACTAATCGTCCAAGCGCTAACGGATCAGATATCTATAGCCAGCATGGGTTTGCAAAGAAACTGATGGCGAGTTCGAACGATCATCAAAATTATGCTCTATCGCGAGAAGCAAAACAGTGAAAAACCTAACGTGCACTGCAAGCTGTGTTTTGTATTACAAAACGCTTGGCAAGGGAAAAGCTGGCACTCTCCCGTTACATCCCTCCAGAAAGAAAGATTGATTGATTGAAAAATCAGACTTCATATTTCACAAGGATATTGGCAACCAAATCCTGGACAAAATCAATTACTTTGGCCTTTCCAATTTTCACGCCTGATGGATGAGCCGAGCTATTTCTAGTTTGCAATTTTTGATCCAATATCTTCCTGACGTCGTTCGAGATGATTTTGGCAATCCTGCAAAATTCAATGAATTTCCCTTCTGGTATTTCATTGAAATCATCAATTTCATTTATTTTTTTAATTTTGACGCGCTTGTCAGTGTTTGATGAGAGTACTGCATTAAATTCGCTCAGTTTATGTTTCAAAATGTATGACTGCAAATGATCAACTGTCAAAAGCCAAGTTAAAACGATGGTACCGCGATTAGCGCCAACCTCGAAACAATCTAGCGCCTCTGATAGGAACTCCTTGGTGTTGGGGTTTGCTATCTGTCCTTCAAGACTTCGAAGCATACTGCTCGTTTCAGTAACTATTGTCTCAGCACCCAACTGCTTAGCAGAACTCTCTCTGGCATGCCTGTGCAATTTAATGCCTTTTGGCTTCTTGATGTATGTGGGTGGCCTTTTTGTTACTCCGGCTGAAAGCCTTGCTGATGTATTGGCGGGGGGCAAAAGATCGCATGCTTCAAAACACGCATTGATTTCTTTTGCGGTGGCTAATTCTGCCCCAAGCTCAACGGTTAGATGATAAACAAACATTTCAATCAATACGACCTGTGGCAACTCGCGGACATCAGAAATTGAATTGTAGAACCTGCTGGCCGAACTGCTCATTCATCACCTTTTTTCTTCAGGTCGTGATCAAAGTGCCTATTTCCAATGAAAGTTAAGCTGATATCACTTGCGGAATTGTAGTCGATATAGCCAAATTTCTTACTGCTAGTGTCTCGAAAAGACTGCGCAAATGCGGCCGCTGGTTTTTCTCCGACAGCATTGTAGCACGTATAGATTTGGTCAGTACTTGGGTCTTCAATTCCTGCTGTATCCCTCAAAAACCGCATGAA
>JAKISW010000037.1 GCA_021648375.1 Devosiaceae bacterium
TCAAGGTGTTAAGGGACTTATCGTTCGATGAAAGTCAAATGGTGCCCTGGAGAAGACTCGAACTTCCACTTCCATACAGAAACTAGCACCTGAAGCTAGCGCGTCTACCAATTCCGCCACCAGGGCAATTCAAAAGGGGCAACAGGATTTGTGCCAGTTCACTATGGGGCAAGGCTCAATTTGTCAATCCGCATCTTGTTCTTTTGGCGCCTTGGTTTTTTAATGCCATTTAGGGTCAGGACCTAATCATTGTTCTAAAAAATTTGCTCATCTGTACCCTCGACAAGCGCCATACTTGGGTTTATCAGAAAGCATTGGGGAATTCTTGTGATTTTTCCAGTGTTCCGGGCAGATTAAAAGGACGCAAACAACATGAATTTAGAGTCAAAACTTGTCACTGTAATCGGCGGTTCCGGATTTGTCGGATCCCAATTCATCCAAAAGCTGGCAAAGCTTGGCTGTCGTATTCGTGTCGGGGTCAGAAGGCCCGATCTTGCAGGACATCTGTTGCCCCTTGGCACTGTTGGCCAGATATTGCCTATTCAGGTGAATGTGCGCAATTATGATTCAGTGGCAAGGGCCGTAAATGGCGCTGATATTGTTATAAATCTGGCGGGCATCTGGTATGAGCGCGGCAAACAGAAATTTGATGCTGTGCATCATCTGGGGGCTGCAAATGTTGCCCGCGCTGCGGCTGAGGCCGGGGTGGCTTCCCTTGTGCACATGTCTGAACTTGGCGCTAATAAAAATTCCAAAAGCACCAATTTTATTGCCCGCGAGCTTGGCGACAGTCAGGTTTTGAAATTATTCCCCAAGGCAATAGTTTTGCGTCCGGCCATAATTTTTGGCTCTGATGACAGATTTTTTAATCTGTTTGGCACCTGGGCGCGCCTTTTTCCGGTTTTTCCGGTTATCGGAGCCAAACATAAGCAACAGCCGGTATTTGTTGGTGATGTGGCTCAGGCTCTGGTGTTAGCTACAAGTGGCAAAGTGCGCAACGGCACAATATATGAACTTGGCGGCCCAGATGTTGAAACCATGAAAGAACTTATGGGCCGGGTTCTTGACACCAGCAATCGTTCACGCCTGTTAGTTCCAATGCCCACCGGTCTGGCAAAATTCGAGGCGGTATTTTTGCAGATATTGCCAAATCCATGGCTGACTGTGGATAAGGTAATTCGCTGGAACACTGATAATGTTGTTTCACAGGATGCGATTTATGAAAAGCGCAGTTTTGCAGCTTTTGATATGGAACTTGAAACTATGGATGCGGTGCTTCCCACCTATATGTGGCGGTTTTGCCGCCGCGGTCAGTTTGAGCAGGCTGAGACCGCATCAGCTAAAAACTGACGCGATCTTTTATCTTAGTAATCGTCATGATCAGGCCTTTTCAAGGGCCTGTTCAATATCGGCAATAATATCATCCACATGTTCAATACCGACTGAAATTCGCACCAGATCAGAAGAAACCCCGGCCGAGGCCAGCTCTTCTTCGTTTAACTGGCGATGGGTTGTGGAGGCTGGATGACAGGCCAAAGATTTAGCATCGCCAATATTTACCAGCCTGAGGATCATCTCAAGAGCGTCGATAAATTTGCCCCCGGCTGCTTCGCCTCCCTTAATGCCAAAACTTAAAATTCCCGATGCTTTGCCCTTGGTGATTTTATCAGCCGTTGCTTTAAACGGGCTGTTTGCAAGCGCTGCATAATTCACCCAGTTGACCTTTGGATGATCAGACAGCCATTGCGCAACTTTTGTGGCGTTTTCACAATGGCGTTCCATTCTTAAGCCAAGGGTTTCTAACCCCTGCAGGGCCAAAAATGCGTTGAAGGGAGAAAGCGCTGCCCCGGTATTGCGCAAAGGCACAACCCGAGCGCGCCCGATATATGCTGCTTCTCCAAGGGCCTCGGTATAAACAACTCCATGATATGATGGATCGGGTTCGTTAAGCACTGCGAAGCGAGCCTTGTTTTTTACCCAGTCAAATTTGCCGCTATCGATAATAATTCCGCCGATGGAATTTCCATGCCCCCCAATATATTTGGTCAAGGAGTGAACAACAATATCGGCTCCAAATTCAAACGGGCGGCAAAGATATGGTGTGGCCACGGTATTATCGACAATCAATGGCACGCCGTGCCTGTTGGCAATTTTGGCCAGCTTTTCTATATCAACAATATTGCCAGCCGGATTGCCGATACTTTCGCAAAATATCGCCCTCGTTTTATCGTCAATATGAGCTTCAATGCTTTCGTAATCATCGTATGAGGCCATGCGCACTTCAATGCCCTGACGAGGGTAGGTATGCTTGAAAAGATTATAGGTGCCCCCATAAAGCTGGGAGGTGGAAACGATGTTATCTCCGGCTTCGGTTATGGTCAAAATGGCATAGTTTATTGCCGCCATGCCGGACGCAACAGCAAGGCCGCCAATACCGCCCTCCATTTCCGCCAGGCGTTGCTCAATCACCGCCGTGGTCGGGTTCATGATTCTTGTATAGATATTACCCGCAACTTTCAGATCAAACAGATCTGCTCCGTGCTGGGTATCGTCAAACGTATAGCTGGTTGTCTGATAAATCGGTACGGCTGCAGCTTTGGTTGTTGCTTCTGATGTATAGCCATGGTGAAGAGCCAAAGAATCCAGTTTCATGCGTAATTTCCCTTTTTTGAAATTTCAAAAAGGACATTACCCCAAAACGGCGCTGTTTCCACAGGCCAAATTAGAAATAGATTTTGTTGGTTTGGCTGATCAAGGGTCTTTTATTCTGGAAAACGCCAAAATGACGCAAAAAGATCCATAAGTTTTGCTTGCAGGGCCTTGATCTTAGGGCCAGGGAGTTACGGGAAGCCCCTCGCCAATCCAGCCTGGTGAGCTAGAAGAACCGGTGGTTCCCCCATAAACTGAAAAAATATCGCTAAATCCCATATCGCTCAATCTGGTTTGTACGATGGTGGAGCGGCGGCCGGATGCGCAAATGAAAGCAATGGTTTTACCCGGATTTTGCGCCTGAACTTCCGCCAGCTTGTCAAGGAATTGCGGGTCAAGCATAGAGATTGGAATGGCCCCTGTGGCAACACCGGATTGCGTCCATTCTCCTTCAGTTCTGACATCAATCATCACCAACGTCTGATTTTGCATTCCTGCAAATGCGTCCTGCGCAGTAATGTCATTAGCTGCAGAAAAATTCTGCGCCCGGACAGGTGTTGTCATTGCAAACGCTGCCACCAATAATGCGGCCATAACCAGCACCGGTAAAAACATCGCAATATTTAGCTTATATCCGGCCCGACTTACAAAATTCATCACTATTCCTATCACCAAATTATATATTATGTTTTTCTAATGTAAGATTATGGTTTTGCCAAGCCCTTCAGTTAATAAGCCCTTCGGTTAATAAGCCTTCGATTAATAAGCTATTCCTGTAATTGAAAAATTAAAAATACCAAAGGGCAAGCAGTGAAGCGCTGCCAACGGCAATCCGCCACCAGCCAAAAAAGCTAAACCCGTGTTTTGAAACAAAATCCAAAAGATATCTTACCACCAGAGCACCAACGATAAATGCCGCTGCAAAGCCAATGGCGATATCAACGCCTAAGCCGCCATTGATGATAAGGTCTTTATTTTTGTAAAAATCAAAAACAAAGGCCCCGGTCATTATCGGCAAGGCGATAAAAAATGTGAACTCGGCTGCCGAGCGTTTATCGGTTCCAAATAATAATGCGCCAACAATTGTTGCCCCGGATCGGGAGACGCCGGGAACCAGCGCCAGCATTTGAAAAATTCCAATAATCAGACACAAGTGCCAAGGATATGTATAAATATCATTGTATTTTGGTTTTAAGGGCAAACGATCGACAACAATCAATATTACCCCCCCAACGATCAACATAATGGAGATGGTGAACACGCTTTCGTAAAGTACTCCCTGAATAAAATCATAGGCTAAAACTCCAACCATTGCGGCCGGAATTGAGGCTAAAAATACATTGAGCGCAAACAGCCACGCCCCCTTCTCACCCCTTAATGCTGCCATCAACAGGGATAGTAATTTAGAAAAATAAATGGTGACAATGGCCAAAATTGCGCCAAGCTGGATTAGTACAATAAAGGTCGCAGGCTGCTTCATATCAAAATAATATCCGGCCAGCAGCAAGTGCCCGGTGGAGGAAACCGGCAGAAATTCGGTCAACCCTTCAAGAATGCCAAGTACCAACGGCACAAAAATACCTTGATCCATATTCATATCATCCATTAGTTCATCTTATTGGTTCATAAACCGATTTGCGCAGGTCCGACAATATTGTATTTTGGTGTCCCAATCACTTCGTAAACAGTTTAGGGTCAGGACCTAACAAAGGAAACGTAGCGACATGGCAAAATTCTTACACCACCGGTTAGATCCGGCCTCGCGGCTTATCCGTCTCATTTGTGCTGAATATGGTGCCTCCCTTGATATGGAGCAGATTTCCCCCTGGAAGCGGGAGGCCGATTTTATGGCGATTTCGCCAGCGGCAACTCTGCCGGTAATTATTGAGAGCGGCGGGGAAACAATTGTGGGACCATTGGCCTGCATAAATTTTGTTGAAAAAAATTATGCCCCCACATCAATTGCAACCCTGATACCGGATGATGATGCTATGCAGGCGGAAATGTGGCGGATGCTGGAATGGATTTTGTTTAAACTCAATGATGAAGTTACCAGATATGTGCTGGAGGAAAAACTGGGCCGATCCGAGCGAGGTGACGGATCCCCACAAACTGCTGTATTGCGTGCTGCCAAGACCAACCTTCATGAGCATATATTATATTTTGACTGGATTTTGGGCTCACGGGCATGGACAGCAGGAGAGGAAATGTCGCTTGCTGATTTTGCCCTGGCAGCTCATATTTCAACCCTGGATTATCTGGGCGATATGGATTGGAGCAAAGCAGGAGAAACCAGAGACTTTTTTGCGAGAATGAAGTCCCGCCCATCGTTTCGCCCCTTGCTGGCCGACAGGCTGGTTTCACTTCCACCTTCCGCCAATTACGCAAACCTTGATTTTTGAGGCAGCAGGACAGATCCGCATGGTTTGAATGCAGCATGCCATGAGCACGGAACATAAAAATACCAGCCCGGAAAAACTGGCGAAAATATTAAGGGTCCGGGCGCAAAAACTCGGGTTTGATGCTTTTGGCATTGTTGGTAGCGACGCGCGCCCTGATCTCAAGCAAAAGCTTGAAACTTCGCTGCAAAACAATTGGCATGCGGAAATGGAGTGGATGGAGAAGACGAAAGCGCGCCGCTCATCCCCAAAAATCCTGTGGCCTGAAGTGCGCTCAATTATAAGTCTTGGTATGAATTACGGCCCAAAATCTGATCCCATTGCCGATCTGAAACAAAAAAAACACGCCAATATTTCTGTCTATGCGCGCAATCGCGATTATCATGATCTGATCAAGGGGCGCCTAAAGGAGCTTGCCGGTATATTGGCGCGCCACGGGGGCGCACAAGTTAAGGTATTTGTGGATACGGCACCGGTGATGGAAAAACCCTTGGCTCAAAGCGCCGGGATTGGGTGGCAGGGTAAAAACACCATATTGACCTCGCGCAAGTTCGGCTCCTGGTTGTTCTTGGGAGCGATTTTTACCGATGCGCAACTTCCTTTGGATCAAGAGCATACTGAGAACTGTGGAAGCTGCACCGCCTGCCTTGATGTTTGTCCCACCAACGCGTTTCCTGCTCCGTTTCGTCTGGATGCCCGTAAATGTCTGGCCTACTATAACAACGAACACAAAGGCGCAATTCCCATTGAATTCAGAAAACCCATGGGCAACAGGGTTTTTGGATGTGATGATTGTCTGGCGGTTTGTCCGTGGAATAAATTTGCCAAATTTGCCAAGGAAAGCAAATTGACCTCTAAAGAGGAACTGCAGTTACCTGATCTTGCAGATATGCTTGTTCTTAATGATGAAAGTTTTAGAAAATATTTTGCAGGATCCCCTGTGAAGAGATTGGGCCATGCCCGGTTTTTGCGCAATGTGCTGATTGCAGCAGGTAATTCCAATGCCTCTGATTTATTGCCGTTGGTCATTGCAACCCTAAAACACCCGGAAGCAATTGTGCGCGGCGCTGCTGTTTGGGCGATCAGGCAATTGGCTATGGATGAAAAAGTGGCGCAATTAAGTGCACAATTTAAAAAAGAAGAGCGAAACGATCAGGTTTTGAGTGAATGGGAATGACAAAATCATATATAAGCTAGAATCAGTTGCAATGGTCGTTATCTAAGTTTTAGAATTTATCGAAACGATTGAGAATTTGAGGGGCTTTTATGGGCGTGTTTTTTTTCGGTATGGGCTATTCTTCTCAAGCAACCGCTAATGCTATTCGCGAAATTATCGACAGAGATATTACAATTTTTGGCACTACCCGCTCGCGCCCACGGGCCGAAGAATTGTTGCGGGCGAAAATTCGCTCCCATGCCTTTGACGGACGTGCACCCGGATTGATGCTGGCCGCTGATCTTAAAAAATCAACCCATGTTATTGCTTCAATTCCGCCAACAAACGGTGCTGATCCTGTTCTTCTTCACCATCAACAAGAGCTTGATAAAGCACCTGATTTGCAGTGGCTGGCATATTTTTCTTCCGTGGGGGTCTATTCGGGATCAGACGGGGCATGGATTGATGAAAGTGCTGAACTGGCAAAGGAAAATGAGCGCGCTGCCGAGCGAATTAAAGTTGAAGAAAGCTGGAGCAATTATGCAAAAAAACGCGAGGTTCCCCTGGCAATTTTTCGCATTGCGGGAATTTATGGTCCCGGCCGTTCGGCCATCAACAAGCTTGAAGATGGCCTGGCTCATCGCATCATCAAACGCGGCCAGGTATTTAACCGGGTCCATTGCGATGATATCGGGCGCATTACGGCCCTTGCCATGCAAAATAAACTTGAGGGAATATTCAACCTCACCGATGATGAGCCGGCCCCGCCTCAGGATCTGGTGACCTTTGGCGCCAAACTACTCAAAGTAGAACCGCCAAAATCAGTGCCGTTTGAAAAGGCAGAGCTTAGTGAAATGGCAAAAATGTTCTACTCGGACAATAAACGGGTTTCAAACGCTAAAATCAAAAACGCCCTGGGAATCGAGCTGCTCTATCCCACCTATCGTGAAGGATTGCGGATGGTCCACGAGGCAAGATAATTGAGCGAATTAAAAGCTGCTGAGCTGCCAATTCCTTTGGTCCTTAAGGGGGAATTTTGTCGTCTTGAACCACTTAGGCCAATCCATGCCAAGGATTTATTTGAGGCAATTAACGGACAGAACATTCAAAAATACCATCAATATCTGTTTGAAACACCCCCGGATAATGAAGCGCAATTAGCCCGCTGGATTGAAGCGGTCAGCGCTGACCCGGACATGATTTATTTTGCGGTAATTAACAAAGCCACCAAAAAATGCGGCGGGCGGCAGGCCCTGATGCGCATAGAACCCAATCATGCTTCAATAGAAATCGGCTCCATATTATGGGGGCATGGAGTAGCCCGAACCGCAATTGCCACCGAAAGTTTTTACCTGAGCGCCAAACATGTTTTTGATGATCTGGGTTATCGGCGTTTTGAATGGAAGTGTAACAATCTGAACACCCCCTCAAAACGCGCTGCAATTCGTTTTGGCTTCACGTTTGAGGGAGTATTTCGCCAGCACATGATTATAAAAGGTGCTAACCGCGATACCGCCTGGTTTTCCATTATCGACAAGGACTGGCCGGCCATTCGCGACCAACTGGAACGCTGGCTGGACCCTGATAATTTTGATGCCGCAGGGTTGGAAAAAACGCCGCTGTCTACTCCTCGCCAGAAATTATCCGGCTAATGGTGGATTTCAGCAATACAAGGTCCTGTGGGCGGCTCAAAGAATGATCGCCATCGGGCACCATGGTGAAAAATACCGGATCCTGCATAATATGGCTGAGTAATTTTATGGCATGAGAGGGGGGGACGGCTTCATCTTTAGCCCCCTGCAGAATATATACAGGGCATGCCGTTTCAACTGGTTTGCCAAACAGCAAATGATTTTTGCCGTCCTCAATCAGTTTTTCTGTAATGATATATGGCTCATCATAATCAGAGGGCAGTTCAATAAAACCTTCTGCTTGAAGTTCATTAAACTGCTTTTCACTGAAGTGATCTGCCATTAGATCTTTGGTCATATCGATTGCTGGAGCTATAAGAATAATAGCTTTTACCCTTGGGTTTTTACGTTTCTGCAAAATATTATTCAGCAACAAAGCCAGCCAGCCACCCATGGAAGAGCCAATGATAATCTGCTCTTCGTCACTTCTGTCAAAAACTTCTAAAGCCTCTTCCAGCCAGCGGCTTATGTACCCCTCAGAAAATTCACCACTGGATTTTCCATGGCCACTATAATCAAACCGGGTCGCATTAAGCCCTAAATCCGAAGCAAAACTGTCAATGGCTATAGCTTTTGATCCCTCCATATCGGATTTAAAACCCCCAAGCCAAAACAGGGAGGGTTTGTGCTCCCCTTCAGCAAAAACTAACTGTGTTCGCAATAAAGCTATTGTTCTTTGTTTGTGATTACCGATGATTTCTATGAACTCAGGAAGCTGTGGCAAAATTTATTCTCCGTACTGTAACAAGAGGATGAACACTGTTTTTGTTTGCAAATTTAATACACTGGCAAAAAAATCACCATATACAGACAAAACTATTGATATGAGTGCTGATTTGACTGTTGACTTTATGGCCAACCCAAACGATTTTAACCCACGAATTGTGCTGATACCAATATTTGAGCACAAGTGCTTAACGTTAACAATGTGAAGGATCAAACAACATTCGACGCCCAATGAGACCAGTGGCACCCCAAAGAAAAGGGCCGCCCGCAAATCGTGATATCACTGACACCGAAGTGCAGCTGATTGACGCTGAGGGAAATCACCTCGGCCCCACACCCACACAACAGGCCATGGAAATGGCTGAAGAGGCCGGTCTGGACCTGGTGGCTATTTCGCCTAACGCCAAGCCGCCCGTGTGCAAAATTCTTGACCTTGGGAAGTATAAGTACCAGGCCCAGAAAAAAGCCGCCGACGCCCGCAAGCGGCAAAAAATTATTGCCGTCAAGGAAATTAAGCTTCGACCCAATATCGACACCCATGATTATGATGTGAAGATGCGCGCCGTCGAGAAATTTATCGGCGAAGGGGACAAGGTTAAAATTACCATGCGCTTCAGGGGGCGTGAAATGGCTCATCAGGAGCTGGGTCTGAAATTGTTGCACAAAGTACGCGATCAGATGGAAGAAATTGCCAAGGTTGAGGCGCTGCCAAAAATAGAAGGCCGCCAAATGGTAATGGTCATCGCCCCGGTAAAATAGCCCTGAGTGTGGATTGCAATTCAATTAATAAACCAACCCGGGTTTCATAATCCGGGTTGAATTTTTTTGTGTTACAATTGCGTACAGTTTTAATTATTTTACCGGATGGAATTTTCAATTGACAAATTTTGCGCAAGCGAGGAAATTTGCCTGCCTGCTCTGGGGCGCTCAAGCGGTTCGTGATCCACATTAATATTGTTATATTTGTGTTTTTCTCGAAAGCGCGCATCTCCAGATTTTTGGAGAGGAGCACCCGTCATGCCTACAAAATCGCCTAAAACTGCCGACTGGGCGAGTGAGTTCAGGGCTACATTAACGCTGGCATGGCCCCTGGTGGTTGCTCAATTGGCGGGGATTGCCCTTAGTGCCACCGATGTAATAATGATGGGCTGGCTTGGCGCCAACAACCTTGCCGCCGGGTCGTTAGCCAATTCCATTTTTTTCACCCTGTTCCTTGGCGGTGTGGGGCTGGTAACGGCTACCGCCCCCCTTTTTGCACAAGCCATTGGGGCCCGCCAAAACAGGTCTATAAGAAAAATCATTCGGCAAGGCTTTTGGCTGGCCGCCGCGTTTAGCATTCTTGCTACTCCTCTGGTGTTGCAGCTTGGCCCGGTTTTTAGATTGTTAGGTCAGGATCCACAGGTAATTTCTCTAGCAGAAACCTATCTTTCCAGCGCTGTGTGGATGTTATTTCCCGGTTTTGGTATCGTTATTTTTCGCTCATTGCTGGCAGCACGCGGCGACAGCAAAGTTATTTTATGGGTTACGGTTGGCGGCATATTTATCAACGCTCTGGCCAATTATGGTCTGATGTTTGGCAATTTCGGATTACCCAGACTTGAAATGCTGGGGGCGGGAATTACCACTTCTTTAGTCAATTTGATTATGTTTGGAATTTTGCTGGCATTTGTGGTTTTTAACTCACGTTACCGGCGATATTATATTCTTGTCAGGCCTTTTAAGCCTGATTGGCCTCGCTTTCGCCAATTGCTGTTTATTGGCGCGCCTATCAGTCTGACCATAATGTCAGAAGTGGGATTATTTGGTGCCGCCTCCATTTTGATGGGGCTTTTGGGAACAGACGAGTTGGCCGCCCATGCAATCGCCCTGCAACTTGCTGCAATCGCCTTTATGGTGCCCTTGGGTATTTCTCAGGCAACAACTGTGCGGGTTGGAATAGCCTATGGGGCAAAAAGTCCGCTTGGTGTGGGGATTGCCGGATGGACATCCATGGGATTAGGCACCGTTTTCATGGTGCTGCCTTTGGCGATATTTTTATTATTCCCGGCGTTTCTTGTGACATTATTTTTGGACCCGACAAATCCAAACAACCTTGAAGTTCTGGCCCTTGCAGCTTCGTTTTTGGCGGTCGCTGCCGCCTTTCAACTGGTGGATGGGGCGCAGATTTTAATGGTTGCTGCCCTTCGTGGACTTTCAGATACAAAAATCCCGATGTTTTTGGCGCTGTTTGGTTATTGGATCGTGGGGATGGGAACAGCCTATCTGTTTGGATTCTTGCTGGAATGGCGCGGTATTGGAATATGGATTGGCCTTGCTTCCGGGTTAGCATTTGTCGCCATTGTGCTGACAGTAAGATTTGCCATGCGCGAAAAACTTAGCCTGCTTTAAATCCACCAAATCAGGTTCAGACCTATTCGGCGCAATTTTCAATCGGCGCAATAAAGCTGATATAGGATTGCCATCAGCTCTTTGACCCGCCCATCGGCAATGCGATACCAGATAGTCTGGCCCTCACGGCGCGTGGCAACAATTCCCTCATCGCGCATTTTGGCCAGGTGCTGAGATAGCGCCGATTGACCAAGCCCGACGGTTTGAGCAAGCGCACCAACTGAGACCTCCTCCCTGTCGGCAAGCTGACACAGGATTATAAGCCGCTTTTCATTACCTATTGCCTTTAGCAATGTGGCCACTTCAGAAGCCTTGTTTTGCAAAGATTGAATGTCGTTTGGCATGTCCAGCATGTTTTTTCTCAATTCACCTTGATATATTAGATGATACTAATATATATACTAAGTTAAATAAATCAACAATTGTGTTTGTGTTTGTGTTCCCAAAAAAAATACACTCACAAGCAAGATACACCCAATTAAACCAAAAAGAGAGAATTGCTATGACTAAAAGTTCGCAAGCCTCCAAAGATTCTGCCTCAAGTGATAATGTATTCATTGAAGCCTCGTTCGACAATGCAACCAACACAATTAGTTATCTGGTGGCGGACCTGGATGCAAAAGAGGCTGTGATTATTGATCCTGTTCTGGATTATGACCATAGGTCAGGCACTGTGGACACGGCCTCGGTTGAGGGTATTTTGGAACGGGCAAAAGAACTTGACCTGCAAATTCTTTGGGCATTAGAAACCCATGCCCATGCGGATCACCTTTCCGGGTCGCCAATGATTAAACTTCTTACCGGAGCAAAAATTGGCATTGGCGAGCACATTACCAAAGTACAGGAAATTTTCAGACCAGTATTTGCGGCAGATGACCTGAAAACCGACGGCTCCGATTTTGACCGTTTATTTGCCGAAGGTGATGAAATAAATATCGGCCGTTTTACCATGAAAGTTATGTACACTCCCGGCCATACTCCAGCAGATATCAGCTATCATATTCAAGATGCGGTATTTGTCGGCGATACTATGTTTATGCCTGATTTTGGCACCGCAAGAGCTGATTTCCCCGGTGGCGATGCAGAGCAGCTATATGATTCAATACATAAATTGCTGGCCTTGCCGGATGATACCCGCCTGTTCATGTGCCATGATTACAAAGCTCCGGGACGAAGTGAATTTGCCTGGGAGACAACTGTGGCGGCACAAAAAAACAACAAACACATCAAAGGCGGGGTCACAAAAGAGCAATATGTGGAAATGCGTGCCAAGCGCGATGCTGCTCTGGCGGCACCGCTTTTACTGCTTCCATCTATTCAGGTGAACATTCGTGCCGGGCGTTTTCCTAAAGCCGAGCAAAACGGGGTTCGCTATCTTTTAGTACCCGTTAAAGCCAAAAATTCCGATCTGGTATTTAAGACCTGACTTTAGGTCGCCAGTTATTTTCAATTCCCTTCATTCAAGTGAACCATTAAAATGAACTTCTCCTTCTTAAAATCAATGTTTCCCTCCTCAGATAAATCGAGTGTTAAAATGCAAACCATCTCTGCCAACTCCGCAGTACAATTATTTGGCGACAAGGACACAGTTTTTGTCGACGTTCGCGGCCATTCCGAAATTTCAAATTCAGGCACTATCAAGGGCGCGCTGATTGCGCCGCTTCCAGAATTCATGACCCATGCAAAGCCTGATGGATCATCAACTCTGCCCGGTGTGGATTCTGGCAAAACAATTGTTGTTGTTTGTGCCTCTGGCGCCCGTTCCGGTGCGGCCGCACAGCAATTGCTTCGCTCTGGTTATGATAATGTGGCAAATCTAAGCGGTGGTATTGGCGCATGGGCCAGAGCCGGTGGCAAAATGGGCCGTTAATGGCACTGCATGCTGTAAACACTATTGATGAAATTGGCGCTTGCTTCATAACATTGCAGGCAGTATAACGCGCTGATCTAAACCGGGTGGTCCGGCTCAAAAGGCATGCCGTGGCGACCCAAAATCTCTTCCTGCCCCAAAACGGGCAGGACAAAAGAAAGCAGAGAAAATGCCAAAATTAAAAACTAAATCCGGCGCAAAAAAGCGCTTTAAGGTCACGGCCACTGGCAAAGTGATCGCAGGGGCCGCTGGCAAACGCCACCGTCTTATGAGCCATAACTCGAAATATATTCGGCAAAATCGCGGCACGTCCGCTCTTTGCTCTGCGGATGCCCGCACGGTGAAGTCGTATATGCCGTATAGCCGCTAATTTCGTTACAACATTATAAAAATATTTGGAGCATAAGAGATGTCCCGCGTTAAAAGAGGTGTAACAACCCACGCCCGCCACAAAAAAGTAATCGACCTGGCCAAAGGCTATTATGGTCGCCGCAAATCAACCTACCGCGCCGCTAAACAGGCTGTGGAGAAGGCGGGTCAATATGCGTATCGTGACAGGAAGACCCGCAAGCGCAATTTCCGCGCCCTGTGGATCCAGCGCATCAATGCCGGTGTACGTGAACATGGTTTGACCTATGGCCGATTTATCGACGGCCTCAGCAAGGCTGAGGTTGCGGTTGATCGTAAGGTTCTGGCTGATCTTGCCGTGCGCGAGCCTGAGGCGTTTGCTGTTTTGGTTGCCAAAGCCAAAGAAGCGCTAGCCTATCTTGAGCCGGTGGAAAAAGTCACCCACAATCGCTTTTCTGCTTAATCCAAGCAGCCCTCACGCCCATTCTGAGGCCGACATAAAGCCTTGCACCACTTTCGCCAGACAATTTTTTGTTTGATATGCGGGTCGGTGCAAGGCTATTTGTGTTGATGGTTACTTTTTTAAAAAAATATCGCAATTGGATTTTTTATGCCTGATGAAGATAAAATTACTGAATTGAGCCAAACGATTGAAACCGCTGTTGCCGGGGCAAATTCCCTTGGCGAACTCGATGAAGTCAGGGTTGCTGCATTAGGTAAAAAAGGATCGGTTTCAGCCATGCTGGCGACCCTTGGCAAGATGAGCCAGGATGAGCGCAAAATCGCCGGACCAAAAATCAATGGTTTGAAAAAATCCATATCGGCTCTGATTGATGTGCGGCTTGCAGAACTTAAAACTGAAGAATTGGCCAAACGTCTGGCTTCAGAAAAAATCGACGTTACCCTGCCTTTGCCTGCTGCGCCGGTTAGCCGGGGCCGGATCCATCCTATCTCGCAAGTAATTGACGAAATCACCGCCATTTTTTCCGACATGGGTTTTTCCATTGCGGAAGGGCCGGATATTGAAACCGATTATTATAACTTTACGGCCCTGAACTTTCCCAAAGGTCACCCGGCCCGAGAAATGCACGATACGTTCTTTTTCAACCCTGATGAAAATGGCGAGCGCAAGGTTTTGCGCACCCATACTTCGCCAGTGCAAATCCGCACTATGGAAACTCAGGAACCACCGATCCGCATTGTTATTCCTGGGCGCACCTATCGCTGTGACAGCGATCAGACCCACACCCCGATGTTTCATCAGGTGGAGGGACTGGTGATCGATAAAAGCTCCCATATAGGGCAGTTGCGCTGGGTATTGGAAGAATTCCTCAAAGCGTTTTTTGAGGTTGATAATGTGGTCACACGTTTTCGTCCGCATTTTTTCCCTTTCACCGAACCCTCAATGGAAGTTGACGTGCAGTGCGACCGCTCTGGCTCTGAAGTGAAAATCGGGCAGGGCAATGACTGGATGGAAATTCTTGGCTGCGGCATGGTGCATCCCAACGTGTTGCGCATGAGCGGGCTGGACCCGGAGGTCTATCAGGGTTTTGCCTGGGGAATTGGCATTGATCGGTTGGCCATGCTCAAATATGGCATGCCGGACCTTAGGGCATTTTTTGATGCCGATCAGCGCTGGCTCGATCATTATGGTTTTAGGCCGCTTGATATCCCGACCTTGTTTGGTGGGTTAAGCAGCTGATGTATTTTTCTCAATCGCTAATAATGCGCCCTTGCCAAAATTATAATAACTCCACCGGAGCATAAAAAATGAAATTCACCATCGAGTGGCTCAAAGATCATCTGGATACCGATGCAAGTGTGGAACAAATTGTTGACACGCTGACCATGACCGGCACCGAGGTAGAGGCGGTTGAGGACGGTGCCAAAAAACTTAAAGATTTCATCGTCTGTGAAGTTATCAGCGCTGAAAAGCACCCCAATGCCGATCGCTTGCGGGTGTGCATGGTCAACACCGGTTCCGGTGATCCGGTGAAGGTCGTGTGTGGTGCTCCCAATGCCAAAACCGGTATGAAGGGGGTTTTTGCCGCTGCCGGGACTTATATTCCGGGCACAGATTTCACCCTGCAAAAAGGCAAAATACGCGGAGAGGAAAGCAATGGCATGCTTTGCTCGGAACGTGAACTGCTAATATCTAATGAACATGATGGCATAATTGAATTGCCCGCTGATGCTCCGGTTGGGCAAAAATATGTGGATTATGCCAATATCAATGATGTGCTTATTGAGGTTGAAATCACTCCTAATCGCGGTGATTGTGTGGGGATTTTTGGCATTGCCCGTGAATTGGCGGCCGCAGGAATTGGCAAAATAAAAGAAAATACTATCAAGCCTTCTCCTTCATCCGGTCCCTCTCCAATTGCCCCGCTGGAGCAAAGATTTTTACCCGATGAGCCAAAAACCATTCGCAAATTTGCCGCTCGGGTTTTTACAAATATCAATAATGGTCCCTCACCCGACTGGATGCAAAAGCGCCTGCTTGATGTGGGCTTAAGGCCAATAAATTCTATAGTGGATATAACCAATTTTATATCTTTGGGCTGGGGTCGTCCGCTGCATGCCTATGACATGGATAAGCTCACCGGCGCTCCCTATTTGCGCAATGCAAAAGAGGGTGAAGAATTTTTGGCACTGGATGGAAAGCTCCATAAGCTCGACAATACAATGTGCGTAATTGCCGACGATAGCGGGGCTATCTGTCTGGGTGGAATTATGGGCGGACAGGCCACCGGCGTTGATGGTGAAACAACCAGTGTTTTGTTGGAATGCGCCAGCTGGGACCCTCTGCTAATTGCCAAAACCGGGCGTAAAACCGGCATTGTGTCCGATGCCCGCTATCGGCTTGAGCGCTCGGTTGACCCGGCTTTAACCATCTCCAGCATGGAGCGCGCCACCGCCATGATATTGGAAATTTGCGGCGGGGAAGTTTACGAGACAGCAATTTCCGGCGAAGATGAAGCCCCAGATATCGTCATTGATTTTCCTTTAAGTGAAGTTAAACGCTTAACAGGCCTGAGAATTGGTGATGCAGAAATCAAGGCGGCGCTGACCCTGTTGGGGTTTTGGGTTTCAGGTCCTGCAAAAGTGGTAAAAGTTGCAGTACCCTCATGGCGTACGGATATTTCCATCAAGGCTGACCTGGTGGAAGAAGTGATGCGCATTGTCGGGGTTGATCGAGTGCCGGTGGAACCATTGCCGGCCCTTTCTGGTGTGGCGCAAAAAACCCTCATCCCCATTCAAAACCGGCGGCGTATTGCGCGGCGGACCCTTGGCGCCAACGGCATGCACGAAGCTGTCACGTGGTCTTTTATTTCTAAAAAACAGGCCCAGATGTTTGGCGGTGGAACTGCGGAACTGGCGCTGGCTAATCCCATTTCAGCTGAACTTTCTGATATGCGCCCCTCTTTATTACCGGGTTTACTGGCGGCATCTTTGCGCAATGCCAACCGCTCCTATTCCGATTTGGCATTGTTTGAAGTGGGGCAGGTATTTTCTTCTGATATGCCCGAAGGGCAGCGAACTTTTGCCTCGGCAATTCGCAGTGGGTCAGCAGGTTTCAATGGCGCTGGCCGCCATTGGCGCTCAAAAGAAAAGAAAGTCGATGTTTTTGATGCCAAGGCTGATATGGCAGCGGTTTTAAGTGCTCTGGGCTTTGATATGGATAAAGCCCAATTGCTGGATCAAAGTGCTGACTGGGCTCATCCCGGAAGGGGCGGTCGGGTACAATTAGGGCCGAAAAACATTCTTGGCTGGTTTGGGGAAATTCATCCCTCAATTCTGGCTGATCTGGATATTTCATTTCCCGTGGTAGGGTTTGAGATTGATCTTGATGCTTTGCCACGGCCAAAGACAAAATCCAGCCGCACCAAACCTGCTCTTAAAATGAGTGACCTTATGCCATTGAAGCGCGATTTCGCCTTTATTGTTGACAGGGATGTTTTAGCGGGAAAGCTGGCAAAAGCGGCCGCATCGGCCAATAAAAACCTGATCAGCGACGTGAACATTTTTGATGTGTTTGAAGGGGCCAATCTTGGGGAAAATAAAAAATCTATTGGTCTGGAAGTAACCATCCAACCTAAAGAGAACACCCTGACTGATGAGGAGATTGAAAACATTTCCATTTCGATTATCAAGTCGGTTGAAAAAGCCAGCGGTGGAGTTTTACGAAGTTGAGCTGAAACGCCTGCCAAAAAAAGCGATATTTACATGACCGGCAAAGCTTTTCCATCGTGAGAAAGATTAATAAATGAGCGCCAGAAAATCAGACCGTTGTATTTGGTGGTTACTGCTGAGCTTATTGTTTTTTTCCACCCCGCTTATTGGAACAATCGGGGCTGTATCAATTCTTTTTCTCTCCATGCTGACTTCTGGTGTGGCTTTCAACAGGGGCGCATTTCTTGAATTAAAAAAACAGCCCATGATAGTGATGTTTTCTATTGGCTATTTAGTTTTTGCATTTTTTACCGCAATCACATCCAGGTCCCCCTCAGACTTACTGGTGATATTTTATTTTTCGCCGTTTCTTCTTTGTGCGGTGGCATTTTTATATGCAAGAAAATATGCCAGCAAAAAAACTGCAATCATAATATTATCAATGTGCCTTATTGGTTCTGGCTTGACTATTGTGGTGGCACTTATTGATATTTATTTTCTAAATGCCGTGCGTCCAAGAGGTTTCTTTTCCGGTGTAATCACACTGGCAATGGTTGGAACAACGCTTGGAATTGTTTCTGGTATGGGCCTCTTTCTGGTTGATGGCTATAAAAAAGCAATTTTTATTCTTGGGCCGATTTTTGCGATTTTAGCGATTACGCTCACTCAATCCCGCGGCACTGCAATTGCCCTGCCTGCTCTGACATTATTATATTTTATCTACGCTATTCGAAGAACCAAAACAGTTAAAACCAAAGTTATAACTATTGGCGCCCTGCTGTCGTTTAGTTTTTTGGCGCTTTTTTTAGTTGCACAAGGTTCAACACGTATAGCTGATCTGACCAATATTATTGGGCAGGTAATGAGTGGAGATATTGCCAGCCTTAAAGCCTCAAATATCCGTATTGAAATGTTTCAGGCAGGATGGGAGTTGTTTTTGGCTTCACCAATATTTGGCTATGGCTGGAATAATATGGGCGAAATGGCCTTCACCATTTTGGATATAACGAAATACGATGCCCAGCTGATCAGGTTTTTTCAATTCCACAATGATTTCTTAAATTACGCGTTTGCTATCGGCATCATTGGAATAATAGTTTATTTTACATTTTTGTTCGCCCCGCTTGTTGGAGCATTAAAAACTCCGCGTGACAGCATGTTTGCTTTAAGAGTTGAAATTATCCTGCTGATGTTAACACTTTATGCAATTTCAGGCTTAACCGCAGAAGCCCTTTCCCATGGACTGCTTATAACCGTATACGCCTTCATCAGCGCAGTAGTTTTGGGTGCTTTTCGAGATGACGCCAATAAAACAGATGTTCAAAATTAATTGATAATATCTGCAACAACTGCTTTGAGAGTTCCTGTAGAACCTATGCGGGATTTACCAATTTCGCCCATTCTATCCCGCTCTTTTTTGTTTTGAAGCAAACTACTAATTTCCTCGCTTAATACATTAGAATTTTGAGGAACAAATATACGGGATTCGCCTGCCAATAACTTTTCGTCAGCAATACGCTTTGCACGATCAGAAGTTACAATAAATGAAATTACAGGCCTGCCCAAACCAAGCGCCTGGAATGTCAATGTCCCTGCCTGGCCAAGCACTAAATCTGCGGCTTCAATAATATTGCCGGCCACATTGCTGGTAAGATTTAACGCTAGATCATTATCACTCAATGTTCCTAAGTCCGATTTATTATCTGTTTTTGCCGGGTGGTATTCCATCGAAGTTTCTTTGGCTAATTCTTCAAGAGAAATTCCACTCGCAACGGCTACAAAAATATCCGGATATAATTTTTTTGGGATTTTTTTAATTGCATCAATCTGGAATTTTAAATTCTTTGCTGTTGCTTTTCTTGATCCCGGCAAGAGAGTTAAAGCAAATTTATTCTTTCTGCGGCAGGCAATATCATATTGTCCAAAAGGGACTAAATCGAGCATGATATTGCCTTTTGAAATTGCATTTACACCAGCCTGGCGCAAAGATGTCGCTAAATTTTCGTCGCGACAATAGACCTTGTTGCAGGTTTTTTTTATCGCCCAGCGCTCAATACCAGGGTATCGATGGGCATAGCTGTTTTTATAAACATCAAGATAAATATCAATTTTAATGCCGGCCAGAACACTTAAAATCGGAGTTACACTATCTCCAACCGCCACTATTTTATCATATTTACCCTTAATTGAGCGCAAAAATCTGATCGTTTTAAAAGTGCCCGCAAGCATGCCGCCTTTTATATCTTTTGCAATGGAGCCGACTTTGCGATGCCCCTCAGATGGGATATGCAAACGGGGGCCAACAATCGGGCAAATATTTTTATAAGAATTCCCAAAACCTATGAGCGGATAAGCTTCAACCAAAATGTCATTTGGGAGCTTTGCAACAATAGCTGCTGCCATTGAATCTTCGCCATTGCCATTAGATAAAAACAATATTTTTTTTTGGGTTTTTTCCATTTTACTCACTAGGGTCAGGACCTATTATTCATCACTATGTCGCAAATGGGTTTCGCGCTTTTCAGCGCACCAATATTTCATATATTCAAGTGCAATAGATTTGTCGGGGCAATGTAGCGGATAAAACTTCTTAGGGGTATGCTCTTAAGTTAATTGCATCAAAATCTACCAAAAGCGAGAAACCATCGCCCTAACGCGCGGCCTAAAGCGTGTCGCGGTTAATCTGAGCCGCTCTAACGCTTTATCTCTTTGTTTTCGCATATCTTTTATCCCAAAACCGGCTCCTGCTTTTGGGAGACATGCTGTAGGGTATAAGCACAACTGCCGCCGAATCTGAAAAAACCAGCGGTGGAGTTTTGCAAAGCTGGAGCATTTTAGCGCAGCCAGCCACTGGGCTTCGGGTGTAAATCCATCAATACCGGAGCCGTAATTTTGTCTATGGCTGCTTCTTCCTCGGTGCTGATTGTCAGATTATTAACTGCCCCAAGACAGTCTTTCAGCTGATCAAGATTGCGCACCCCGATCAGGGCCGAGGTGATTTCTTTGCGCCTTAAAACCCACGATAATGCCAATTGAGACATGGTTTGATTGCGCTGTTTTGCAATCGGTTCAAGCTTTTCAACCGCTGCAATTAAATCCTTGCTGACATGGCTTGGCAGCACCGATGAGTTGCTTTTTTCAGCCCGGGTTCCTTTACTGATACCTGAAGAATATTTCCCCGAAAGTATCCCTTGAGTAAGAGGGGAAAAAGCAATTATGCCAATGCCCAGATCATCACAGGCATCAATGGTCTTGTCTTCTTCAAGCCAGCGATTGACCATGGAATAGGAGGGCTGATGAATGGTGCAGGGGACGCCCATTTCGTTTAATATTGCATTGGCCTGCCGGGTTTCTTTTTCCGGATAGCTTGAAATTCCCGCATAAAGCGCCTTGCCGGATTTTACAATATCGGCGAGCGCTCCCATGGTTTCTTCCAGCGGAGTATTGGGGTCAAAACGATGGGAATAAAATATATCCACATAGTCCAGCCCCATGCGCTTAAGGCTTTGATCGCAACTGGATATCAGATATTTTCTTGAGCCAAATTCACCATAAGGTCCGGGCCACATATTATACCCCGCCTTGGAGGAAACGATCATCTCGTCGCGATAGGGCGCAAATTCGCGGGCTAGAATCCGTCCGAATAATTCCTCGGATGATCCGGGGGGCGGGCCATAATTATTGGCCAGATCAAAATGGGTAATTCCTGCATCAAAAGCATGGGATAAAATCTCTACCGCACTGTCATGATCGCGTGTTCCGCCAAAATTCTGCCACAGCCCAAGGGAAATAACCGGCAGCTTTAAGCCCCACTTTCCGCTTTGGCGATATTGCATGGATTGATAGCGTGATTGTGCTGCTTTATAAGTCATGAAAATCTTCTCACTTATTTTTGCAATATTGCTTCTGAGGTGATATTTAGAGTCAAGACCCCAGCGCTCAGAAATTCATCAAGCAATTTGCTTGACCTTGTGGAAGTTTATTATGACCCGACAAAAATCTCCAGTTAAAGTTTTGGCTATTTATAAATTTGCCGATCTGCCTGATTATGAACATCTGGCAGAACAAATATTGGAACATTGCGAGCGAGCAAAAATTAGAGGCACGCTTATTCTGGCTCCCGAGGGCATAAACGGCACCGTTGCCGGAACGGAGCAGGCTATTGATGATCTGGCCCATTGGCTGAAGCATGCCAATGTTTTTGGCGGCAGGTTTAAGGGCGCTGAAGCTAAATTTTCTTCCGCTGAAGAAATGCCGTTTCTGCGTTTGAAAATTCGCAAAAAACCCGAAATTGTCACCCTGCGTGCGCCAGAGGCCAATCCCAACAAGATTGTCGGGACCTATGTGCAGCCCAAAGACTGGAACGATGTGATTGCCCAGAAGGACATGGTGGTTTTGGATACCCGCAATGATTACGAATATGCCATTGGCACATTTGAGGGCGCGCTTGATCCCAAAACCAAAATTTTTACCGAATTCAAAAAATATGTATCCGAAAATCTTGACCCGGCACGCGATAAAAAAATCGCCATGTTTTGCACCGGCGGAATCCGTTGCGAAAAAGCCTCTGCCTATATGCTGGCCCAGGGGTTTGAGGAAGTCTATCATCTGCACGGGGGGATTTTGAAATATCTGGAGGCCATTCCCGCCGATCAATCCACTTGGATTGGCGAATGTTTTGTTTTTGATGAGAGGGTATCAATTGGCCACGGGCTGGTTGAGGGCGAAGCGATTTTATGTCGGGCCTGTCGCTATCCTTTAACTCCTGATGAAACCAAACATGCTGATTTTATTGAAGGGGTTCAGTGCCCCCATTGTGCCGGACCTGAATTTGCAAAAACCAGAGCGGCTGCCGCTGAGCGCCAAAAACAGATGGATCTGGCTGAGGAAAGAGGCGTTGCCCATCTTGGTGATGATGCCGTCAGTGCTGCTAGGGCAAGATCAAAGGCGAAAAAGTTAAAGCAACAGGCAGACCGGGCAAGAAATTACCAGGCTGGCGAAAGCGGATTAAACCAATAGTCCCGCTTCTTTCAGGGCTGAAACATATGTCCGGCTTACCGGTAATTCTTTGCCGGAATGGGTTTGCACAATCGTTTTGCCATTGGATTTATAAACTGATTTAATTTCCGACATTGCCACCCAGTGAGAGCGGTGGATTTGTATTCCATTTATGCCTTGAGTTTCTTTTATGGCATCACCAAACCGCATTAAATGCAGATGCTTGCCCTTGTTGGTGATGATTTCCACATAATGATCATGCACTGAAAGTGTAAGAAGTTTGCCGCGTAAATGGGTCGGTAGTCGCAACAATATTGCCGGTTTTGACAGCTCACGCTCTATAGATTTTGGCCTATTGTTTTTACCATCAAACAATACGAACAGCACCGCAATTCCCATGGCAATTATGATCGAATAAAATGCCAGGGACAGCATTGGTATACTACCCAGAATTTTCCAGCCAAACGTTGCGAGATTTATCACCCAGACAACAAATGCCACCGGAATTCCAGCCGCAATACCAACAAACAACAATCGCGGCAAAAATGGCCAGCGCTGCTTTTCCAGCAGGTTCGACATTAAAGAGCCAAAAAATACCCCGGTTGCGAAGGTTAAAACAGTAACAACCACCCAATAAATCAGGCGTGGACCAAGGGAAAAAATTTCAAACGTTTGAAATGGCCCGGAAATTCCAAGAATTAGCGAAGCCACACCCAGCCCACCCCAGGCGCGTTTTGAAGTGAAAATGGCACGCGTTTCACGAAGCGCAAATTGCAGGGAGGCTAATTTCACGAAGAATATTGTCCTTTGACGAACTTGAGCTTTTAGCCGGCAATTCTAGTCAATAAAGCAATTTGGGCAACATAAATTTTATTTGGTTTGCCCAAGACTAGATTTCAATAAGGAGAATTCTTTGATGAACCTGTCAGTGCTTTTAGAGGCGGATATCGCCATTCAAATTCATGCCATTTTCGCTTTGATTGCTGTTCTTTTAGGGGCAATCCTTCTATCCAGAAAAAAAGGAAACCTTATCCATATTTACCTTGGCCGCATCTGGTCTGTCAGCATGGTGGTTGTTATTGTCAGCTCGGCCTTTATTTCAGAGCTTCGCATTTGGGGGCCATTCAGCCCTATTCATATTTTTACCTTATTGGGCACATGGGCTTTGGTTGAGGGCATATATCATATCCGCAAAGGCAATGTAACGGCCCATAAATCTGCGATGAAGAGCCTATATTTCTGGGGGCTTGGGGTTGCCGGTACATTGGCATTTATGCCCGGTCGGGTAATGAATGCGATATTTTTCCCCAACAGTCCGGTGACGGGTTTCTATCTTGTTTTGGTTTTGTTTCTGTTAGGCATGGCGCTGAAGATTGCATTGGGAAGAGGTTTGTTTTCCCGGCTTCAGGAAAAAATTTCAAGGCGGTAGTTTTTGCTATTCAAAAAAAATCCATCCGCCACCAACAAAATCCAAAATTGCCTCGCGCACTATTTCAGGCTGATCCAGATTTGCGCAATGACCGGCATTTGCTATATCTCTTAGGAAAAAATTGGGTTTGTTTTTCATTTCAAGCAGGGTGATTTTCAATGCCTGATTTATCGTTGCATCATTTTGACCACGCAGCATCAATATGGCGCTGTCTGAATTTACGGCATTATCAACCAGATCATAGTTAGCCAGGTTTTGAGCGATCATATATACGCAGTCCCGGTTGGATGTTTTGGCCATTCTATAGATAATTGCTCGCGCATATGGGCTTGGTGAAGTGAAGCGGGCCATTTGTCGGTCATGGCGGTCGCGGCCTGCGAGTTTGCCAATAATTTTAAGCAGGGGTAGCAGCAAAGATGGCGCATCCATCGTAAAGCTGGTTCCAAATACCACCAGATCTGCAATCCTACCCGGATTTGACCCCAAAATCGACACGGCCAACAACCCGCCAAGGGAATTGCCCACCCAGTGGGTTGATTTAATCTGTTCCTTGTCAAGGATTGCAATTAAATCGGTGGCCATGACTTTTATAGTAAAATCTTCAGATGAAAAATTCTTGACATTAGAGATTTTTGACAGGCCGTGCCCCCGCAAATCCGGCACAATCACCCTAAAGCCCTGCTTTGCAAAAAATCTGGCGTCCTCAGCAAATTGCAAAGCCCCGGCGGCCAATCCGTGACAAAGCACAATGGTCTTTTCATAGACCGGTGCTTTTTCAGAACCTGATTCAGGCTTAAGTTCTGGCTCAGGATAGCCATGTTCTTCAAAATAATCCGGCTCTTCTTCGGGGGCAAATTCTTCAACGGGAGCAGGTTCAATCACTGCAATTGAGTCAGAAGCAGGCTCAAAAACATAATAGGCAATGGAAAAATATCCCTGCCCCACATATCTGGGTGATGGCAGTTCAGGAACCGGCAATTTTGTAAAATCCTTGTCAGGCACTGCCGATTAATATCCCCGCTGCAAACACCAGAGAGCCTCCAACCACCACCTGAAACACCGCGCGCCAAAAGGGGGTCGACATATATTTGGACTGGATAAAAGCAATGGCCCAAAGTTCGATCAAAACAACAATGATGGCGATAACTGTTGCCGTATAAAAATCTGTAATAAGATAGGGTAATGCGTGGCCCAGCCCGCCAATGGTAGTCATGATCCCGGCGGCAAAGCCGCGCTTGATGGGCGAGCCGCGCCCGGTGAGCTTGCCATCATCTGATGCAGCTTCGGTAAAGCCCATGGAAATGCCGGCCCCGACAGCGGCCGCCATCCCAACCAGAAACGTGGTCCAGGTGTCGCCGGTGGCAAAAGCTGCGGCAAACACGGGGGCAAGGGTTGAAACCGAGCCATCCATAAGCCCGGCCAGACCGGGCTGTACATAGGTTAGAACAAACTGGCGATGAGCGGCGACCTTTTCCTCATCCTGCTCGGTTTCGCCTAAAAATTCTTTTTCAAGCTGATCAGCCTGTTGCCCGTGTTTTTGTTCTTCTATTGCCAGATCACCAAGCAATTTGCGCAAATCCACATCGGTGGTTTGCTTGGCCGCTTCGCTATAAAACCGATAGGCGCTTTGCTCCATTTCCCAAACCTGCTGGCGAATGGTTTCAATGGAAAGCTCTTTCATCAGCCAGACGGGCTTGCGACTTAAAAACCCGCGCACATGCTCGCGGCGGATCGGCACAAGCGTGTCGCCGAACTGTTTTTTATAAAGCTCGAGCAATCGCTGGCGATGCACATCTTCCTCCGCTGCCATACCGTCAAAAATTTTGGCTGAGGCGGGGTAATCCTTGCGGATTTTATCAGCATAGGCTGCATAAATGCGCCCATCCTCTTCTTCAGCGCCAATGGCGAGCGAGAGGATTTCGGCAGCATTGAGGGAGGTGAAATCGCGTTTTTGTGGTTCAAGGAAACGATTTAGCATTATTTTTGAACCTTATTTTTATTGGCGGTGCGCAAGTTTATAAAATTCTACAACAGGGTGCAACAAGTGCTTTATCCCTCAGGGCCTGGTCTCATTGAGAAAAGCTGTCAGGTCGGCGTTCTGGGTAAAATAAACCACGCCCAATATAATTACAATAATCAGGATCATCCAACTGTTTCTTTTGCGCGCGTTCATTTGACCTGCCTCATATTGATTTCCCCTTTGCGCCTAAAGCTAAACCTGCTACATGCGCCCTACAATGACAACAGCACTTAAAAATATCCGCAACTTTTCCATCGTGGCTCATATTGACCACGGGAAATCCACCCTTGCCGACCGGCTGATTCAGCAAACCGGAGGCTTGAGCGAGCGTGAAATGAGCGCCCAGGTGCTTGATTCCATGGATATTGAAAAAGAGCGCGGTATTACCATCAAAGCCCAGACCGTGCGTCTGACCTATGATGCTGATGATGGCGAAACCTATGTGCTGAACCTTATCGACACACCCGGTCATGTGGATTTTGCCTATGAGGTAAACCGCTCTTTGGCGGCTTGCGAAGGCTCGCTTTTAGTGGTTGATGCTGCCCAGGGGGTGGAGGCGCAAACTCTGGCCAATGTTTATCAGGCCATGGAAGTTGACCATGAGATTGTGCCGGTTCTCAACAAGATTGATCTGCCGGCGGCCGAACCGGAGCGGGTTAAAACCCAGATCGAGGATGTTATCGGGCTTGATGCATCTGAGGCGGTGGAAATTTCCGCCAAAACCGGCATTGGCATCACCGATGTATTAGAGGCAATCGTTACCCGTTTGCCAGCGCCAAAAGGCGATATTAATGCACCCCTAAAGGCCATGCTGGTTGATAGCTGGTATGATACTTATCTTGGTGTTGTTGTTCTGGTGCGGGTAATCGACGGAACCATTAAAAAGGGCCAGAAGGTGCGCATGATGGCCACCGGCGCCACCTATGATCTGGACCGGGTCGGGGTGTTTACTCCCAAACTGGTGCAGACCGGAGAGCTTGGGCCAGGGGAAATCGGCTTTGTCACCGCTTCAATTAAAGAGGTAGCCGATACCAATGTTGGCGATACCATCACCGATGATAAGCGCCCAGCCGAAACCGCGCTGGAAGGCTTTAAGCCCGCCCAGCCGGTGGTGTTTTGTGGCCTGTTTCCGGTCGATGCCAATGATTTTGAAGATTTGCGCGCCGCCATGGGAAAGCTTCGGCTTAACGATGCCAGTTTTTCCTATGAGATGGAAACTTCGGCCGCGCTTGGTTTTGGTTTTCGCTGCGGATTTCTCGGCCTGTTGCATCTGGAGATTATTCAGGAGCGTTTGAGCCGTGAGTTTAATCTTGATCTGATCGCCACCGCCCCTTCTGTGGTTTATGAAATTGCCATGAATGATGGTTCAACCATCGCCCTGCATAACCCGGCAGATTTACCTGATGTGGTGAAAATCGACCATATTAAAGAGCCTTGGATAAATGCAACCATTCTGACCCCCGATGAATATCTGGGACCTATCCTAAAAATATGTCAGGACCGGCGCGGCATTCAAACCAACCTGACTTATGTGGGCAATCGGGCCATGGTGGAATATAAATTGCCCCTTAACGAGGTGGTGTTTGATTTTTATGACCGCTTGAAATCCATGTCCAAGGGCTATGCCAGTTTTGACTATTCGCTGGATGAATATCGCGAAGGTGATCTGGTTAAATTGAGCGTTCTGGTGAATTCAGAACCCGTGGATGCGCTGGCCATGCTGGTGCATAAAAATGCAGCAGAAGGTCGTGGCCGGGTAATGTGTGAAAAGCTCAAAGAGCTTATCCCAAATCACCTGTTTAAAATTCCTATTCAGGCGGCAATTGGCGGCCGGGTTGTGGCTCGCGAAACCATCTCGGCTCTAAGGAAAGACGTTACGGCAAAATGTTATGGCGGCGATGCCACCCGCAAGCGCAAACTGCTGGATAAGCAAAAAGCCGGTAAAAAACGCATGCGCCAGTTCGGCAAGGTGGAAATTCCCCAAGAAGCGTTTATCAAAGCGCTGAAGATGGGTGAGTGAAGCGTGGCACTAAAACAGTTTTGAACTGTTTTAGTGGGATTTGATCCAGTGGATCAAATACAACGCTGAACGCGTTGAGCCACGCGAAACGCCAGCTCTTTTTAGCGTTGTCAGGAAAATAGCCCGTCGGCGCGAGACCAAAAACCTTGCGGTTTTCCGGTTCGACAGCGCGAAGAATAATTATAACTAAGCGCGCGAAACAACGTTGCTGAGCGCCAGCGAACGCAAAATGTATCGCCAGTTATGTTCACCGCCGTCATTACCCGGCTTGACCGGGTAATCCAGCGCGCCGCGTCTACGGCGCAATGAAGCAACTTACTTTGCTCTATAACTTACCGGCGCAAAGACTTGCGCCACTGGATTCCGGCATGCGCCGGAATGACGTTAGTGCGTAGTGGATATTCAATTGGGAAATTGTCATAGACGCGCAACTTAAATGCCGAATAACCTGAGCAACGTCTGATGGTCTGGCGATACTTTTTCCCCTCGTCACCCTCGGGCCTGACCCGAGGGTCCACAAATCTAATAAATGCAACCCTAAATATGGATACTCGGGTCAAGCTCGAGCATGACGAAGCTGAACGCATTGAGTGCAGAGCTGCGTCACGTTATCCATGCGTTGTCATCGGTGCCGTTAGTCGAAACAAATTTTATTTCTTGTAAATTGTTCCTTTATCATTTAGAGGTAAAAACCTCTGTATGTGGAGGGTAACATGAGAGAGATAAATGTAGA
>JAKISW010000038.1 GCA_021648375.1 Devosiaceae bacterium
TAACGATCTGGTGCAGGGTGAAGTGCGATTTAACACAAAAAACCTGGATGACTTTATACTTTTGCGCTCCGATGGCACGCCAACATATATGTTGGCGGTTGTTGTTGATGACCATGATATGGGTGCAACCCATGTAATTCGTGGCGATGATCATTTAACGAACACCGCGCGGCAGATTGTAATTTATCAGTCCCTTGGCTGGGAAATTCCGAAAATGGCGCACCTGCCTTTAATTCATGGTCAGGATGGTGCAAAATTATCAAAACGTCATGGAGCACTGGGCGTTGATGCCTATCGACGGATGGGATACCTGCCTCAAGCCATGTGTAATTATCTGGCTCGTCTTGGCTGGTCTCATGGTGATGACGAGTTTTTTACCATTGAACAGATGATCGAGTGGTTTGATTTTGACGGGCTGAATAAGAGTGCGGCCCGATTTGATTTTGCAAAACTGGAAAATCTTAATGCGCAGCACATTCGCCAGTGTTCCCCTCAAGAGCTGTTTGAGCGCATGGTAAGTCTGGCGGACGAATTGGGAAACAGCGAAGATTTTGAAGGTTTAAAAAGACAACAACCAATAGTTTTGGAGATGCTTGAAGAACTAAAACCGCGGGCAAAAACCCTGTTGGACCTCATATCCCTATCCCAATTTATTTATTGCGAATTGCCCATAGAAATTGAAGAAAAAGCCGCAAAGCATCTAAACGAGCAAACCCGCGATATGATTGCTAAAATCATCGACTGCCTTGCCTCCGTTAGTGACTGGAAGTCTGAAAATATAAGCGCTGCAATTCGTCAATTTGGCGATGATAACGAAATCAAGCTGGGCAAAATTGCCCAGCCATTGAGAGTGGCGCTTACCGGTCGAACTGTTTCGGCTGGTATATTTGAAATGATGGCGGTAATCGGCAAGCAAGAAACCTTGAAACGATTTAAGGGTCAGGTACAGAAATAGTATTTTAAGGGAAAGATATTCACATCGAATATGTGCGTTTGTGAATTTTTTCTTTTTTTACAAAATTCTCACCTTTCCCGCAAGTTGCGTAGCGGGTTTTTTTACTGAACTGTTGATTTGACTTATCAAAACCATTTCCCTTGGTTGCCCTGAACAAGCAAATCATATAGTCAGTCCCTAACAATTTGTTTGGGAAATATGCGCGCCTCTGTTCCATTTCTGGTGGAATGTAATTTTTGGCTGCGGCTTCTCTTTTAATTTCAAAAACCGGAGACCAATAATGAGTGGAAAAAAAGCCAAGTTGATCATTGACGATCAAACCTATGAGTTTGATATTTTAAACGGCAGTGTTGGGCCTTCGGTTATAGATATTCGCTCTTTATATGCAAAAACCGGTATGTTTACTTATGACCCTGGGTTCACCTCAACTGCGGCCTGTGACAGTTCAATAACTTATATTGACGGCGATAAGGGCGAGCTGCTTTATCGGGGGTATTCGATTGATGAGCTGGCAAAAGACAGCCATTATTTAGAGGTATGTTTTTTATTATTGTACGGAAGTTTGCCATCAAAGGCTGAGCTTGATGCCTTTGAAAACCGTATAACCATGCACACAATGGTGCACGAGCAGATGCATTATCTATATCGAGGTTTCAGGCGTGATGCTCATCCCATGGCCGTCGTTTGTGGCGTGGTTGGCGCCATGGCGGCTTTTTATCATGATTCAACTGATATTTCTGACCCGGACCAAAGAGAAATCGCCTCTGTCAGAATGATTGCCAAAATGCCAACTATTGCTGCCAACGCTTATAAATATTCGATTGGTCAGCCGTTTGTTTATCCACGCAACGATTTAAGTTTTGCGGGCAATTTCCTTCATATGTGTTTTTCTGTCCCCAGTGAAGAATATATTGTTGATCCTATAATTGAGCGGGCTATGGACCGTATTTTTACCCTGCATGCGGATCATGAACAGAACGCATCGACGTCAACAGTCAGATTATCTGGATCTTCCGACGCCAATCCATTTGCCTGTATTGCCGCTGGCGTTGCCTGCCTTTGGGGCCCGGCACATGGTGGTGCAAACGAGGCTGCACTTAACATGTTGCGCGAAATTGGCACACCAGATCGAATTGGTGAATTTGTTGCGCGCGCAAAAGACAAAAATGATCCGTTTCGCCTGATGGGATTTGGTCACAGAGTATATAAAAGTTATGACCCCAGAGCTCAGGTTATGCAAGAAGCCGCCAAAGAGGTCCTTGAATTAATGGGGGTTGAGAATAATCCAACCTTGCAGGTGGCACAGGCTCTGGAAAAGATTGCTTTAGAGGACGAATATTTTGTTTCGCGCAAGCTTTATCCCAATGTTGATTTTTATTCTGGAATTATTTTGGATGCCATAGGATTTCCCACCTCTATGTTTACAGCCATTTTTGCACTCTCACGCACCGTTGGCTGGATTTCTCAATGGAAAGAAATGATTGGTGATCCACAAAAGAAAATCGGTCGGCCGCGACAGCTTTATAATGGGGCACCTCGACGGGCATATGTACCGGTTGATAAACGCTGAGTTGATTTTTGGTTGAGGTAAAGTGTTAATCGCTGCGATGTGTTTGTCATTGTGTGGAATGGGGCCGAAAATATTTAATTATTTCTCGGGCTTTATGTGAGAGAGAATTACCTCAACAGGATTTTGGCGGGGGAATTGGTGGGTTCCAGACTGCATTTTTTCCAAAACCTGAGAAAATCCGTCAAATTGCTCACGTAAATTTTGCGGGTTTTCAAGTAGGTTTTTTACCTCTTTTGTTAAAAGATCTGTTTGGGGCCTTTCCATTAAAAGCTCGGGCACCAAATCCTGTTCCAATATTAAATTGGGAAGGCTAAATCTTTTTACTTGCAGGCTTTTATTGACGGTATTTTGGGCTGTGTCCATAACATAGGTCACCACCATGGGCACTTGAGCCATGGCGAGTTCGATGGTGACCGTGCCGGAAACGCAAATTGCCAAACATGCCTTATTCAGATATTTTTTACGTTGATCAGAACCAGTGACTATTTTTACAGGCACTGACCAATTGGCGGTTGCCGAAACAATCTTCTTTTCCAGATGAGGTAGTGTAATAATCACAAAATCTAATTCGGGATTTGAATGAATTAATTGCTCTGCAGTTTTACCAAACATGGGCAGATGTCGGCGCAATTCACCATCTCGGGAACCGGGCATAAGCACTAACGTATTTGAATTTGAGGGTGAAGTTTTATTTGTTGGGGTTTTTACTGCCGGATGCCCAACATAGCTACATTTGGGACCATTTAGGGATTTCATTGCTGCGGGCT
The DNA here is from genome assembly GCA_021648375.1 of Devosiaceae bacterium. Lineage (GTDB taxonomy): Bacteria > Pseudomonadota > Alphaproteobacteria > Rhizobiales > Devosiaceae > DROE01. The sequence continues at coordinate 3,293 of JAKISW010000038.1, forward strand.
CAAATGGCAAAATTGCCAGAACTTCATCATAAAGAGGTTTTATTTTTTCTGCCCTTTGGGGTTTGTATACCCAGACAGTGGGGCCGACATAAAGCAATATCGGGGATTTGCGGCCTTTTTTTCTCAGACCTTTAGCGACCAGATTTGAAAACACCTGAGAATCAATCAACACTACAATCTGAGGATTTGTTTTAATGATAAAATTTATCGTCTGACGTACCCGCCACAACAAAAGTGGCAAACGTGCAGCCACATCAACAATTCCCATCACTGATAAGTCAGTAATGGGAAACAGGGAGTTAAGGCCCTGTTTTTGCATATCCTTTCCACCAACTCCGCTAAGGTTGATTTTAGTAACCTGATTTAATCCTGCAATAAGGTCTGCGCCGATTTTATCACCAGAGGCCTCTCCGGCGAGAATAAAAATGCGAGGAGGAGAGTTTAAAGGTTCTGGCATCAGGTTTTGAAAGTTTTGTTCAGGCATATGCGCTTTACAGTTTTTGTATCCGCAATCAGGTGAGCAGAAGGAAAATCTTTGAACAAAAAAGGCATCTAATCTCCGTTAGAGCCATTGCGCGGCAGGCAGATTGTACGCCCTTTTGCAGCATTTATAAATCCAACGACTTCTTGAACCAGGGAATTGCCTTCATAAATTTTGGCTGCGTCGCTTACGCGTTCGCGAAAATTCCCTTCGGAAGAAAATATCATGCGATATGCTGTTCGAAGAGTTTGAATATCCTCGCGAGAAAAATTTCGCCTCTTTAAACCAACAAGATTTAAACCCGCCAACTTTGCTCTATTGCCCAGAGCCATGCCAAAAGGAATTATATCACCATCGACCATTGAATGGGCACCAACGAAGGCATGCGCGCCCACATGCACAAACTGATGAACCACACATAACCCACCAAAAATCACAAAATCATCAACTATTGCGTGTCCGGCCAGACCAACTGAATTCGCCAGTATTACGTTGTTGCCAACTGTGCAATCATGCGCAACATGAGAATTGGCCATCAGCAGGCAATTATTGCCAATGGTGGTTTGCATACCCCCGCCTTCAGTACCGGGGTTGATGGTAACATTTTCTCGAATTACGCAATCATTACCGATCCGAAGACTGCTGTTTTCTCCGTGATATTTAAGGTCTTGCGGTTGATGTCCAATGGAGGCAAAAGGAAACACTTTGCAATTGGCACCAATAGAAGTATTCCCCGTGACACAAACATGGGAAACCAGCTCAACATTGTTGGCCAGTTCTACATTTTTACCCACGATAGAATAAGGACCAATGCTAACTCCGTCGCCTATTTTTGCGTCGGCATCTACAATCGCCGTTGGATGAATTTCTACTTTAGCCACAGCAAACCACCTCGATATTCACAAACTAACCTGATCAGGTTGAAATCGTTCATATTTCACCAATTACAGCTCATTCTATTGCTCAACGATCATCGCGCCTACCTCGGCTTCAGCAATAAGATTTTCGCCCACCATGGCGCGAGCATAATAGCGCCCGATGTTATTTCTGCGGCGAATTTTTTTAATATGGTATTCAAGCCGGTCGCCAGGTACTGCAGGTTTGCGAAATTTTGCCTTGTCAATCGTTAGCATATAAACCAGATGCGAAAGTCCCTTCTCTCGTTCGGCAGCAATTACAATTGCTCCGGCAGTCTGGGCCATGCCCTCGATTATAAGCACTCCGGGAAATATGGGGTTACCGGGAAAATGCCCCTGAAATATCGGCTCGTTGTATGAGATATTTTTAATACCGGTAGCGCTTTCGTCACCATTTATATCAATAATTTTGTCGAGCATTAAAAATGGATACCGGTGCGGTAAGCAATTCAGTAAATCATCAATTTCAAGGCAAGTCAGTTTAGCCGGATCGTCCACATTTTGAATATTCACTTTTTCTTCCCCTTTGCTAACCGTCTTACTGCTGCGTATTCCCGCCACAGGTCTTTAATGTCCTGTGCTGGAGAACCGGCTATTTTTGATCCCGCAGGCCAATCCTTTGTTATGGATGCCCGTGGATGCGCGATGGATCCTTCGCCCATTGTAATATGCCCTACTGTGCCGACGTTGGCGCCCATTAGCACACTGTCTTCAAGTATTGTTGCACCGGCCAGACCAGCCATTGGTGCAATCAGGCAATTACGGCCGATTTTTGAGCCGTGACCAATTTGAACCAAGCCTCCGATTTTAGAGTTCTCCCCAATTATCGTATCGTCAAGAGCCCCCCGGTCAATAGTGCAGTTTGAACCAATTTCAACATTTGATTGAATAATAGTACGGCCCAACTGCGGGATTTTTACATTTGACTTGCCAAAATCCAGCAAGCCAAATCCATCGCAACCAATTACAGTGCCACCAGCAATCAGTACATTATCGCCAATTAGAGAGCACTCTATGATGGCGTTAGCCCCAATAACGCAATTGCGTCCTATAGTAACGTTGGGACCAATTACTGCGCCTGGCCCGATAATTGTTCCCTGCCCTATCTGAGCTTCACTGCCGATGGTTGCTCCATTGGCAATAGAGACACCGCTTTCTATTATCGGTTCTGCTGCGTCGGGAATTATTGGAAAAATTGCCAATCGATGGCGCTTAGCTGGAAATAAAATTTTTAGTATCTTCACATAAGAGATATGCGGTTCATTGCAAATTACAGCTACCGAACCCGTTGGCACCTGATCCGCCAGCGCAGCCGAAACTAAAACAACTCCGGCATTGGTAGATGAAAGTGCCTTGGTATATGATTTATGGGCTGCCAGACTGATGTCCCCAGATTTAGCAACATCAAGAACCTGCGCATTTTCAATGAGTTTTGAAGCATCTTGAGACGATAGATTTGCGTCAGAAATTTCAGCTAATTCAAGCAAATCGCTTAGTTTAAATTCACCAGCGCTCCCAAAGAATTTCGTGTCAACCATAACTGATACTCAAACAAAAACTGCGGTGCGTTAAGCACCGCAGTTGAAAAATTTTAGCTACCGCAAAAATTATAGCAGCGTTGAAATTGTAAACTGGAATACCTGCGTACTATCCCCGGTATCCTGCTGAAGAACCTGAGCAAAATCACCACGCAACGGACCAAAAGGTGAATTCCAGATAATGGAGGCACCAACGGATGAGCGCACCTGTTGAGTATCGCCAGAGACTGTGGCCGGCGCTGCAATAGAAGCGCTGGAAAGGTATCCAACGTCAGCCCAGACGGCCCCGCGTAATCCGTAGCTTTCCGGCAATGCTGGAATTGGGAATTCAAGCTCTGCAGAAATTCCGGCAAAAACAGTGGACCCCAGGCTCTCGCCGTTGGCAGCGTTTGGTCCCATGCCCCTGGCCTGGAAGCCACGGACAAGATTTGGGCCTTTGAAATAGGTTTCTGTTACGTTTACACCGGTGCCACTAAGATCACTGATAACACCGACCTGACCACGTACGGAAGCAACAATTCCTGAATCCTGGATAACAGGTATAAAATAACGGGCTTTGGCTTCAGTGCTAATAAAATTATTATCCCAACCTACATATTGCTGGCTAAGAGTGGCGATAAGGCCGGTTGTGGGAATGGTCGGACTGTCAACGGAATTGTAAGTGAGGCTGTAGCCTATAAAGGCTTTGTTTCGTGTCACACCATCTAGACCCAGAACAGAATCGTTAGGGGCGTTATCAACAAAAGTACGAGATTCAATTCCTACCATGACACTGGCACTGAGTTCATCAGTCAGCGGAACACCGAACCGAAGTTGTCCTCCTGTGGCGTCTGAGCCATAAAAACTTGCAGCAGTTTCTGAAGAAATACTTTTGTATAGATCAAAACCGGCTGAAACCCTTAGTCCCGCAAAGCGCGGCTCAGAGAACGAAAGCTCATAGGTTTGACCATTAGGAGTGGCGCCAACAGAAATCTTCAGATATTGACCACGGCCCAAAAAGTTGGTTTCTGTAAGAGATATTTCACCCAGAACTCCATCAGATGAAGAATAGCCAGCGGAAAATCCATAATCGCCGGTGGATTTTTCCACAACTGCAATATTCAGGATAATTTTATCTGCCGCACTGCCCGACTGGGTTGTAACGCCAACTGATGCAAAATAGTTCAGTTGTTCAATTGCTGTTTTGCCGCGTGTAACCATTGAGCGATTGAACGGGTCACCTTCAGCAAAATCAAGCTCACGGCGAATAACAAAATCACGGGTCTTGGTATTGCCGGTGATATTTATGCGCTCCACATAAACCCGAGCGCCTTCATCAATCAGATAAGTTACGTTGAATATTTTATTTGCCACGTCACGATCAAGCCGCGGACGAACATCGGCAAAGGCAAATCCCTGCCCAGTGGCTCTAAAGGCAAGATCTTCAACCGAACGCTGCAAATCACGGAATGAGTATGTACCACCCTGATAAGTGCGAATGCTTGGTTTTAGAGCACCTGTATCAAGGCCTGGAATCGAGGTTTCGATACCAATTTCACCAAAGCTGTAGCGCTCGCCTTCTGAAATTGTAAAGCTTACGAAATAGGCATTGCGATCGGCGTCAAATTCAGCAACAGCTGATAAAACCTGAGCATCGGGAAAACCACGATTTACATAATAGAAGCGAATGGCCTCTTTATCAAAATCCAGTTTTTCCTGTTTCAACTCGTCATCGTTAAACAGCCAGCTCATCAAATTTGTTTCGCGGGTACTGATAACGCCTTTAAGAGTTCCGGAGTTAAACGAATTATTGCCTGTAAAGTTAATCGCTGCGATCCCCGCGCGATCTCCCTCATCAATCACGAACACAATACGCATGCGCCCGTCTTCAACCGCTTCAGTGCGGGAAGTAACGGAAACATTGGTGTACCCTGCATTGCCATAGGCCGATTGAATAGCAGCAACATCCCCCTGCAGACGCTCTTGAGTAAATGTGCCGCGAGAAGCCAGATTGACCAGAACAATCAGTTTATCGTCAGAAAAACGCTGATTACCTTCAAACAGTACCGAAGCAACAATAGAGTTTTCACGAACGGACACAGAAAGGGTGCCGCCGGAATAGCGCACACTGACCGAACTGAACAGACCTGTGGAGTTAAGGGAATTAATGGACGCCTGAATTTTTGAATTTGTTGCAACATCACCAACACGAATGGTCAGATATGATTTCAGAGTAAGGTCATCGACCCTGGAGTTTCCAGTAACCGAAATACGCGACACTGTCTGTGCCTGAGCGGCCTCAACGCCAAAAACCCCAAACCCGATACCGGTTACAGGTGCAAAAAGCACCAGGGCCAGTGACAAAATAAAACTACGGAGCAAATTACGCTGGATCATGGTGTCCTCAACAGTCTTTTTGACTTCAATCCCGACAAGCCGTTTGACTTCATCCCGGCACCGGCAAAAAAAGAATCGCCGACGCAAAGTCCAATAACATTCATCAGGTAAATGTTTTACTAGTTTTTCACTCAAGAGCAACCCGTTATGGTCAATTTAATGGTAAATATTTTGCCAAGGGTATTCTTGCAACAGTTGGATTTTGCAAGAGTTTTTCAAAATATATCATTGACCACGGTAAAAATCATCAACGTACCCACCAGCACCATGCCCATGCGAAAGCCAATTTCCTGAATTCTCTGGCTTAGGGGTTTGCCCTTAATGGCTTCAATAAGGTAATAAACCAGGTGCCCACCATCGAGCATCGGGATTGGAAACAGGTTAAAAATCCCGATATTCAAGGACAATAACGCGGTCAGGTTCAACAGGGCGATAAAACCCAGAGTGGCCACTTCCCCCGAGATCTGGGCAACTTTGATTGGTCCACCCAATTGCTCCACATCGCCGCGCCCAACAAAGAAATCAGCCAAAAAGGCAAAGGTCCTATCAACAAGAAACACCATTTCTTCAACAGCCATCGACACGGCTTCAATGGGGCCGGGGTAAAACCTGACTACATCTTCAGGGCTGATGCTGCGGGAAACGCCAATGCGTCCAATCCGGTTTTCATTGCCAAAACGATCAATTACCGGAACTGCAGCCGGTACAAGTGAGATTTCGATCTCACGATCAAACCGATCCAGTAATATGGTAACTTCACGTTCAGGACTGCTGGAGACCAGGCGCTGGAAATCATTGAACCCGCGCACCACATATCCGTCGACCGAAAGAATTTTGTCCCCCGGTAAAATCCCGGCCTCAGAAGCGATTGAGTTAGCAATCACATCCTGAATTACCGGCTCCGTATAATAACGCCCCACTCCAAGCAGCAGCCCATAAAGTACAATAAATGTAAAAATAACATTGGCAAGAGGACCGGCAACCACAACAGCAATACGTTGCCAGACAGATTTTTGAGAAAACAGATTGTCTCTGAGATGCGGCGGGATTTTTGCCACAAATTCAGGATCGTTAAGCGAGGCCTCGTTCATATCCCCGACAAAGCGCACGTAGCCACCCAGCGGTATTAACGAAAGCCGCCAGCGCGTTCCCAAACGGTCTGTAAACCCCCATATTTCGCGGCCAAACCCAACAGAAAAGGTCTGAATGGCGACCCCGTTCCAGCGTGCAACCAGATAGTGACCCATCTCGTGGACAAAAACTATCACCGTCAAAACCAAAAGAAACGGCGCGATATAGGATAACAACCACCAGGCAAATTCAAACATCTTTAATTTTCCAAATTTAGTACGATTATGACACGACCCGGGCCACAAATATTGTTACCAGACAAAAACACCACGCGCGACAAATTGCGAACCGGAATTTATAGCCCCAATGGCAAACAACAGCAAAGCGCCAAATGTAAGGCTGTCCATTCGATCAAGCAATCCCCCATGCCCGGGGATAGCATCGCCACTATCCTTCACTCGGAAGTGGCGTTTTATGGCGCTTTCAACAAGGTCTCCCACTTGCCCGGAAACCGAAACACTGGCAGCGATCATCATGCCAATCCACCAGGGCGCAGGAGAAACAATCCCAAAGACCAAAAGCCCGCTCAAAGTGCCCGATATCAGGCCGCCAATGGCGCCAGACCAGGTTTTAGCCGGAGAAATATCAGGATTAAGCTTCGCACCACGAAAATAGCGACCGGCCAATAATGCGCCGGTATCGGTCATCCAGACTGTTGCACCAAGGAAAAAACAGGCTGCAAATCCCCAACCAACAATTCCCCATGAGGCAAAATCGGAAACCACATATTCAGAAGCATCAAAGCTCCATGTGTCAATTCCGCGAATAAGCAGCAAAGCCAATATCACAGCGGAAAAGAACAAAAACCCCCCTGCTCTCCACACTCGGAATTTTGCCTGGCCAAATAGAGAAATAATTGCCCCTGCGCCCCCCATCAAAATACCAAAAGCAATTCCCCAAACCGAGCCAATAACGGGCACCAGTGCAATCAGCGCAATGAGCAACATGCCGAACGGGCGATTTTGGCGCGCGCCAATCATTGCTTCCCATTCACGCAAAACTCCGCCAAATGCCAGAGCAACCAACAGTGCAAACCAAATACCGCCCGCCCAAACCATAAAAATGGTAACCGAGAGCAAAACCGCTGCCGATATCAGGCGCGGCCCCATATCACTCCATGATTTTGATGAAGTATCTGCTTTGTCCGCCTGTGTATTTGTGCTTGATCTTAGATTTTGGTCTGGCTCGTCTTTGTTAGGGCTCATGTCACTGTCTCAATTCCGCCAAACCGGCGCTGACGAGATGAAAATTTTTCAAGCGCTTCAACAAACCAATTTTCATCAAACTGAGGCCAAAGGACATCCAAAAACACCAGTTCTGCATACGCTGCCTGCCAGACAAGAAAATTTGAGGTGCGCTGCTCTCCTCCAGTTCGAATTAGAAGGTCCGGGTCTGGAAGTCCGGCTGTGAAAAGTGAAGATGAGACTAAATCTTCCGTAATATCGCAAATTTTTAATTTGCCATCCAGCAGGTCCTGGCCGATATTTTTCATGGCGGTAGCTATTTCCAAGCGTCCCCCATAATTAAATGCCACGTTGAGATTAAGCCCGGTATTGGATCTGGTTTTTTCTTCAACCTTAGCAATAATTGTTTTTAACGCCGGTTCAAGGTCATCCCTGCCCCCAAGGATGCGAACTCTGACATTGTTCTCAATCAGTTTATCAAGGTCTGAATTAACAAACTTCTTTAGCAATTTGAAAATAAACTCAACTTCGGATTTTGGTCGGCGCCAATTTTCGGAGCTAAAACTAAATACCGTAAGATATGGAACCTTATAGCGGATAGCACAATCAACCAGTTTCCTTAAGGATTTTATGCCCTCGAGGTGCCCCTCGGTTCTTTGTTTGCCACGCGCCAAAGCCCAGCGACCATTGCCATCCATAGTCACGCCAATGTGGGTGGGAATGGTCAAATTGTCATTAATGTGGTCGGTTTTTATTTCAGCGGTTTCTATTTAACTGCCCCTTTGGCAAACTAACTGGTCAAGCGAATAACAAATCCTCTCACCATGTAAAAGTCTTCATGATATCTTTATCGCAAATCATGAACATTTGGTTGCGCAAATTACCCGAGTCAGAGCACTAGCAGATCATCTGAATTCCTAAACCTGCATAATTTCTTTTTCTTTTTGCGCAGTGATATCGTCGATTTTCGTAATGGCATCATCGGTAGCCTTTTGCACCTGTTCAGAATACCCGTGCATTTCATCCTTACCCATGTCTCCGTCTTTTTCGCCCTTTTTCAAATTATCCATGCCATCACGACGGATATGGCGAACAGCAACCCGGGCCTGCTCTGCGTAATTAGAGGCAACTTTGCTCAGTTCGCGCCGTCTCTCCTCGTTTAGCTCTGGAAGCGGCACCCGGATATTCGCCCCCTCTGTAATGGGATTTAGACCAAGACCTGATTCACGAATTGCCTTATCAACCGCTGCTGCCATCGTGCGATCCCAAACCTGAACTGAAATCATTCTGACATCAGAAACAGTAACAGAGGCCATTTGGTTTAGGGGCATGGGTGATCCATAGGCATCAACCATAACCGGATCCAGCATAGTTGCGCTGGCTCGACCAGTTCTCAGCCCTGCCAGTTCATCTTTGAGTGAATCAACGGATTTATCCATGCGCGCAGTTAATGCGCTAAGAGAAAATTCATCGGCCATATCTTAAATCCCATCGTAAATCTGGTTCAGCTGCATAAATTTGTTGTGTGATCAATAAATCTGGTTTTAAAATTTTAGTTCACGCGATACTAGTTTTTTGGTCTGCCTTCACCCTACGCGAGTGGAGAATACCTGACCATCCAAAACCCCGGAAAGGCCACCCCTGGCATCCAACGCATATACCAGTATGGGCAATTTATTGTCGCGAGCAAGGGCGAAGGCCGCAGTATCCATGATTTTGAGGTCTTTAGCGATAACTTCGGCATGACTTATGCTATCAAACCTTGTGGCATCAGGATCAATATTGGGATCGGCAGAATAGATGCCGTCCACTTTGGTTCCTTTAAGCAAAACGTCACAATCCAGCTCGATTGCCTTTAGCGCTGCGGCGGTATCGGTGGTAAAAAAAGGATTTCCGGTTCCCCCGCCACAAATTACCACCTGCCCTTTTCTAAGAGCAGCTTTTGCGTCTCTGGCGGTAAAAACATCGGCTACACTTGGCATGGGAACAGAGGAAAAAACTTTTGCCTCAACACCTTGAGCGGTAATTTCCTGACCAAGGGCTAAAGAATTAATCACAGTGCCAAGCATGCCCATGAGATCGCCGGTTACCCGATCACCCCCTTCGGCTGCAATTTTTAGCCCTCGAAAAATATTCCCGGCCCCAATGACGATTGCAACCTGAACACCATTCGAGGCGATTTTGACAATCTGTCCGGCCAGGGATTTTAAAAATTTTGCTTCAATACCAAAATTTTGATCCCCGGCAAGAACCTCGCCGGAGACCTTTAACAATATTCGTTTATATGGATACGTATCAGGCAAAACAATTCCCTTCGATCCGGGATTTGCCCGGCCAGAATCTAATTATTGCCACCTGTTTACTTGGTGCCAGCAGCGGCGGCAACCTCCGCAGCAAAATCGCTCTCAACTTTTTCAACGCCTTCACCAAGAGCCATGCGCACAAAACCGGTGAGTTTTATATCGGCTCCCGCATCTTTTTGGGCAGCATTTAACACGTCGGAAATTTTGTTTTCGCCGTCAATTACAAATACCTGCTCCAACAAACAGACTTCGCCATAAAATTTGCGAATTCGGCCTTCCACCATTTTTTCAATAATGGCGGCAGGTTTGCCAGATGCGCTGGCCTGTTCGCTAAATACCGCGCGCTCACGAGCCACAACCGCAGGATCCAGATCATCTGACGACACAGCAAGAGGATTAGTGGCAGCAATATGCATGGCAATCTGTTTGCCAATTGCATTGAGAACTTCTTTATCCCCATCGGACTGCAACGCAACCAATACACCCATTTTACCCAGACCATCTGCGACGCCATTGTGGATGTATGAGGCAACCACGCCCTGCTCCACACTAAGTGCGGATGAGCGGCGTAGAACCATGTTTTCACCAATTGTTGCAACGGTTGCGGTAACTTTTTCACCCACATTCATACCGGAAGTATGGAATGCAAGCGAATTTACTCTGTCAGCATCGGTATCGCCTGAGCCTTGATCGTCAGCCAGGGCGATTAAGGCAATGTTTGCAACAAGTGCTTGAAACTCTTCGTTGAGAGCAACAAAATCGGTTTCTGAGTTTAACTCAACAACAGTGCCTTTATTGCCTTCAGTTGCAACGCCAACCAAACCTTCGGCGGCAACGCGTCCGGATTTTTTTGCAGCCTTTGAAAGACCTTTGGATCGTAGCCAATCGATAGCGGCTTCAATGTCACCATCAGTGGCAGTAAGGGCGTTTTTACAGTCCATCATGCCTGCGCCGGTGAGTTCGCGCAATTCTTTTACCTGTGATGCAGAAATAGCCATAGCCAGTTTCCTTAAGCTTGCGGCCCCAAAAAAAGAGCCTGCTTTATTAACAATCAAAATGGATTTTATTGGAGTCAGGTGGATAAATCAGCCTTTAGCCAATTGTGCCGCCTGCTCCAACCAGTTGTCGCGATCAATGCGCCCTTTGAAATTAAGTTCCAAATCAACTTTTTCAATGTCTTCTTTCGAAAAATCCGCAACCTGAGAATATTTGGTGATTCCGAGTGCATGAAGTTTCTTTTCAATTACCGGGCCAACACCTGAGATTTCTTTGAGATCATCCGGATCTCCAGCAGGGGCTGTAAACATTGGCTTGTCAGAATCATCTGCCTTGGCTGGCTCAACTTTGGCAGGAGCTTCTTTGGCAGGCTCAGCTTTTTCGACCTTAGGGGCTTCAGCTTTAGGGGCTTCGACTTCTTTAACAGCTGGCGGTGCAACCACAGGTTCAACCGGTGCGGAAACCTTAGCACCAAGATCGGCACCCTGATCAACCGAAGAGCGGGCAATGCCATCAAGAGCAGCTTTTGCGATCAGGTCACAATAGAGTTCTATGGCGCGGGCCGCATCATCATTGCCTGGAATTGGCAGATCGGCATCATCGGGATTACTATTGGAATCAATAACCGCAACAACCGGAATACCAAGACGGCGGGCTTCGGTGATGGCAATTGCTTCTTTATTGGTATCAATCACAAACAAGACCGAAGGCACATTACCCATGTCTTTGATGCCGCCAAGATCGCGGTCAAGACGGGCTTTTTCGCGTGAAAGCTGCAACAGTTCTTTTTTGGTCAAGCCCTGCACGCCTTCAGCTTCCTGAGCTTCTAGTTCGCGCAGCCGGGCGATGGATTTAGAAATTGTCTGCCAGTTGGTCAGCATGCCACCAAGCCAGCGCGAATTCACATAATATTGCGCTGAGCGCTGAGCGGCGTCAGCAACAATCGGAGCTGCCTGACGTTTGGTGCCAACAAAAAGCACCCGCCCACCATCGGCAACAACATCTGAAACCAATTGCAATGCCTGATAAAGCAATGGCACAGTCTGGCTTAGATCCATAATGTGTATATTGTTGCGGGTGCCAAAGATGAAGCGTTCCATCTTAGGGTTCCAGCGGTGTTTTTGGTGTCCAAAATGAACACCGGCTTCAAGTAGTTGACGAATCGAAAAATCTGGCAATGCCATTGAGCATGCTCCTTTACCGGTTATACCTCCACGGGATATATGCAACGGCTTTTGCCGCCACCGGAAGAAAAGCCAATCATTTGGCCCTCAACACCCGTGTGTGAATTTAGTCGCGGCGCTAATAACCCATATAAAATCAGTGCGCAACCATTGATTGAGAAATCATAGATTCAAAATTTTGTGCAGCGGGAACACCCCCTTGATTCTAAGGGTATCCATTAGGTCCTGCCCCTAAGTCAGTTGCACATCATTGATACCGGAAATGGATTTGATGCCTGAGGCCAGATCCGGGGTCAATTGATAGTTTCCAGCCAGTTTAATTTTGCTCTCTCTGGTGGCGTCGGTAGATTTTACCACAATAAAAACCACTCCATTCCCCCCCGGCTCCAACAATTTGGCGGTAGGTTTCAGGCTTTTTGGATCATTGGCAAAAATCACCATTTCCCGAGAGACCGTCTGGGCAATGCTTTCCAGCAATCGCGCCCGCAACAATCTCAGGCGAACGCCTTCACTTAGCGCTTCCGCTTCAACATTTATAATTGCCGAGTTTCCGGGCTGCAAAATCTCTCCATATTTGGCAAGAGTTTCCGAAAACAACAGGCATTCAAAACTCCCACTGGGATCAGAAAGAGTAAGGATTGCCATGGGCTTGCCTTTTCTCGTGCGCCGATCATTTCGCAACACAACAGTTCCAGCGACCACAAAATTAGTGTCCCCGCCCTTCGCCGCCTCCTGCAAATTGCGCCAGCTGGTCACGGAATATGTCTCAAGCACCAGAGCAAAATCATCCAGCGGGTGGCCAGACAGATGAAATCCAATAGCGCTATGCTCGCGGTCAAGTCTTTCGATATTGGTCCAACGGGCAAAATCCGGGTTCAAAATAATCGACTCGGGCTTTTCAACTTCAAACATATCAGAAATTCCGTCAGCGCGATTACTGGCGGCGCGTTGGGAAGTACCAATAATGGTTTCGATAGCGTTGAACGCCTGCTCCCTGTGGGGGACTAAATCGTCAAATGCTCCAGCATTGGCCAAAGCCTGAGCAGTGCGCCGGTTAATTATTCTTGGATCAATACGATTGGCAAAATCTGCCAGATCATCAAATTTGCCCTGTCCGCGCGCTTCTACGATATGTTCTGCCACCTGTCTCCCAACACCTTTAAGGGCGCATAAAGAATATTGAATTCCTCCATCCTGCACCTCAAAAGCAACGTGGGAACGATTAACGCAGGGGGGAAAGACCTCAATGTCCAGCTGGTCCGCATCGCGTTTAAACTCAGCCAGTTTATCTGTATTGCCCATATCAAGGGTCATGGAAGCGGCGATGAATTCGGATGTGAAATTGGCCTTAAGGTATGCGGTTTGATAGGTAAGAAACGCATAAGGGGCTGAGTGGGATTTGTTAAAGCCATATTCGGCAAATTTTGCGCAGGCATCAAAAATTTTGTTGGCAATTTTTTTGTCAATGCCGCGATCTACGGCTCCAGATACAAAGCGATCTCGTTGAGAATCCATTTCTGACTGGATTTTTTTACCCATAGCCCGGCGCAAAATATCCGCCTCTGCAAGGGTATATCCGGCCAGATCTCGCCCGATCTGCTGCACCTGTTCCTGATAGGTAATAACGCCAAATGTTGCCTCAAGAATTGGAATAAGCAATGGATGCAGGTAGTGGGCTTCTTCTTCTCCCAGCTTTACGGCACAATATACGGGTATGTTATCCATCGGCCCGGGACGAAAGAGTGCCACCAGGGCAATCAAATCCTCAAATCTATCCGGTTGCATATCAATCAGAGCCCGGCGCATTCCGGCACTTTCCACCTGAAACACACCAACCGTATCGCCCTTGCGAAGCATCGTGAACGTGTTTTTATCATCCAGAGGAATATCATCAAGGATGATTTTTTGCCCCCCGTTTAGCTTCTTGCCCCGATTTATCATTTTAATTGTGTGGTCAATGATGGTCAGGGTTTTAAGCCCTAAGAAATCGAATTTGACCAGACCAGCAGATTCTGCCCATTTCTGCCCATATTGAGTAACCTGCATGTCAGAACGCGGATCACGATAAAGGGGAACAAGCTCCTGTAAAGGTCGATCACCGATAACAATGCCCGCCGCATGGGTTGAGGCATGGCGATAAAGGCCCTCAATATTTTGAGCAAGGCTAAGCAATTGCGCAACGGTTTCGTCTTCGTCACGCATTACTCTTAATTGACGCTCCTGCTCCAAAGCCTCAGCAATGGTTGGCGGATTTGCAGGATTGATGGGCACAAGTTTGGAGATACGATCAACCTGAGAATAGGGCATTTGCAAAACACGCCCCACATCACGCAAGGCGGCTTTGGCCTGAAGAGTTCCAAAAGTAATAATCTGGGCCACCTGCTCGCGCCCGTATTTCTTTTGAACATATTGAATAACCTCCTCGCGACGCTCCTGACAAAAATCGATGTCAAAATCGGGCATGGATAGACGGTCCGGGTTCAAAAACCTTTCAAACAACAGCTGATATTTTAACGGATCCAGATCGGTAATTGTTAAAACATAAGCAACCAGAGATCCCGCCCCGGAACCACGGCCCGGACCCACCGGGATATTTTGCTCTTTGGCCCAGCGAATAAAATCGGCAACAATCAGAAAATACCCGGGAAACTCCATCTGGGTGATGATTTTCAACTCAAACGCCAGCCGCTCATCATAATCCTTGCGTGTGTAACCGGGAGCCAGACCCCTGGCCTTTAAGCGCGCATCCAGCCCGTCTTTTGCTTGTTGATGCAACTGGTCAGCTTCACTTATTTCACCCTCAATTGCCTTGTTTTGGCCAACGATAGCGAATTTGGGTAATATGGGATCCCGGGTAAGGGGGCGAAATGATACGGACCGGGATATGTGCAGAGTGTTCTCGATAGCTTCCGGCAAATCTTTAAATAACTCAACCATTTGAGCGCGATTTTTAAAGTAATGCTGCTTGGAAACCTTGCGTCGTTTGGTCTGGGCAACCACTGAGCCCTGAGCAATTGCCAACAGAGCATCATGGGCTTCGTGATCTTTTTCAGCCGGAAAAAAAGGCTCATTAGTGGCAACCAGTGGTATTTGGTTTTTATATGCGTAGTCGACAAGTTGGGGCTCTACTTTTTGTTCTGAAGCCAGGCCATGGCGCTGCAATTCCACATAGAGATTGTTGTCAAACAATGCTTTTAGCAGGGCCAGACGGGTATGGGCCTTTTTGATATGATCTTGAGCAAACAAAGGGTCAATTGCACCTTCGGGGCCGCCTGTCAGACAGATAAGGCCGGATGTGTTTTTGGAATTAAACCAATGAAAATGTACAACAGGAGGGCCACCTTCGCTGGACAAATATGCTCTGCTGACCAATTCGGACAGATTTAAAAACCCTTCTTCGGTGCAGGCAATCAAAACAATCGAATTTTTATGAAATTGCTGGTTTTTTTCGCGACCCTCTTCAGCATCAGCAAAATCAATTGGCACTTCACAAGAAATAATTGGCTGCACACCAGCTGCGGCTGCTTTTTGAGAAAATTCCAAAGCGCCAAACAGATTAGCGCTATCAGCTATACCAATGGCTGGCTGAGTATCTGCCAAAGCCAGTTTTAGCATTTTGGCAATTGGCAGCGCCCCCTCAAGCAATGAGTAGGCAGAGTGGACATGCAGATGGATAAAACCGGCATCAGTCATAATTGAGGCTTTCCACGCGGGCAAAAAATCAAATCAGGTAATATGGATGTTTTGTATCATTGCAATTCTTTTTGGCCAACAGGGGAACAAAGTTTGTAACAGCTGGGTTTTCATGAGGAAAAAATGGACGGGTATGAAGCTTTGCCTATGCCAGAGTACGCAAAACATCCGCCCAAATCAAAGCTGTAACGCAAAAAGCGCTAAGGGAAATAAAAGCCATGAGGTCCTTGAACAAAGTAATCATTTTTTGAATTCTCCAGTCTGGTTTGTCTTGCTCCCACCTTATGTTCTTGTTTTGTTCTTGTATATAGAGTGATCGTTATACGAGTCAAGATGGTAAATTGTGGATTAACAGGCTGGATTATTTAAAATGCTTGCCGGAAATAAAAATGGCTTTTGAGCAGAACATTTTTTGTAATATCAAAATTGGCCGTGGACATTGCTAGGGCAGTCGTCTTTCAGGTCCAGCCCTTAAGTTTATGGCCTAAAGTTTTATGGGAACCAGCTTACCATTCTTTAGGGTAATAATTTTGTCGGCCCGACGCGCAAGATCGTGATCATGGGTTGCTATAAGAGCACTGCTTTTATGTTCTTTAATCAAAGTCAAAAGCGCATCAAATACCAATGTGGAGGTTTCCGGATCAAGGTTTCCAGTCGGCTCGTCCGCAAGAATGATTTTTGGAGAATTGGCGGCGGCGCGTGCGATGGCCACCCTTTGTTGCTCTCCGCCCGACAATTCAGTTGGACGATGGGAAGAACGAGGGCCAACTCCTAAAATTTCCAGCAATGTTTGCGCTCTTTTTTGTGCTTCTTTTAAAGACTTACCGGCAATCATTTGGGGAATTGCTATATTTTCCAGAGCGCTGAATTCGGGCAGCAGATGGTGAAACTGATAAACAAAACCAACCGCACTGCGACGCATCAGGGTGCGCGCCCTATCGCCAAGGCTGTTCGTCGCCTGTCCACAGATATTGATCTCACCTTGTTGGGCACGGTCCAGCAACCCGCCCAAATGCAGCAGAGTGGATTTGCCAGCCCCGGAAGGAGCAACCAGAGCCACCATCTCCCCCTGCATAACTTTTAGAGACGCTCCCGATAATATCTGAAGTTTGTTCTCGCCCTCATTATAGGCGTAGCTAACATCGTTAAATTCAAGGTTTATATCATTCATAACGCAGCGCCTCCACCGGGTCATAGCGCGCCGCGCGCAGGGCCGGATAAAGGGTGGCCAAGAATGTCAGCAATAATGAGAGGCCAATCACCAGCCCAACTTCATAAGGATCTATTCTGGTGGGCAGCGCCGAGAGAAAAAATATTTCGGGGGGAAATATTACAATTCCAAATACATCCGAAAGCCAAACTCTTATGGTTTCTGCATTCAAAGCCAGAACAAATCCGACTACAGCACCGAGCAAAGTTCCCAACAACCCAATTGCTGCTCCGGTAATAAAAAATACACGCATTATCGAGCCGCGAGTGGCCCCCATGGTGCGCAAAATGGCAATATCTGCTGCCTTGTCCTTAACCAGCATCACCAGCGAAGAAATAATATTAAAGGCAGCCACAACAACGATCATTGAGAGAATGACAAACATCACCACCCGCTCCACCTGCAGGGCGGAAAAGAATGTGGCATTTCTCTGCTTCCAGTCAGTCAGGAGCAGTGGCCTTTCAATTTCAGTATAAAGTTTTTCGCGCATGGCATCTGTATCATCGGGATCGGTTATAAATATCTCAATGGCCGATACCCGCGTTATGCGCTCATAGGCGGCATCAATCTCTGCATCTGAAGCATCAATTGCTATCGGCGCCACACCGGGGCGTAAAACATCCTCAAACATTTTAAAATATCTCTGAGACGCTTCCAGCGGCATAAAGACAAACAGGCTGTCAAATTCCACCATGCCCAGATTAAAAATCACATTCACAGGATAAGATCGAATTTGCGGGGTGGTGCCAAAAGGAGTTTTTGAGCCATCGGGATTAATCAGGGTCAGTGTATCGCCAATGGTAATGCCCAATTGGCGGGCCAACCCTATGCCAATGGCCACTCCATTGCTTTGATCCCACTGATCCCATCCGCCAAAATGCACACCTTGGGATAAGAGGGGGAGTTTTGAAATAGTGGCAAAATCCATACCCCGAACCCGAACACCCGAAGAATTACCGCCAGCCGCAGCCGAACCGGTGGCCAGCGCCTGCCCCTCTACAAAGGCAATGGCGGTTTCCACCCCGTCGATATTTTCAATTTGTACCACCAGTTCTTCAAAATCTGTGAATTCCGTCTCGATAGGAATGGCGGAAAAATGACCGTTCAGGCCAAGGATTTTTGACAATAATTCAGCGCGAAAACCATTCATCACTGACATGACAACGATCAGGGTCGCAACCCCGATTGCAACCCCGGTCAGGGTCAAGCCGGCAATCACCGAAATAAATGTATCCTTGCGGCGCGAACGTAAATATCTGCCGGCCAGCATCCATTCGAAGCGGGAAAAGGGTGTGGTGTTTTTTCCCGGTTGCAGTTTTGAAGAATTGCTCAAACTGTGTCCCGCCGTTCCGGTTCAATTATATCTTTTAGATATTGAACTGCATTTTCAATAGGCATGGTTTCGCGTTCGCCGGTTTTGCGGTTTTTAATCTCTGCTTCACCGGATTTGGCTCCACGTGGGCCAATAATCAATTGAAACGGGATGCCAACCAGATCGGCATTGGCAAATTTCCCCCCTGCTCCGCCGCTGGTATCATCATAAAGCACATCAAGCCCGGCCGTCTGCAATTGCCCATAAAGACTATCGCAGGTTTTGGAGCATAGCTCATCACCAGCCTTCAGATTGATTAAAATCACTTCAAATGGAGCAACACTAACCGGCCAGACAATGCCGTTTTCATCATGGAATGCTTCAATCAAAGCCGGAACCAAACGTGTAAGCCCAATTCCATAGGAGCCAGAATGTACCGCAACATCCTTGCCATCAGCTTCGGTAACATTAGCGTTCATGGATGCGGAATATTTGGAGCCAAAATAAAACAGTTGACCCACTTCAATACCTCGAGCAGCAATGCGTCTTTCTTCCGGCACTTTTTGTTCAAACTCTTCCATATCCACCATATCTTCAGTGGCTGCATAAGGAGTTGTCCATTCATCAACAATTGCGCTCAAATCGCCATTGAAATCAGTATCTCTGGCAGGAATTGGTTTTTGAAGAATGTCCCGATCACAAAAAACAGCGCTTTCACCTGTTTCAGCCAAAACAATAAATTCATGGCTGAGATCACCCCCGATGGGTCCGGTTTCAGCCCGCATGGGAATTGCCGTTAAACCCATACGAAAATAGGTGCGCAAATAGGCTACAAACATACGTTGATAGGTTTTTTCCGCCGCTTCCCTATCAATATCAAAGGAATAGGCATCCTTCATTAAAAATTCCCGGCTGCGCATGGTGCCAAAACGCGGGCGGATTTCATCCCTGAATTTCCATTGAATATGATATAAATTTAGCGGCAATTCCTTATAGGAGCGCACATAGGAACGAAAAATATCAGTGATCATTTCTTCATTGGTCGGGCCAAATAGTAAATCACGATCATGGCGATCAGTTATGCGCAGCATTTCCTTGCCAAAAGAATCATATCGTCCGCTCTCACGCCACAATTCGGCGGGCTGTAAAGTGGGCATCAGCATTTGAATGGCCCCTGCCCGGTTTTGCTCCTGCTCGATAATCGTTTGGATTTTTCGCAAAACCTTATAGCCAAGGGGCAACCATGAATAAAGGCCAGCCGCCTGTTGCTTGATCATGCCAGCGCGTAACATCAGGCGATGGGAAACAATTTCTGCTTCCTTGGGTTCTTCTTTTAAAGTGGGAAGAAAATAATTGGTTAGGCGCATATCTAATTTAACTCCGACTCATTCGTTC
Organism: Devosiaceae bacterium; assembly: GCA_021648375.1. Classification (GTDB taxonomy): domain Bacteria; phylum Pseudomonadota; class Alphaproteobacteria; order Rhizobiales; family Devosiaceae; genus DROE01. The sequence goes on from JAKISW010000038.1 coordinate 23,013, forward strand.
TTTTATGCCAGCAATCTTTTATGCCAGCCCCATTGGGTCAGTGTCCAGCATTACCATTTTTTCTCTATAAATTTCGAATAAATCTGTTCCGACTGAGTATCAATTTTTTAATCCAAAATATTGCTGATCAAATTTTTTTGATGACATGAGGATATAAACTTGATAGGAAAGCATCAATATAAACGAGGCGGCACCGTGTCGCCGAGCGCTGACAAGTCTTGGGAGGGACGTTAAAGAAAAATTCCTTTAGGGTTTTAATTTGACGGATTGTCGCGAAACTAATTCACAGGGCTTTATGCCCTGTTTTTTTTATTGTTTTTTTGGCTTTATGCTCTGTTTTTTTATTGTTTTTTGGCTTTATACCCTGTTTTCAATACCAATATTCCCGCAAAACAGGGCTGGATATGGCCCACATCAACAATGCCATAACAATTGCTGAAACGATTGTTGTGGCGAAAAATCTTTCCCGAAGTTTAGACAATATTGGCGATCCAGGTTCGGTTCCTGGAGTAACTTCACCAATATCAGACTGGTTTTTCACTCCAAATGGCAAAACCAAAAACAGACACGTCCACCAAACGACGACATATACCGCGAATAAAGAAGCCAAAGGCATTTTAATAAACCAATCTAAATTTGATGCAAAAGGATAGTGACGTTGGGTTTTCTGCCCCACCAGGAATTCAGTTCGCCCCTTACAGCACGGCGCAGGGCTTCACCAAGAGCGTCGGGATTGCGCTTTAGTTTTTTGGACATGCCAGAAAACACACCATTTATCGCCTGCTCCGCAACATCCGTGGCATCTGAAGAACCATCTTTTAGATCAGGAAGTCCTTCTATAATAATTTTTGGCGAACCGCGCATTTTACCTTCCCGATCGATGCAAATTGAAACCACGGCAATTCCGGCAAAGGAAAGGCGCTTTCGCCCCTTAACTCCGCTTTGATCCGGTGAGCAAAGAATATCCGCATCAAGATATAGCTGAGCAACCGGAACCTCCATGCGCGAAATCTGAGGTTCTGGAAACAATTGTACCATGTCACCGTTTCTGGCTTCAATCACATTTTTGATTTTATGCTCGCGGCCAAGCGCCGCATGGGCGACCAGATGCGCCGGCTCCCCATGCACAGGCAGCAATATGGACGGCTTGAGCCACGAATAAAGCTTTGCCAATTCTTCACGCCGTGGGTGACCGGTAACATGCACCAGCTCATCAGAATTGGTTATGACTTTAACGCCCATATCTATGAGACGATTTTGAATGTCTATCACTTCGCGCTCATTACCCGGAATTGCCCAAGAGGAAAAAATCATCAGATCATCGCGATCAAGGGAAATTGCCGGGTGAGTATCTTTTGAAATTCTTGCCAGAGCCGCCCTTGGCTCCCCTTGAGAACCCGTGCATAAAAGTACAGTTTTTTTGCGCGGCAGGTGCTTAAAACTGTCATGATCCAAAAACGGCTCAATACCTTCAAGCATTCCTAATTCACGAGCAATTGTCGCAATTCGATGCATGGATCGACCGGAAAGAACCACCTGACGGCCAGCTTTTTGCGCAGCTTTGGCCACTGAAATCATGCGCCCCAGATTTGATGCAAAACTGGTTACCACCACCCGGTGGGGAGCTTCGCTTATTAAGCGTTCAAGGTTCCTTGCAATTTCGCGCTCAGTCGGGCTGGTGCCATCTTTTAGGGCGTTGGTACTATCGCATATCAAAGCCAGAGGAGTTTTTAGGGCGCCAATTTCCTTAAAGCGTTTTTCATCGGTTGGATCGCCAGAAACAGGATTATCTTCTAGTTTCCAATCGCCCGTATGCACAACATTGCCAATTTCAGTTGAAATTAACAGCGCGCAACTTTGCGGAATGGAATGGGCAACATTTATCGCTTCAACGGTAAACGGGCCAATATCGAATGGTTCGCCAGGAGTGAAAATTTTGATGTCAATATTTTCAACTATACCCTCCATGGCCCGCTTTGCCTTGAGCATAGCGCTGGCAAATTGGGTTGCATAAACCGGCCGATCAAACGAAGGCCACAAATCAAGCACAGCACCATAATGATCTTCATGGGAATGGGTGAGAACCAGACCGACCACATTTTCGCCCTGTTCTTCCAAAAACTCCGGATCGGCCATAATCAGATCAATGCCCGGCTGCTCGGGACCGCCAAAGGTAACGCCACAATCAACCACCAGCCATTTGCGATTGTTTTGCGGACCAAAACCATAGGCCGCCATATTCATGCCGATTTCTCCAACACCGCCAAGGGGCAAAAACACCAATTCTTTTGTCATATTTTTTTACCTCTTATGCCGACATGGCAATTTTTAAGAATTAATTTCAGCTTCAAAATTTACGTCACCGGCGCTGACATGGATTGTTTTGTTGTTTTCTTGCAACAAAACCAGATGCCCGGAGTCATCAATATCGAGAAAAATTCCGCTTAGGATTTTTCCAGATTGATTTACATTAATAGGCTTGCCAATTCCAAATGCTCTGTTACGCCACTGCGATAACACTTCTTTTGACCTACGCCCATAGTTCCACAGAGAAAATTTTTGCTGCCAGCTATCACTTAGGGCGCAAAAAAGGGATTGTCGGGTTACGTTTGCCCCTGACTGGCAAATGGAACTTACCGGGTAGGTAATTCCACTGGGGGCGCTTTTTATATTTACGCCAAAGCCAAGAATGATAGCGTAGCGACCATCACCAAGAATTTGCGCTTCGATTAAAATTCCAGCAAGTTTTCCCCCAAAAAACAGCAAATCATTGGGCCATTTTAACTTCAGGTTTTGTTTTGAAGCTTCCCCCACAACCAAATCAACCGCATCAGCAAGGGCAATGGCCGCAACAAAACTTAGAATTTGTAGTGATTGAGTTTGTTTGGGCAAAGTCAACAAAAGTGAGGCGGTGAGATTGCCTTCTTCAGATAACCAGGTACGCCCCAACCTGGCCCGGCCGGCTGTTTGTTGATCGGCAACAAACCAGATACCGGCGCTGTTTTTATGCGCGTGCGTTTCATCTTTTGCCAATCCGGCAATATACTCAAACGCCAGCTGATTGGTGGATGGAGTAGTTTCAATATACTTTACCCCATAGCCCGCCAAAGCTGCTTTGGGTCCAAGAGCAAATTTTATACTCACCTATAACACTCGCTAGAACAGGCTGAGAGTTGCAAAATTTGCTACATCAACCAGCGGGCTGCCTACGGTCAAAAAATATGTGGCAACCAAAAACCCGGTAATGGCCATGACAAATCCCAACTCGCCGGGGATTTTTGCAAATTCATTCTTCGGCTCATCAAAATACATAATTTTGCAAATGCGAAGATAATAAAAGGCGCTTATGGCGCTGGCAATCACCCCGATAATAGCGAGGGCAAAAAGTTCTGCTTCAATCGCGGCCAGAAAAACATGCCACTTGGCAAAAAAGCCAGCCAGTGGCGGCAACCCAATCAGAGAAAACATCATAATTGCCATGGTTGCGGCAACATAGGGCCTGGTTTTTGCCAGACCTGCCAGATCCGAAATATTCTCCACATAACCGGCGCTGCTTTTAAGGGA
>JAKISW010000039.1 GCA_021648375.1 Devosiaceae bacterium
CTTTTTCACATTGAAAATATTCAACATTCTCTTCTTTATCGTTAAATAATTGAAATGCTTTAATTTTAGTTTTTAAAGGAATATCCGTTAAGGTAGTTTGCCCCGTACTATCTGTTTGCTTTTCAACAATTGTTTCATTGTATTCAAAATGAACAATTAAGTCAGTAGCAGCGTTTCCGTTTTGTTTGGCAACTACAAATCTCATATCTAATACCGGACACTCAAGCGTAATAACCAATTCTGTATTGTCGTTAAACTTAAAACTTCGTTTTTTATTTTTAATTAAATAACAGTTAATTTCATCGCCATCTTCTACTCCAGCAAATTCAATTTTTCCATTATCATCAGTTGTTTTGCTTTCACTTATATTATTATATTCAAAGTAGATATTCAAATTATCTAATTGGTTACCATTTGTATCAATAAATGAGAGAATCATTAGTTTTGTATATTAAATTTCTACAAAATTGATAAATATTATGTAAAGATAAGACTACATTTGTAAATTATTTTTAGAAATGTTCATTTTTTTGCTTTTTTGCAAAAAAAGCTTTCCTAATTTAATAGAAAAGCTTTTCAAAATATTGAAATAGAACAAAGCCGGAGCTGCTTCAATTACTTACTCATTGTTGTTTTCAGTACGTTTTTTTTCAAACAAATGACTAATAATTAAACTAGCACCTGCAAATAAAAAAATCATTGAAAAATATGCCGTTGGTTCTTCTAACGATGTGCTTACGGCAATAATATTCCCGAAAAGAATTCCAAGCCCAATGCCTGCAATAAACATTCCTAACTTTAAAACCGGAAAAGGTTTCGACTTTGATTTAAACAGGTTTGCATCGGCACCTTTTTCAATTAAAGCCATTCGTTCTTTATTTCTTGTCGAGAAAAATAGCCATAATATGAGAACGATGCTGGCAAATAGGCTAATAGGTATTAAAATTTCTTCTTGCATTTTTTTAAATTTAAATTGATAATTTGTTTTATCACTTGGTTTGACGCATTAAGTTTAGATATGGTTACAATAATCTTAAAAAAAGTTAGTTTTTAAAAAAATAGCAATACAGAACACAATTAATCAGAGCATTTTAAATATATTACAAATCAAAAAATAGTCTTTCTACAAAATACGGGTATTTAAATTATTACAATCCTTACAACAATTTTCAAGTATAAAAACTGTGGACAAACTATCTTGCAAAAGAGCATAAACTAAGTTTATTAATTTATTTTTGTGTAATTTGTCAGAACTGTCCGAAAGTTTAGCAATATAGACATTTTAATTTCATAAACATCTAATAATCAGTCTAAATATTTTAAATTAGGGCGAAAAATAGGTTTTAATAAAATTATGATGTATTCAAATTTAAGCTCATTTGAAGTGGGTCAAGATTTTTTGAGTCATACCGTCTCGCCTTCTTTACAACAATTTGAATATCATTTACTACATACTGTAACACCTTGTAATGCAACAAACATACCCTAATAATGGTTATGAAGTGGCCAAACCTGTGATTAACCTTACTTATGCTTCTTCTAATTAATTCGACTAAAAAATATGTGATTAGAGAAATGAAAATTTGAGATTTATTTGAATTCTCATTAACACCCAAAAAATTCTTTATCTGTAAATTTTGTTTCAATAATTTAAAGAATGTTTCAATTAGCCACCTACGCCTATAAAGCTCTACAATTGTAGCAGCTTCCCAAGTAAGGTTGTTTGTGATTAATTCGATAGTTTTTATATGTTTCTTTTTAGTCTTTCTATCAGTTTCTTCAACGATTATGGCTATTTTGCGCAAGGGTATTTTGTTGATTCCTGTTTCGACAGCTTGTTTTCCCGACAAATGAATAACTTCATCTTTAAGTATTTCAAAATCTTTATCGTCCGGCAATTCAAGTTCGTATTCTGATTCATAAGAAGTGTTTGACTTTATCCTTGTTACAAATATGTTTTCATCGTCAATCCTTTTTAAAAACAAACGAAAATCAAAATACCCCCTATCATCAACTACAATGGTGTCTTTGACATAAGTGAAGTCGTCAACGCCACGCCTGTCGCTAACTTTAGCTTCTGTAATATTGACTAGGTCAGGCAACATTGTTTTTTCGTCCAAACTAACGTGTGCCTTTATTCCGCCTTTAGCTGTCCGGTATTTGGCCCAATCAAATAAACTCAGACAAACACTCATTATAGTGGCATCAACAAGTTTGATGCTTTTGCCTTCAATCTCTTCAATTTCTTTATATTCCGGTTGCTGTTTAAATACGTCCTTGTAATATGCTATCAAACTAAAATACAAATGCTCATAAACTTCCCAGCCCCTATTTGAGTTTCCGTCTGACATTGTGCTTTTTGCAGGGCTTTGTTCCAAACCCAAATCTCTGATAAGTTTTTCATCAACACTTAAACCTAAGCTAATTTCTCGCAAACTATTACACTTATTCAACTGTCCGAAAGTCATAGCAACCAATTGGTCGTAAGTCTTATATGCCGAACATCCTTTGTCTGACTGATTTTGGCGTATCGAATCAAGCAAAAGGTGTCTTGGTATCAATTCTAATATTTGTTTCAAAAGGGGTTTGTCTGATTTTTTTGTATTTTTGTGAACAGGAAAAATGGACATAATTTTTATTTTAAAGTTTCCACTTCAAAATTTGGAAAATTAATCCATTTTTCCTAATTTATTCTTTCGGACAGCTATGATAAAAAGTATAATAATTTATCTGCTTAAATAATTGAACACTTTAATAACAACATATTAAATGAACTTTAATCAAAAAATATTATTAATTACAGGAGGTACCGGTTCTTTTGGGAAAGCTGTATTGAATCATTTTATTAATACTGAAATAGGTGAAATACGTATTTTTAGCCGTGATGAAAAAAAACAAGACGATATGCGCAACGATCTCAATGATTTAAAGGCAAAATTTTTTATTGGTGATGTTCGCAATTATGGCAGTGTGCGCGAGGCTATGAATGGAGTGGATTATGTTTTCCATGCCGCTGCACTCAAACAGGTGCCTTCCTGCGAGTTTTATCCAATGGAGGCCCTGCGAACCAATGTACACGGAACAGAAAATGTTATCCATGCTGCCACAAGCGCGCTGGTATCTCGGGTCATTATCCTCAGTACCGATAAAGCGGTTTATCCGATCAATGCCATGGGTATTTCAAAGGCAATGGCTGAGAAGGTAGCCATTGCCAAATCTAGAATGATAACCGATGGGCCAATAGTCTCGATCACTCGATATGGCAATGTTATGGCATCGCGGGGATCGGTTATTCCATTGTTCATCAATCAGATAAAGGCTGGGCAACCTCTGACGGTAACCGATCCAAAAATGACGCGCTTTTTAATGTCTTTGGAAGAATCTGTTGATCTGGTGGTCTATGCTTATAACAATGCTAAGCAGGGTGATATTTTTGTACAAAAGGCGCCTTCTGCAAGAATGCAGGATTTAGCGACTGCAATTAAGCAATTGTTTGAGTCAAGCGTTCCCGTCAACATCATCGGAACACGCCATGGTGAAAAATTGTACGAAAGCCTTGTAGCACGCGAAGAAATGGCCAAGGTAGTTGATCTAGGCCCCTATTATCGCATCCCGGCTGACAACCGCAGCCTGAATTACAACAAGTACTTTATCGATGGCGAAGAAAAAGTATCTAATATTGATGACTATACCTCCCACAATACCGAGATATTGAGCGTGGAAGGGATCAAAGAAAAACTCCTCTCCTTGCCATATGTCCTCGATCAGCTGGGGAGGTAATTCCCCGGAAAACCATTGGGTTTATAAGTAGAATTTTCTCACAATAGTTACAGGGAACCTCGAAAAATTGACCTATTTCGATCGGATGGTTTAGAATCTCGTAGAGAGTGAACTGAATCGGCGATTGGGTGTTATTATGGGGCAATTTGGCTTTTTTGATCTTGGCGACCGGTATACGGGACTGGATAAATTCGGTGATCCGCTTGTTTTGCTGAAAAAAACTATTCCGTGGGAGCTTTTTCGGCCCGAATTGAAGGTGGTGTGGTGCACACCCGATGAGAAGCGCAAATCCAATGCCGGACGCAAGCCATGGGATGAGGTGCTGATGTTCCAAGTGCTTGTTCTGCAGCAACTTTACAATCTGTCAGACGACCAGATTGAGTATCAGATCCGCGACCGGCTTTCGTTCATGCGTTTTCTTGATCTTGGGATTGAAGATCCGGTGCCCGACGCCAAGACGGTCTGGCTTTACCGCGAGAAGCTGGCGCAGGCGGGGATGGTGAAACCCCTGTTCGACAGGTTTGACGCTTATTTGCGCGACAATGGCTATCTGGCGATGGGCGGTCAGATTGTCGATGCTTCCATTGTGCCGGTGCCCAAACAGCATAATTCGCGCGAGGAGAACGAGGCAATCAAGGGGGGAAGCACGCCAAAGGGCTGGAACAAGACGCCCCGCAAGAAGCGGCACAAGGACGTGGATGCGCGCTGGACGAAGAAGCATGGCAAGAGCCATTTTGGCTACAAAAACCATATCAATGCGGATCGGCGGTATAAGTTCGTTCGTGATTATGAAGTCAGCGAAGCGAGCCTTCATGACAGCCAGAAGTTTGATGATCTGATTGACGGGAATAATACCTCATCGGATTTCTGGGCCGACAGCGCCTACCGCTCAGCCGAAACGGAACGCGCCCTGAGCGAAAAGTGTTATCGTAGCCATATCCATCACAAGGGCAAACGCGGCAAGCCGCTCACTGCCCGTCAGATCAAGGCCAACAAAACCCGCTCGAAAGTGCGCGTTCGCGTTGAGCATGTGTTCGGTTTTCAAGAGCGTTCAATGGGTGGAAAGTTCATCCGCACCATCGGTCTGGCTCGCGCCAGCGTCAAGATTGGCATGATGAACCTGGTCTACAACATGAGCCGTCTGGTCCAGTTCGAACGCGGCGTGACGGCCCCTGGGTGAGTACCCACGGGTGAAGTGTGAGAAAAATCCGGATAAACGGCTTGAAAACCCGTAAAATCCGGATAATGATCCATAATATTCAGGCTGTCTGGTGAAAAACTCGCCAATCGGTCGTAGGGAGAAGAAAATGAGGCTTTTTTAGAGGTGCCCTATTAACTATTTATTAATTTTTACCAAGTGATGCGGAAAAACCACGTTAGAATTTATATAACTATTTTTGTAACCACTCCTACTTGTTAGTTTTTTGTAAATGGAGGAATAAAATGAATAAATATAAAAATTTAAAAAATACGAGCGTTTCCTGCGCGAGTAAACTTAGAAATTTGACAATCGGAGTCGTCAGTGCAGGAGCCATGATGGCTGGAGGAGTTTCCAGTGCCGTAGCACTTGATGGCGTTATCGATGAAACAATAAGAACAATAGGCTGTATCGGCTTGTTGATCACCGACCCTGAACTGCATCTGATTGAATGTGGTACTAGCGATACTTCAGGTTCTGAATCTTTGGCACCCTTAATCTTTGTTACACCTCCACCTCCTCCGTTAGTTTGCGACGAAGGTTATGAGATTAGTAATCGCGGCGGGTGCGTACCAATAAGCAATCAGTAGTGGCAACGCAATTGCGTTATGATTGCCTCATAAGTCCGTCTGCCAGCTTTGGCGGGCGGATGTTTGACAAGACGACCACTGTCCACAAGGGACCAATAGGTAAGTTTTGCACACAATGTTTTTTGTCAAAAACAGGAGAAATCAAATGAATAAAAACAATCACTTACTAAATACGAGTATATCAAAAACTCAATCAATTCGTAAAATTTTAATCGGGGTCGTCAGCGCCGGAACCATGATGACTGGAGGAGTTTCCAGCGCCGTGGCCTTTGATGGCGTTATCGATGAAACAATAAGAACAATAAGTTGTATCGGCTTGTTGATCACCGATCCTGAACTGCACCTGGTTGAATGTGGTACTAGCGATACTTCAGGTTCTGAATCTTTGGCACCCTTGATCTTCGTTAAACCAGCACCAGTAGCACCGCCACCTGCACTGGTTTGCGGCGAGGGTGAAGAATCTCACGATCACGAGTGCGTACCATATGATTCATAATAATCACGCGTTCTTACTTTTAAAGTTAGCTAGAGTCGATGCAGCTTCACGCGAGTATTTTGAGGATACCTGCTCAGGTGATTTGAAGGTGGTGCGACTATAAAAAGTCGCGCAGCTTGTTGTTGTGCAATTGCGTTAAAATTGCCTCATAAGTCCGTCTGCCAGTTTTGGCAGGCGGACTTTTTGGTAAAAAAATCTACCGACTTTGTTTTATTGGCAAAAAAATCTATCTGATTTGTTGCGTTTAAAAATTTTGCGCTTGTAAATAATTACAGCAATACAATAATGTGGGCTATGGAAAAACACCCAAACATAATTTCACTCATCGGCAATACTCCCCTTATTCGTTTGAACGCGGTTTCAAAGGCCACCGGTTGCGAAATTTATGGGAAAGCCGAATTTTTGAACCCCGGACAATCAGTCAAGGATCGAGCGGCGCTATACATTATTCGGCAGGCAATCGCCGATGGAAAATTGCGCCCCGGTGGCACCATCGTTGAAGGAACAGCTGGAAATACCGGGATTGGGTTGGCCATGGTGGCCAGCTCTATGGGATTTAAGACTATAATTATTATTCCCAACACCCAGTCTGAGGAAAAAAAGGCAGCCATAAGGTTAAGCGGAGCGCAGCTTATCGAAGTTCCTGCTGTCCCCTATAAAAATCCTAATAACTTTGTAAAAGTCTCCCAAAGACTGGCGCAAAAACTGGATGAAGAACTACCAGACGGAGCAATTTGGGCCAATCAATTTGACAACACTGCCAACCGTGACGCCCATATCGAGGGAACCGGGCCGGAAATTTATCAGCAGACAGAGAAAAATATCGATGGTTTTATATGCGCTGTTGGCTCGGGTGGAACTCTATCTGGCTGTGCCATAGCCCTGAAAAAACTTGATAGAAACATTCAAATCGGACTGGCTGACCCACAGGGGGCAGCACTTTATTCGTATTTTTCCAAGGGAGAACTTGCCTCGTCAGGGTCGTCAATTACTGAAGGGATTGGACAGGGAAGAATTACCAAAAACCTTGAAGGGCTGTCGGTGGATATGGCATTCGAAATTGCAGATAAGGATGCCCTGCCCTACCTTTTTGATCTGGCGCAAAATGAAGGCTTATGTCTTGGTGGATCAAGTGCAATCAATATTGCCGGTGCCGTAAAAATGGCAAATGAAATGGGACCGGGGAAAACCATCGTGACAATCCTGGCTGACTACGGAAACCGCTACCAGTCTAAATTATACAATCCTGAGTTTTTGCGCTCAAAGTCACTGCCGGTTCCTACATGGCTTGACCATCAGAGAAAAATTGACTTGTCCGAAGTATTTGAAAATCTCTGAATAAACCAGCTTTATATTAGCCGTTACTAAAGTGATTGTGATTTGCCAAAATATAGCAATATATCCAAATAGGTTCTGATTTAGAAATCCTGAAGCTGGAGAAGTAAATGAGTGAAATTTCACCCTTCGTCGATACACAATTTGTGTTTGACAATCTGAATGATTCAAACTTTTCCATTGTTGATGCTTCCTGGCATATGCCAAATTCTAACCAGAGCGCCCTGGAGAATTTCATCTCAGGCCATATTCCGGGGGCTGTATATTTTGATCTGGATAAAATTGCCGATACTACCTCCAGCCTGCCCCATATGGTGGCATCGCCTGAAACATTCTCAAAAATGGTTGGTGAATTGGGAATAGGAGAAAATGACACCATAGTTATTTATGACAGTTCCGGCCTGTTTTCGGCAGCTCGTGTGTGGTGGAATTTTAAAATTATGGGAGCTAAAAACTGCTTTGTTATAAGAGGCGGACTACCCAAATGGCTGCGCGAAAATCGACCAATGGCCACAGGAGAAGCCAACCCTGCCGCAAAACAATTTAACGCCATTTTGCAAATAGAACAGGTGACTGAAAAATCTGAGTTATTGGAAATTGCCACTACTCCAGAAAACCTGAACGAAGTACAAATCATTGATGTGCGCGCAAAAGCTCGTTTTTCTGCCCAAGCTCCAGAACCAAGACCAGGAATTCGCTCTGGCAGAATTCCCGGCAGCAAAAACCTACCCTTTATGGACCTGATCAAAGACGGGGAAATGATAACTCCCGACGCTATTATTGAGCAATTAAAGGGAGCAAATGTTGACTTGAACAAACCAATTATCGCCAGTTGTGGCTCTGGCGTTACCGCGCCCATCCTATGTTTGGCTCTGGCGGAAATTGGTGTTGAGGCAATGCGGGTTTATGACGGTTCGTGGAGTGAATGGGGCATGCCCGGCAATCACCCAGTGTTAGGCGCTGATGATAAACTTGTTTAGTTCTATATTTGCAGCTTATTTAGTGGTCGCGTTCACCTGACAGGCGGAGCATAAAGAAGGCCGCCCTGAGACCATAATGCATTGGGACCACGCAACATGGCCGCACCGGTTTGGGGGCCAAAGTGACGCTCAAAAAGCTCTCGATAATTGCCAACAGCTCGAATTACATTTCGCATCCAGTTTGGATCCAGATCAAGTGCTACTCCAAAATCCTCCTCAAGTCCCAGCAAACGTCTAATTGCGGGAGTGCGCACAGAAAGCATTGATTCTAAATTTAAGCTGCTGACCCCAACTTCTTCGGCGTTGATCAAAGTAAATATTGTCCATCGGATAATATCTGCCCACTGCTCATCTCCATAGCGAACAGTGGGGCCGAAGGGGGATTTGGATATATATTCAGGCAACACCCGGTGCATACCCGGGTCTGGTAATGAGCGCCTTACGGCCTGCAAAAAACTTGCAGGTGCGGTTATTGCGTCACAAAGACCTCTGGAATATGCCACCACCAGATCTTGAAAATCCTCGTAAACCAGCTCCGTAAAAACCGCCTGATTGGTAAAGAAAAAATCTCTCATATTGGCTAAATCATCACTGGAATTTGCCACGCAAACCGATATATCAGTAAGTTCAAAAGCAGAAACAAACCCTTTTTCCTGACGGACCATAAATGATTGCCCATCGAAAAAACTGGTGGTCAGGTACCGGGCATCAAACGTGGTATCCCGACTCATTGTCCAGGAAGCGTTGCGCGATAGAACATCAATTTCACCGGATTGTAATTGGGCGAACCTGCCATCACCGGCCAAATTACGAAATTCCACCAGATCCGGATCACCAAGCGTTGCAGCCGCAATTGCACGGCAAATATCCACATCAAACCCTGTCCAAACGCCCGCCTCATTTTCTTTGGAAAAACCATCAAGGGATCCACTGGCAGCACAGACAAGAAATCCCCGTTCCCGAACAGCATCAAGTGTCTGGGATTGAACAGGAACCGCAAAAACAACAATAAACAGCAGGAATAATATGCCAGTAGACGGCTTATTACCAAGCGCAGTAAGTAATCTGGCACCTGGTACTTTCACCTGACATACAATCAACAATATTAAAGAAAGCAAATCTACAAGCATTCCACATATCCGTGCAACAGAAGAAGCAAGGGCTTGCAGCAACGTCAAAGGCCTGATTGCTTTGCAATCAGGTATTTTTGATGTGGTCTTTTCACCAGAAAAAATGTCGAAGGCGTATTTCAAGTCAGCTCCAAACAGTATTTGCCAAGTGTTTTCACCTTAGCATAATCGCCGCGCCCCCAAAGTATATGTATTCTTGCCATTGCATACCGCCCGGTCAAGGGTAACCAGGCAGTTCTCTAAGGCTATTTTCAATTCCCTGCTCACAAATAAATTTTTTTCAAATTCACATGTGAGTGCGATGTTAAATCAGATTAATTTTTCATCTGCTGGACAATAATGACCATACATTAGTGAAAAAATCAGCACTCTTAAATTTGCCCTTATATAACAAATGAACCCAAGACCAAAAAACAATCCAATTGACCAAACAGGCAAGTGCCTAAAGCATTTCCGGTTTTGATTGAATCAAAACCTATGCTCTAAGTCTTTGTTTTATCGCGTTTTCGAACCGGATAACCGGGGCCACTTATCCTGAAAACGCTCTAGTGCAATATCTGGCTCAGGAATAATTTGGTGCGCTCATGCTTGGGATTGGAGAAAAATTCTTCCGGCTCATTCTGCTCGATAATCTGCCCCTCATCCATAAACATCACCCGATTGGCAACCTTACGGGCAAAACCCATTTCATGGGTAACGCACAGCATGGTCATTCCCTCTTCAGCCAAGCTTACCATCACATCCAGAACTTCTTTGATCATTTCGGGATCAAGGGCTGAAGTTGGTTCATCAAAGAGCATAATTTCAGGGTTCATGCACAATGATCGTGCAATAGCTACCCGTTGTTGTTGCCCACCAGACAGTTGTCCAGGATATTTCAATGCCTGCTCCGGAATTTTAACGCGTTCAAGATAGTGCATGGCAACTTCTTCAGCTTCGGCTTTGGGAGTTTTGCGAACCCAAATCGGTGCCAAAGTAAGATTTTGCAAAATGGTCAAATGGGGGAACAGATTAAAGTGCTGAAACACCATTCCAACTTCACGGCGAACTTCATCAATTTTTTTCAGATCGTTAGTCAACTCAATTCCGTTGACAACAATATGGCCCTGTTGATGCTCTTCAAGTCGGTTGATGCAACGGATCAGCGTTGATTTCCCTGAGCCGGATGGACCGGCAATAACAATGCGCTCACCCTTCATAACCTTGAAATTAATGTCTTTTAAAACATTAAATTCGCCATACCATTTAGCCATATTGGTTATTTCAACGGCAACTTCCGTTTTGGAAACTTCCATCTTTGCTGCTCCGTTGTTCGGTGATTTGTCTTGTGATTGGGCTTTTGCATTCTTTGCCATAGCCAACTCCTAACTTTTATGCCCTGTGTCCAACTGTCTCTCCATATATTGGGAGTAACGGGACATGGCGAATGTAAATACCCAAAAGACTGCTGCGGCGAAAAAATAGCCCGTGATCGGAATCGTTGGGGCGGTCCACCCCTGACTTGCCGAGGCTGCTCGGACCGCGCCCAGAATGTCAACAAGACCCACAATTGAAACCAGTGTGGTATCCTTAAACAATGAAATTGAATTGTTCACAATTCCAGGAATTACCATTTTAAGGGCCTGAGGAAGAATTATCAGGGTCGTTGCCTGAGCATAGTTTAAGCCAAGCGCATCGGCCGCTTCGTACTGACCTTTGTCAACGGCCTGCAAACCACCCCGAACCACCTCCGCAGTATAGGCAGCGGTGAACAAGGTAACACCAACCAACGCTCTTACAAGTTTGTCAAAGTTGGTTCCTTCAGGCAAAAACAATGGCAACATAACAGAGGCCATAAACAATACGGTAATAAGCGGTACACCGCGCCATAGCTCAATAAATACAACACAGACCGATCGCATCATCGGCATTTTCGATCTGCGACCAAGGGCCAGTAATATACCAAGTGGAAACGATGCAACAATTCCGGTGACTGCAACAACAAGGGTCAGCATCAAACCGCCCCACTTTTCAGTGGGTACTTCGACAAGACCTGTAAACCCACCGCCGTTAATCAGGAAGAATGTTACAACCGGATAAACAATGAGAAATAAGAAACCCCAAATCATTTTACCAGGAATACGGGGGGTTGCCAGCAAAAACAGCAATACCGCTCCGATAGCAAAAGCAATATTTGGACGCCAATATTCAGTATCTGGATAAAACCCGTAAATGAAAAAATCCAGCTTGTTAAAGATATATGGCCAGCACATACCCGACCCTTCAACCCTACAATCAGTGCCAGTTGTACCCTGCCAGATTGCATCTGCAACAACATAGCCAATGAGCGCCGATAGGGCATAATAAATCATCAGCACGCTGAGAATTGTCAGAATAGAATTACTTACGGAATTGAAAAGATTGCTTCGTAACCAGGCGACAATTCCGTCTGTGCGGATTGGCGGCGGCATGTCTGGAGCCATCTCGGAACGAACGACCGAAACAGAATTTGAAGAATTTGATGTTGTTTTCGCCATTGTTTCAGC
This sequence comes from Devosiaceae bacterium, assembly GCA_021648375.1. Classification (GTDB taxonomy): domain Bacteria; phylum Pseudomonadota; class Alphaproteobacteria; order Rhizobiales; family Devosiaceae; genus DROE01. Next base: position 12,035 of record JAKISW010000039.1, read on the forward strand.
TCCTATCGCTCTGTCAGCGCAATACGCGCATTAAACCAGTTCATGAACGCCGATGTACCAAGGCTCAACGCTAAATAAATGGTCATAGTTATAGCGACAACTTCCACCGCCTGTCCGGTCTGGTTAAGGGTTGTGCCCATAAACACACTGACAAGGTCAGGGTATCCAATCACCACCGCCAGAGACGAGTTTTTAGTCAAGTTGAGATATTGAGAAGTCAGGGGCGGCACAATTACCCGCATTGCCTGGGGAATAATCACCTGACGCAAGCGGTGTTTTTCGCTCAGTCCCAAGGATTTCGCTGCCTCACCCTGCCCGGTTGGCACCGCAAGAATTCCGGCGCGAACTATTTCAGCAATGAACGCGGCAGTATATAAAATCAGCGCCCATAAAAGAGCAATAAATTCAGGGGGAATGTGAATACCATCCACATAGTTGAAGCCGCGAAGAACAGGAATAGTAAAAGTCAGCGTAGCCCCGATTGCCAACCAGACAATTGCTGGCAGTCCAACAATAATACCGGTATTAATCAGAGCAGCAGGTGGGCGTTTTCCAGTTTCATCCTGGCGCTTTTGCGCCCATCTGGTAACAAAAAATGCGACAATTAAAGCAACGACAAGCGCAATCCACACAAGAGAAAAATTATCACTGTACTGGGGAGCAGGAGTAACCAGGCCACGATTGTTAAATACTGAATAAAGCGGCAACTCAATGCTTTGCTTAACGCCGGGCATAACGGCCAAAACACCAAAATACCAAAATACCATTTGCAAGAGCAAAGGGATGTTGCGCATAATTTCAATGTAAACCGTTGCCAGGCGGGCAATTATCCAGTTAGACGACAAACGGGCGATACCTATTGTGAAGCCCAAAAGCGTGGCAATAAATATACCTGTTACAGAAACCAGCATAGTATTGAGAAAACCAACCAGTAGAGCATCGCCAAATGTTGACGAGCGATCATACTCGATTAACTTGAACCCAATTTCAAAACTGGACGTATTATCCAAAAACCCGAAACCCGTTCGGATATTCTGTCTGGCCATATTAGCCGTGAGATTTCCCCAGATCGAAGAGAAAAACCAAAGCACACCACCCAAAAGCAAAATCTGATAAAACCAGGCTCTTATTTTTGGATCGTAAATAAGGGACGCTTTAGCCGGCGCATCCTTAGGATTTGGTGCGGCGTTATTTTTTGACATGTCTTCGGAAGTCATTCCACGTTGCCCCTCTCCCGATGGAAACAGCAATTCATAAGATCAAATGAAGTTGCCACAAATAAACCCCGGGAACCAAAAGCTCCCGGGGTAATAATCGTCGTTTATTTAGCGAACTGGTGGTGCGTACTGAATGCCACCATCTGTCCATAGCGCGTTTACGCCACGGGCAATGCCGATTTCAGTCTGCGGACCAACATGACGCTCATACATTTCGCCATAGTTGCCCAGAGCTTTAATGATCCGATATCCCCAATCGTTGGAAACACCAATCATATCGCCATAGGTTCCTTCAACGCCAAGCAAACGCTTGATTGCTGGATTGTCAGAAGCAAGCATTTCGTCAACATTTGCCTGAGTCACACCAAGTTCTTCAGCGTTGAGCAACAAGAAGTATACCCAGCGATTAAGATTGAACCATGCATCATCGCCCTGACGGACAGATGGGCCAAGAGGCTCTTTGGAAATGATTTCAGAAAGAATAACGTGCGCACCTGGATCTTCAAGACTTAGGCGTTCAGCAGCCAGAGCAGAACTATCAGTTGTGAAAACATCACAACGTCCGTCCTGATAAGCCTGAATCACTTCGTCCTGCTCTTCAAACACAACAGTGTTAACTGCAATGTCATTGGAGGAGAAGAAATCAGCAGCGTTCAATTCAGTAGTGGTACCGGCTTCAATACAAACCGAAGCGCCATCAAGATCAAACGCAGAATCGATGCCATCGCTCTTGCGAACCATGAATCCCTGACCATCATAGAACATCACGCCAACAAAGTTGATGCCCAGCGAAGTATCGCGAGTCATTGTCCATGTTGTGGTACGTGACAGAACGTCGATTTCGCCCGAAGACAAAGCAGCGAAACGCTCAGTTGATGTCAAAGGTGTGTAACGAACCGCGTCGACATCGTCAAAAATTGCGGCGCCAAGAGCGCGACAAAAATCAACTTCGAGGCCAGACCAGTTATTATCTGCATCAGGAGCAGAGAACCCGCGAACGCCGCCGGTTACGCCGCACTGAACAAAACCTTTGTCCGTTACTGCCTGAAGGGTGCCACCATCACTGGCAGCATTAGATGCTGTCGCTGACATACCGAAAGCGGTAGCCAGAGCAGCCAAAATAAGCTTTTTTTGCATTAGATTGCCTTTTGTTTCCTAACCTTGAGAAAATCCCAGATCGGGCGCAAAAGTAAACGCATATTTCGCCCTCCCCAGGCCATACCCTCACCTTATGATGATGAAGTTGGTATATTCATATGGATACTTTTTTTGAGGCAAAGGTCAAGCATTTATGCGCCAGACTTGATCAAACTTTAAAAAAAACGACACTTAAAGTTAAATTAACCATAAAATCTGGCGTTTTCTGCCCTTAATAATTAAAAACCGAGCCAAATGAGCACTCATTATTGTATATTGGTTTTTCATTAAATGTCATATGGGGGAAGAAAATGCATGCGGATGCAAAATAAATCTGAAGATTGACATTTCTTGTTGTTTTCAGGGGTTGGCGAGTATGCCCGTCAGATGCAATATGGAACAAAGGCAACAGTTCGGGGCAAGTAAGTGAACAAAAAACCTAATAATACAAGCGCAGGGCAATTAAGTGTAGAAACTTTGCTGACCCATGGAGGCCGTTGGCCTGAAGATCAGTTTGGAATTGTAAATACTCCGGTTTATCGAGCTTCAACAGTTTTGCATCCGAATTTGGACACTCTGGTAAATCACAATCAGCCCTATACATATGGACGCCGTGGCACCCCCTCGACGCGATCAGTGGAAGAGCTGATTACAAAACTGGAAAACGGGAAGGGAAGCAGGCTCACTTCCTCCGGCATATCGGCAATTTCATGTGCATTGATGAGCGTTGTTAAAAACGGTGATGAAGTGCTGCTTGTTGATAGTGCTTATGCGCCTACGCGGCAATTCTGCGATGGTTATCTGGCTAAAATGGGGGTTACGACAAAATATTTCGACCCCCGTATCGGCGCTGGCATTGCTGAACTGATAGGAAAAAATACCAGCGCAATAATGCTGGAAAGCCCCGCCTCGCACACGTTTGAGATTCAGGATCTTCCGGCAATTCGCAAAGCGTGTGGAGATAGAGACATCGCCATCATCGTTGATAATACGTGGGCGACCCCATTATATTATCAGCCCCTGCAACTGGGGGCGGATATTTCTGTTCATGCGGGTACAAAAATGTTTGTGGGTCATTCAGACGCGATGTTTGGCACCATAACGGCCAACGCCAAATTTTTTCCCGCTATTGAACAAACCCATGGTTTGCTGGGCTTGTTTGCGGGGCCGGATGATTGTTATCTGGCGGCGCGGGGAATGCGAACTCTGGCAATTCGCATGAAAGAGCATGAAAGCCGGGCACTTGAAGTAGCAAAATGGCTTGAGGGCCACGAATTAGTTGAGCGGGTGCTGCACCCTGCCCTGCCCTCTCACCAGGACCATAAACTGTTTCAGCGTGATTTCAGCGGATCCGGTTCATTGTTCGGATTTTGCCTTCCAGTAGCTTCCACTCCGGGAGTGTCCACAAAGGCCTTGGCTGCTTTCATTGATCATATGAAGCTGTTCGGTATCGGATATTCCTGGGGAGGTTTTGAAAGCCTGATTTTGCCTTCATTGCTCGACAAAGCGCGGACGGTTTCTCCCTGGCCAAAGGATAAGCGCTTAATCCGGCTGCATATCGGTTTTGAAGGAGTTCAGGATTTGATTGGTGATCTGGAAGCCGGGCTAAATCGCTATAAGAGTGCTTTGTAGCTGGATTAGATTTGAAACAAGCTGCTAGGGTTGTTGTTTACTCCCCTATGGTCAGGCCACTAACCTTTCCACGTTAGATTGTGCACTATCTCACCTTGCTGATTTGTGGAAAATATCCATCCCCGGCGAAGCCAATAGTTTCTAACGGCGTAAGCGGCGATTATCCCCGTCAAAATTCCGGCAAAGACGTCAGTTGGAAAATGAACACCAATCATAATGCGTGATATTCCGCCAACCATAGCAACACTGAGCATAAACCAGCGCCATTTTGGCTGCAAGAATATCACGCCCATGGCAAAAGCAAATATCACCGTGGTATGGCCCGATGGAATAGCTTGAAAAGTCCAGTCATTAAAAACCGGCTGAAAGCTGAAAAGACCATATTCATCAAGCTGCATTGGACGGGCCCGACCGATCAGGCGTTTTAACAGGTTGGCAAACAGTCCCGGCACCGCAGTTACAAAGAATATGAATCCGCTTACCTGTGCAACCACCTGTAAACGCCCATTAAAGCCAGAGAATTTTTTTGATTTTATCGCTAGGGGAGCAAAGATCATTGCCAATAAAGCGGGCAAAATTATCCAGCTGGCTGAACCGATTTTTGTGACATATTGAAAAACAAAGCCCACTATGGGCGGCAGGGATGAAACCCAGCGGGTCACCGGCTCGTCAACAAACAACAGGGATGAAAGTATCAGCAATGATATGGCAAGAAAACGAGGGATATAACCCGATCCCAACCCAAATGGCCATTTGCTTTTGGTGTTTATCATGTATCTATTTCTGGATTTGAGAGTGACTTAAATTCACTTGGTAAAAATTAACTCAGGCAGGTCGTAGCAATTAACCCAAAATTGGCGCACATCACCCTGCCTCGTCAACCATTGAACAAGCATTTTTTGCTCAGCCCCCAGTTTTTAATGATGTATTTGCTGGAACAAGTGACGCTGTTGGCAATTATGAAAGTAAAGCTCTTGGATGAAAGCTCTTGGATGAAAGTAAGCTCTTGCTCTTGGGAAAAAGAATGTGTATTGGCATCTCATTACATTGTGTCCGGGGCATAGCTCAGCCTGGTAGAGCACTGGTTTTGGGAACCAGGGGTCGCATGTTCGAATCCTGCTGCCCCGACCAATGTAATGATAGTTAAAACGGGGAGTGTGCTGTTGAGTGCTCTAATATTTCGCCCGGCAAGAAACGCCATGCAATCGGGCAAAGGCAAGTCTAACAATTGGGTACTTGTGCATGAGCCTGAGGGTTCGCGACAAATAGACCCGCTGATGGGCTATTCATCATCTTCAAACATGAACTCACAAATTCGGCTGACTTTTGATTCTCTTGAAGAAGCAAAAGAGTATGCTACCCGGCAGGGCCTAGCATATCGGGTTGAAGAGGGACATGATGCAACCTCAAAAATTTCCGTATACACAGACAATTTCAAGAACGGGCGCAAAACTCCCTGGACGCATTGATAGAATCCGCAGCTTTCGTCAATAAAAGCCTGTGCTTTCATTAAATAACCCAGTGGTTACGACCACTTCTGTAAACATGCTTAAAGTTAGCCGTGCATTCAGGGTCGGTTCAGACTAGTATATATATGGATATACGGTCAGCAGGCCTGTTTTGTGGCCTGCTTCGACTTTTTTTAACGATTTGGAAGGGGCTAAATATGCCTAAATCTTTTGTTTCAAAATCAATCCTAGCCGTAACTGCTATTTCTGCTTTGCTTTTTTCTTCTGGAAGCGCCTTTGCTTCCTGCGCCAATACCGAATGGGCAAATGTAAACCCTGGCCACCCCCTGCCCACCATAACCGCTCGTCTTTGCGATCAGGATATGTCACTGAATGTGATTGGCGCTGCCCCTGACGGCAATGTTTTTGACTTTGGCTGGTCACCAGCGGTTCAGGTTACCCCTGACAGCTACACATCATCATTTACCGATGCCAATGCAAGTAATGATATTTTGATGGAGATTGATCGGGACGCAAATACCATGCGCCTGACAATCGATACAAAATTAAATGGCGATTCAAATGTCACCCAATGGTTTGCTGATTATACGCTGGCCTCAGAATACGACTAAAGGCACAAATATTTAAAAAAACCCCGGTCATGCGATGATGCTGACCGGGGTTTTTCATTTTTATTACTAAAGCGTGTCGCGTTTCATTAGAGCCGCTCCAACGCTTTATCTCTTTGTTTTCGCATATCTTTTATCCCAAAACCGGTTCCCGCTTTTGGGAGACACGCTGTAGGGTCCTGCCCCTAAACTTTTACAATCCCGCAATATTTTCAAATTCGCGTTTGACAGAGCGCCACTTTCGGTCCAAATCCTGCCTCTAAGATATTTTTGCCTGTTACGTTCAAATATTTTTGGCAAAAAACAATATCAAACGGCCCCGTAGCTCAGCTGGATAGAGCAACGGACTTCTAATCCGTAGGTCGCACGTTCGAATCGTGCCGGGGTCACCAGTTTTTCGAGCGTCTATTGAGAATCAATAATTCTGTTTGGCTGCAAAAACAGGTAGAGTTGATATTTAATCGTGGGGTACTTCAGTCACACCGTCCTTTGGCATAAGAACAACTCTGGTGCCTATGGGAACCCTGTCATAAAGGTCGATAATCTGATCATTGATGAGGCGGGAGCAGCCATTTGATACTGCTCCTCCGATTGTGCGCGGATTATTTGTGCCATGGAGGCGCAAAAGTGAGTCACGATTATTGCTCGTGTAAAGATAAAGCGCTCGTGCGCCTAAAGGATTGTCCAATCCCCCTTCCATGCCATCCTTAAAGGGAAGGTACAATTCGGGCTCTCGCTTGATCATGGCCTGGGTTGGTGTCCAGCGGGGCCATTCTTTTTTTGCGGCAACATGAAATTCACCTGAGTGATAAAGGTTATCCCTGCCAACCCCAGTTGCATAACGCAGCGCTCTATTATCTGGCATCGTCCAATAAAGATAAAACAGGTTTGGGTCCACGTAAATTTCCCATGGTTTAATTTCTTCCTTAATTTCAACTATTCGTGGCATAAGGCTTTGAGGAAGATCATAATCTGGAATAGCGGCGTCTTTTTCCGCAGTAGTTTGTGCGGCGAATGACATAGTTGTGGAGCTCAAACCCAATGCTCCAGCAGCTAGACTGGTTTGTACAAAGCGACGCCGTTTCAACATGGAAATATCCCTTTTTAATAAAAGTCGGCATTATCTGAATTATTGTTTTTCCCGTGCTAATATTTTGCTGAGGAAATTGCCAGTAAAATTTTACTTATTTGTGTTTTTTCACAAGTCTGTCACAAGGTTAAGTGCACTATGTCTCAATAAATTCACCTGTTTCAAAACAAAAAACCCCGCCAGTTTCCCGACGGGGTAATTTTTATCGATTCATGTTCATTGTCAGCCATAAACTATGCTTGGCAGCCACAATATCAATTGCGGGAATACCATCAGCAGGATCAGACCAGTCAGCTGAATTGCCAAAAACGGCAATGCTGACTTGAAAATGTCCGACATCGGGATCGACTTGGGCGCCACTCCTCTCAAATAGAACAGTGCATAACCAAAGGGCGGCGATAGGAAACTCATCTGCATATTCACCAGATAAAGCACCCCGAACCACAATGGGTCAAAACCCAAATCCTTGATAATCGGCACAAAAATCGGCACGGCAAGCAACAAAATGCCAACCCAGTCAAGGAACATGCCCAAAACAATCAGAATGATCATCATCAGGATCAAAATGCCCCAGCGATCCAGACCGGTTGCAGCAAGTGCTCCCGTTACGAATTGTTGACCACCTTCAAGCACATAAAGACCCACAAATATGGTGGCACCAAACATAATCCAGATCACCATGGAAGAGGCCTTAAGCGTAGTGATGCAGGCTTCGCGCACTGTGCGCCAATCAAGCTGACCATGCAAAGCGGCCACGATAAATGAACCAAATGTGCCAATACCTGCGGCTTCCACCGGCGTTGCCGCCCCTGAAAACAATGCGGCAAACACCACAATGATCAAAGTAATCGGCGCGGTCATTTTTCCCATTAAACGGAATTTTTCACGAACCGAAATGCGTTCTTCGATGGGAATTGGCGGGCCAAGTTTGGGATTAATATAGGAGCGAACAGTCACATAAAGGATATACATGCTTGAAAGCATCAGGCCGGGAATAACGGCACCGATAAACAATTCTCCCACCGATTGATCGGCAACAACCGCATAGATAATCGCCAGAATTGATGGCGGGATAAGAATGCCCAACGTTCCACCGGCCATAATTGAGCCCATGGCAATTTTGGTGTCATATTTACGCGCCAACATGGCAGGCAAGGCAATGATGCCCATGGTGACAACCGCTGCACCAACCACTCCGACCATAGCGGCCAAAATCGTTGAAGCTATAATGGTCGCAGAGGCAAGACCGCCCTTTAGACCACCAAGCAGTTTATAAATCACCGAGAACATATCATTGATAATTCCCGCTCTCTCAAGCATGGCCGCCATAAATATAAACAGGGGAATTGCCGAGAGCTGATAGTCGGTCATCAACGGAAAAATACGCGATGGAACGATATTTAACGTATCCATATCGCCAAGGATGAACAGGAAGACAATAGCCAACCCGCCCGTTACGAAGGCTAACGGCAAACCCGCCATGAGCAGCACCAAAAGGGAGCCGAACATCATAAGGGTCAACCAGCCTATTTCAATTTCAAGACCCATTTCAAGCCTCCTGCTTTGGCGCAATTATCAGCGCTATATCTTTGGAAACCTGAGATAATCCCTGCAAAAACAACAGAACGCCGCCAAGTACAATCACCAGTTTCACCGGCCAGTACTGAATTCCCCATTCGGTGAAGCTGACCTCGCCCTGCCGCACTGAATCCATGGCAAATATCCAGCCGGTCCAGATCAGCGTACCAGCGAAAATAAAGAAAAATACCGAGGTCAACAGGTCAGTTATTGCTTTGCCGCGAGGAGAAAAGTTGGCGTAAAATATATCAACTCTTACATGACTTTCTGAAAGCAAGGCATAGGATCCGGCAATCAGATATTGCATGCCAAACATCAAAAACATGCCCTCATGGGCCCAGTTTGTCGGAGAGTTAAATACATAGCGCACGATGACTTCGTAATAATATACGAACACCGCAATCACCGACCAAAGCGCAACAAATTCACCCGTAAACAATGAAATCCTGTCAATTATTCCCGCCCAGCCCTTGCCGACAAATTGCGCATCGTCAGGTAGAATTTCACGCTCGACCTTACCATCCGGCTTGGCTTTTAGGATTTTTCTGGCACGTTTGAGCATTGAGGGCATCAAAACCAGATCAAGAGCCATAAAAGCTAAAATGCCAATCAAGGCCCCAAAAGCCACGTTTGACCAGAACTCACGATTTTTTGTCGCCTGCTCAACTATGGGTCCCAAACCAACTTTTTCGAGAACCATATCGGCCAGCTTGGTTTTTGCACCTTCAATGCGATCAGTTTGGCGATCAATGGTTCTTTGCAAGCGATCACGTCTTGACTGATCTTCTTGGGCAGTACCGATTTCAACCAGTTTGCTTGTGGCCTCTTCCAGCTCAAGCGTCGCCTTATCCAACGTGCGATTGGTGCGCTCGGTACTGGAAGCAATGGCGATAATTGAGCCATTTGCATTCGAAAATTCCACCCGGGCTTCACGCTCCATAGAGGATGCGAAAAGAATTATTGCAAACAGGGGCCAATATAGCAGTCCCCATCTGCTTTTTAGATACAGGCGATGGAAACCAAAGAACCCGCCAACTACCCAAATAAAATAAGCGATCCCTAAAGAACGAGAACCGGGTTCGGGCTGTTTCTGCCTGGATAAATACATGGCAATAAGGGGGAAAACTACAATTCCCGCCCAATATAGCCAGTGTGGTAAAACGAAACCGATATTTGGCATCGCAACCCTCCCTTCGTGGCCGGATTTCCGGCTTTGAAAATTGAAATTAATTGCCGCCCGACTTAAAAACCGGGCGGCGGATTGGTTTGAAATTAAACGGTAATTTCCATACCTTCGATCATTTCAGGGGTCACATAACCAAGTGTACCTGACATCATGTAATCGAGCTGAATCTTGAAGATCCGGGCGGCATCGGCGTCTTTATTTGCCCATGCGTACCAGCGTTTAACCGCAATTTCTGTGATAATTTCCACATCATCGGCGCTCAAACGGGTAACTTCGGTTCCAGCTGCTTCAAAGGTTTTCCATGCTTCCTGGTCTGCTGCCTGGATTTTTGCATGATGGTGATCGGAATAAACATGAACTTCCGCCTCAACAAAGGTTTTCATTTCGTCAGGAAGTGCGTTCCATGATTTCATGCCCACGGTAATGTCCATGAGATCCACAGGCTGATAAACCGACATGAAACCCGGAGGCCCCATGGAGATGTAATCAGTTACCTGATCAAAACCAAGCGCAAGATTGATTGCCGGCCCCACATAATCGGCCACGTCAATTGTGCCTTTTTCCAGAGCGGGAAAAATTTCCGAGCCGGGAAGAAGAGTGGTTCTTGCACCAAGCTCCTGAAATACTTCAGCAACCATGCCACCGGGAAGGCGCATTTTGCGGCCACGGAAATCATCCACAGAACGAATTGGAACCTTGGAGTGAATAATGTTGGCACCATGCTGAACGGGACCTACATAATACATTCCCTCTTTGGCGAACAATTCGCGGGCAATTTCAAGTCCACCAAGGCCATAATAGAACGTATCCCATTCGTGGGGGTTACGCAGGCCCATTGGGTAGGAGCTTAGAAATACCGAAGCTGGAATCCGACCCGCCCAATAAAGGGTGAACGGGTTCATGGCATCGAGCACGCCGTTTTTAACCGCATCAAAAAGCTGGAAATCACCAACTACGTCCTTAGCGCCAAAGGGAATGAACTTCATTTGGCCGTTAGAGCGTTCTTCAATGGAATTGCACCAGTCTTTAAAGATATCAAGACCAATGCCACCGGGCCAGGAAGTCTGCAACTTCCATGTGATGGTATCACCGGCAGCGGTGGCAATTGAGGGGGCTGCAAGAGTGCCCGCAGCTGCTGCGCCACCAATGGCAGATTTGCGCAAAAAATCGCGCCTGTTACTAGTTTTAGTCATGGTTTATTCCTCCATTTGCAAAAAAACATTGCAATTTGACAAGTGAATTGCCGCCTATCTCCCAGCAGCAAAACAGTTTGTGGTGAAACAGTTCACCGGACATTTGGGCATAGATAACCCGCTGAGGCGTTTGCAACGCTTCAGTTGTGGCCGTGTCTGGCGGCCACTTTCTCTTTCAAAAACCGATGCTTACACGGCGTTTGTCCGAAAATTTAATTGATAGATATTCGTTAAAGGCTCAAGCGATCTCCCTCGGGCTGACTTCCTTTAATTGCGGTATTTTTAAACGTGGGGTTATATTTTTGATTTCATTTGGCATTGGTCCATTTGTTGCGAAGTCGAGCAGTTGGATAGTGTGCAGGGTGGGGACATTCATATCGGGAATGCTTGCATCGGGGGCATTCGTGCCGGAGGCACTTATACCCGAGCTGATTTGCATCATGCAGCCGATATTTCCTGTTGCGATTATGTCCGGGTTGGTGGCTAACAGGTGATCGGTTTTGCGTTTTTTTAACTGGGATGAAAGCTCGGGCTGCATCAGGTTATAGGTTCCTGCAGAGCCGCAACAAAGATGGGCCTCTTTTGGTTCCACAACCTGATAGCCCACCTGTTCAAGCAGGGTTTTTGGAAGGGTTTTAATCTGCTGACCATGCTGTAACGAGCAGGCCGAATGATAAGCGACCCTAAGGTCGGCAGCCTTTAGACCCAAGGCCTGGTTTTTATCATCTGATGAAGTTACAAGATCAAGTTCGCTCAGCACCTCGGTTATGTCTTTGGTGATGGCGGCTACTCTTTTTGCCTCATTTTCAAGAGGATGGTTTTTGAACATATGGCCATAGTCTTTAACCGTGGTGCCACAGCCCGAAGCGTTGATGACAATAGCATCAAGCCCTTCTCCATCCATCTCAGATATCCAGGCATTGATGTTGTTGGCAGCCGTGGCCCGGGCCTGATCGCCCTTGCCCATATGATGGGTTAAAGCGCCGCAACAGCCCGCCCCCTTTGCCACCACCACATCACAACCATGGCGGGTTAAGATACGAATGGTCGCATCGTTGATTTCGGTATTTAGAACCTTTTGTGCGCACCCGGTCATCAGGGCGACCCGCTTTATGGTCTTGCCTTTAGCACTAAGTGTTCTGGCCTTAAAAGTCTGCGCCCTGTCATTCTTAGAGACGGGGGGAAGGCTTTTGGGAGCAAAATCAACCATTGCCTTAAGTTTTTTGGGCAAAAGGAATGAAAACGGTTTGGCCAGCCATGCTCCATAGATGGAAAGGCGAAAACGGTTTGGATAGGGAAGAACGGTGGCTAAAATCCAGCGGATTGCCTTATCATCCCAACGCCTCGAATATTTTTCCTCCACATATTCACGCGCATAATCAATCAGATGCATATAATGCACCCCGGATGGACAGGTGCTCATACAGGCCAGACAGCTAAGACAGCGATCAATATGGGTGACAGTTTTATCATCGGGAATGCGGTTGTTTTCCAACATATCCTTAATCAGATAAATACGCCCACGCGGACTATCCAGCTCGTCGCCCAATATCTGATAGGTGGGACAGGTGGCAGTGCAAAATCCACAATGCACACAGGCCCGCAAAATCTCGTTGGAGCGGGCAATGGAGCTATCTTTTAACTGCTCAGGGGAGAAATGGGTTTGCATGGTTTTATGCCCCCTCACCAGCTAAAGCTGTGCCAGTTGATGCTGTCATGCGACCGGGGTTCAATATTCCCTTCGGGTCGAATTTTTTGCGAATACATTCGGATATCTCAGCAATGCGCTCATGCTCAGGGTGAAAGGGAGAGATTTGCTTACGAACCTGTTCAGGAGCACGAACCAGCATTCCAAACCCGCCAAAATCTTCGACTATGGAGCGGATAACATAGACGTTCTCAGGATCGGAAATGCCAACCCATATCAAACCCCCGCCCCAGTCAAACAATAGTTTATTGCGCAGTTTACTGCCCGCTTTTTCATTGATGACTGCGCTGATTGAGCCGCTGATAGCAGGGGCATCGCCGGGTTTAATATGAAGTTTTAAGACCAGATCGTCAGTGCCTGCAAAATGCTCCACATCCCTGACAGAGCGCCACAAGGAAACATGTTCCCTGCCCTCAATAATCTCAATATCATATTTGGAGCCATCAATATTTTTAGTGCAAAGATCTTTTAAGCGCTCCAGGCGATAGGTAACCTGCGTATCAAAACCCTCAACCCGCAATAGAGTCCGTGAATGAGTTTTACCTTCAGGCAAAAACGTCGCTCCCGTAACTTCAAAAGGCGAGCCAAGGGCGCTTGATAAGACCTTAATTCCCGCCTCTAAATCCAGCCCAAAAATAGCCAGAGTGGCCTCACGCTCATTGGCAGGAAGCACCTTAAACGAGACTTCGCTCATCACCCCAAGGGTGCCATAGGAGCCAGCCATAAGCTTGACCAGATCAAGCCCGGTGACATTCTTCATCACCCGGCCGCCATTCTTGATGATTGCTCCATCCCCATTGATAAAGCGCACCCCGATAAGGCTGTCACGACAGGCTCCACCAATAATACGGCGCGGCCCGGAGATATTACCCCCGACAATGCCGCCAATAGTCGGGGTGCCTTTTGTGCCAAAAAGCGAGCGGTGATCCATCGGCTCAAAAGCCAGACGTTGGTTTTCTTTTGCCAAAACCTGTTCAATCTCAACAATTGGTGTGCCTGCTTTGGCAATAATGGTCAAAGCGCCAGGCTCATAAAGGGTAATGCCAGAATGTTTAGCTAACGAAAGAGTTTTGTCCGCATTGACCGGACGACCAAGGCCCTCGCGGGTGCCGCCACCAATAATGCGCAATGGGGTA
>JAKISW010000007.1 GCA_021648375.1 Devosiaceae bacterium
TACAACATTGCTCCATCAACGAATTCAAAACCGATTGCAGATAATTCAGATCCAGATGCAGACTGGTTGAAGTGCCGCTGGGCTCGCGTATAAGAATTTTTGCCTGCTCCATTTCTTGCAAATGATGAGACAGGGTCGAGGGCGGGATTTTTGTTGCCTTTTGCACCTCGCCAAACGTCAGGGCGACTGGCAGCTTATTGAGCAAAAACTCAAGAATACCAAGGCGCTTTTCATTGCCAAGAGCTGCAAAGGTTTTAGCGATATTGGACTTATTTGATTGTTTCATTCTATTAAACTAGTTTAATCGAACAATAGAGTCAAGACAGTGAGTAAACCTTTAGGATTCCAGTCCTTACCCGATAATAAATTACTTCCGTCATTACCTGCTTTATGCAGGTAATCCAGTGGTGCTAGTCCTTGCGCGGGAGGGTTTTATCACCGCAAATGCGGGGAACTGGATTACCCGGATAAACCGGGTAATGACGGTGGGAAAAGTTTATCCACCATCGTCATCCCGGACCTGATCCGGGACCTCACCACTTGAATGCAAAGACCCCGGCTCATAGGCCGGGGAGGCGTGGTTGGTCAATTTCTCACTGCACAACAATCTACCCGTCATTCCGCCCCTTCTGTCATCCTCGTGCTTGACACGAGGATCCATTAAATCATCCAAGTATTTGTGGATTGTCGGGTCAAGCCCGACAATGACGAAAGTGGAATGAACAGCACAATCAAACTGCAAGTAAATTTAAATCACCCTCAACGTGAAATTTGTCATGTTTTATTCTGGGGTAGTGGGTTTTGAGCGCAGGACATGTAAAGCATATTCAAGCTCAAAAACTGCTGCTCCAGGATGAAACAAGGCTAATTTCCCTCAACACTCCACCACACTAACACTTAACCCCCCCAGCGAGGTTTCCTTATAGCGGCTGTCCATATCGCGCCCCGTCACCCGCATGGTTTCAATGCATTGATCCAGCGAAACCTTGTGCTCTCCATCACCCTGCAAAGCCAGTGAGGCGGCAGCGACCGCCTTCACCGCACCCATACCGTTGCGCTCAATGCAGGGGATTTGCACCAGCCCTCTGATGGGATCACACGTCATGCCCAAATGATGTTCAAGGGCGATTTCGGCCGCATTTTCTATCTGGGCATTGGTGCCGCCAAGCGCCATGCACATGGCCCCCGCCGCCATGGCAGAGGCCGAGCCAACCTCTCCCTGACAGCCGACCTCCGCCCCGGATATGGAGGCATTATATTTGATCAATCCGCCAATCGCCGCCGCAGCTAACAACATGTCCGGCACCATATCGGCTTTTGCCCCCGGCACATGATCCAGATAATAGCGGATTACCGCTGGCAACACTCCCGCCGCGCCGTTGGTGGGAGCCGTCACCACCTGTCCACCCATGGCATTTTCTTCGTTCACCGCCATGGCATAAGCGCAAAGCCAGTCGATAGCACTATGCAGAGGCAAATCATTTCGCCCATCCGTGCTCAACAGAGCCTGATGCAATGAATGGGCTCGGCGTTTAACATTGAGGCCGCCGGGCAAAATCCCATCACTGCCAAGCCCTTTATCAATGCAATTATTCATCGCCTGCCAGATCAGATCCAACTGGCGCGAAATTTCTTCTTTCGAACGAAAAACCGCCTCATTGGCCCTTTTCATTTCAACAAGGCTCAAGCCGCTTTTTTTGCCCATGGCCAGCATTTCATCTGCCCCATGAAAGGGAAACGGAATATTTGGGGATTTTGCTTTGCTTTCCGCTGCCATTTCTTCCTCATCCAAAACAAATCCACCCCCGACCGAATAATAGGTCTGGGCGCAAATCTGTTTCCCATCCGGTCCGCAAATTTCAAAACTCAAAGCATTAGGATGTAATTTTTGGTGGGTTTTTTTATCCAGAATAAAATCCGCATCCGGGTCAAATTTCAAATCCCCTTTGTCGGTTTTTATGGCGCAACAATCTTTTAGCTCGCCTATGGCAAGGTCGACTTTTTTCAGGTTCTGCTCGGGCAAAAATTCTAACAATCCGGCCGCAACGGCGCGCAAAGTTCCGTGCCCCTCTCCGGTGTGGGCCAATGACCCAAACAGGGTGACTTTGAGCGAGCAGCCTTTGGGATTGTTTTGCAAATGCCCGGCCGCAATTTGCAAAAACCTTCCCGCCGCCAATGTGGGCCCCATTGTGTGGGACGAAGACGGGCCAACCCCGATTTTAAACAAATCAAATACCGAAACGAACATTAATAACCCTCATGGAATTTTATCTCGGATAGTCCGGTAAAATCTAAAAATCCTGCCAATAAGCATTACCGCCATTTTCAAAATCGTCAAGCAAAGCATGCAGCTGACAAACAGCAAAATCGCCCGACAAATAAAGTGATCAAATAGTCCTTGACTTCAACAAAAAATAGGCTCAATGCGCTCCTCGAAATATTACCCCTGCTATCCATGTGCTGGAGATTGGTTCCATGGAAATTTCTAGCCAGATAGACCCTTCAATCATTGTGATGATATTGTTCGCAGCCGCCATGCATGCGGGCTGGAATACATTGGTTAAAGTCAGCGGCGACAGATTGTCGATTATGGCCCTTATCGCTCTGGCGGGAGCCCTTGTTTCCTTGGCCGCCTTACCGTTTGTAGAGGCGCCCGATCCCGCTGTCTGGCCAATTTTGCTGCTCTCGATACTTGTTCATACGGGTTATAATCTGGTGCTGCCCAAGGCCTATGAGCATGGCGATCTGGGGCAGGTATACCCAATTGCCCGTGGCTCGGCCCCCATACTAGTTGCCATTGGCGCCATAATCTTTGTTGGCGAATATGTATCCCCGCTGGTGCTGGTGGGAATTGTTGCCCTTTCGGTAGGGGTTATGTCATTGGCTATGGATAAATCAGCTTCAGGCGGCGTTAACAAAAAGGCCACATTGCTGGCGCTTGCCACCGGCGTTTGCATTGCCACCTATACGGTGATTGATGGCATTGGCGCCCGTGCTGCCGGCTCTGTGCTTGGCTTTGCCGTCTGGCTGACCATTGGCGATGGAATCTTGACATTTTTGATTGCCCTGGCGATTAAAAAAAAGGCCCTTTGGGAAGCTGCAAAATCCCGCCCCGGCAGCATTGCCCTTGGCGGCACCATGCAGGTTTTTGCCTATTGGATTATCATTTGGGCTTTGGCCAGCGCGCCCATGGGCATGGTTTCAGCATTGAGAGAAACCAGCGTTTTGCTGGCCGCTCTTATTTCGGTATTTTTACTCAAAGAGGGCTTTGGGGTCTGGCGCTTTATTTCGGCCGGGCTGGTAACCGTTGGCCTGATGCTGAGCCAGAGTCAAAAATAAAATTTTAGATTTTTCTAATCAGTCTTGAGCGGGTGTTTTCTCAAAACACCCGCTCAAAAAACTCACCTAAGCAGAAAACCTGCCAGCAATTTCTGCCACCCGTTTTCCTAAGAATTTTGCGGTTTCAAGGTCAGATGCAATCGGTCCCTTTTCCGGTCCCTCATCAGCGTTGGATTGAGCCATAGCCCCAAGAGACGAGCCAATACGGTTCAAATCATCAACACTGCCGGTACTTGAATTATTACCCGGCAACAATCCAAGGCCAACCCAGATCATCGAGTGCTGCGCACCAAGCACCGCCATTTGCTGCAAGGTGGCCAGTTTGTCGCCAGACTGGGATGAGGAATTGGTAAAACCAGCCGCCAGCTTGTCTTTCCATCCCTGTTCAGCCCAGACCTTGGAAGACTTATCCATAAATTCCTTAAACGGAGCTGATACCGACCCCATATAGGTGGGAGAACCAAAGATTATCGCGTCCGCGTTAGCCAGCTGATCCCAATTTTCATCTACATTTTCAACGCTGATAAAATCAACCACTGCGCCCTCTACGCCACTTGCACCATCGCGAACCGCTTCGGCTTGTTTTTCAGTATGGCCGTAGCCGGAGTGATAGACGATTGCAATTTTGCTCATAATTTTCTCTTTGCTAAACTTGTGCCTCCAAACCATTTGGAAACATTGCTTGCTAAAGATTGTCAGGCGGGATAAAAATAGCAAGAAGGCACTATTTTGAACGGTAGATACATTTTTGATACTATCAAAAATGATACGAATACCAAACGTAAGGGTTTTAGGCCCGGCAAGCGGATAAAACAGACCAAAAATAAAAGGAATTTTTTGTGCAACAAATTGAAACAGTTTCCCAAAACAAACAGGTTTTGAACGAAGCGCCTCAATGTCCCCTGTCATTTGCCATGTCCCTGATCGGGGGAAAATGGAAATGCATTGCAGTGCATCACTTGGGTGATGGTCCGCTGCGCTTTGGCGTTTTGCGTCGGTGCATGCCCAACACAACCCAGCGTATGCTGACCCTGACTTTGCGTGATCTGGAGGCGGACGGGATAATCAATCGCAAGGTTTTTAACGTGGTACCGCCCCATGTGGAATATTCACTCACCGATTTGGGCAAAGCACTGGCTCCGGTTATGGATAGTCTTTCAACCTGGGGCGAAATTTATTACAACAGCCAGAAATAGAAGCCTTCAATTCCTCCACCTGATATTGTATGAAGGTTTTTCAAAAAAAGCCTTCCCCGATAAAATCACCAAACACCGTGCCTGCAAAACTCCCATAACCAGCTAGGAATACTTGAATGTTTTCTTTTTGGCGCGAAATTGCTGACCCGGTTAAAACAATCCTTGCAGCGTTTTGGAAGACATCACGCTGGCTGTTTGTTTTTACCATTGTCATAATTATTCTCTCCAGCCTTGCCTCGGTCAGCGCCCCCTATTTGTTTTCCCGCCTGATCGACCAGTTGCAATCAGATTTTCAGCTCAACCAATTGCTGCTGGCTTTTATTCTTTATGCAATTTTGCTTGGAAGCGCCGCCGCTCTGAAAAACCTGGTTGAGTATATTTCACTTGTTATTTCACAAAATTTGAGTTTTGCCGCATCAACTCTGTTCTTTGAAAAACTGATAAAAAAAACCACTGAATTTTTTACAGATAACAATCCCGCTCAAATCCACAGCGCCCAGCAATCAGGAACACAAGCATTGTTGGCCGCTACGCAAATTTTAATCATCGCTCTTATTCCCGGCGGTACACAAGTCCTGTTTACCCTGCTTGTACTTGGTGCAGCAATTAACGCTGAGATAGTCATTATCGTCGCCCTTTATGGAATATTTTTTATTGGTGCGACGATTTTTGTCAGTAAATGGACGAGCGGATTTTTGGATACTGCAATTGTTGCCAGTCAGGAAAACGCAAAATTTGTCGGTAATTCCTTCAACTCCATAGAAACTCTCAGGCAGTTTAATGCCGACAATTGGATCAAAACCAAGTTTGCAACAAAAGCTGAAAAAGTGCGTGATAATTGGAATAAATATGCCTATTACCGCATTGGTTTTGCCGTTGTTTTTGGCATGGCACTGGCCATACAGTTTGCCATAACCTTCACATTGCTTATTCCGCGCTATCAATCCGGTGAAATTTCCCTTGGCGATGTGGTCCTGTTCAACATTTTGCTGCTGCAACTAAACCAGCCCTTTGAAATGATTGCTGAAACGATCGACGAGATCGTGCGCTCCTATTCCCGTTTTCTGCCCTTTGCCAGCATGTGGGCGGCGCCAGCAGAAATTGAACCGGAAAATGGCAATTCATTCACCCTTGGTGCCGGAATAATTGAATTTATTAATGTTGGCTTCAGCTATAAAAATAAACGCGGGATTTCCGAAATCAGCTTTTCCTCAAAGCCCTCTCAGATCACCTTCATCACTGGAGAAACCGGGGTCGGTAAATCCACCCTGTTCAAGCTGGCGCTAAAATCCCTCAATCCCGAAACCGGAAAAATTCTGGTCGACGGGGTAGATCTTGACGAAATTTCGCGCACCGACTGGTTTAGCAATATTGGTGTCGTCCCTCAGGATATAATGCTGCTCAACGACACAATAAAATCAAACATCATTCTGGGCCGTTCATTTAACGAAGCTCAAATGCGCAGGGCAGCAAAAAAAGCGGCAATTCTTGATTTTATCGACCAGCTTCCAGACGGATTTGAAACTAAAGTCGGCGAGCGCGGTCTAAAACTCTCTGGCGGTGAACGCCAAAGGATTGCCATATCCCGCGCCCTTTATGCTGATCCAAAAATCCTGTTTCTTGATGAGGCCAGCGCAGCGCTGGACGATGCAACGCAGGCTGACATAATGGCCAACCTGCGACACCTTTCTAAAAACATCACCATTATCGCCATCACCCACCGCTCATCATTTATCGGCAAGAGCGACAATGTGATAGGATTGAGCTAAGCAGCTCTGCCCGATACTGAAACAGCGCTATCTTCATCACTTTTCCATCTCCATGCAGTCCGGATAATTAGCAATATAAGCAACACTTCGATGCTTGCGATAAATATATAATGGGGCGCGAGAGATCCGCCACCTACAACAAATATAATAGTAGTGATACCTATAATAATATTTGCCCAGCGGGTTGCCCTAAAACTCAAAACCCGGGACAGATAGATCATGCCGATCGAGAATTGAATCTTTATCGCACCAAACAACATAAGCATTGTGATTGGAGTACCACCGGCAAATGCGGCCAGTTCCTCGTGAACCCCGGGGATATAAAGTGAGAGAATATCCGCATAGCCCATATTCAGCATCACAATCACCCACAATGTGGAAAGTTTTATTCTAGTAGTCATTTCAGTTTTCCTTTTTTTGTAATTTTGTTGCAGTCCCTAAAACCGGGTTAGTTGTCCATCACAATTACAATGCTCCCTCGTTTGCGCCCGCTATCCACATGCCTGTGCGCGGCCACAATATCTTCAAGTCGGTAGGTTTTTTCGATAAACGGCTTAAATTTTCCCGCCTCAGCCAGCTCCGCCAAAAACTGCAAGTCCACAGCATTGTCCCCCGATGTGCCGGAGATGACCCGTTTGCCATTTTTTTTAGAAACAAAAGCACCCTGCAACATTTCCGGCATCCCCCCGACAACCATGAGCAGGCGACCTGTTGGCTTAAGTGAATTTTTCACCCTTCCCCATGGCGCATTGCCCACATTATCCATGATAATGTCGAAGGTTTCACCGGTTTTAGCAAAGTCGGTGCTGGCATAATCAATGACCCTGTCCGCCCCCATCGATGTCACCAATTCCGCGTTGGCCGCACTACACACGGCAGTTACATCGGCGCCAAAATATTTCGCTAATTGAACAGCCGCTATTCCCACCGCCCCTGACGCGCCGTTTATTAAAACCCGTTCACCGGTTTTGATATTGCCGTCGATTTTAAGAAAATTCAGCGCCGTTGAACCACCAAAACTCATGGCGCCAGCTTCCTCGAAACTCAAATCTTTTGGCTTCAAAACAATGGCAACATCTTGCTTTATCACCCGATACTCAGCATGAGCACCAAACATGCAACCGGCAAAAACCGCGTCCCCCACTTTGAACTTGCTCACATCTGAGCCAATGGATTCGATGGTTCCTGAAAATTCCATTCCCAAAATTTTATTGCGCGGAGCAAAAATACCAAATACCAGCCTAACAATGATCCCGAACCCTTTGGGAACATTAAGACTGCGCATCCGACTATCGGCCGAATTTATGCCCGCCGCATGAATTTTTATCAGCACTTCGTCCTTGCCGGCAACAGGTTTTTCAACCTCTTCAATTCGCACCACATCAGGGCCACCATATTTTCTGTTTAGAGCAGCTTTCATGATTTTTCCTCCGGCGCTTTAAACGAAAAGACCTCGGCCAGAGGCCGCTCAAACGCCTCGGCAATCAAAAATGCCAACTCCAGCGACGGCGCATATTTAGCGTTCTCTATGGCAACGATAGTCTGGCGGGTAACGCCGACAATCTCAGCCAATTGTTTTTGCGTCATTTCATCAGCGTCAAAGCGCAATCGACGGATATTATTTGAAACCCTTGATTTTCCCATCTCAAAATCCGCGTCTATACAAAAACAACTGCATCAGAACTTCCGCCACACCTGCGATAAAAAATGAGAAAATCAAAATGTTGAAGGTCAGGAAATATGTCTGGCCCACGGCCAGCGCAATCATGGCGGCAACAAACCCGGCACCGAATATATAATACGCAACGCGCAAGGCACGCAGTTCGATTAACTTGTCCCGCTCATCAATAACAATTGAGGGGTCGGCCTCTTTATTGGCGATAGCATAAATAATGCTGAAAACAATATGGCCGATAATATTGACCACGATCCCGCCAAATATCAGCCACAGGATTGATTTGCCTATCTCAGCACCGGCCCCCGGCCCTTCAAACGTTCCCGCCTGATACATCTGCCTGATGAAATAATAATACAGTGCAAAAACAATCACTCCAGAAACCAAGGATACAATGGCACTCTTCTCTTGATAGGGCATGGTTTTCTCCGATATCGGCACAATCCGATAGTAATGTAAACTTGACCTTACGTATGCTTTACTATTCTTCGTGTCAAGTATTCTTTACATGCAATGTGCAATCAGAAAATTTGCGCGCCTAAAAGCAGAACGAAAAGGCCAGGCGCTCGCGCCAACAGCATCTGAAATAAATATGCTTACGATATCGTCAGACCTTGCGCTCATAAGTGCATGAAGCAAGGCTGGCGTTTGAAGTTGCAGGCTTTAAAATTGAATTTTATGTTCCAAGCCGTTTCCATATATCAACACCGGACCAATCTTGTAAAAACCCGTAGGGATAAGGCGGCAGCTCAAATGATGAGACCTTCGACAACTCTTTGATCTCAGATGGCTCTAAAATCAGATCAACCGCAGCGAGATTTTCCTGCAACTGGCTTGCGTTTCGTGCACCTATCAAAACACAAGCAACACCTGCTCGAGAGTTAAGCCAGGCAAGTGCCACATGAGCTAATGGCCGGTTATGGTTTTTCGCAATTGAACCTACAAGATTAAGGATTGCATGGGTTCGGCTTGTATTGCGCAGATCATAGGCTTCCACACCTCTATCGGGGTTTTCGCCTAAACGGGTCGCTCCACTTGGTCGCTCTTTTGCACCATATTTACCGCTCAGCCAACCACCGCCCAGCGGCGACCATGGTGTCAGCGCAATTCCCGCTTCAAGGCAGCAAGGTAAAACCTCAAGCTCAATACCACGATCCAGCAGATTATATTGAGGTTGCACAGCAACCGGCATTGGAAAACCATTAGCCTTGGCCGTTGAAACAATTTTTTGCAACTGCCATCCAGACACATTTGACCAGGCGATGTTATGAATCTTGCCCGCGCTAACAAGATCGCCAAGAGTTGCAAGGGTCTCCTCAATCTCCGTGTGACGATCCCAGCCATGAACGAAGTAGACATCAATTGCCTCGACCTGAAGGCGTTTTAGACTGGCATTTACACAAGTCACAAGGGCACGACGAGACGCACCATGGCTTCCGGCAGGTGGAGAAAACCGACCTTTAGTGGCAAGAATTATATCATCCATGCCACCACGCTGACGACCCCATTTTCCAATTATCTTCTCCGATAAGCCGTCGCTATAAACGTCAGCCGTATCGATGAAAGTTCCACCCAGATCAACAAACATATCCAATTGTTTAAACGCTTCAGCCCCATCCGTTTCTGCACCAAAAGTCATGGTTCCCAGACCAAACTGAGAAACCATCGGACCGTTTTTTCCCAATGGTAATAGTGGCATTTTCTTTTGATCATTGAGTTGAACTGCCATGAGTTTTCCTTTCAAAATATACCGAATATGGCTGTCGTGTCAGATCACGTTCAAAGCGCCTGGTTTAGCTCAACTGATGAATCTTGACAGAAATGGAATTTAGTGGATTGTCATCCCCTTTGGAATGAAATGATTTGAAAGGGTCTTTGCATGAATGAAAGGAACTTCGATTGGAATGACCTCCAACTGTTTCTCGCGGTTGCGCAGGAAGGGGGCTTGTCTCCGGCTGCGCGCAAGACAAAACGTAGTGCTGCCACGCTAGGGCGGCGCATGCGAAAGCTTGAGCGGGCAATGGGGCGAGAGTTATTCGTGCGCCATGATCGTGGCTATGAAATGACAACTTATGCACGCGAGCTGCTCAACGATCTTGTTGGGATCGAGAGCCGCATCACTAAATTGACAGCGAGACCTGATGATACTGAGCGACCGCTTGTAAAAATTTCTGCAGGCACATGGACAATAATGGCCCTGCTTGAAAAGCTGGATGAAATCACGAACACGCCAGCCGACATTCAGCTACGCTTTGTTTCAGCAGAAAATATTCTTGATATCCCACGCCGAGAGGTTGCCATAGGTTTTAGAAACAAACGCCCCACTGAAACAAATCTTGCCGGGCGAAAACTGTCTCGCGTGGAATTTGCCCCCTATGCAATGCCAAACGCGCCGGATCGCTGGATTAAAGTGTTGGCTGATACGCCATCGGCACGCTGGCTGGACAAGACAATTGGCTTTGATGCCATTTGCGAAGTAACCGCCCCACGCAACAGCCTTGATCTTGCGCTTGCGGGCAAGGGCATCGCACTATTGCCAACATTCATCGGCGATGCTCAAAAAAAATTAAACCGGTCTGGCAGCACTATTCCCAAACTGGCCCACGATCAATGGATTGTCACCCATCAAGACGATCGCCATCTGCCAGAAGTTAGACGCACAATAGATCGTTTGTGTCGCATACTTGAAAAATAGGCCAGTTGGTTATCAGTGATTTTGCAGTTCACAACCTAAAAATCTAATGTTCGCCGCCCGATATAGCTGAGTTGAAGTGCATAAAGATCGCGCTTTTTAGCCATTGCAAATTATTTCCAACACATCAGATTGCAATGATTATGGTGGAATACATTGCAATTTGGCGCAATTAATTTTTAAGCAGAACAGCTAATAATTTTCCGGCAACCGACTTTAGGCTGAAAGCAAACCAGCACTCCCACGGACGAAAGACTGGTCTGTTTCCCCTTGAAGTCTGAGACCATCAGGTAAAGGTCCCGGGCCACTTTTATTTATTTCAAACATCAGCTTACATCTCATTGTCAACTGCGCTCCTGCTCGGTGCAGGTGCAAAAACAGGCCAAAAAGACCAGCGGTTTGTGAAAAATCACTATCTTAATAACTAAATCTGAAATACCGGCAAATGGAGAAGTTACATGTTTACAACAATAAAATCATTTAGAAAAACCGGCGGTATTTTGGCTCTGGTAGCTGGAGTGCTCGCAATATTTGCCGCGCAACTGATGTTCGTCGTTGCCGGTATTCATGGCACGCTCAATTCAGCAAGTTTTGCATCTCTTTTGTGGAGTGAGCTGGGAACTGTCCTGCTCGCGTTTCTCACTGCGGTTTTAGGCATCATAAGCATGAGCGCCAGCTCTAAAACCCCGGGAATGCTGCTCGTTATCACTGCAATTTTAACCGCAGTTCATGGCGGGCTGCCAGTAGCCTTGTTTATGGCCATCGCGTTGGTGGGTGCGGTTTTTATACTGATCGGTGACAACAGAGTAGTAGCTGGAAACAGTTCATTTTAGACCATATTCAAAGGTGAAAAGGCAGTTCTAGATTGCCTCGCTTTGTTCACAATGATGGCCGATCGAATGAGGAGAGGCAAAAAATTTGCTAAATCAAACAAGTCAAAGCCCTGTCCGTAAAGAGCATTTGCCTGCCCACAGCATCAAACACTCCCGGCCCCTTCATGACAACCTTATGCCAAAGGTTTGTGTGTCATGGAATCCTCCAAAATTGCAATTCAAATCTCAAAGCACCGCCTACTTTGCTAAAGAAATTTTACAAACAGATCGCCGCAATCAAAAATAGAGTATGAAATTACTATCAATTTTACAGATTTAAGGATCGGGCAACTTTTCCAATTGCAGACATAATTTCCACGGTATCAGTAATATTCAATATTTCGCCATTGCTATCTATTTGCTGTTTACGAAATTTTTTCAATACACCTTGCTCCACCTTCCTAGCGGCATCTTCATCAGGCATTGGCTGAGCAACATCTCTCTCCCAACGTAGTCCAGTTAATTCATTCGCCATACATTTGTTGTATGCGCATTCTCTTGACAAGGGGTCATGCGAGTATCCAACTTTTATCGCCAAAACTTTTCCAAGCTGATTTCGAAGCACCAATGAATATACAAACCAAACATCATGATCGTGAAAACTCCCCTCAATACGCCCAGAATGTTTTGGTCCTAATTTGCTTTGGTTTGCTTTCACCTTTCCTTGTCCAAGCGCCGTGACAGGTTTTGCAAAAATTATTGTAGAACGAGCCAACCGAGAAAGTTTGTTGCCTGATATCTCATCAAGCTCCATCACTTTCGTTTGAGCTTGTAAGTGATGGTTAGGCGTCAAAGGACCTACTATTTTAGAGAATTGGTTTTCTTTTTCATCAATTGCCCAAACTTCCAACGGGTGAAGGGCATAAGGAAAACGCTCAACACCTTTGTGGTCATCAAGTTGATAATCTGCGGTATTCATCACTAAATCACTGAGACGATAAACACCCAACACACGCCCCTGAAACTCTTTTGGGGTTGGCTCCGATTTGGTACCGACAGTATAGACCAAATCGCCCGATACTAGATTCTTGACGGCGTGATTCCTTGTACTTTTGTTCGTAAAGGTAAGTGGCCAAGCAGGTTCCGAGGAACCACCCCAAACATAAGTAAAATACGCCTTCATTCTTCTGCCCCTCAGGAATTACTTACATATATAGCACAAAGTCTAAAATTTTATCGCATCATCAGAGGTTCTACAAAAGAAACCCCACCCACAACAAAACGGCACGCAGCAATTAAGTCACGCGACCGTCTAAAGAATAGAGTTCAACTGTAGAAGTTCCCTCTTCCCCCTCCCCCTTGCGGGGAGGGTCGGGATGGGGGCCATTCGCAAAAACTAAACACCGTCCCGGACCTGATCCGGGACCTCGGTGTTCAAAACAACTAAGCCCCCGGAGCAAGTCCGGGGTGGTGCAGCGCTTGACGCCAAAGCGCTTAAAACCTCTACCTAACGAATATGCCGCATGCGGGCTATCTCGTCATATTCGGCCTGCTCAGCTTTGTTTTCTTCATCCCTTTGGCGCTGGGTTTCGCGCTCGCTAAGGGTTTCAACCTTTTTCAATTCTTCAAGGCTTTCCGCCAGCTGATCCTGAGCCGTCTCCTGCTTTTCGCGCATATCATCGGCCGATCTCATCAGATTATCCCGACGGGTCAACGCTGCCTTGGCAAATGTTGAATAGGCAAAATGGGTAGCATCGGAAATGCCGGTCTTGGAGTGTTCCAGCTCAATCTGCTGGTCCAGCTCTGAGGCCATTCTCTCAAAATCGGCAATCATCATCTCGATTTGAGATAGTGCCCGACGATGTTCGTCTACTTGAAATTTTTTGAGTCTGATAAGACTCTCGTTGCGTGACTTCATGACTTGTACTCCTTAACTAACTCAAGTCGATTTACTCTTGGCTGCTGCGCCCTTAACACCAGGTGCTTAAACATCAGGCACTTCTTCAACAATTGCAGCCAATAACTCATAACCTTCAGCGATTGTGGTTTTTTCATTCTGGCTCTGGCTCAAAAACGCCTCCAGTGCCCCATTTACCTCAATCGCCTTATCCACCTTGGGGTCACTTCCTTTGCGATAGGCCCCAAGCCTGATTAATTCCTCCATATCGGCAAATACCGACAAATATTCCCGCGCCTTTTGCAACACCGGCTGCACATTTTCCGGCACACAAGCGGGCATAGTGCGCGAAATGGAGCGCAAAACATTCACCGCCGGATATCGTCCCCGCTCGGCAATGGCCCTCTCCATCACAATATGCCCGTCCAATATTCCGCGAACAGCATCGGCAATCGGCTCGTTGTGATCATCACCTTCCACCAAAACGGTAAATAGACCGGTAACAGAACCAGAATTAATTAACCCTGGTCCCGCCCGCTCCAAAAGTCTTGGCAATTCCGCAAAAACGGTTGGCGGATACCCCTTGGCGGTTGGTGGCTCGCCGGTTGCCAGCCCGATTTCACGCTGGGCCATGGCAAATCTGGTCAAGCTGTCCATCATGCATAAAACCTTTTTGCCCTGATCGCGAAAATATTCGGCCAGAGTTAAAGTAAGATATGCAGCCTGGCGTCGCATCAGGGCCGGCTCATCAGATGTCGCAACAACCACAATGGCTTTTTTTATGCCCTCTTCGCCCAATTGATCCGTAACAAATTCACGAACCTCGCGTCCCCGCTCTCCAATCAGCCCGATTATTGCCACATCGCTTTGAGTATTGCGGGCCAGCATCGACATTAGAACAGATTTGCCAACACCCGAACCGGCAAATATTCCCAACCGTTGTCCCTCGCACACAGTGGTAAAACTGTTTAATGCCCGCACTCCAAGATCAAGGGGCACCCCCACCCTGCCTCGCCTATGGGCCGGCAATGGCGAAGTTCTAAGCGAGCAGGCCTTTGCTCCCGTGGTCAAAGGACCTTTGTCATCAATGGGTTCTCCATTGGCATTGATCACCCGCCCAAGCCAGCTGACATCAGGATATACCGCCCCGTCATGACCGACAAAAATCGCCCGACATCCCAGTCGCACTCCCTCCACAGGGCCAAATGGCAGGCAAAGGGCATGCCCGTCCCGAAATCCGATAATTTCGCATTCCAGACTAGTTGAAGCGCTGGTTTCAATTTTTACCCGGCCGCCGACCCTTAGTTCGCGCAAAGGACCAACTACTTCGATCAGCAGACCCTGCACAGCTTTTACACGGCCGAAAACCTCGACTTCGTCAATGGCATCAATTTCTGCAATTAAGGACTTCACCCCAACCATTACCTCGCGAATCAGAGAGCACCCAAAATCAATTGTAATTGCAGGGTAATTGATTGTTAACCAAAAAGCGTTAACGCAATTATGGGATATTTTTTCTCCCGACTGCTTTTTGCTGCTTTGCAGGCAAAAACACGTAAATGACTGAGTCCGTTGAATCAGTTGCAACGATTTCTTAAACTAAAATGTTAAGATTTTTTTAGCTAATTTTTCTTTTTAAAACAACAACTTAACAAAATTTTGCCTTTTTCAGTTCGCATATTGCATAAGTGAATTAAACTTTGTTAACTATTGGAAATTATGTTTAAAGCATATCCAGTAGGGATTGCATAAATGCCGATCACTGAGGGTTGGGCATTTTAAGGTTCCAGTAAGGAACACAAAAAAAGGGTTTAAGGGGATTGCCATGCGGGTACTCTTGATTGAAGACGACAGCGCCACAGCGCAAAGCATTGAGTTAATGCTGAAGTCCGAGAGTTTTAATGTTTACGCCACAGACCTTGGTGAAGAAGGTGTTGATCTGGGTAAACTCTATGATTACGACATAATTTTATTAGACTTGAATCTGCCCGACATGAGCGGATATGAAGTGTTACGCACTTTAAGGGTCGCCAAAATTCAAACACCTATTCTTATTCTGTCCGGTCTGGCAGGAATTGAGGATAAGGTTCGAGGCCTTGGCTTTGGTGCCGATGATTATATGACCAAGCCTTTCCATAAGGACGAGCTGGTTGCGCGCATTCACGCCGTTGTACGCCGCTCTAAAGGCCACGCCCAGTCAATCATCACCACTGGTGAGCTGGCGGTTAATTTAGATACCAAAACTGTTGAGGTTGGCGGTCAACGCGTACACCTTACCGGCAAGGAATATCAGATGCTGGAGCTGCTTTCTCTACGTAAGGGAACAACCCTGACCAAGGAAATGTTCCTCAACCATCTTTATGGTGGCATGGACGAGCCAGAGCTGAAAATCATCGACGTGTTTATCTGCAAGCTCAGGAAAAAGCTTTCAGTTGCTTCTGCGGGTGCAAATTATATCGAAACCGTCTGGGGCCGTGGCTATGTGTTGCGCGAACCGGATGAAAACGAGATTTCGCAAAGCGCTTAACCACTCTTTGTTATAAAATTACAAATTCTAAAAAACCCGGCTGATAACAGCCGGGTTTTTTTATGTTGGTTTGCATTTTACCCCAGTTTATCCCGCGCTTCAGCTCCCAATCCCCAAAATCCCTAACGTCCTAGACCAGAAACCTTGTGAGGTCTCAACCTCATCCGCATGTCCATCATTTTCTGCACTGTTCACATTGGTTAAAGCGTTTACGAGAATAACCAGATTTGTGGTATTGAATTCATCGCCGTTGAAAAACCCGCTCCAACGCCCCTCGATACCAATAATATGGGTGACAATATCCAGCCTATCTGTGCTCTGCCCTTCAAGTGCAAACTGAAGTGATAATTGTTCCGTATTGCTCAATTGTTCTTCATCACCGAATAACAGGGTCCAGTTTATTGAATCCAGCCCATATTCACCTTCATAGTTCCTCGTGAATTGGCCAGAATCGTCAGCCCCCCTGACAATCCCGATAAATTGCACCAGATCCCGCATTGCAGAAATATTGATCATGCTTTGCAATCTGGCGATCAATTGCCCCTGTTCAGAACTGCTATCGACACACTCGACGCAGATAAAATACAAAATTACAACTTTGCCATTAAGGCTTTCATTGTCGACAATATTGCCATCCATATCCGCCAGTAAAAACCCGGGCGTTTCCAGATCAATAGCTGTGTAACCTGGTTCATCCTCAGCTAGCTTATTCTGAAAACTTGCTAAAGAATGTGCCCAGGCACCTCCCATATTTGTAAGGGACAAAAAAAACAAGGCACCGATAGCGGCCGTAAATTTCATATGTTTATTCCGCCTGAATATCCGCTTCCAATTGCTCAGACAGTATCACATCAAACATGCGATAAACCGCCTGATAATAGGCAATATCAGGGTTGGACTGACATACGGAAAGGCTCCAGCCCAGCATCATTGGCATCTCGATTTTAGAAAAATCCAGCCCCGTTTCCCCACTAAGTATCAGCTGCACATTAAACCCTGTAACCATGCCATAGGTATAATCGACAAGAAAACTGCGCAAGCGCTGATCACTATCAGCATTCTCAATAACAAACCCACAGGTATATTCAGGGTTTGGTACAGCAATATATATTCCGGCAATATCCAGATGGTCGGCAAAAACTGGCGATGAAAATGCCAAAAAACCAGCCAAAGCGCCGGTTTTGAGGCCAGTTTGCAAAATGTTTTTCATTTGGATTTTCCTTATTTGATGCCTTTGCTGCCACCGGGCAAACCTATGCCAGAGTGGAAAAAAATCAAACCGGAAAATTCAAATAATCAATATTCAGGCACTTAATGCCATGCGCGCATTTTTCGCCTCAACGGGTTGATAGAGGCCTCGCTCTTCACCCCTTTCAAACTCTCCATTGGAGCCGATCACGGTGTCCGCTGCTCCCAGCACCAGATAACCGTCAGGTCGAATGGTTCTGCGCACAGAAGTGAGCACCTTGCGCTTGGTATCCGCATCAAAATAGATAAGCACATTTCTACAATAGACCACGTCCACTGTTCCAATGCTGGCGTAACTTTCCATCAGATTGAGCTTGGAAAATTTAACCATTTGCTTAACTTTGTCGCTGATTACCCAGTGAGTCCCCTCTTGAGTAAAATGGGCCACCAACAGATCAACCGGCAATCCGCGCTGAACTTCAAACTGGGTATATTTACCCTCTTTTGCCTTGGCGATTGCATTGTGGGAAAGATCGGTTGCAACAATTTCTATCCTCAGACCTGCCCAGATATGTTTATTCTTGAGCAATACCATGGCAAGGGAATAAGGCTCCTGCCCTGTTGAGGCCGCCGCGCACCATATACGAATTTTTCCGGTTTTGCGTCTGGCCCTGCTCATTTGTGGCAGCACAATATCCTCAAACAATTTGAACGGGGTTTTATCGCGAAAAAAGAACGTCTCATTGGTTGTCATGGCATCAACAATTGCCAGCTTAATTTCCTGCGAAGCAGTACCAAGCCCCCGGGCCAGCCCATCCACCCCATCAAACCCAAACTCTTCAGCAACAGGTTTCAAGCGTGATTCCACCAGATATTCTTTGGCCTTGCTTAAAACAATTCCCGAATTTTTTAAGACAAACGCCCCTATTGTATCAAATTCACTACTATTCATATTTTTTTACCCTTAACTAACAACAAATTACCAATCCGGCGCCCCAGTTTTTCCAGATCAAGCGCTTCAACACAGGCACCTGCCTCCATGGCGGCGCCGGGCATGCCCCAAACGATGGAGCTTTTTTCATCCTGAGCAAATACCGAGCCACCCGCATCGGCAATTTTTACAGCGCCCAACGCTCCATCGCCCCCCATTCCTGTTAACACCACGCCCAAAACCGAACTGCGGTAAATCTTCGCCAGACTTTCAAACATCGGATCAACCGAAGGCTTGCAATGATTGATCGGAGCGCCGTCCTCCAATTCAATAATCACATCACTTCCCTGTTGTTTGACCCGCATATGAAAGCCTCCCGGAGCCACATAAATCTTTCCTCGCTCAACCAGCTCACCATGTTTTGCCTCCCCCCCTTCAAGGCCGGACAGTCGGCAAAGACTTTCCCCCAGTAAAGTGGTAAATGTTGCCGGCATATGCTGGGTTATCAGAACCGGAACCTTTCCCAGCTGCCCTTTTAAGATGCCCATCATTTTGGATAGTGCCACAGGCCCGCCGGTAGAGGAGCCAATGGCCAAAACCCTTGGCGCAATCAGCGAGGGTTTGCGCAACCTGAATTTGCTTGATGCCGCCGGAATTGCCCCCCAGCGCTGAGAACTGGCGGCCGGTTTTGCTGCACCGGGGGTTTTAGCTGGAGCCAGAGATGGTACCCCATTAGTCTTTTGGGTTGCCCCACTTGTCCGGACAACAGCAGGCTCCAGCCCTGCCAGACCAGAAATTTTACCAATCAGCTCGTCGCGAAAAATCGCTCTGGCATCATTGCCATCCCGCGCAAACGAAGGCTTTGCCAGATAATCCACGGCCCCAAGTGCCATGGCCTTTAAGGTAACCTCGGCATTTCGTCGTGAAAGAGTTGAAGCCACCAGAACTTTTACGCCGGGTGCTCCGCGCAACAATCCGGGAAGGGCGGTCAGCCCATCCATCACCGGCATTTCAATATCAAGAATAATTATGTCCGGCCTTGCAGTTTTGATCATGTTCAGCGCCACCTGACCATTATCGGCGGCGGCAACTATCTCCACCCCGTCAAGAGGATCCAGCCACCCCCTGATCATACCGCGAACAACCGCAGAATCTTCGACAAGCATCACTCTTACATTATTCTCAACTTGCCTTACGGCGCTTACACTGTTCATTGCGGATGTCACCTCATTGTCCTAAAACACGATAGAACGGTTTTGGTAAGTCAGGCGTTGAACTAAAGCTAAGTAGAAGCGCGCAGAACGAGAACCGCAATGAACTTACCCTGATAAAATTAATAGCTGAAAGTCTTTGTAAAGCGCATCTCAGTATCCAGTATGGAATTTTGCTACACCTGCGTTGATGATGTGGGCGCTTACATTTAGGATAGCCAAATGCAACGACGTGAATTTTTAACAATGCTATCAGTGGGTGCCACTGGAACTTTTATTCCCTGGCATGGTGCGCAGGCAAAGATTGCGCCGTTACAGAGCTATTTACGCACGAATTGGAGCCGCGATCCCTATTCGTTCGGGGCCTATTCCTATGTCGCAAAGGGTGCGCTCCAGAGTGACCGGATTACCTTGGGAGCACCCATACAAAATCGCATTTATTTTGCGGGAGAAGCAGTACATCCAAAACAAAACAGTACCGTGCATGCGGCATATGAAAGCGGCGTTTCGGCAGCGCACAAAGTCAGGCGCTCCAATATAGAACGCATTGCAATTATTGGGGCAGGTATCAGCGGCCTGGCGGCTGCAAAAATCCTTTCGGATAATGCTAAATCAGTGACTGTATTTGAAGCGCGCAGCCGGATTGGAGGACGTATTTGGACAGATAATTCCTTGGGTGTTCCACTTGATATAGGCGCCAGCTGGATTCATGGCACGCGTCGTAATCCCCTGACAAATCTTGCCCGTCAGACGAATACACAAACAATTGTCACAGACGATAGTTTTATCATTCGAGGCAAAGGCGGGCGTAATATCAAAGAGGAAAATGCGCCAGATTGGCTGGAAAATGTGGTTTCCATACAACATGATGCAGGGGCCGATAGTAGCGAGATCAACCTTGACGCCTATTTTGCCCAGGATGAATTTGGAGGACCCGACGTAATTTTACCCACAGGATACGAAAGCATTCTCAGCGTGTTCAGGGGGAATTACACCATCAAAAACTCAGAAAAAGTAACTATGGTTTCCCATAACGAAAATGGCGTCGAAATTACTTCCTCAAACGGCAAAGCTACCTTTGATGCAGTGATTGTAACTCTGCCCCTTGGTGTTTTAAAAAAAGGGGTTGTTACTTTCAAACCTGCCCTGCCCGAGGCCAAACAACAAGCGATTGAGCGGCTGGGAATGGGAACTTTGGACAAACTTTATCTGGTGTTTAACGAGCCTTTCTGGGACAAAGATATTACCTGGATTCTGACGCCTGAAAACGGTCTCCCAAGGGGGCATTTCAATCAATGGCTTAATCTTTACAAATACCTGAACCTGCCCATTATCCTGGCCTTTAATGGTGGACCACCTGCAATTGAGCTGTCAGATATGCCTGACGAAGTCATCGTTGAACGTGCCCTTACATCGCTGATAAAATCCTACTCGTAACATCTTTACACACAAAATTTTGCGATAGCGCTATTAGGGTCGGCCCTTCTTGAATTAATCAAAACGAGGCTGACTTTAGCGCTAAAGCATGTCGCATGAATACTATTAAACGCGACACGCTTTAAGGACAAAACCTATTCGAAACCAACTTCCTGAAACTTACTCTCCAGGATTTCCCGGTCAAAAGGCTTCATCATATATTCGTTGGCCCCGGCCTTGAGCGCCATGGCAATATGTCCCACATCATTCTCGGTGGTGCAAAAAACCACTTTTGGCTTATCTCCGCCATCATATGCCCTCAAAAGCTTCAAGAACTCCAGCCCGGACATAATTGGCATGTTCCAGTCGAGCAAAATCGAATCCGGCATTTCAGAAGTGCATTTTTCAAATGCCTCCTGCCCGTCCTCGGCTTCATCAACCACAAAATCTAAATCCTCAAGAAAACGCCGTGCAACTTTGCGAACAACGCTTGAATCATCAACAACCAGACAGGACTTCATTTGCTTCCCTCGTTTTTTTCAAATTTCAGTTTCATTATGCCGCTTCCTTTTTCATCAAAGTCTCAATCAGTGCATCAATATCCAAAACCACCAGCAATTCATTTTCTAACCGATAGGTACCAAGACTTAACTGAGCCCAGGACGGATCCAGATTAACCGGGTTCGGCTCAAACAAATCATCCCCAAGCGTAACCACTTCTCCCAAAGTATCGGTTAAGAGACCATATGATTCGTTAGCGCAGATTACCCCGACCGCCGGCCGTTCACCAATTTCCTCATTTACCGCCGTTAAGCCCATTATTATCGACAGATCGATAATGGTCACGATGCGCCCACGCAGATTTAATACCCCGGCAATTTGCTCCACTGATAAGGGTACGGGAGTGAAATTGCTCGGAAAAAAAACATCATGAACTTTTTCAATCGGCAAGCCGATCATTTGATTGCCAAGCCGAATGGTCACCAATTGTTTGCCGCCGCTATCGCTGGATGAATTGCCCCCGATTAAATTTTCACTATCATATTGCGCACTCATGCCGCCATCTCCACATGCACCCGGGTTCCAGCTGATTTTAGAGCATCAAGCAGACCGGGCCGATCAAACTTTGCAACATAGGCAAACAGACCCAACTCTTTGGCCCGCGCTTCCGCCTGCGGCCCTGTGAAGGCTGAAAGGGCAATAAATGGCCAATCAGCACTGATGGGATTACCCTTTAGAACTTTGGCCAGAGTAAATCCGTCCATATTGGGCATTTCAATGTCGGATACCACCAGATCAAATTTTTCGCCGTTTTTCACCCGCTCATAGGCTGCAAGCCCGTCTTCAGAAACGCTGACCACATAGCCCGCCCCTTTCAAAACCGGCACAATCATCGAGCGAAAAAACTGGCTGTCCTCCGCATAAAGAATGCGCAAACGATTTTCCTTGGATTGCTCCTTGCGTTCAAACCAGTCCGAAAAAGCCAGGGGCAGATAATGACCCACGTCTAAAATTTCGGTGGCTTTTCCGGCAACAATGGCACTGCCAAGATACCCCTCTTCGCTGGCCTCAACCTGCAAATCCAGCCCATGCTCAATAATGTCGACGATTTTTTCGACCACCAGCCCCATAGAGCGCTCACCCTCTGAAAACACCAATATCGATAAACGACCTGAAGAATTTCCTTGTTTTTGCTGTTCTTGTTTTTCTTTATCCAGATAAATCAGCGGCATCAAACGACCGCGATATTGCACCATATGCCGATCCCCTGAATGCTCAACAGTATCAGCATCCAACTCCTC
Source organism: Devosiaceae bacterium (assembly GCA_021648375.1). Taxonomy (GTDB): domain Bacteria; phylum Pseudomonadota; class Alphaproteobacteria; order Rhizobiales; family Devosiaceae; genus DROE01. The sequence continues at coordinate 22,456 of JAKISW010000007.1, forward strand.
CAGACGAGTCACCAGTGAAAGCGGAACCGCCTTGGGATCACCTGATCCGGCCTCAAACAGCAATAGTGAATTTATTTCACCCTCATCGGGTTTTTCTTCTTCAATGATTTCTTCTTGAGAATTTTCCTCTATTCCTTTTTTGCTGACCTGCTGGGCCACCCCATTTGGATCAACAATCAGAATAACCGAGCCGTCACCCATTATGGTATTGCCGGAAAACATGGTTGCATCCTTGAGCATTCCCGACATTGGCTTGACCACAATTTCCTCGGTATGAAAAACCTCATCAACAATAATTCCAAATTCCTGAGAGCCAACCTTGGCAACCACAATAAAAATATTGTCCCCGCGATGGTTTTTTTGCTCATCTGCCCCCTCTTTAGGTCCAATTTTCAACAAGTCCGTAAGCCTGACCAATGGCAATAAGGCCCCGCGCAAACGCAAAACCTCTGCATCCTTGATTTTTTCAATGCGATTTTCACTTGTTGGGTTCGATCGCACCAACTCATTTACCGCCAGTTGTGGAATGGCGAAACGCTCACCCCCAGCCTCGACAATCAAAGCAGGGATGATGGCCAGCGTCAGCGGGATTTTGATTTTAACCGAAGTACCTTTGCCCTCAATCGAATTCAAATCAATTGTGCCGCCAATAATCTCGATATTGGTGCGCACAACATCCATGCCCACCCCGCGCCCGGAAACCGAAGTCACCTTTTCCGCTGTAGAAAATCCTGCGTGAAATATCAGCTTATTGACTTGAGCATCAGACATTTCATCCAGCTCAGCCTCGCTCATGATTTCTTTCTCAAGGGCTTTTTCGCGTAATTTCGCGGTGTTTAGGCCTTTGCCATCATCCGCAATTTCGATAATTATATGCCCGCCTTCGTGAAAGGCTGAAACCGTGATTTTGCCAACCTTGGGCTTACCCGCTTTTTCGCGAACTTCTGGTGGTTCAATCCCGTGATCGGCAGAGTTTCTAACCATATGGGTCAAGGGATCACGAATTAATTCGAGTACCTGCCTGTCCAGCTCGGTTTCAGCTCCAACCATTTCCAGATCAATGGGGCGATCAAGCTCAAGGGAAAGATCGCGAACGATTCTTGGCAGTTTGCCCCAGGCGTTGCCAATGGGCTGCATGCGGGTTTTCATCACCCCTTCCTGCAATTCTCCAGTGACATTGGACAATCTTTGCAAGGGAGTATCAAACTCATTATCTTCGTGACGCCCGGAAATTTCCAGCAATTGATTGCGGGTTAAAACCAACTCGGAAACCATGGTCATCAGGGTTTCAATGGTTTGCACATTTACCCTGATGGTTTGATTAGCCGAACGGTCCACCTTGGCTTTTTTTGATTTTGGTTTTTCAGGCTTCTTAATTTCCGGCAGATTGATCTCCGGCCCAACCGCTGATGCAAACGCCGCATCAAGATCAGCCAGGGAAACCTCACCTGGTTTTAAGGCCCGGCCCATCGGCCCGCCTAAATCATCGAGCTTGTCGTCCTCATCATCCACATCGTCATCATCATTTTCCGGCTTGGCATTATCCTGACTTATGGCGGTTTCTTCTGCATCACCTGAGACGGTATCGGATTTCTGTGCGTTGGGATCTTCAATTACCCCGGCCAAAATCAGCAAGGGATCAATCAAATCCTTGTCTGCTCCCTCGGGTTCCTCCTGATTTTCTTCCAATTCACCAAGGATCATTTTTATCCGGTCAATGGAATTGAGAATGGTTGAAACCCCATCCCCGGTGACCGGCGATCCATCGCGATAAATACCCATAAGGGTTTCAGCCGCATGGGCCAGCGCTTCCAGGCGCGGCAAACCCAAAAACCCGCAGGTTCCCTTAATTGTATGCACAAGACGAAACACATTGCCTAAAATTTCAGAATTGTTGGGCTCGCGCTCAAATCGCACCAGCTCACTATCAACAACTTCGAGGCTTTCAGAGGTTTCAGTTAAAAATTCACCTAACAGATCGTCCATTTATCGGGTCCGCACTATAGTTTCACAATTGCCCGACATTGAACGGGGCAAGGTTAACGAATGCTTGCCAAACCTTGATGCCCGTATTCGTACTTATCTTTTTTCGATGACATAAACTCCTGGGTTTTGATGATGATAATTGACGTTAGTCAGTTTTATTTTCACCCAATTTGACCTGGCCCATATATTTTACTATCGATATAAAAAAGGGGCATGTGCATTGGCAGAACGACAACAGGATCGCACCAAAAAAACCAGAAAAAAAATTCTGGCCGCAGCGCGTTTTTTGTTTGATTCTCAGGGCTATGAGCAAAGTTCTGTTGATCAGGTCGCCAGACGGGCCGGCGTTGCAAAGGGTAGTGTTTTTGCTCATTTTTCTGACAAGGCATCGCTTTTGACCTCGGTCAGAATCGATCATATGGAATCAATTGCAAAGGATACACTTGCAAGCTCCATTGGTCCTGTAGGAGACGATCCGGTGCAGGCAATGGTGGACATTCTAAAACCCTGGCTTGATCTTTTTGCCAGCGACAAAGAATTTACCACCGTATTTATGGATCAGGCTTCCCTCAAAGGAGCCGATTCCGCCCTGAGACTTTATGATGCCTGCTGCGCCATGGAAACCGCAATGACCAATCTGGTCAATAGCTTACTGGATGAAAAACGACTGCCCTCCAATATCAGTGCGAACATATATGTGCAGGGAATTACCGCTTTTTTTTACCACGTATTGATTGGCCTGCATTCCGGGGCAACCCAAAATTCTGCTGATCAGGAACTACTATTACGAGGCCTGCTGCAACGCTGGTTGCTACCTGAATAAATGCAATCATGTTCATCACATCAGACAAACGAACTTTAAGGTCCTGACCCTAGACCAGAGCCAATCTGGGCCGGGCAACAAAGGTGAACTCAACACCATCCAGATCAGCTTCAAGTTCCATATTTGATAATCTGGCCAGCAATCCAGTGTAAAACGGCTGAATTTCGCGCGCGCTCACGTCTTCAACTTCTCCGCCAATAAAATCTTTAACATTGGCTGGGAGTAAAGTTTTTTGCTTTTTATCCGGGTCACTGGTAGCTTTGATTTTAATAATTTCCCGACCGGTTTCCCCCTCCAGATCAACCTCAACCACTCCTCCGCGAAAAACAGATTCGCTGGCAATCAGCAGCATATTCATCAGCAATTTGCCAACATTTTTTGGCACGAGAACCGGATTTATATTCCAGACCAGATCGGCCTTTTCAATATCATAATAAAGTTTGGCTACCCGCTCACACTCTCTGGTGTCAAATTGAGTACCACTGGTTGATGACGCCCCATAGGCCAGACGGGCAAATTCCAGTTTCGCAAGAGATTGCCTGGCAGCATTTACCACCAGCTCCTGAGCCAGATCTTTCATTTGCTCTTGTTCAGGATCATTAAGGGCCTGAAGGCCATTTCCAATTGCCCCGATAGGGTTTATCAGATCATGACACACCCTGGAACATAACATTGCCGCCAGATCTGGTGCACTCAATTCAATAATTTTGCTCATAAAAAGCTCTTCCGATATTTTAAAAAAAATAAATTTAGTCCTGGCCGTCTCTTAGCTGTTGCCAGTTATTGATACCGTTGATTCGGGCAATTTTGTCACCCATCTCAAACGCTTCACGATTAGAAAACGAATAAAACAGATATAAACGCTTATCCAGCACTTTATAAATCATCGGGTTTCCATCAGATAAAAACCCGCGCGCCAGACTCATGGCCCCATGCCCCCCATAGAGCGGAGCATAAACGTCAGGGGATTTTGAAAAAATTTCAAGATTTGCTTCGTTGGCAAAATACCAGGGTACTCCCCGCCAAAACATTTCAAAATCCGCACTGCCTCGCATAGGCGCCTCATCGGTAAAATATGACACAGGGTCAAAACCATTTAGAGCGACGCCGGTAAGCGGATCCACCACCATATCAGAAACCAGCCTGGCGCTGTTTGCCAAAACCGGACCCGACGACAAAATGGCAAATGCTCCCGCAGTCACTGATAGAGCAAACCACCTGAAAAAAAATCCAAGCAATTGTTTGGGGCTGAACAGAAAAAAAGCCAAAACTTCGCCAACAGTTAAGATTTGTTTACCAAAATGTCGCATCATTGTCGTGATTGAACCTTAACCAGATCGTGCCAACACAATAACGTCTGATTTTACAGCTTAATGGTGAGATAATGGTAAACGAATATTCAAAACCCCGAGTTTAGACCTGTTAAACTCAAGTCAAACAGACATAAAAATACGGAAATTTTCCCATGCCCGTTCCAAAAACCCAGCATTCATATCTATTAAACTTCAAGCTCACTTTAAAAAACCTGGCAAGACTGGCTCTGGTTTTAATGACATTTATTGTGGCACCGGTAAGCGCCAACGCTCAGGGAGCAGTATCTGAAACCTATTCCCCGGCAGAGCTGGTCGATGCAGGCAATCAGCTTTTTGGCTCAATTTCTCAAGGCCTGGCTTCAGTTTTGGAGCGCGCTGTTGCCCAATATGGCCAGCCCAACGCCTATATTTTGGGACAGGAAGGATCGGGCGCCATATTTGGTGGTGTCAGATATGGCGAAGGCACCATGTACACAAGAAATGTCGGCCAGCGCGAAATATTCTGGCAGGGACCAACCATTGGTTTTGACGTTGGTGGTGATGGATCACGCATCATGATGCTGGTTTACAATCTGCCTGATGTGAATGCGGTTTATGGGCGTTATCCGGCCATTCAGGGCACAGCTTATCTTGTTGGAGGAGTTGGCATGACAGTCCTTAAGCGCGACAATGTTATTATAGTGCCTATTCGCTCCGGGGTTGGTGCACGTTTGGGGGTAAATGTTGGCTACCTTAAATTCACTGATAAGCCGACCTGGAATCCATTTTAATGGTCTCTGAAGTTCAAAAAAACAGCCAACCGTAAATTTATATAAATCTACGGTTGGCTATCTGATGGTTACACGGGGGAATTGTGTGACCATCGTGGGATTTATTTAAAACATCACTTCATTCAGCTGCGATCATCCCGGCTTTCATAACGATCATCGTCGTGATCGCCGTCGTAGCGATCATCATCGTTACGGTCATCATCATAGCGATCTCTATTATCATTCCGGCGATTGTCGCTTGCATATTCGCATTTAATTGTACCCTCGATCACGTTGCCTGAAGCATCGGTAAACTGTACAGGAACCCTGGCGTTTGAGGTTTTGTCGACACAAAATTCATTTATCTGCGAATCGGTAAGCAAGTCATCAAGAGAATGAGCCTGTCCGGTTGCAGTTGATGCCAGCACCAGTGCCAATACAGTAAGTGAAGTAGTTGCAATCTTTTTCATTTTTTTCTCCTGTTAATTTTTTTCGCTGCTTGGCACCAAAATCTTGGTACCGTGAATCAAACCTACCAAAGCGCGCCTGACCGATCGGTGAGGCGGTTGTCAGCGAATTGTAATGTTTGATATGTTAGGGTTGGGCCTTAATAGACAGGCTAAGACCATGGATAGAAGAGAAATTTTGATAAGAATGGGATGGCTCTTTGCTCTTGGCGCATGGTCTGGCCCTGCTATGGCCAGTGATGAAGATGACGATGATGATGAGGATGATCATGATTACGAAGACGACGAAGAAGGCGCTCTAAGGGCTTTCCAGGCTGAAGAGGCAATTTCGTTACGCGAAATGATCAAAATATTCCGATCTGAGATTGACGGCGAAATCATAGATATCGCTCTGTTCAAGCGCCGTTTACAACTGCATTATCGCTTCTTGTATATCAACGAAAACGGCCGCGTGGCCACCGTGATATATGTCGCTGCCACTGGCCAGATGGTGGAAAATTAATTCCATGCGCATCCTGGTAATTGAAGACGACAAAAACATCGCTAAATCCATCTGCACAGCACTCGAATTGGCCGGATTCATCACTGTATTGGAACATGATGGAGAAGATGGATGGTACACCGGTTCAAGTGAACCCTTTGATGCCATTATTCTTGATCTTGGTCTGCCCACTCTTGATGGGCTGACAATTTTAAAAAGATGGCGTAAAGAAAATGTCATTACTCCGGTACTAATTCTCACCGCACGCGGCAATTGGGATGAACGTGTTGATGGAATTGACGCCGGTGCTGATGATTATCTGGTCAAGCCCTATCGCACTGAAGAACTGGTAGCCCGCACTCGTGCGCTGGTGCGCAGGGCAGCCGGGCATGCCACCACTTCTATTCAATTGGGTGAGTTTACTCTGGATACACGTCAGATGCGAGTGTTCAAAAGCGGTCAGCCCATTGCCCTCACCCCCCAGGAATATCGTCTGGTAGCTTACCTGATGCATCAATGCGATCGGGTAGTTAGCCAAATAGAATTAACGCAGCACCTCTATTCTCAGGATTTTGAACGCGATTCCAATTCAGTCGAAGTGCTTGTGGGCAGAACGCGGCGCAAACTGGGCAAAAACTCCATTCAAACCCGGCGCGGCTTCGGCTATATTATGGAAAAGCCAAAAAGCCAAAGTACAAGTGAGCAAAAAACCCACACTCAGGAGAACGATTTGTGACATCGGTTTCCCTGAGACTAAAATTATTTGCCACTTCGGCAGCAACAATTCTCTTTGCCCTTGTTCTGGCCGGCATTGCAATTTCCGCCCTTTTTTCCGACCATGTAAAAAGAAATCTTACAAACGATCTGCAGGATCAATTCATTCGCCTTGTCGCCCAGCTTGACCCGACAATTGAAATTCCAACTCTAAAATCTCCCATGGCCAATCCTTCATTCTCCACTCCCTATGGGGGGTATTATTGGCAGGTAACCGATCCGGCATCTGGTGTGCAATCGCGCTCCCGCTCCATGTGGGATGCAGTTTTTGAGCTGCCTGATTTAAATGTTTTGGATGGCCGCGCCCACACTATTGAACTAATCGACCCTGAAGGAACTCCAGCTATTGCCTGGGTGCAGCGCCTGCAGTTTGATCTGGAGGGCGGCGGCGCAAGAACTTTAGACGTCATTGTGGCTCAGGATCTGGTTCACTTTGATATTGCAATCGCAAAATTTCGCAATGATCTGTTTGTTTTTCTTGCTATATTGGCGTTGGCCTTGTTTATCACCGCCTGGATTCAAATATCTCTTGGTCTTTCCCCATTCAAATCAATTCGCGCTGAGATTAACGCTATTCGTACCGGCGAGGCCAACCGCATGGATAAAAAACACCCTCCTGAGGTCATGCCCATAGTTCACGAAATGAATAAAATGCTGAAAAATCAGGAACAATCCATAACCTTCGCCCGCACTCGAGCCAGCAATCTCGCCCATTCGTTAAAAACTCATCTTTCGGTAATGCAATCAGAATCCGAAAAACTTCGTACCTCAGGACAGATTGAACATGCTGACGCCATTGAAAAATTGGGGCAGGATATGCACTCAATCATCGACCATCAGTTGCGTTTATCTCGCCTTAAAACTCGAACAAGCGCTGATTTTCTTTCCACCCCCCTTCGCTCCAGCGTGCAAAAAGTTGTCAACGCCCTGCAAAGAACGCCAGAAGGCAAAAACCTAAGCTGGCACATCGACATAGACGCCCCCATTCATGTGGATATTGATAGCTCCGACCTAGTTGAATTGCTTGGCATATTGTTGGAAAATGCAGCGAATTGGGCAAAAGCCAACGTCAATATTTACGCCACTAAACACGATCAGGCCATAACCTTAAATATCTCTGATGATGGCCCGGGCTTAACCAGCGCCCAGACAGAACAACTTGGAAAGCGCGGCACCCGGCTCGATCAGCAGGGCACAGGCACCGGCATCGGTATTTCGATCGCCAAAGAAATTGTTGCCATGAACAAAGGAAAAATTTCTTTTAACACCAAAGCAGGCAATGGTTTGTATGTAGAAGTAACCTTGCCAGAGGTAAGCTGACTTTTCGGATATGCCCTTGGCAATCAAAGAACCGGCAACGATAAATATTGCTGCGCAATAGTGCTAATTAGTGGATACCGACCCTAGCAATGCGTTAAGGTTAATGCTTAGTTAAGTTGGCGCGAGCGCCCGTAAAGTGTCAGGATGAATGCTGGCGGGCAACCCCTTTTTGCTGACTTGTAGTCCGATTAGTTTTTGATCCGGACAAGATTATCACATCAGCAAAGTGGGCCTCGGCATATCTTTTGGGAGGAATGCTGATGATTATTGAAAATGTAATGTATTTTGTGCTGGGCTTCATGGGTGCCGGGCTGTTATCTTTAATGATTATGCCCTCTATCTGGCGTCGGGCCATTCGCCTGACAAAAAAGCGCATCGAGGCCGCGACCCCTATGACCATGTCAGAGTTTCGCGCTGACAAAGATCAATTGCGGGCTGAATTTGCCCTCTCCACTCGCCGTTTAGAAATGAATGTGGAGACCTTAAGGTCCCGCCTTGCCGATCAGCTTGGCGAACTGAATAATATGCGAAGTGACCAGACCATGCTCAAGTCCGAACGTGATCAGCAATTAACAATAGTGCGCGAACTTGAAGAGCGCGAAAGCACCCTGCGTCGCAAAATTCTTGCCCTTGAGAAAGAGGGAACGGATCTCGCCCAGCGGTTGCGCATGAAAGATCGAGATTATTCCAAAACCACCAAGGAACTGGAACGCTTCCGCAATTCCAAGGGTGGAATGTCTGCCACAAAGGTCGACGAAGTACTCAATGCCTTAGAAAAAGAACGTGCTCGCGCAGAACGAATGGAAGAGCAGGTTCATCGTCTTATTGCCCAATTGGAAACCCAGGATAACAAAACCGCCTCCGCTCATCTGGCCATCGCTGAACTGCGCGAAGATATGTCGCAAAAAGATGATGCCCTGGGTGAGAATAAAACGGAATTGATTGAAGCGGAAGTTCGCATGGCCAATGCTGAATCCCGCTTAAGCGAATTGCTGGAAGAAACCAGCACCTTAGTCGAGCTGGAAGAAAGCAAATCCGGCCAGCTACTGGCAGAAAAACTCTCAATGGAAAAAGAACTCGAAGAACTTCGAGAATTAGTCATTGGAACCGAAACCGCCATCATCAGCGATTGGGATAGCGAACGATTAGAACAATCCCACTTACGAGAACGCTTAAACGACATTGCCTCCGATGTTTCCAGACTGGTTTATTCGGTTGAAGAAGAACTGGTGGACCCGCCAAGCGTTAGCCTGTTTGACCGGGTGCAAAAATTTTCCGACCAAAACGAGGTAGACATTCCTTCAGATAAAAAAGGCCCGCCTGCAGGGAAAACAAACGGGGCTGACAACTCTAATGATGCACCAGGCTCCGGCCGCGCTAATTCGGGCCAATCAAGATTGTCTCGCCGCATGCGCTCCCTAAGAGACATCCACGCTAATTAGGATCTTAGATCCCTACGTCATTGCCTAGCTTGTCCGGGTAATAACAAAAGCCCGTCGGCGCGCGGGCAATCCACAAACCCGTCATCGCGAGCGACCAGAGGGAAGCGTAGCAATCCAGTTCTGATGTTAAATTCTTTCTGGATTATCCGGTCACTAGTGTCATAAACTAGGTAATGAGCGCTGGGGCGGGAGCTTTTCAATCCTTCGCATAATACTCAGACTTCCCTCCTGCGTCATCACCCGACTTGTTCGGGTGATCCAGTAACCCGCTGTCTGGCGGGTTAAAGAGCTTTTATGTGTGATTGCTGTTCACCGCGCCAAAGACTTGGCGCAATGGATTACCTGCATGAAGCAGGTAATGACGGGGTGGGTTTTATAGTGCCCTAAGCTTACTGCCATAGTCACACTCGGAACAGCCCATCAGCGCGAAATATAAAACACCCGAGTATCCAATTGTGCATAGTGAAATTAAAGGTCGTCATACTCGGGCTTGACCCGAGTATCCAGTTTCGTCCAAGTCTTTGGCGCGCATTTAATTCGGTAACTGTCACCATAATTAACTGTCACCGTAATTTAACTATACCAATCAAGCCATAATGGGTTTTTCCCGCCCGCTTCAGCATGGGCCAGATTTTCCCATTCCACATGCTCCAGCCAGTTACCCCCATCATCACATGATAAACGCCGCAAAATAAATCCATCCAGCGTTTTAATAAATTCAGAACTGGCAGAAACCGCTTTCAAAAATTCGTATTCACTAACACCCTTGTTTAGTTTGAATGTCACAACTTCAATCACACGATTATTCATATTTTTATTTCCTGAAAAACAATTAAGCTGACCTCATGGACAGCATTCAGGAACTATAAATCGCCCCACTGACAATTTATGTCAGTGGGGCGATCTGCGAAAAAGAATTTGAAGTTATTGGGCCAGCTAAATCCTCACCTTGCCTGGGATTTTATCGCCAGATTGCCAACAATTGCCGCCACGCTCAACACGCTCAAGGCCAGAAACAGGCCCAAAATTGTTTCAAAATTCAAATATTCGCCACGAAATACAGACCTTAAAGCCTGCACAACATGCTTGATTGGGTTGAAATCCGAAACTATTTGCAGCCAGCGCGGAGCAAGGCTCATGGGTAATAAAATGCCCGAAAGCAACATTAGTGGCAGGGCAATTGAGTTGATCATTGGTGCCAGAACATCCTCGCTTTTTAACCACAGGCCAGCAGCATATGAAAAGTAGGAAAACGCAGCCCCCAGCAATCCCACCAGCACCAAAGAGGCAAAAATTGCCCCCGGCCCAATCCGCAATCCAAATAAAAACGCCACTCCAATCAAGATAATACTTTGAACAATTAGCATAATAACATCTCGCATTACCCGCCCGGTAATTAAGGCGTTTTTGCTGGCCGGGGATACCAGCATGCGATCAATCACCCCCGATCGCCATTCAGCAACTATGCCAAACCCGACGAACAATGACCCAAACATCGCCAATTGCACAAGAATTCCCGGTACAAACACCTGCCAGGAATCTCCGACTGGAAAACCGGGAACTCCAGCAACCTGCACCAACAACGGACCAAACAGCGCCAGATATAATATCGGCTGCATTATGGAAACCAAAACCCAAATGGGATTCTGCAGGGAAAGCGTCATTGAGCGTAAAAACACCACATAACTATCACCAAAATATTGTTTCATTTTTTTAAAATCCTATGAATTTATCATCTCAGAAGAACAGGTGGTGCATCGCTGCCTATTCTTCCAAGCGTTCTGTTTTCTTGATGAAAATCAATCGCGCAAAGATCGCCCCGTAAGGCTTAAAAACACATCATTAAGGGTCGGTTGTGATACCTCAATGCCGATGGCTTCAACTCCGCCTTCGTTCAAAGCTGCCGCTAATTTTGGTAACGAAGCAGCACCATCTTTCACCATGATTTGCACCAGATTTCCGCTGATTATTGGTTGGGCAATTGCTATACTCTCGGAGCACAAAGCTGCTTTTTGAGTATCCCTGTTGTCGCGCAGGGTCAGCTTGATATTATCTCCTGCCACCTGACTTTTAAGGGTTTTTGCCTCTCCCCTGCCAACAATTTCCCCGTGATCAATGATCAGCAACCGGTCGCAAAGCGCATCTGCTTCATCCATATAATGGGTGGTTAGAAATATAGTGGTGTCAAAATCTTCCCGAAGTTTGCGAATATGATCCCATAAATTGGCCCGTGATTGCGGATCAAGCCCGGTGGATGGCTCATCAAGAAATATCAATTCCGGCTGGTGAATTAAGCCCATGGCAATATCAAGTCGCCGCCGCTGTCCACCGGAAAGTGATCCGCATTTTTGCTCCCATTGCCCCTCAAGGTCCAAAACATCAAATAGATGCTTGCCCCGCTCTTTTGCCTCATTACGATCAATGCCATAAAGCTGAGCATGCCAGACAATTTCATCCCCTGCCCTGGCCTCAGGACTGGTGGAGCCGCTTTGCGAAACATATCCAATATGCCGCCGCACCTGTTTTGCATCCCTGAGCAAATCAAACCCGGCGATACTTGCCTCCCCATCACTCGGCCTTAAAAGCGTGCACAGCATTTTAAGAACTGTGGATTTTCCAGCCCCGTTTGGTCCCAAAAATCCGACAATTTCTCTTCGCTTTACTTCAAAGCTTATGTTTTTTACCGCTTCGATCACTCCCTTGGGGGTTTTGAAACTGCGTTTTAATCCCCTGACATTGATCATTGTCCCAATTTCTGGCATCAATTGCTCCATATGGCGAAATAGCTTGAAAGAAATATATCTTATGAATCAAGATATCAGCGAGTCAAGAGAAAATTATGCGGCAATGGTTGCCCGTCTAATCGCAGCGGCACGCGGCAGCCAAAATGCATCTGATATGTTTGACGAAGCTGTGGGTAAATTGCTGGGATCGAACCGCACAGACGCCCGCTGTGCCGATATAATTCAACGCTATGGCAGCATGAGCGCCGGCGAATTGGCCAAACGCGCTAATCTCACTACCGGGGCCGTCACCACCGTGATTGATCGTTTGGAAAAATCCGGCATTGCCAAAAGGGTCAGAGACAAAACCGACCGTCGAAAAATTCACATTGAACTAACAGATTACACAAATCAGATAACCCAAACTCTTTTTGAAGGCACAGGAGAAGTTTTTGCCAGGGCCATGAAGGATGTTTCCTATGAAGAGTTAAAAATTATTTCTCAATATCTTGAGTTTACCCAGGGCCTGAACTCCGCCTATGCGCAAATCCTGCAAAAACATCTGCCAAAATCTGACGCCAGCCGCCAACAAAGATTAAAAGCTGCACAAAATTTTGCAAATGAGCAAAACCACATCAAAGGTGAGATTATCGCCAATTGGGGCAAGGAACCAGATGAACCACCCGCCACAGGCAAGTTCAGCATGTATGACGGAACCTGACAGGCACGATTTAACTATAATCGCATGATATATGACCGCAGTCAATAAAAACCCAAGACCAACTTAAGATTGTAAATGCATTTTCCACGCGGCAAATCTCAAGGTTTTAGAAGTAAATTCAACTTGTTATAATATTGACTGCAGTCATAAAATTGTTATTTATTCCACGGGAGCTTCTTCAACCACGGGAACTTCTTTCATTGTCTCGCCGGTGACTATATCTAAAATTCTCATCGTCGCATCACCATTTTTTTGATAGGTGACTATGATTACATCGTTCATGGGCACTACCGATAATATCTGAGCACCGGCAGGTATAATAATCTCCTGCAAAGAAAATCTGTTAGCTGCGCTTTCCTCTTCCCTTGTTGAGCGATAGACAAGCGCTAAAACAATCGCCATAAGGCCAAGAATAAGTATGGCCATGGAAAATCCGAACGAGCGCTTGGCTTTGCCAATTACTTTAAACGTCTCGTCGTTCATTTCGCTTGTCTGTTCGTTTTTATAAGGGTCTGAATTAGTCATGAGTAAAAATCCTGAACATAAAAATCCCGGTAATGGGGAAGTTTGGCATTTGCTGGTTGAAGAAGAGGCTGAAGATCTATCACAGAAAAGCCCTCGACTGGACGTGTTTTTAGCCAAGTCCCTGCCTGAACTATCAAGAACCAGAATTAAACAACTGATTCTAGCCGGAGAAGTGACGATTGATGGTTCAACGATATTGGAGCCGAAACTGCGCGTCAAACCCGCAATGCAGATTTCCCTAAAAAAACCTCCCCCCGAGGACCCGGAGCCAAAACCTGAAAACATTGCGCTTGATATACTGTTTGAAGACGAGCACCTGATCGTTCTTAACAAACCCACAGGCATGGTTGTGCATCCAGCCCCCGGAGCATTGAGCGGCACATTGGTCAATGCGCTGATTTACCATTGTGGTGATAGTCTGGCTGGAATTGGCGGCGTTAAACGCCCCGGAATTGTGCATCGTCTCGACAAAAACACCACCGGAGTAATGGTGGTGGCCAAAAACGACCGCGCCCACCGGCACTTAAGTGCCCAATTTGCCGATCATGGCCGCTCCGGCCCGTTGGTGCGCTCCTACACTGCCTTTGTCTGGGGCCATCATCAAAGCTTTAACGGAACCATAAATGCTCCATTGGGCCGAGATTCCAAAAATCGCCTGAAACAGGCTATTCGCAAAGATGGTCGCGTCGCCATCACCCATTTCAAAACCGAAGCCCGCTATGGCGGTGATGGATGGCGAATTGCCCGGGTGCAATGCAAACTGGAAACCGGACGCACCCATCAAATCAGAGTTCATATGGCCCATGGAGGACACCCGGTTATCGCAGACCCCACCTATGCCGCTGGATTTGCCACCAAATCACAACGCTTACCCCCTGAATTAAAAATTCTGATAGAAGCCTTGCCAAGACAGGCCCTGCACGCCACCCAACTGGGGTTTACCCACCCCAGATCTAAAGACACAATGCTTTTCAGCGCGCCCCTGCCGCCCGATTTACAGGAAATTCAGGATCAATTGGCACCATATTCAAATAAATAAATTTTTTAATCCGCCGGAAGTTTTTTACGTACAGCAACAATTGTCTAAAAATCCGCCGGTTTCCGGGCAAAAACATCAGATAAACCATCATAATTTCGCCTTCATCGTAAAATAACGATCAAAGGAACGTGATACCCCTTCATAAGGGGGTGATATAGGAGTAAAGACTACCTATATAGTTCTTTGTGATGCCCATTTAATGCTTCAATCAGAAGATGTTTTGGGCTTTGGCGCTCCGTTTTTTGGAGGCTAAAATCAAACTAAGGGGGACAAAATGGCCCAGTCAAATCTGCCGACACTCAATTCAGATAGCGGTCTTACCCGCTATTTGCAGGATATTCGCAAATACCCCATGCTCGAGCCAAATGAAGAATTTATGCTGGCAAAAAGCTATGCGGAACACGGAGATGCCAGTTCGGCGCAGAAAATGATCACTTCCCATCTGCGGCTGGTGGCAAAAATTGCCATGGGCTATCGCGGCTATGGCCTGCCCGTTTCTGAAGTTATTTCTGAAGGCAATGTGGGCCTGATGCACGCAGTAAAACGTTTTGACCCTGATAAGGGCTTTCGCCTTGCAACCTATGCCATGTGGTGGATCCGCGCCTCTATTCAAGAATATGTGTTGCGCTCATGGTCATTGGTAAAAATTGGCACAACGGCAGCGCAAAAGCGCCTGTTTTTCAACCTGCGCAAGGTAAAAAGCCAAATCGCCGCCATTGATGACAATGCCCTGCATCCCGATCAGGTAAAACTGATCGCCACAAGGCTAAAAGTCACCGAAAAAGAAGTGGTCTCCATGAACGAGCGCCTGACCGGCGATGCCTCATTGAATGCTCCCATGCGTTCAGACGAGGGAACATCTGAATGGCAGGACTGGCTGATTGATGAAAGCCCGGATCAGGAAACTGTGCTTGGAGAAAACGAAGAATTTTCCGAACGCATGAGCATGGTCAATTCAGCAATGGATTCTTTGAACGATCGCGAAAAGGCAATTTTTACGGCCCGCCGTCTCAAAGAGCCGCATCAGACCCTTGAGCAACTGGCGCAGGAATATGGCATAAGCCGCGAGCGTATTCGCCAAATCGAAGTCAGGGCTTTTGAAAAAGTGCAGGAAGGCGTGCAAAACTCAGCGCAATCCCAAAATAAAGCACATGAAAATCAGGAACTGCAAACGGTTTGATTTTTTAAAATTTCAGGGTACCAACTCAATTAATCGCAACTGGAGCGGTACAGTAAAATTCTTATTGAGCGGCAGTTTGCAGCCAAAACTTGGCGGTGCGATTGTCGCTCATAATTGCTCTTTGGAAGGGTTACAAAAGCGGGTGAATACGGACCCGTTTGTTAAAGAAAATATTGTCACAGCGCAAATTTTGCAAATTGACGCTGCAAAGGCTGATCCCCGTCTGGAATTTTTGCTTAAATAAGAACTTTCGCCCGAACAGCCCCCTATTTAATACCGTTTTTGTCGCTTTTTCTGTCTACCTTTTTGGGCCCCTTGCTTTTTGGCGCACCTTTTTCCGTGACCACCTTGTCCTTCGTTCTTGTTATCTGGAACTCTTTAGTTGATATCTCCTGGCAGGATGAGCAGGTATAGGTCTCAACCACATCAAACTTTTCTTCACTCCAAACCGTTAGCCTTGTGCCGCCCTCATCAAGCTTTTCCTTCTCACTTTTTTCTTCACAAGAAACCAAGGTTTCTTCACGATTGGTGCGCGAAATACTAAAAACTGCCGAACATTTTGTGCATTTTGAAGATTTAGCCCGGGAGTTAAAATTCTGCCGAAACATTAAAAAACCAGTGGCTCCGCCAATGGCCAATGTAGCGACCATGCGAATTATTTGCTCCTGCCCGCCCAACAGCCAATAGGCAATTGCCCCCACAATTACGGCAGACACCAGCGCCCAGATCATAGAACTTTTTTGAATGGACTTACGCAACTCTTCCTGATTTTCAGATAACTCAGACATGTTTCCCCCTTGTACTAAGTGTTTGGAAGCCTAGCACCGCTCATCTGGGGCTGCAATATCTCTCTATCGCACGCAAAATCTGACCCGCCTTTAAATTTCCTGCTCTAATGAGCATCAGCTCAAGGCTTTGTTACGGGTCCAAATTTCCAGATTCGCCCGGTCGATTGCCACCAGATAAGCCCCATCAAACCCTTCTTCTGGTTCGATTAAAAACCTGCCCGTTTCAGCACTATTGGAAATCCCTACCTTTTTTCCCGGTGCCAGTTCCACCCCGTCCAGTGGGTATTTCAACCCTTCAGAGCGCAAGAATTTTATCGGTGCCACCGGCAAAACAGAAATTCTTGAGCCGGGCAAAGCATCAAATTCAAATGCACCGCTGACCCGAATTATCAAATCCTCTTTTGTGGCAATTGCCAACCGGCGTTTACTCCCGTATCGCAGCAAAATATCAAGATTTGCCAGCGTGTGATCCACCCTCTCACCCGCCATTCCAATGGCGATGGTCACCGGCGCTTCACTAAGCATAAGGCACTTTTCAAAGTCGGTTGTTTCCTGTTCTTCAACCTCAATCAGCTTGGATTTATCCTGCCAATATTCCCTGTCCGCAATCGAATCCATGTCACCAATTATTGCATCTGGCATGATCAATTTTTCAGCACAGATATTTGCTCCCCCATCGGCTGCAATGATTGCTGCCCCCTCGCGCCGAAAACGCCACAGCAGGGCCGTATCAACTTCCCCACCCCCCACAATCACCAATGGCTTTTCATAGCTAAAAATCTCGGGTTTTTTATTCGCTTGCATAAAAGCCAATCCTTGCGTTATCACTTGTCCATATCTCGCTGGGGTGCCTTAAATTTTAAGGCTGAGAAAGACCCATTGAACCTGAACCAGGTTATGCTGGCGGAGGAAGATCGAGATGGCAAGGGAGTTAAATTTCCCATAGCCGTTTTTCTTTGCCGCATACCCAAAAATGTTGGAATTTTTAGATGCTTTTGCGCGCATTTTTTATAACTTTGCTCAGTTCTTTGTTGTTTGCCAGCATATCAGTTGCCGGATCGGATACTTCACAAAAACCAGTTTTGACCATTTATACCTATGACGCATTTGCCGCCGAATGGGGCCCGGCCCCATTGCTTAAATCCGGCTTTGAGAAACAATGTGACTGCACCATAAATTTTGTTGCCGCCGATAGTTCCATAGGTGCTTTGCGCAAGGTGCAACTTGAGGGCACCACCACTAAGGCAGACATCGTTCTGGGCCTTGATACATCACTGGTGGGGCAGGCAAATGCCCTTGATCTGTTTGCTCCCCACAACGTTGATGTTTCGGCCCTGAATGTGCCAAATGACTGGGCTTCGGATAATTTTATCCCCTTTGATTATGGCTATCTGGCAATGATTTATAACAAAGAGTTGCTGCCAGACCCTCCCGGCTCATTTACCGAGCTGGCCGCAAACCCATCCGACCTTAAAATCGTAATTCAGGACCCGCGCTCGTCAACCCCCGGCCTTGGTCTGGTGCTTTGGATGCAAGCTGCCTATGGAGAAAAATCTGCTGATCTTTGGGCTGAAATTGCCCCCAGCGTCATAACCATGACCAGAGGGTGGTCGGAGGCCTACGCCCTGTTTCTAGATGGCGAGGCTGATATGGTTCTTTCCTACACCACCTCCCCCGCCTATCATAAAATTGTTGAAAGCGATGACCGGTTTGCCGCTGCCCTGTTTGAAGAGGGCCAATATACCCAGATCGAAGTGGCCGGAATTTTACAATCTTCCCCAAACAAACAATTGGCGCAGGATTTTCTAAAATATTTGATCTCGCCAGAAGCTCAAAAAATCATCCCCACTACTAACTGGATGTATCCAGTAGCCAATATTGAGCTGCCGCCAAAATTTGCTCAATTGCCAATCCCCCAAACCAAATTATTGCTTGATGATGAGCAGGTAAATGAAAGCTCCAGCACATGGATTGCGCAAATGCTCGCAGCTTTTCAATAGGAGAAAAATTATCAATCAACGCTTAACCCGCAAATTTGTTGGAATATTTTTTGCGCTGCTGGTCGGTGGGCTGATGATTGCAATTTTTGCCGTGTTGATTTTTTCCCCACAACCGGCAAACAGCAATGCTCTGACACCAGATATTGCCCACCTGATCAGAATGAGTCTGATACAGGCCGCTTTAAGCACTGCCATCTCGCTAATTGTCGGCATTGCTCTGGCATGGAGCCTTAATCGTTTGAGGTTTTGGGGGCGCTCGATAATTATCTCGTTACTTGCCACCGCCATTGTTGCCCCCGGCCTGGTGATAGCTCTTGGCCTGATCAGTGTTTGGGGTCGTGCTGGCTGGATCGCAGATTTTGCCGACCTTTTTGCGTTTAATTGGCCCGGCGGTATTTTTGGACTGTTTGGAATTGTTCTGGCTCACACGGTGTTAAATGGCGCCTTTGCAGCCCATCTCTTGTTGGCCCGCCTCAGCGCCATACCCGCCCAAAAATTAAAACTCGCTCAAAGCCTTGTACTAGCCCCGTGGCAACGCTTTGCCATCCTTGACTGGCCGGCAATCTCCAGCGCCCTGCCATCCCTTGCTTCAATCATTTTCCTGCTGACTTTTACCAGCTTTCCCATAGTGTTGTTACTGGGCGGTGGCCCATCCAACCAGACATTGGAAGTAGCAATTTATAGCGCGGTTCGCTTGGATTTTGATCTAAAAACCGCCGCCATGCTTGCTCTGGTACAGCTTGGTATCTGCGTGGCGATAATTTTGCCCACCCTTGGCTCAACTCAAAATTTTTCTAACTCCGGAAATACCAGTTCCCATCATTGGCCCGACAGGGGAATTGTGAAGTTCATCCAGATTGCAATTTTGATCATTGCGATATTTGGTTTTACCTCCCCACTGCTGGCAGTTCTGCAAAAAGGACTGGGGCCGGAGTTTTTTGAAACTATTACACGCCCTTCTTTCATCAAAGCTGCACAAAACTCACTGATACTTGGCACGATCAGCGCCGCAATTACCCTGTTTGTTGCCATTCGCATCGCCATGACCATGGCTATAACTAGATCAAAGATTGCCAAAGCGGTGTTTGTAACTCCCATATTTGCCTATCTGGTAATGCCCTCTGTGGTACTTTCTTTAGGGTTTTTTATCGGCTCAAGAAATCTGGGGATTAGCAATGCCGTGGCGGCCCCCATGGTTTTGATTATTGCCAATGTGTTGCTGGCCCTGCCCTTTGTCTATGCGATGATTGCCCCGGCCATCAAATCCATCCATTCCCGTTATGATAAGCAGGCCCGCGCCTTAAATTTAAGCGGTTTTAAGCGCTGGCAACTGGTTGAAAGGCCGCTTTTGGGGCGCGAAATTGGACTAGCGCTGGCATTGACCTTTAGTTTTTCTCTTGGGGATCTGGGGGTGATTTCCCTGTTTGGAACCGCTGAGTTTTCTACCTTGCCGTGGCAGATGTTTCGCGCCATGGGCGCCTATCGCAACAATGATGCAGCCACCATTGCCGCTATCATGTTATTAATATCCATGGCAGTATTTTTGATATTGCCGTCACTTTTTAACCGGAGTGTTAAAATTGCTGAAAATTGAAAACCTGAAATTTTCTCATCCCGGACAAAAAACTCCCCTGATTTATAACCTGGTGCTGCACCCCGGAAAAACAGGTAATTTTAACGGACCCTCAGGTTGCGGAAAATCCACTCTTTTAGATCTGATCGCCGGATTTTTACAACCCACATCCGGCAAAATCATGCTTGATGGAAAAGATATTGTTGGCCTGGAACCAGAGCAAAGGCCGGTTTCCATCCTGTTTCAAAGTGATAATTTATTTGACCATTTAAGCGTCAGAAAAAACCTGCAACTTGGCCTTGCGAAAAACCCGGATACCAAAGTCTCAACTATTCAAAATGTTCTGGAGCAGGTTGGCCTGACAGAATTTATTGACCGTCCCGCCAGCTCACTTTCAGGTGGCCAAAAACAAAGAATTGCTCTGGCACGCACCCTTCTGGCCAACCAGTCCATCCTGCTGCTTGATGAACCCTATTCCAGCCTTGATAAAATCAACGCCGATAAAATGCGTCAACTGGTCGAGCAACTAACAATCGAAAATAATTGGCACACGCTGATAGTTTCTCATCTAGCAGAAGATGAAAAACAAGCCAAATCTCTGCCCTGACCAATGTTTTTAGCCATTATTTGCAGCGGCTGCAGCTTCAGCACTGGCCCAAATGGCCATAACATCATTAAACAGGGTCTGGGCGGCTTCATCTTTTTCAAGGGTAATGATTGCCCTGCGCCCTGATGAATAAATCATCGCCAGGTCCATCCATTTACGATTTTGCAGCAAATCCAGATTGGTTCTGATATCGGCATCAGCAGCACTGAGCGCAAACAGGAATGAATTACCCACAACCCTGGCCGAAGCACCAACCAAAGCCGCGCCCTGCACAAGCTCTTCGTTTTTCAACAGGATACCGGGCAGCCCTGCGATTGAGCCACCGGAAAATGCTGAGCTAACCTCAAAATCTATTTCCATCAAATGAGAAGCTGGCAAACTGCGATCACCATTGCGCCTGATAAGTATTCTGACCCCAAGATTTTTTGCCGGGATATTGGCTTCACCAATAATTGTCGGCTCACCCAGCTCATCAACTCCGCGACGCCATTGCACTGTACCCGAAAACGGCACCGCACCACTTGCTCCATCTGTTGAAGCTTCAAGCAATAATGATTGAGCAGAACCGACAACCGCTCCATTTGCATCGCCCTCCTGAGCCAATGCGGTATCAGGAGCTTCGGTGCCGGCACCCAAACGATCTTCAACCTTATCACCGCCTATTTCAGGCTGCGTAGCCCTGTCATTGGCATTTGCGGCTGCTCCGCCATCAGGATTTGAAGATAATCTGTCTTCTGTTTTATTAACATCCTCAAACGCCACATTGGCATCGCTTACATCATTGGTATCAACTTCAGTCGCCGTATTGCCGACATTTGGATTGCTACCGGCACCCGGGTTTTGCGAACCATTGTCGATTACGCGCACCGGATTTGTATTACCCGCATCCGGGGCAGAACCAGCACCATTATCCCCCTGTTGCCCTTCAACTGCCACATCAGAGGCAAACAACGCCTCCAGATCAATATAGCCTTCTCTCCATGCATAATAGGCACCGCCTCCAACGGCTCCCAACAGCAGGATAACCAACACAAGAAAAATGGTTAGGCCATTGCCACCTTTTTCTTCATCATCCCCAAAAGAAAATTCATCCCCCGCATTACCATCATTATTTGAGAAGTTGTCATCATCAAATCCAAGGTCATCATCAAACCCCGGCTCACCACGCGCTTCACGGTCCAATGTCTCGATGGCCCGGTCCACAACCAGTTGCGAATCATCATTCATCACGGATGTAGATCGAATAACTGCCGGATCAGGTGCATCAACTCGAGCAATTGCAGGTGCAGGCTCTACCTTTGCAGGCCCGCTTTCAACTTCGCGAACCTGGGACATGGCAGCCCCGACACCAATGTCAGATTGGGATACAGCTGAATTTGCAGATTGCACGTTTGATGGATTGACTTCAGGGTCCGCCAGAGCAGAATTACTCGCCGTTACAACAGAAGAGGCAGCTCCTGCGGCCTGATTTGATTTTTCCTGTCCAAAACCAGCAGAACTTGATTTAGCCTGCTCCGCTCTGGCAATTATTGCATCAAGAGCGGCATTTCCCACACTTTTGCTCTGGCCACCGCTGGTTTTTGTATCTGGCTGGCGCTCACCGGATTGCAGTTTTACTTCACCGTTTTTTTCTTTAACATCACCTGAACCGGTTGCAGTGATATTTTCAGCATCCTGCGTTGCACCACTGTTCATACTGGCCTGGTTAAGGGCAGCGCTTAATTCATCGCCACTGTCCTTTGGCAGTTCCTCAGTTACAGTTTTTGGGGTTTCTTCGTG
Organism: Devosiaceae bacterium; assembly: GCA_021648375.1. Classification (GTDB taxonomy): domain Bacteria; phylum Pseudomonadota; class Alphaproteobacteria; order Rhizobiales; family Devosiaceae; genus DROE01. Next base: position 44,746 of record JAKISW010000007.1, read on the forward strand.
GGCAGACGCTTCATTGACAGGTACTTCATCTTCACCATTGCTCGATTGATCATCTGCCTCTGGTTCGCTTGTTGCGACTTCTTCAGCAACGGGATGATCAACAACAGGTTCTTCAACAACAGGTTCTTCAACAACGGGCTGCTCAACATCCGGCTCAGCAGGTGCAAGAGGAATGGAAGTTTCCTCCACATCCTTTAATCCGCTAAGCAATGCCTCGGTTGCTTCATGCTCTACCTGTCGAATGCAATCTTCCAGCTCCAGCCTGTGCTGGGTGATTTCCCTGGCGGGTAATGGCGGAGAAATCGCACGCAATTGAGTGACCAGCGCCTTGCGCGCTTTTTCATAAACCTCACGTCGGGACGCGCCGTTGCTCTCCGGGAGTGCCCCCACAGCTTTGCTTAATAGTTCCTGGTAGTTCGCCATTCGTTACTCAACGCTCAATTTAAATTTCATTTTTGTCAAAAAAACCTATGCTTGGAAAGGGTCTATTACCATTATAGTATCCAAACGCTCTGGACTTGTTGATAATAAGGCTACAGGAGAACCAATTAACTCTTCGATACGACGAACATATTTGATCGCCTGTGCCGGAAGGTCTGCCCATCGCCTTGCCCCTGCCGAAATTTCTTTCCATCCCTCATATGTTTCATATACCGGCGTAACACCAGCCTGCCCGGCCATAGAAGCAGGCAGATAGTCAATGCGTTTTCCTTTATATTCATAGGCCACGCACACCTTAATTTCATCCAGACCATCCAAAACGTCAAGTTTAGTCAGTGCAATACCGTTAATGCCCGAAGTTTTAACCATTTGAGCTACCAAAACCGCATCAAACCAGCCACAACGACGCTTGCGACCGGTTACAACCCCAAATTCATGGCCCTTTTCCCCTAAAAACTTACCCGTTTCATTTTCCTGCTCGGTGGGAAAAGGTCCCTCTCCAACACGAGTAGTATAGGCCTTGGTTATTCCCAACACATAATTCAGCGCACCGGGACCAACCCCTGCCCCGGCAGCGGCCTGCCCCGCCACCACATTCGAGGACGTTACAAAAGGATAGGTTCCATGATCATTATCCAGCAACGCCCCTTGTGCACCTTCAAATAAAATTCTTTTCCCCTCAGCCATATATTGAGCAAGCAGGCTCCAGCTTTTACCCATAAAGGGCAATATACCCGCTGCTACCTCATTTAATTCATCAACAATTGTCTGAGGATTGATTTCTTTTATTCCCATGCCCCGCCTCAAGGCATTGTGATGTAAAAGCAGGCGCTCAATCTTTTCCATCAGAGCATCCGGCTCGCCAAGATCCATCACCCGAATAGCCCGACGTCCCACCTTATCCTCATAGGCAGGACCAATACCACGTTTGGTGGTGCCAATTTTTAAACCGGCATTTTGCCCCTCACGGATAGCATCCAACTCTCGATGTACCGATAATATCAGCGGCGCATTTTCAGCTACCGTTAAAATCTCAGGGTTGATTTCAACTCCCTGATCCTGAAGTTTTTTAACCTCAGCCACAAAATGATGGGGGTCAACAACCACCCCATTGCCAATGATGGATTTTTTTCCCTGCACCAGGCCGGAAGGCAACAGCGACAATTTATAAACCTTGCCATCAATCACCAGGGTATGGCCCGCATTGTGCCCCCCCTGATAACGCACCACCACATCAGCCCTGTCCGAGAGCCAATCAACAATCTTGCCCTTGCCCTCATCGCCCCATTGAGAGCCAACGACCACCACATTGCCCATTTATTCACTTTCCCAACAATTAGTTTATCTGCGCCAGCAATGCTGATAGTTCTCAAACAACATAACTGCAATAGCAGATAAAAAAAACTGGATCAATTTCATGTTCATTACAGGCTTATTATATGCATTTTGCCTTGACTTGCACCATGCCGGGCTAGCTCGTACCGAAAGCACCTCGTGAATAATCCAACAAACAAAACTGCTGGTTCATCTTTATTTTCATTTCTGATGTCAAAGCCCTATTTGCTTTTGGTACTGGCTCCGATTTTCTGGGGTGGCAATATCAGTGCAGGCAAACTGGCCGTTGGAAATATCGATCCGTACCTGCTGACTATTGGGCGCTGGAGCGGCGCCTTGCTAATCCTGCTTCCCCTTGCATTGCCCCACATAATTGCCGACTGGAAGCAGATTAAACCAAAACTGCCTCTTTTGGCCATGTTCGGATTTTTCGGCTTTACGGTATTTAACGTGCTTTTATATAACTCATCTCTTTATACATCAGCTATCAATGGTTCGATCGAGCAGGCTTCGATCCCCGTTTTTGTGCTGATAGGAAACCTGATCCTGTTTGGAATAAGACCAAAACCATTGCAGGTATTGGGGTTGATCCTAACCATTGCCGGCGTGGTCTGGGTGGCCACCAGAGGGCTTCCCGCCACTTTGTTGTCGCTACAGCTCAACATTGGCGATGCCATGGTGATTATAGCCTGTTTTTTATACGCCGGATATTCCCTTGCCCTTAAATACAAACCAAAAACCCACTGGTTGAGTTTTTTGGCCGTAACTGCTTTTTTCGCGCTGATCGCTGCATTTCTAGCCCAGGTATTCGTCGGCGGTGGTTTAGGCGAGTTAACCAAATTGGTTCCTCAAACCACGACCCGTGGCTGGCTATTGATTATTTATGTGATGATTTTCCCCTCAATTCTGGCACAGCTGTTTTATGCAAGGGGCGTTGAAATGATCGGTCCCAACCGCGCTTCCATATTCATTAACCTGCTGCCGGTATTCGGCACTGTTATTTCAGTGCTGATAGTTGGGGAAAAATTTCAGTTTTTCCATTTTGTGGCAGCTGTTCTGGTTGTTTTGGGCATCATATTTTCGGAATTAAGCACCAGAGCCAGAACTGGAACCAGTGTAAAATCCTGAACAATTTTACCTTTTTTCAGACTTAGGTACCAGATTTTTTGCCCCTTTGCTAAGACCATGGTCTGAATAAAAAATTCACAGGTCTCAATCCGCCCCGAATAGGTCCTCAACCCCTATATTTAGCAATTTTTCCTGCATAGCTTCAAATTTCTAACGAGGCAAAGTTTTCCAAAATAAACAACCTCGTATTTTGGAGAATGAAAAAGGAATATTAAAATGATCTTTCAGTTAAAACTCAGCACACTTTTGAACGGTGTTGCCGTAGCCGCCCTAACCGTTGGTCTTACGCTTTCCCCCGTGACCATCGACTTCGAGGACGGAAAACTGGCCTTCAAAACCAACAGTGTTTTTGCCAGCGACTCGGGCTCAAGTAGCAGCTCTGATGACGATAATGACGACGACTATGATGACGACGATGACGATGACGATGATAATCGTTTTAATTCCCGCCCGATGAATCTGGATGATTTTTTGGGCAGCCTTCGCAACGGCACCAGAATTGTTAAAGCTGAAAGAAGCCGCAATGAAATTGAAATCAAGTATTCCGATGGCTGGGAAGAAAAAATCGAATATGGCCGCTATGAACTAGAAGCCCCTAACGGACGCACCATCATATCTCGTCCAGCAACTCAAAGAGATTTAGATCGTTTGAACTCGGCATTCTAGCCGTCATGAGTTAATTCTCGCTCATAAATTGCTGATATCAGACGCTTTAGCACCCGGTCCTTCCCACCCCCTTTGGACCGGGTGCATTTTTTTGTTCTCAGCATTTCCTGAAAAGATTTTAGATACGTATTTCGCTTTGTAGCGTATTCTAAATCTTACCCACCAGTGCAAACTGAAACCAGGATTAAAAACTTCCCTCCCCAATACAGACCTTGGTCTGAAGAAAAAATTCACAAGTCCCAACAAAGCTCTATTAGGTCTTTGGACCCTTTTTAGCCGAGCAAATATTGACTAATTTCATATTCATACGAGGCAAAATTCCTCGCAAGAAAAATGAAAAAGGAAAATTAAAATGATCTCCAAAATAAAATCCAGTGCAGTTTTAAGTGGCGTTACTATAGCTGTCCTCACCGTTGGCTTTGCCCTTTCCCCCTTAAACATCGAATTTAAAAACGGGCAATTAGGGCTTACTAACAACTATGCATATGCAAACAGCGACAATTCCAATTCAGAAATGTCCAGCAATGGTATGGGCGAAAATGCCGCTACAGATCAAAATAACATGTGGGACGAAATAAAAAACGGCATCGGCGCGCTGCTGGGCAACCAAAATTTCAATTATGATCGTGACAATTACGATGATGATGATGATTACAAAAATTCGCGCTCAAACTCTCGCCCGATGACTTTAGATGGCTTTTTAGACAGCCTTCGCAATGGCGCAACAATTGTTGAAGTTGAAAGAAGCCGCAATGAAATTGAAATCAAGTATTCCGATGGCTGGGAAGAAAAAATCGAATATGGCCGCTATGAACTAGAAGCCCCTAACGGACGCACCATCATATCTCGTCCAGCAACTCAAAAAGATTTGGATCGCCTGAATTCAGCGTTCTGATATCTTTTAGGCTACAACACCCCATTATAGCTTGTTGCAGACAAAGTCGCACCCGACCCACCCCATGGATCGGGTGCGACACTGTTTTATAATTTACCTGTTAAAGTTTACTGCCAAAACAAAGCCAAAAAACCAGCCCTGTTATGACCACAGATCCTTGGCCAGCACGGCAGCTTCCACCCGATTTCTAACGTTTAGCTTGCTCAAAATACTGGTCATATGATGCTTGACAGTTTTTTCCTGCAAATCCAATTCACGCCCAATTTCCTTATTGCTGTTACCTTTGCTCACCAGGCGCAACACCTGCTCCTCGCGCTTGGTAAGGCTGGCCACCCCGGACCGCTGGGCGTTCTTATCCACATCCTGCATCGCCACCATAACCCGCGCCGCCAAAGCCGGGGAAACGTATGACCCCCCATTGGCAACACTTGCTAGAATATCAACCAGCTCGCGTCCGCCAACTCCTTTGAGAACATAACCCGAAGCACCTTTGTTCAATGCCTTGAGCACATCATCATCGTTTTCAGAAACAGTGAGCATAGTAACTTTTGTATCATGCTCTGCCGCCATTATTTTTTCCAGTGCCACCAGGCCATTTCCGGGCATTGAAATATCCAGCAAAGCCACATCGGGTTTTAATTCTTTAGCCATCTGAATGGCGCTGGAGCAGTTTTCCCCCGTGCCAACCACATCGAACAAACCACTATCTTCCAGCGTGCGCACCACCCCATCACGATAAAGCGGATGATCATCGACAACGATTGCGCGAATCTTTTTATCCGTCATTTTATTTTTCCGCCCCTATGTTTAAAATCATTTGCAGACGCGCTCCATCTTCAACCGAGCACTCAAACCCGAATTGTCCGCCAAGCGCCTCAACCCTTTTTGCCAGACCTGTCAAACCAAGCCCCATTTCAGTAACATCACGCGCATTAGAAGCCTTGTTTTTACCATTAAAGCTGTTCAAAACCGCAAATCTTATTCCTGAACTATCAACCCGGTTGACTTCCACTCTTTGATCTTTTCCCCCACCATGGCGAAACGCATTGTTCAGCCCTTCTTGAAAAAACCTGTAAATACAGATTTTTTCGTGGGGTTTAAGTTCCACTGAAATTTCTTCAATATCCCGCTGCACAGCCATTCCGGTTCGCGCCGTATGAGAATCCACTACGCTTTTTAGAATTTCACTTAACGACTGGTTTTCAATCTCCGGCAAAGACAGGCCCCGACAGATATTGCGGATTTCGCGCATGGCATCATCCAGCGCCTTGGAAATATCCGCCACTTCCTTTTCCGTCTTTTTATCATTTTTTGCTAAAGGCAGCCCACCGATACGCAGCGCTGCCAGCGAAACCAATTGTGCTGGTCCGTCATGCAGATCAGCACTGACCCGTCGCAGATGCTGCTCACTCAATTCAGCCGATTTGCCGCTGGCTTTTTCAACCCGCCGCGCCAAATTAGCATTTTCTTTCGCACCTTTTCGCAACTCTCTTTTTTGTCTATCAATAAGAATTGAACCAGAATGCACAATCCCTAATAAGGCCAACGTCATCACTAAAGTACTTGCTCCAACCACCAACCATGATCGGGTGCGCGCCGCACTCAATGTATGTTCAACCGAACTTGCATTCTCATAAAATTCCAGTACTGCAACCACTTCATCCGACCAGGGCAATCTTATTGGGCTATAAATTTCCAACACCGGTACATCAACCGGGTTTCCATGAATTTCACTTAGTTCACCACGGGCAAAATATTCAGAAAACACTTCCCCTTTGCTGGCCGCAATCAACCCGGGAGAAGGGTCCATATTTTGCCCCATAATTGCCAGATCGTCCGCATAAACTATCGTCCCATCAGGCTTCCAAATTTGCACCGCCAGCAAGCGTTCAACAATCAGCGGAGCTAAAAAAACCTCATCCAGTGCCAGCACCGGCCCGATTGATAAAGTATCGCTATCGCGCAAATCCACTGCTAACGGCGCCACATAGGTATCCATATAAAGAGCAGAACTGATCCCCGCATTTAACGTTACGCCCCGCTCAATCTCTTCGGCAACCCAAAACCCGATGACCAGCATTCCAGTAACCATAACCAGCCCGGCGGTTAGGCCAAACTGCTGGGTAAGGTTCAAATTTTTCCAGATTTTCTTCAAGTAAAATACCCCTGATAGTCAATTGTACCCTATATAAGCCATTCGGCACTAACAATCAGACCAGGGTCGGTAATAAAGCTGCCATCAGTCTGAGTTTTTTAGTTTTGCGGGTCTAATTATTGTTGTATCACCTGATAACAAAACCAGGGTGGAATATATTATGGATGAAACTGGCTCACTAGACGCAAAAATTGATGCACTTGAAACCCGCATTGCCTTTCAAGACGAGACAATCGAAGATTTAAACAAAACCGTCACCGATCAATGGGATGAATTTAACAAATTACGCCGCGAAATTTCCCGCCTGAGCGGTCAGGTGCAACAAATGCAAAGCTCAAAGGATGGTTCTGATGGGAACGAGCCGCCACCCCACTACTAAAAATCAGAGTGTTTTTGTGTTAGCGATACCGATTTGTTCCAGCTGTTCAAAAAAGCTCGGGCAAGTCTTTGAAACACAGCCCGGATCAAGCAATTCAATGCCATTGCCCGCCACCCCGAGCACCGCCAGCGCCATGGCCATGCGGTGATCTTCAAACGTATCCATCACGCCAAATTGGGGCACACCCGGATAAACCGTCATCCCGTCATCATGCTCTTCAACCTTGATGCCCAGCTTGGTCAACGAGGCGCACATGGCTGATATCCTGTCACACTCATGATGGCGAATATGAGCAATCCCATGCATATGAATTGGCCCGTCCGCAAACGGCGCAATCGCCGCAAGGGTTAATGTAGCATCTGACAAGGGACGCATATCCACCGAAAAACCTCCCCTTAGCTGAGCGTCCATTTTTATAGTTGAGGCTGTTTCGCCTTTGGATATTTCACACCCCATGCGCTCCAGAATATCCAAAAAACCATAATCAGGCTGGCGGGTGTTTTTGCCGATATTTGTCAGCGTGATATTGCCTCTGGTAACCGCTGCAAGGGCTGCAAAATATGTGGCGGTAGAGGCATCTGCCTCCACCATTAAATCCTTGGCCCTATAGCTTCCCGGCTCCACAAAAAACCGGGTGAAATCTTTTTGGTTTTTAATTTTCGCGCCAAAATGGGCCATTACATCCAGAGTGATCTGCACATATTCGCTTTGCACAATTCCACCCTCAACAGTGAGATCAAGGCCGTTTTTAGCCATTCCGCCACCCATCAAAATGCCGGAGATAAACTGGCTGGAAACCGCCCCTGACATGCTTATGGCGCCACCCTTAAAACTTTTCCCATGCACAATTGCCGGATAGGTATTTTCCCCTTCAAGACATTCAACTTTGCCCCCGCCAGATCTTAGGGCATCAAACAATGCCCCAACCGGGCGACTACTCATTTGTTTTGAGGCGGTAATTTTCCATTCTCCCGAATATCCCGCAGCAAGAACCGGTGGTAAAAACCGCGATATGGTGCCGGCAGAACCCACATGCAGGCTTGAAGATTTTGGTCCCGTTTCACCAATGCCCTTAATGGTGGCACTGGTGCCATCAAATTCAACTGAACAACCAAGGCGGCGCAAAACATCAGCGCACCACCAGGTATCATCCGAACGCAGCAATCCGCCAAGCCGGGTTTTTCCTGTTGCCATTCCAGCCAAAATCAAAGCCCGGTTGGATACGCTTTTTGATCCTGAAACCGCAATGTCGGCAATTATTGGCGCTTTGGCGGGATCAACCTTGATGGATTTAACGCCCGTTAGCGCGGTCCATGGAGTGGCAGAATCCTGATATTCAAAATTCTCATAATCAATATCCAGATATTCAATATTGTCGTCTGCCAATTTCATTTCTCCTTGCGATTAATCCCCATGGGTTTAGGGGCAAGACCCATGCCCCTAAAAGAGGCTATGCCCCTAAAAGAGGCTATGCCTCAACGAGGCTATGCCTCTAAAATTTAAGCGCTTTGACCTGCTTTACACCTATCAGAGCGCCCACTTTATTCAATTGCTCATCACTAACCGCACTATCAATGCTAAGCAATGCAATTGCCTCTTCTCCCTTGGCTTTTCGGCCAAGGTTAAAGTTGGCAATATTTATATCAAGATCACCCAGAAGAGTACCAAGCCGCCCGATAAAACCGGGCTGATCCTCATTGGTGATATATAACATGTTGTCAGAAATGCCTGCATCCATATTTATTCCCTTAACCTGAATAAGGCGCGGGTCTCCATTGGAAAATACCGTACCGGCAACCGAGCGTTTTTGGCGTTCAGTAATCACAGAGACCCGGATATAATTTTCATATGCCCCCTGCTGCTCACGATTGATAGTTTCAATCTTGATACCACGACTTTTAGCCAGCACAGGCGCTGAAACCATGTTCACGTCACCCAATAGCGGCCTTAACAAGCCGGTAAGGGCAGCGGCAGTCATGGGTTTGGTATTTAACTCGCTCAGCTCACCCTCATATTCTATGCGCACCCCGGTAATGCCTGATTCAGTCAACTGCCCGGCAAAAGATCCCAGAACTTCAGCCAGTTTTACAAACGGGGCCAGATGCGGCGCTTCTTCTGCAGAAATTGAAGGGAAATTCAAAGCATTGGTAATCTCGCCATCGTTGAGATAGGCGCATATCTGCTCGGCAACCTGAATGGCCACATTCTCCTGCGCTTCACTGGTCGAAGCACCCAGATGGGGAGTGCAAATTACATTTGGCACTTCAAACAATGGATTGTTGATTGCAGGCTCGTTCTCATAAACATCAAGAGCCGCCCCTTTTACCTTGCCGCTTTCCAGGGCGATTTTTAGCGCCGCTTCATCAATCAATCCGCCACGGGCGCAATTGATAATGCGCATGCCCGGCTTCATTTTTTCAAACGCTTCAGCATTGATAATGTTGCGGGTGGCGTCAATCAATGGCGTGTGCAGCGAGATAAAATCCGCCATGGCCAGCAATTCATCCAACTCGACTTTTTCAACACCCAGCACAATTGCCCGCTCCGGCGTTAAAAACGGATCAAAGGCAATTACCTTCATTTTTAAGCCCTGAGCGCGATCAGCAACGATTGAGCCAATGTTTCCACATCCAATAAGACCCAGCACCTTGTTGGTAACCTCAACCCCCATAAAACGAGATTTTTCCCATTTTGAAGCTCTAGTGGACGCATCCGCTTCCGGAATTTGGCGGGCCAGCGCCAACATCATGGCAATGGCGTGTTCGGCAGTGGTGATGGAATTGCCAAACGGCGTATTCATCACGATGATGCCCTTGGCGGTAGCGGCAGGAATATCCACATTGTCGACCCCGATCCCGGCCCGGCCAACCACTCTTAGGTTTTTAGCATTTGCAATGAGTTTTTGCGTGACCTTGGTTGCCGACCTGATGGCCAACCCGTCATATTGATCAATTGCCTTTAACAAGGCGTCTTTGTCCTTACCCAGATCAGGCAGGTAATCCACGTCGATATTATTGTCTTTGAACACCTGTACGGCGGTGGGGCTGAGTTTGTCAGAAATTAGAACTTTAGGCATTTTTGCCTCCGTTTTTATTTTGTCGGCTATTTCGACAATGCGAAATCTAACCGCAAAAAATTCAAGTGAAATTTTGCTGTAATAATGCTGTAAAACAGCTGTAATTTTCCATTTGTATAAAATAGGAAAATCAGCTCGATAACGCGGATTTTTCCTTATGGAATGCCCAGTCAAGCCAAGGGGTTAGTGCAGCAAGGTCATCGGTTTCAATGGTTGAACCGCACCAAATGCGCAAACCCGATGGAGCATCGCGATAGGCCCCGATATCATAGGCCACCCCTTCTGCATCCAGTCGCGCAACCAAACGCTTGGCAAACGCTTCCCTGTCACCAATATCAAGGGCCTCTATTTGAGGATCTCTAATAATCAGACATATGGAAGTGTTGGAGCGCTGCTCAGCAATTTTTGGTAAAAATTCAACCCAATCAGTGGCTTGCACCCAGTCGGCAATGGCTTTTGCATTGGCATCCGCCCGGCCCTGCATACCTTTTAACCCGCCAATCGACATGCCCCATTCCATGGCATCAATCACATCTTCGATGGCCAGCATTGAGATGGTGTTAATGGTCGCCCCCTCAAAAATTCCAGCAATAAGCTTGCCACCCTTGCTCATACGAAAAATCTTGGGCAATGGGCGATCGGGAGTGAAATTCTCCAATCTTTCAACAGCTTTGGGGCTAAGTATGAGCATGCCGTGCGCGGCCTCTCCACCCAGTACCTTCTGCCATGAAAAGGTCGTGACATCTAGCCTGGAAAAATCAAGGTTTTGTGCATAAACCGCTGAAGTTGCGTCGCAAATTGTCAAGCCGGATCTGCTAGCATCTATCCAGTTTGCGTTTGGAACCCGCACCCCGGAAGTGGTGCCGTTCCATGTAAAAATCACATCGCGGTTAAAATCAACTTCAGTTAAATCAGGCAGATAACCATAGTCACTTTTCAATACACGAACATCTGAGATTTTTAGCTGATTTTGAATATCATTGACCCATCCGGCACCAAAGCTTTCCCACGCCAAAACATCAACACCGCGCGCTCCAAGCATGCTCCACATAGCCATTTCCATGGCACCAGTGTCCGATGCGGGAACAATGCCAACCAGATAATCATCAGGAATACCTAACAATTGCCGGGTTAGATCAAGCGCTTTTTTAATGCGTGCCTTGGCAGGTTTTGAACGATGAGATCGGCCCACAAGTGCATTTTCAAGCACAGCTGGAGACCAGCCGGGACGCTTGGCACAAGGACCAGAGGAAAAATTGGGATTGGCCGGACGCATGTCCGGTTTTGTGGCGTTTGCCACTTTCATATCTGTCATTTGACTACCCTTTCAGATAGGCGCCCCTCGTTGGGGAGGGGTGGCCCACTTGCGGCAATACGCCTCTGGATAAAAAAATGCAAGAGAATTTTTTCGAAAAAATAAATGCTGGATTTCAATAAAAAACGACGCCCGAAATTTCGGACGTCGTTTCAAAAGCCATTCATGGACCAGGTCTAAGCCCCGGTTTTTGTAGTGTTTTTTAATTGAGGCGATAGCGCAACGTTGCCCTGGCCTCATGAATAAGGTTATTATTTATGATATAGGTATTGGCAGCAATAGGTGGCTGGCTCATTACCTTGTTCATATAAATTCCACGATATCCAAATTCTGCAACCATATTCCCCATGTCATAACTGACACCGGCCATAAGCGCTGCGGCACCTTCCACGGAACGTCCCCATGCTATTTGTGCGCCACCGGGATTGTTAATCTCCGACCAGTTTTTACCAAGGCCGATGCCGGCACCCACATAGACGCCTAATCCTCCCTTGGCAGCACCATATTCACCAAGATTAAAATCATAATAGGCGTTGGCCAATATAATTCCACTACGCAGATTAACGGTATAATCTGTGGCTGTGGTCAAACCTCTGATACCAAAATAATCAACCGTGATATCAGCGCGAAGGCCATCACCGGTTTCATAACCAAAACCTACTCCAACACTATATCCGTATCCAGGAGAGGAGAAGGTTGCGATACAACCACAATAATTGCCATCGCTGGCCTGCCACAGGGCTCCTGCAACTGATCCGCGCAGATAGAAGTTTCCACCAAGACCATAATCCACTTCCGGCAAATCCGGAATTTGATAGGTGGGTGGTGGAGTATAGGGAATAATCTCAGCGGCATATGCCGAACTCAAAATAGTGATGGGGGCTGCAACCAGCGCCCAAACCGCTGTTATCGCAATTGTTAGCAGCTTACGCATTTTACAAATCCTTTTTTAAACCATGAAACTGGCAATGACTTGCACCATGCATATATTTCGTTAAAACGAGATTAACCTTAAGATTTAACCCTAACAATATGAAAAACACCAATTAACACTTGCTTAACAAATTAAAACAAGAAGATATAATGAACAACACTTACTCTTTTACAAATTGGGCGCTTCTATTTGCTTTAGTTATTATATGGGGAGCAAGTTTTGTTGCAATTAAGATTGCAATTACTGATATTACGCCCGCATGGCTTGCCGCATCACGCATTTTACTTGCTACAATTTTAATGATCGGTTTTGCCCGCCTGACCAATATCCGTGCGCCATCTGGACGCGCTGAATGGGGGGTTGCGCTAGTGCTTGGTGTTATCGGAACCACCCTGCCTTTTGCCCTGATTGGCTGGGCTTCCATATTTGTACCTTCTGGAATTGCCGGGTTGATGATGGCCACCAACCCCATGCTGGTATTATTGCTGGCAATCTTCGTCCTGCCTGACGAACCGCCGACCAAAACCCGCATTGTCGGTCTTCTTGTCGGTTTTCTTGGGGTGGCAATGGTCATTATGGGCCGAGCTGCCCCTCAAGTATCCCTGCCCATATCCAACACCCTGACCACACCCGGCTTTGATTGGACTTTGTTGGCATATCTCGCACTTTTACTAGGTGCATTAGGTTACGCTATCAACAATGTGGCATCGCGACGTGCCGCTAACATGCCCCATGCAACCCGTGGCTATGGGGCATTACTCACTGCCGCCCCCAGCGCCATAATTCTGGCAGCACTTAGTGAACCATTTCCCGACTTCTTCGCCATGCACATCAATACCCTTGGGGCAATTTTTTATCTGGGCGTATTACCAACCTGGATTGCTACGCTTATACTTTATCGTTTGATTGCCCACACCAGCGCCGGATTTGTTGCTCAATCAAACTATCTGGTGCCAGCAACAGCCATTTTGCTGGGAGCATGGCTTTTAGGCGAGCAACTTGCCCCCATTCAATATCTGGGATTTGGCATCATATTACTGGGAATTGGAATTGCAGAAAACTTGCTCAAATTCACACCCAAACGCTAGGGCACAGCCTCATAGCAGGGTCAAAATGCTATAAAAACCCTTGTAAATATTTAAAAATTCACAGCGTCATCCATGATGCTGCTACTTACTTAGACGCAAATGCAGCACCGATCGTTACAGCGACACATCAGTTTATTGACGCATCAAAAATGAAATTTTATGCGGCGTTCGCAATGGCATCAGAAATTTCACGAACGATTTTTGACACCAGGGCTTCATCGTCCCCCTGCCCCATAATGCGGATAAGAGGCTCGGTTCCTGAAGCTCTGATAACCAACCTCCCACCTTCACCAAGACGAGTTTGGCCATTTTCAATCAATTGCACAACAGATTTATCGGACAAAGGCTGACCACGTGTGAATTTTACATTATGCAATAGCTGGGGTACTTTTTCATATAGGTTGCAAACCTGCGATACCGTTTGCCCTTTTGATGTAACAACCTGCAACAATTGCAGCGCCGCCACCAACCCGTCACCGGTCGTGGTAAAATCCGACATGATAATATGCCCCGATTGCTCACCACCAACATTATAATTATTGGCACGCATGCTTTCTAAAACATAGCGATCACCAACCTGAGCCCGGTCAAGTTTAAGGTCCATTGTCTGCAAAAACCGCTCCAGCCCAAGGTTGGACATTACGGTTGCCGCAATCCCACCCCCGCTTAAAATTCCACGTTCATGCCAGGATTTGGCGATAACGGCCATCAACTGGTCGCCATCAACAACTTCCCCTTTTTCATCAATAATCAAAACCCGGTCTGCATCTCCATCCAGCGCAATGCCGATATCCGCTCTGGTTTCACGAACTTTTTCGCTTAGTTTTGCAGGCGAAGTGGAGCCGCATTTATCATTGATGTTAAATCCGTCCGGTTGATCGCCAATGGCAAAAACTTCTGCTCCCAATTCCCAAAGAGCTTCTGGAGCAACTTTATATCCAGCTCCATTTGCGCAATCCACAACTATGCGCAAACCGGTAAAGTCAGTGTTGCGCGGCAATGTTCTTTTTGCATATTCCACATATCTGGTGCGGGCTTCTTCAAGACGTTTTGCCCGGCCGATTTTTTGCCCCTGGGAAAGTCTGGGATTTAAGTCGCTATCCATCAGCGCCTCAATTTCCTCTTCCATATTATCAGTAAGTTTATAACCATCCGGTCTGAATAGCTTAATCCCGTTATCCTCATAAGGGTTGTGAGAAGCTGAAATCATCACGCCCAGATCAGCACGCATGGAACGGGTAAGCATGGCAACCGCAGGTGTTGGCATTGGACCAAGCAAAAACACATCCATGCCCACAGCCGTAAATCCGGCAGTCAAAGCATTTTCAATCATATACCCTGAGCGTCTGGTATCCTTGCCAATCACCACCCGATGCCTGTGCGATCCGCGTCGAAATGCAAGCCCTGTGGCCATTCCAACTTTCAACGCCAGTTCAGGGGTTAGTTTGCTGCCATTTGCCAAACCCCGAATGCCATCGGTTCCAAAATATTTTCGTGCCATGATTTTGACCTGTGCCGGATGTGATTAAAGTTAATTTGGATATTATACAATAACTACGAATTTACGATGAGCAATTAGTCTCAATATTAACATTGGGTATAGTCAACAACTAAATCATCATTGAGACAGCTCAAACAAAAAAATATGCCGGACAATTGCCCGGCATATTTTATTTATAAAAAACTCTCAGCTTTCAAAAAAAGTTTCGCCAAAAAGCTCAACCACTAGTGGTCAGCCCTCTGGTTGAGGCTCCATGCCCTCAGCTCCCTTATCAGGAGTTTCCTTCTTTTTACGTTTTGCTTTACCAGCACTTGGAACCCCGGTACCCTTGGGCGTATCCGTGTCATCCTCTGAAACTCGAACCACTGGCTTACCATCCATCAGGTCAACAATTTCATCGCCGGTCAGGGTTTCATATTCCAAAAGCGCCTGAGCCACCGCATGCAAATCCTTCATATTTTCACGAATAACCTTTTGCGCCGTACCATAACCCTCTTCAACAAAGCGCTTAATTTCGCTATCCACAAGCTTTTGCGTCGCATCAGAAACATTGCTGCTGGGCTGCCCCATTGAACGACCAAGAAACACTTCTTCCTGATTGTCCCCATAGAGCAACGGACCCAATTTATCAGACATTCCAAACTGCGTAGCCATGGCTTTGGCCAGATTAGTGGCCATTTTAATGTCCGATGAAGCGCCGGAGGTTACCATTTCATCGCCAAATATTTCTTCTTCAGCAACCCGTCCACCCATGGCCACCACCAGATCAGCCTTACACTTTTGCCGAGTTAAAGACACCTGATCTTTTTCCGGCAAACGCACCACCATACCCAATGCCCGGCCACGCGGAACAATCGTCGCTTTGTGAATTGGATCGGAGCCTACCATTTTAACTGCCAGCAAAGCATGGCCAGCCTCGTGATAAGCAGTAAGTTTTTTCTCCTGCTCGGTTAGGGCAAGCGTACGTCTTTCGGCTCCCATCATCAGTTTATCTTTAGCGTCTTCAAACTCCTGCATGGTGACAAAGCGTTTGTTGCGACGCGCCGCCAGCAATGCACTTTCATTCACCAGGTTCATCAGATCAGCACCGGAAAATCCAGGTGTTCCACGCGCAACTACTTTTAGATCCACATCCGGAGCCAAAGGAACTTTTCTAACGTGAACTTTTAAGATTTTTTCCCGTCCGGCAACATCAGGATTTGAAACAACCACCTGCCTGTCAAACCTTCCAGGACGAAGAAGCGCCGGATCAAGAACGTCGGGACGGTTAGTGGCAGCAATAACAATTATGCTCTCATTGGCCTCAAACCCATCCATTTCCACCAACAATTGATTAAGCGTTTGCTCACGTTCATCATTGCCACCGCCAAGGCCTGCGCCACGATGGCGGCCAACCGCATCAATTTCATCGATAAAGATTATGCAGGGTGAATTTTTCTTGGCCTGTTCAAACATGTCACGCACCCTTGAGGCACCAACACCAACAAACATTTCCACAAAGTCAGAGCCTGAAATCGCATAAAACGGCACCGCAGCTTCTCCGGCAACCGAGCGCGCAAGAAGGGTTTTACCGGTTCCCGGAGGGCCAACCAAAAGAACGCCGCGCGGAATACGCCCGCCCAGGCGCTGAAATTTTCCCGGATCGCGAAGATATTCAACGATTTCTTCCAGGTCCTGCTTGGCTTCATCAACTCCTGCAACATCTTCAAATGTCACCTTGCCATGGGCCTCAGTCACCATCTTGGCCTTGGATTTGCCAAAGCCCATCGCCCCGCCGCGACCGCCGCCCTGCATCTGACGAATAAAGAAAAACCAAACCCCGATAATAACCAGAAACGGCAACCATGAAGAAAGTAAAATTGACCAGAACGGGCTTGATTCCGGTGAGGCCGCAATAATTTCAACACCATTTGCTTCAAGCCTGTCGACAATATTGGTGCCGGCTGGAATTGTGGTTTCAAACTGAGTATTATCCAGCATCAGACCAGAAATTTTATTATCAGCGATGGTCACGGTTGCCACCGTTCCCGCATCCACATCAGCAATAAATTGCGAATAAGTGCGCTCAGTGATAAGCACCGAACGACCGGTTGACTGAAATACCTGAAACAGGCCCATCAGCATAAAAAGTATTACCAGCCAAATGGCAAAATTGCGAAAATTTCCGTTCATTTATCAATTCCTGAAAAGGTTTTAAAAGCGCTTACCGCTCACGTGGTTCTTGATTGCGAATGTAGGGTGCCAGACCCATAGATACAAGGCTATTGCTTAACTTGGGTTAAGTTAGGTCAGTTTAATTTGCTCTGTGGTAAACACGCTCATATATTAGTCAAAATCCACCAATTCGCAAATAATGACTTCACTGAAAGAATTTGCACCGATTGCCAAAAGATTTCCCGCTTCATCGACCACCATCACACAAGAATGCACCCAGTCCATTTTTATCTGATCAGTACCTGCAACATGATCTTGCAATTGTTGACGACTTAGAGAAAATGCCCCCTGAACAATCACTGGATTTTTTGAAAGGTTTTCTACAACAAACCGCTGATCCCACAGGGTTTTTTGTCCCGGTTGCAGCAGCGTTTTGTTTGTTTCCAGCCAACCGGTTGCAAGTTGATCGACTGCAAGTAAATCAACTGCAAGTCGACCGGCTGCAAGTCGACCGGCTTCACGAAAAACCACAACTTTACCGTGCTTGAGAGCAATTCCGCATCCACCAATCACCATTCCATTAAATTGCGGATTTGAAAGATTTTTAATTAAATCTTCCAACTGGGAAAGTTCGCCAGAGTTACGTCCGCCAGAACCGCAATAAATCATTTTGCCCAGCAGGCGGATGGCAATTTCCTCAGGTTGAGCAATCAATTGCTCGTGAGAAATCATCTGCACACCAAATTGATCCTGCTTTACGCAGCTTTTATATTGCGCGGAGCAAAAATGATCCAACGCCCTGTCTGCCCGGCCCATTCTAAGGGCAAACCTGTTTAAATTGGCACCGGTCAATCCGGTTTCTTTTATGTCAGACAGCAATTTTCGCCAGCGAACCCGCTCATATTTCAAGTCATGATTTGAAGGATCGTTAAATGCATCAAGCCCGGCTTGCTCGACAATGTCATTCAATTCTTCGCGGCCCATGCCAAGCAGTGGTCGAAAAATTTTCATCCCAAATATTTCAGAAAAAAGCTCCATGCCCTTAAGTCCGCTCAAGCCAGATCCGTGGGCCAGCCGCATCATTATGGTTTCTGCCTGATCATCCATATGATGGCCGCTCAACAAATACCCGACCCCATCGAGAGCCATTTGCTCACCAATCAACCGGTAGCGAGCCATCCTGGCAGCTGCCTGCACACCTGTTGTGGGCTTCTTTCCTTGCCAGATCAGAGTTTTATGTTCAAATCCAAAACCCGTGGCCAGAGTTTTAACGCCTTGGCATTCCACTGCAGATTGAGAACGCAATCCATGATCTACTGAATAGATAAAGATTTTTGGACGCAGCTTATTATTCTGCTTATTATCTAGCCAGCTACGAACCAAAATCATCAAAGCCAGCGAATCAACGCCCCCGGAAACAGCAAGCGCAATGGCATTTTCGTCCAGCATGGGCGCCAATAATTCATCAGCTTTTTCTGACATTTTATCTTCAAGGTCGCTGGTTTGACCATGCTTTAGCATTGAAGTTCTTGTGCCTCCCGTCTTACTTCACTTAAAAAAGCCCCCCCCATTGACGGATAACGCTTAAGAACCTCATCAAAGGTCCTGCAAGCCGTTTCGGCCTCGCCGGCTCCGGCCAGTGCCACGCCGAGCTTGAACAAAAGATCAGGTGCTCTTGTTGTATTCTGATATTTTTCAAAACCTGAGAACAGAACCTGCGCCGCTTCGTCATATTCCTCGTTTATTATCAGGCTTTCCCCAAGCCAGTTTGTGGCGTCCGGTGCCTGGGGATGATCTGGAAAAAGATCAACAAACTGACGAAACTGATCCTGGGCAAATTGATAATCCCCATCCATCACAGCCTCAAAACCAGCCCGATACTGGGCATCTGCATCCCCTTTAGTCGCCAGAGATGCGGGATCATAATCCAAATCCAAAATTAAACCTTGCCCACCTCCTAACCCTTGTGCTGCAAAGTCATTCTGCGTGGGCAATTGTGTTGACCTCAATTCGCTCTCACCAAAAAGCCTCTCACCAAAGCCATCACTTTCCACTTCATTTTCTGCTTCGACACCATTTGGCGATGCAACTTCTAAAAAAGAGGGGTCAGTTCCGTTATCAGTACCGGCCAGATTTTCTCCCTCCATTGCATTCTCACTTGCAGTATTTTCATTTACATCAGTATCAACCGGTGCGCTCAAAATTTGGTTCTGCGACAATTCCCCGGCCGGCATATCGCCCCCGGATTGAATTGCCGCCTCAGTTTTTCCCGAGCCACCGCCTTCCAGCTGTTGAAAACGAAACTCGTTATCTTCCTGCATTCTTTCAATCAGCATTTGAATTTGCGTCAATTGAAACTGCAATCCCTCAACCTGACCATTTAAAATACGCATCTGCTCTTCCATTTGCGAAATCCGCAAATTGGTACTGGCATTGCCTCGTGTTTGGGCAATTCTGATATCCGGCTGCACACCCACCATGGATGGCGGTGTTAAACCTTCACTTAATTGTTGAATGGAATTATTCAGCCCCTGGGACTGAAATTCTAAAACACCCAATCGGGAAGCAAAATCCTGGCCAGAACCGGCGTTAGTCAATGCGGGGAATAAAACTCCCGACATGAGTGCCACGGAAAAAAGCAATGCTTTGCTCCCCGGTCTAATTTTTAAAAAAAACAACTTGCGTATCCTTTATTTGATTTTGGGATCTGACCCGAAAGACAGAACCTTAATTAACATCGCCCTCATCTATGACGCCCCACATCGATGATGTAGTTCGCAAAGAGTACCGGGCAAAAAACGCTTACCTCATGCACACTCTTAGCGCGAAATTTTGACAAAAAAAAGCGCCGGGGTTGATACGCAATCCCCGACGCCCTTCGCCTCCAGAATACTGGCGAAATTTTTCACCCCCTAACATCAACGTTAGGGTCGTCAATTAGTTCAACACTGTCACCGCACGACGATTTTGCGACCAGCATGAAATATCATTGCAAATTGCCACGGGCCGTTCTTTACCAAACGATCTTGAAGTAATCCGATTAGCGCTAACTCCCCGGCTTACCAGAAAGTTCACAGCCGCCGCTGCACGACGGGCACCAAGCGCAATATTATATTCCCTGGTGCCTCTTTCATCCGCATGGCCTTCAATCACGATCTTATATCGTGAATACTTGAACAGCCAATCAGCCTGTTTGGTCAGCGTTGCCTCCCCTTCAGCCGTCAAAACAGAAGAATCGGTTTCAAAAAACACCCTATCGCCAATAGCCACCAGAAATTCCTGCTGACTGCCTGGCGTGGCATTACCTTCCCCGACTGTATTGCGAGCACATGCGCTGGTAATACCAACAAGAACAGCAACAACAAAAAACGCGCGTAGAATCGAAATGATCGGCGCAAATGAAAAATTCGGTGCGATGGTCCGCATACCGTTAACTCCTGAATTAAGAAAAAATTTGTCCCACATTATAGGCATCTTTACCTTAAGGCACCGTTCCCAAGCAATGTTAATCAAGGTTTAATCGGGCCAAATTACGACAAGGTCAACAAAAAAAACTTTTCCACAGTTTATCGTAAATCAGACCAAGAATTTTTAGGATCAAGACCCTAACCAAGCAATGGTGACCATGCCGGATCTGACGCAAAGGTTTCGGTTGGAACCTGCTGTAAATTTCTTCCCCAGACATCAATGGAATAAAGCCTTGGCCCGTCATTCCCCCCAAGATCAGAAAAATACATGAGAACCCTGCCATTGGGTGCCCATGTGGGTCCCTCCATATGAAAACTGCTGGCCAGAATGCGCTCCCCTGAACCATCAGGTTTCATGGTGCCGATATGAAACTGGCCACCCTGGGTTCTGGTAAAGGCTATCAAATCTCCCAGGGGAGACCATACAGGTGTCGAATAGGACCCCTGCCCATAACTGATCCTTTGTGCTCCGCCGCCGCCTGCATCCATGATATAAATCTGCTGCTGACCTCCGCGATCACTCTCAAAGGCAATACGTGCACCATCCGGAGAAAAAGTCGGGGAAGTATCAATTGCCGCTGAATTGGTGAGTTGGCGCGGGTTACCGGAGCCAATGGGCATTGAAAACAGATTTGTCGTTCCCGCCGCTTCCACCGAAAATGCCAATGAGCGCCCATCGGGGGAAAAGCGTGGCGAAAATGTCATCTGCCCGAAGCTGCCAATTCTTTGTTGTTGACCGGTGGCCAGATCAAGCAAATATACTTGGGGCTGACCATCATCATAATTCATATAGGCCAAAACCGCCTGCACCGGAGAATAGCGCGGCGTTAGCGCCAGCGAGTTCCCCGATGTGAGATATTGCAGATTTTCTCCATCCTGATCCATCATCGCCAACCGTTTGACACGGTTCGCCTTGGGGCCACTTTCTGCCACATAAACTATTTTTGTATCAAAATATCCGCTCTCCCCGGTCAGGGAGGTATAAACCGCATCCGAAACAATATGAGCAATGCGCCGCCATGCGCTGGCATCGGTGGCAAGGGATCGGCCCTCAACCTGAACCTGCGCCCTTGTATCCCATACCCTAACCGAAGACTGAATTTGTTGCCCCCGCTCCACCTGTCCCATCAATACCGCATCAACATTTTTGCCCTGCCATTGGGCAAAATCCGGCTCTGCCTGCACATCACCCACCATACCGACCATTTCTGAGCTGTCCAATGGGGAAAACAGGCCCGAGCGGCGCAAATTTGCCCGCACAATATCGGCAACTTCGCGACCAAAGGTCGGGTCAGACGATGCAAAATCCGGAATGGCAATCGGCAATGGCGTAAATTGCGCCCCCGAAACAACAATTCTCAGCTGAGCGATAACCGGAGAAGCAAAAACCAGTCCCGCAGCACCAAAGGCTGCAGATTTCAGCAATGTTCTACGAGATGACATTCGAGCGGATGCCAGTCGACGGGTTGATTGGTTTTTCATTTTTTAACACGTCCTCTTGTTGGCCAAGTTTTCTTGCTGACCAAGTTTTCTTGCTGACCGCCAATTTTCCCAGATACCAGTTAAGCGGTTATAAATTAATCCCAAATCTTTAAACTATTCTCATGTCAAAAACGAGACATTCCCTGTCATTTTTACGTTACAGTAAAAACATTCATGATAAATCGCCTGGCCTGAACGTAACATCAATTTCTTTCCAGGTTTCATATTTTTCTGCTGCCAGCCGATAAGGCCCACATCCAAGCACCGCCCTTTGCGCCGCTCGGGCTATCGAACCCTGAATTGGAGTGGTGATATTGCTCGTCACCCTTGGGGTACCGTTAACCGATCCATCCCTGTTGAGATTGACCATTAAGCGCACTGATTCTCCGCTATCAATTTCCCCCGGCAACAAACGCCAGCACTGGCGCATTTGCGCAACCAGTGCATCTTCTTCAGAACGGGTAAGAGTGGCGGCACGCCCGGTTGGCGCTCCAAGCGTTGCCTGCCCGCCCTCGCCGGTTGTTGCGCCACGGGTTTCCTCAGCATTGATTATTTCGGAAATTTTATCAGCCTCCCGCGCTGCATCCCGCTGCTGACGACGAACCAGTTCTTCCCGGATCTGAGCCAGGTTGGCCGTGCGCACTACCGGAGCAGGAGGGGCAGGTGTTGGCTCCACAGGGTCTGGTGTTGGTGTTGCAATTTCAGGCACAACTTCAACCGGCTCTTCAACAGGTTGTTCCTCAACCGGGGCAGGCTCAGGTTCTGGTTCAGGTTCTGGCTGAGTTTCAGGCACCGGTTCCGGCTCTGGCGTTGGTGAAGGGTCCGGCACTGGCTCCGGGGCCGATTGCTCCGTTGGTGCAGGTGTAACGGTTTCACTATCCGTTGGCGTTACCTGATCAATTTCAGTATTTCCGGCAGGTTGGGCCAGTTCGGGGGGGATTTCAGTATCCACAATGGAAGGTGTATCAGTTTCAACGATTTTACTTTCCAGCGACCCAACCCGGATATTGGAAAAATCGCTAATAGGAACAAGGTCCACCGAGATGGATTCAATGATACCTGGATCAAGCGGCTCTGCAAAATTAAGGCCTATCAGCCCCGCAATAATTAATGCCGAATGAGAAAATATGGATACCGGCAGCCCGACACGCATGGCTTCACCGGCCCGTTTCCTGAGCTGTGACCAGCCCTATTCTTGAATGGCCTGCGGCAGAAAGAGCACCCATAACCCTCATAACGGCTCCATAATCAACACTTGTATCCGCCCGAACATATATCCGCTGCTCGGAATCCTGCGCCGCCATCTCGTTGACCCGCGCAATTGCCTGCTCAAGAGAAAACTGCTCATCGCCGATAAAAATTTCTCCATTCAGCGTCACACTAAGCGTCACCGGCTCGGCGGGAATATTTAAACTTTGCGCCTGAGATTCGGGCAAATCAACCGGCACACCAACAGTTAAAAGCGGAGCGGCCACCATAAACACGATCAGCAACACCAGCATCACGTCGACCATTGGCGTTACGTTTATTTCGCTCATCGGGGCGTTACGCTTGCGCCTTCTGCGGCGTCCGCCGCCAGATCCCCCACCTGCAACTGACATGGACATCAGCCCTGCCCTCCTCGTGCGTCAAGCTGACGCGAAAGAATGGTTGAGAATTCATCAGCAAAACCTTCCAGCCTCCCAACCAGTATATTGGCATCGGCAGAAAACTTGTTATAGGCGATAACCGCCGGAATTGCAGCCAAAAGTCCCAAAGCCGTTGCAAACAATGCCTCGGCGATCCCCGGCGCTACCACCGCCAGATTAGTACTTTCAGAAAGCGCAATCGACTGGAATGAGTTCATAATCCCCCATACCGTACCAAAAAGGCCAACAAAGGGCGAAGCGGAGCCAACCGTTGCCAAAAAGCCCAATTGCTTTTCCAGATATTCGGTTTCGCGCGCTATGGCCACATCAAGAACTTTATCGATACGCACCTGCACCCCGATATGGGTGGCCGCATTTTGTTCATGAGAGCGCTTCCACTCTTTCATGGCGGCAACAAACACCGCCGACAGCCCTTTTGAGGGGCGGTCCGAAAGGGTTTGATAAAGATCTTCCAGTGACTGCCCGGACCAAAAAACCCGCTCGAAACGATTCATTTCACGCTTGGCACGATTAAAACCCAGCCATTTATCTACAACGATAGCCCACGACCATACCGAGGCCACAACCAGCCCGATCATCACCGCCTTGATTACCCAGTCAGCCGCCATAAACAGGCCGAACAGGGAAAAGTCCAGATCGCCGGCAACAGCGCCAGTAGCTTCCAGTGCTTCCATTCAGATATATCCTTTTGGCGAACGATAAAAAATCGAACGCTGATTATTGCCCCAACCCCATTAACAGGTGCATGCACTTGCAGGGTAATTTTGTCAAATTTTAGGTAAATGCCGCACAGGTTTTTTCACGACGCATTATTTCAGGCAATAAGCAATATTTGGGTTAATCAATATTTAAAGAAACACCTTCAAAGGCTTATAGAATTAATACGAGTAACTTCACAATTACTATCATATTATTTGAGTAATTAATTACAAAATATATAATTTTATTGCGCTTCCACCATTATTATCGTTAACTTTCTCTTAAGTTAAAGTTGGTTTTGGGGGAATTATTGAAATATTCATCATTTGCGATGGCTGCGGCCTTCGCCGGCTCTGCTCTGCTTTCAAGCAGCAATGCACTCGCCACCACACTAGTCACGCCGCCGGCAACTACCCCGTATGACCAAAAGAGCGATGCAACAGACGCCAATGACCAGTTGTTGGACGGCGGACGCCTTGGCATCAGCCCTGATGAACTTCCCGGTTCAAATCCACCCTCAAATGAAGGCCAGATTGCTGATCTGCAACGTGAGCTTACAAGGGTGACCGGTGAAATTATTTCCGCAATTAATCTATTGGCAGACTTAGAAGGGAGTGACGCTGTTGGTATTATTGATACTGATTCATTAATTAATCTGGTGCAAGTTTTTGTTCCAATTGACTTCGTCGCACCAGGTGAGATCAATTCTGAACGCAGAATCAAAGAGGTCAGAGCGCAAATTAATGAACTTATTCAGCGTCAGGCCGATTTAAAAAACCGTATTCGTGAATTGGGTGGCGACCCCAACGCAGCACCAGCACCAGATGATTTCATACCCTCCAATCCCGGAGATCTAAGCGATATCGATCTCCAAGATCTGGGCGACGGTGAAGAGATATTATATTTCCCTAGAATGCCTCAAAATTCTGCTCTGAATAATATTTCAGCCTATAATGCCATCACCGCTTCCGCATCTAGAATTAAGACCCAATTCATAAACCAGAGCGATCTGGGCAACATCTGGTCTCGTTCAAAAGTCACCTATCTTGATGGCACAATTGGGCGCACCGGCTATGCTGGCAATGTACAGCTTGGTTTTGCCAAAACCCTGATGCCGGGCCTTGATGTGGGCGGCTTTGTTTCAGGGTTTGTTGGCCGGGTTTCCTCGTCAGTATTAAACAGCGATACCACAAGCGCAGGACTTGGTGTTGGAACTTATCTGAAATATGCACTGACAGACGAGTTAGAAGCCGGAATAAGTGTTTTTTATGAACGCTCGAACAATAGCATAACCATAGGGCCCGATTCTGGCACCTACAAGCGCGATCTGCTGCAAATCAGCGCATCCCTTGCCGGCAATTATCAGGTTGGTGTTATCAACGTTGCGCCAAGAGCTGCCCTGAACTGGACCTATTCCGACCGCAATGCCTATACGGACAGCGCCGCTATCACAGTTCCCGGCTCAATCAATTCTCAACTAACCGCCACTGCCGGAGTTACACTCTCCAGAACTATTTTGCTCACGGAAGGCAAGCTGCACTCAATCACTCCCAGCGTCGGAGCCAA
Organism: Devosiaceae bacterium; assembly: GCA_021648375.1. Classification (GTDB taxonomy): domain Bacteria; phylum Pseudomonadota; class Alphaproteobacteria; order Rhizobiales; family Devosiaceae; genus DROE01. The sequence goes on from JAKISW010000007.1 coordinate 70,676, forward strand.
TTTGAATTACAATATTACCAATCTGGATGTGTTAAATCTTGCCGGTGGCAATACGATTGTTGAAAGCACATTTAATGCTGAAATATTCGCAGGTGCGCGATTCGAATTTATTGAGGGCGCAACAACAGATATTCGATTTGGCGTTCAGGGCTTAGGTGGCTCAACCCAGAGTTATAGTGCCAGCCTGGGAATTAATGTGCCCATCCACTGATCAATCTCAATTGAATTGAAACAGGTCAGTAGACATCAGGTCTGGTTGCCCAATTTGATTGCCAGTTCCTGTGGCAGTCGGACCGGGCGGCCATTGTCCCCGATTGCCACCACGCTGACACTGGCGCGAGTTAAGATTTCATCTTTACGAAAAATTTCCTGATCCAGAATAAACCGCGCGCCTTTTGCACTTTTAATCTCGGTCACAACCTCCAGCACATCATCAATATGAGCCGGTTTCAGATAGGCAATTTCCAGCCGGGCGACAGCAAACGCTATGCCCTTTTTGGCCAGTTCGAAATGGTGAATATCATTCTGACGCAACAATTCAGTACGCGCCCGCTCCATGAATTTCAGATATGCCGCATGATAAACATTGCCGCTAAAATCCGTATCTTCATAATAGATACGGATGGGGAAACGGTGGACTTTATTATTCATAAAATTTCCAAAGTTTGACTGGTTTCCTATCCTGTGCTCCTGTTGACACTGATGTCAATCACCCAAGGAAATTTACTATGCTGGTTCTAAAAAGCTCCGTCTGTGTTGATGCCTCTACCCGGATTGTCTGGGAATATCTGGCACGGGTTGAAAATGTCACCCATTAGGTTCCAGCAATCAACAAGGCCTGGTGCGAAGATAATCAAAGCCAGGGCGAAGGCACTATTCGTCACTGTCAGCTGGAAAAATTTAGTATTCGCGAAACTTTCGTCGAATGGGATGAGGGGAAAAGTTTCAAATATATTGCCACCGGCGCACCGATGATTAAATCCGCCTCCAATCGCTGGAGTCTGGAAGAAATCGAGGGCCAGACCCTTATCACGTCATATGCTGAAATCGTGGTCAAAGGCGGCGTTTTTGGTCGCCTGCTGGAGCCAATGATTTTTCTGGCGACAAAGTATGCGCTTCCAAATGCCCTTGCTCCGCTGAAATATTATATTGAAACCGGCAAGGCTTATGAAGGAGATGCCAAAGACCTGCCTTTGGCTCCAGCTTTTTGCTAAAAAACATCCTTAGGTTTTTATCTCATCTATAATCAGATGCTGCGGGCGCTCCGGCAAATCACCAAGCCTTACCCTGATCCATTTGGGCAGCAGATTTATTGCCTTTAGCGCCTGCTCTTCAATTTCAACCCAGTAAAAACTCAACTCATGCCCCTCATCATGGGTAATGAGGCAGGGTTTTTGTATTTCAAAGGGGAAATCATCCGGCAAGGTAAGTTTATAATATTTTGCCAGTTCATGAAAATTCTCCCCCTCCAGATCAAAGAAATTTTCAACGCTGAACAATAAATTGCCGATTTTTCCCTTACAACCCAACTCTTCTTCGACTTCACGCACCAGAGCCATGTCGCTTCGCTCGCCAAATTCCACCCGTCCGCCGGGCAAAAACACATAATCCTGATCATCCTCTCGGCACACCAGCACATGATTGTTGCGAATGATAATTGCTGCAACCCGGTAATTAAACTTGTTCGTCCCACGCAAAAAACTCAAGGTCCAGCGCTCGCTCAACTTTCATCATCCGTAAACATATTGGCCTGATTGCCCACAAATCCTTGCGGTACACTCAAATTCAAATGATTGAACGCCGCCCCGGTCAGCATACGTCCACGCGGCGTGCGCTGCACAAAACCCTTTTGCATCAGATAAGGTTCAACAATATCTTCAATGGCATCCCGCGGCTCTGAAAGTGCGGCAGCAATGGTTTCAATACCCACCGGACCGCCCCCGTAAAGCTCGCCAATTACATTCAGATATCGCCGGTCCAGCATATCCAGCCCCATCTTATCGACATCAAGCCTGAGCAAAGCCTTGTCGGCAATTTCCGCGCTAACCACCTCTTCCCCTGCCACCAGCGCAAAATCCATCACCCTACGTAACAAGCGCCCGGCAATGCGCGGCGTACCACGGGAGCGACGGGCAACTTCCATTGCCCCGTCTTCTCCCATTGAAACTCCCAAAAGTCGCGCTCCGCGATTTACAATTTGCACCAGTTCTTCAGGCGTATAAAAATTTAAGCGTACCGGAATGCCAAACCGGTCACGCAGAGGAGTTGTCAGCAAACCGGCGCGAGTGGTTGCGCCAACCAGGGTAAATCGCGCCAGATCAATCCTGACAGAACGCGCCGCCGGACCCTCCCCGATAATAAGATCAAGTTGAAAATCTTCCATCGCCGGATAAAGAATTTCTTCAATTGCCGGGTTAAGCCGATGAATTTCGTCAATGAACAACACATCACCATCTTCAAGATTGGTCAGCAATGCCGCCAGATCTCCCGCCTTGGCAATCACCGGCCCGGAGGTAGCACGAAACCCGGCCCCCAGCTCTTTGGCTACAATTTGCGCCAGAGTGGTTTTTCCCAATCCCGGCGGGCCGACAAAAAGCACATGATCCAAAGCGGTTTTACGCTTTTTTGCCGCTTCAATAAAAACTTCAAGATTGGCCCGAACATCGGCCTGCCCGACAAATTCTGAAAAACCTGAAGGACGCAAAGAAACATCGTTGTGCCCGTCTCTTTCGGCCGTGGATGAAGTTAATTCACTCAACTTGCATCGCCTCTAAAACTGGCCGTTGAAAAAACATTTTTTCAATTCCCTTTAGAACCAGCACCGAGAACAAGCCGGCAGGTATCAGCACAACGCCAAGCATCATAAACCCAAACCCGAACGCCAAAGCACCTGCAATCATAATGATCAGATTGATGACAGTTGAAACCAGCAATGTTTCAAACAGATTGGTTTGGCCATTTTTCCGCAGGGATTTTGCCGCATGAATTCCGGTGATTATTGCCGGAATAAGGCCAAAAACATAGGCAATTGGTATCATCCAATACATATCCCCCAGACCCTCAGGCCCAAAAAACTGAGAAGGCGCCAACCTGTTATTGTACCACTCGACAAAAACAATCACCCCTGCCCAACCGGCAAATCCCAATAGCGGACCCAAAATCGGATAAAACAAAAAATACAAAAATGGAAATCTTGTCTCCCTCAAGAACTCAGCTCCTTCAAACCCAACCTGATCAATTTTTCTGTTGGTGTATCCTCTCCCTCAGTGGCGACAATTTTTGCCAGGGCTGCCGAAGCCTGTGCTGAAGAATATCCAAGGTTTGAAAGAGCTGAAACAGCATCCGCCACATTGCCTGCCGCCAATCCCTCTCCAAGGGCAGATTGCAAACCAAGCGCTCCGCTATCAATGCCGCCAATATCAGGAATTTTACCCTTTAATTCAGTGACCAGCCTTTGGGCCAGTTTTGGCCCCACCCCGGATGCACGGCCCATCATCGCCTTGTCCTGCAAGGCAATGGCTGAGGCAATTTCCTGCGGTGAAAGGGTGGAAAGAATAGCCAGCGCCACCCGTGCCCCGACCCCCTGCACTGAGAGCAAAACTCCAAACCATGCCTTTTCGTTAATGGAGGCAAACCCGTGCATACGCAGCATATCCTCGCGCACCATCATTTCGATGTGAATGGTGCAAGCTTCGCCTACCGATGGTAATGAAGCCATGGTTCTGGAGGAACAAAATACCAGATAACAAACCCCGCCCACATCTATCAGAACATGATCATCGCCAAGTTCTTCCACCACCCCTTTCAGCTTGCCGATCATGCGCGCTTTTTTCCCGTACCGGGATCATTAACAAGCAGGCGCGCTTTACGGTGATGGGCATGACATATGGCAATGGCCAGCGCGTCGGCCTCATCGGCACCATTAAAACTGGCGCTGGGTAAAAGCGTATTGACCATCAATTGCATCTGTCCCTTATCGGCATGACCCGAGCCGACAATGGATTTTTTTACCAGATTGGCGGCATATTCACCCACCTCAAGGTCAAGCAAAGCCGGGGCCATTAATACCACCCCGCGCGCCTGACCAAGTTGCAGGGCCGAGCGGGCACCTGCTGAAACAAAAGTTTCTTCAACCGCTGCTTCATCGGGACGAAAAGTTTTTATGGTAGCGCAAAGCTCTTCAAACAAAGTAACAAGCCGGTTGGCCAATGGGAGTTTGACATTGGGAACTATGGTGCCGGACGCCACAAAACTCAGGCGATTGCCCGCACTTTCAATGATCCCCCAGCCGCATCGGCGCAACCCCGGATCAATTCCAATAATTCTGACAAGTTCCATCATGTTTCCAATATAATCAGATTTGCTTATTTATACCAAGCGCAAAGTGAACAAAAGGGAAACACTTTAAACTTATTTCATCAGATATTTTATCAGTGCCGCTATAGATAAAATCAACAAAGCCCCGACAAGCACCATCCAGATGCCGCCAAACCACATACCGCCGCCCATCCATTCAGCTCCATTCCACATATTTTTTACTCCGGTTTTTCTGCTTCCAGTCTAAAATATAATAATTAGCCACAAAGATTTCCAGAGCAAAAAAACAAAAACCCGGCACTGATTCTATCCGTGCCGGGCTATAATTTTCAGCTGAGGTCAAAAACCTGACCTGGGTTTTTACATGGCCGTATAAAACCGATTACCTTCAAGAGTTAAATTGCCATAAAAGTTAACATGGATAAACGGCTGGTCATTACCGTTTGGCAAAGTAACTCCGGTTGGAACCGGGCTGGCCATAGGGCCATCAGGAGAACCTTTTGCCGGTGGCAACGCCAGATGGATTTCCAGCTGATCAGGCTGGGCCACATCAAAACCAACCTGATAGTCAGCATCGCGGGTACGCTCGGAAACCATCACATGCACAATCCGGTTGCTGTCCACTTTTTCTCCATCCACATAAATGTCGCCAAGTCCCCATGCAGTAATGTACGAGAATTCTTCAACCACCAACGGTGTTCCAATTCCGGTTGCGCCATGCATCAATACATTGGTGCCAACGCCGCCAAAAAACGGATGGTCAGGACCAACCGGAATGACTCTATCCATAGTCACCCGTATTGTCTGACCGGCAGGAGAAACAAAAGAAGCATCCATTTTCACCTCATCCAAAGAATTGGGATTGTCCTTAGCGGTGAGGTCTTTAACTTCGATGTTAAATGTACCGGTAGTCATTTCAATATTATTCGAAAACATTGCCGGGTTTTTAGCTGTGGTATAGGCGCTTCCATCGGCATTTGTCAGACGATTTTCCAGCGGCAAAAGATCAACATTTATCGGAGCATCCGGCGTGCCAAACAAAGCCGGGTCAAGTTCGCGGCGATCAGGGAATTGCCAGATGGCAACTCCATCAGCTGAAGCAGACATTTTTCCGGTCGGAACTTTCATTTCCATACCGTCATCCATCTTGTCATCGTCCATCATGTCATCGTCGGCCATATCATCATCTTTCATGCCGTCAGACATTTCGTCGTCTTTCATGTCTGATGCCATGGCATCATCTTTCATGGCATCGTCTTTCATGCCGTCTTCCATCTTCATACCGTCATCTGGCTTCGCCGTTGCATGAGCCAGCGCAACATTTGCCATGGCAAAGCTGGCAAGAACACCGGCAGCCCCCGTTAAAAGAGCTATCTTCAAAGCCCCAAGCCTTGTTTCATTTAAAATTTTCACAATGATTCTCCAAAATTTTCAGCTGGCCCAATCGGCCACTTATTCGCCAAGAAACTTTATCAGAGCATTTTGTCACCCATGGGTAACAGTTAGACAAGAATAGGTGTCAGGCCCGTGAATAGTTGTAAAAATATGATCCAAAACAGGCAGAATTTCCCGCTAAACATGGCTCACGAGAAAGTTTCATATCAACAGCATCACAATTTAGTATGTCAAAAAAGCCAGGTTAAGGCCTGAAAAAAATTCATCGCAATGGCGACAAAAAGCACACCAGCAACCAAAATTGCCCACCCGCTATAGATTTTTGTGAAAATCCTGTCAGAACCTAAACCGGGAAAACTGTTCGTTTTAAGCTGCCTGAACATATAAAGCGCCAACGGTATCCACAAAACCAGCTGCACAACAGTGCCAACCTGTTTTGTATCAAGACCTGGAGCGAAATTCAGCAATGTTAAATTCAGCACGCCCGTTAATATCATAACCGCAAAAACCCAGCGCGCCGGCGTCCACCAGAATAAAAATACCAGGCTGGAAAAAAATATAATCCGTATGAACAACACCCAGATTTTTACCCACTGGGGCAGATCAGAAACCAGTTCCTGACGTTGCTGTATCAACTCGATTATATATTGCATTTTTTATCGCCTCGCTTTTAACCAGGCCATAACCCTATATTTCCAGCTTAAGCACCTGACAATTATCAGGCTGAACACCGGTCAGGGCACGGATAAAATTACCATGGGTTACAATTGCAGTTGAATGAAGTTTCATCTGTTTTGCAAAAGCCACAAACTCCGCCGCCCGTTGTTCAAGGGAGATCAACGGCTCGACCGTAATGCCATTTTTACCCCCATCACCTTTGTGCCACCAATGATCTTCAAGGTGAGAAAAATCAAGATGCGCCCAGTTCTTCGCCAGAATGTCCGGGTGAGTTCCAACATCACCACTGTGGGACAATTGTTCCCGCACCAGCGCGTTGACTTTGGTTGGCAATGAGCGCTGAAAAATCAGCTCCGCCGTTTCAAGGGTTCGGGTCAATGGCGAAACAATTACATTTTTTAGATTCAGCCGCTCCACCTCGTCCCGCACCTCAACGGCTTGCGTTATGCCCAGATCAGACAAGGGTGCATCAAATATCATCGGATCGCGCATAATTTTTCCATAGGCCGCATTAAATTCGGATTGCGCATGGCGGATCAGGTAAATAGACATATTTTATTCCATTTCCGCAATTTTTTCCATATCCGCCTCGGAAATCTCCACATTGGAATAAACTTTTTGCACATCATCATCATCTTCCAGCGTTGCTAAAAGCCGCATCAATGATGCACCCTTTCCCACATCAACCGGAGTGCCGGAGTTTGGTTTCCAGATCGGGTTAACCGATACGGCTTCCCCCAAAGCGTCCTGCAAGGCTTTAGAAGCATCATTAATATCTTCAAACGCACAATAGATAATGTGATTTTCATCCCCCGAATCCACATCCTCAGCCCCCGCCTCAATTGCGGCCTCCATTATTGCATCCGCATCTCCCGCATCAACGGGATAAATAATTTCTCCAACCCGCTCAAACATAAAGGCAACAGATCCGGTTTCTCCAAGCGCGCCCCCGGCCTTGCCAAAGATCGCCCGCACATTAGATGCTGTGCGATTGCGATTATCGGTTAAGGCTTCAACGATAACCGCAACCCCGCCCGGTCCATATCCCTCATATCGGATATCCTCGTAATTTTCCCCATCGGTGGCGCTGGCCTTGTTGATGGCGCGCTGAATATTGTCCTTGGGCATGGATTGAGAGCGAGCATTAGTCATTGCCAGGCGCAAGCGCGGATTCATATCCGGGTCCGGCATGCCCATTTTTACCGCCACCGTAATTTCTTTGCTCAGCTTGGAAAACAGTTTTGAACGAACGGCATCCTGACGCCCTTTGCGATGCATGATGTTTTTAAATTGTGAATGACCGGCCATTTTGTCGTCCTTGGAGTGTTATGCTGTTATATGAGCGCGTTTATAGGAGAGGATTTGCTCCCGGTCAAAACCCTTATGCTGGTTTTCATTCGCTTGTGAACCGGATTTCCTTTCCTTGTGCAGACATCAGATACAATTCAAGATTTGCCTGACTTGGAAAAACCGAACAATCAAATCCCATATCAAGGTTGGATATGCGTCTGCCCCCAATACCAAGAACATGAATATTCTGCTGTTCCATGCCCTCCACCGGGCGCGGACCCGGTGCCCACTCAATCAGATAAGGCAATGCCCCCATATCAAGCAGGCCGCCATCCTCATGCAAACCGAATTGCCAGATCAGATCATTGCGGCGCACCTCAACCGGCCTACCCGGATCCATAAAAAAATATTTTCGTGCGCCCTCAAAATCATCAGTATTGACCACAAATGTCAGAAGCTGAAACCCGGATTGCAAACGACGTTGAATATCGGGATCATCCAGACCAAACCAGCGTTTTGATTTCGGTTCGGGCGCTTTTGGATCAATGGCAATCAATTCAAGGTATATGGGATGGTCATCAGTTTCCAAACGCCACAAAGCGTTATGAGTGCTGAACAACTCGTGCTTTGCCCGAACAACTGGCTCAGCACCCAGCAAGTCACTCAACGCCGTTACACCATCCTCAAGGTCGAGGCAGCCAAAAGCAAAATGATCCAGTTTCAACATTGTAAAATCCTAAAAAGTTGCGAATAATCCTGTTAGGGTCAGGACCTGTTAAATTCGTACAATTCTGTTTGAAATAGAGTATTCAAATAAGGTAAATGGCAGTAAAATCATGTCTATCACCTTATTGAACTGCAATTTGCATTAGATGCATACTATATTTTAAACCCGAACGGGCGCCGCCTATTTTGTTCATGAATACGTTGCAAAACCTCAAAAATCATTGGATTTACTTCTCTTTTGCGCCTGTTCACGAACAAAATATGCTGGCGCAGAATGTATAAATTTAATAGGTCCTGACCCTAGAGTCAGGCCCATGGATACATGTTTACCTATAATGGA
>JAKISW010000040.1 GCA_021648375.1 Devosiaceae bacterium
AAATTAGCTAAAAAAATAATAACTAACGGTCTTTCAGGGCGTCAAGCAGAGGCTTTGCACCAAAAGGAGGGCGAGGTAGTTGTACGTAAAGCCAAGCAAGGCTCACAAAAAGACGCAAATACCACCGCCTTAGAAAAACGCCTCTCCGATGCGTTAGGTTTTGAGATTTTTATTGATGATAAGGGCAATAAAGGCAGGGTTAGCATCAATTATAAATCCCTTGAGCAACTTGATGATATTGTTGCTCGGTTGTTACGGCAGTGACACTAGTGTCTATGTGTTTGTTGGGTTGGTGTGCGTAGTTCTTTAGTTGTGAATGCAATGAAGCATTTCCCCCTTGTTGCTTAAGACCCTTCGGCTTCGCTCAGGGTGACATTGAGGATTGAGTGATACACCAAATGTCATGTTGAGCGAAGCCGAAACATCTTATTTAGTTGCCAAAGACCCTTCACCTATCGTCAGGACGATATTTTTAGTCCTGATCCTTGCCCTTCAAGATTTTAGGTGCGTACTCATAATAAAACTCATTGGTTTCTTTCCTTCTCTTCCCAGCGAAGTATATTTGCGCATTTCCATGTTTTTGAGTTGGCTGGTTGCACCCAAATATCCATCCACGCATTTCTGTTGGTGTTATTGGCAACATGCCGTGCCCATTGGGCTGGTGTATATTCTTTGCCATTGTAAATGATTTTGCTATGTATAATTTCGGCAAAATGATTTTGCCCTTTATAAGTTATTTTGAGTTTCGATCCATTTTGTAAGAGGATAGTTTGCCATAAATAACCTTTCTCTGGATTTCCATATTTTCTAAGCTCGCTGTTTTCATGTAGCTCGGCATATTCTTCAGCATATTCTTTGCTCCAAACAACATCGTCTCCTTCCGTTCGCTCAAGGAAATTAAAAAGTTGATCTTCAATGTACTGAGTTACATCCCCATTACTTCGGGTCCTAAGAACAAGTTCATTATGAAGTTCCGCGTCGATTAGTACTGCAATTTTTCCTGGCATTTGCTTTCCTTTACTGCTGCTTGAGTAGTAATAGTCGTAAACGAGTATGAAGTCAAGAATGGTTTTCATTTGCGGTGGCGGCCGGGTCCAGTCTGTACACTACTGGCGCAAAGACTTGCGCCGCTGGATCCCGGATCAAGTCCGGGATGACGGTGGTGGATGTTGTGTGTTTGATATGAGCCATCGTTTTTTATCCGTCACTGCGAGGAACGAAGTGACGCAGCAGTCCAGAGTTTTTTTCGTCATGCTCGGACTTGATCCGAGCATCCATATATTGTTGCAAAGGTGCTTGGATACTCGCGTCAAGCGCGAGTATGACGAGATGCTACTGGCACATGGGTTTGATTGGTTTAAAAGAATCGATTGACACTTGTCACCCCGGCGAAGGTCGGGGTCCAGCATGCCGTGTCTACGGCATTGTAGCTTTGTATTTGTTTTGTTATCGGCGCAAGGACTTGCGCCGCTGGATCCCGGATCCCGGATCCCGGATCGCTTGTTGCCTCGCGCCGGCGGGCTGCGCCGGAATGACGAAGGGTAACAATGGATGATGACGAAGGATAAATTTCAGCCGTTGCATAGTAGGCGTGATGCCCGGTTCGTTGCCTTGACTCCATTATTCGAATAAACTAGTTTAATAGAATGATAAATCCAAATAAATCAAATATCGCTAAAACCTTTGCAGCTCTTGGCAATGAAAAGCGCCTTGGTATTCTTGAGTTTTTGCTCAATAAACTGCCAGCCGCGATGACATTCGGCGAGGTGCAAAAGGCAACACAAATTCCCCCCTCAACCCTGTCCCATCATTTGCAGGAAATGGAGCAGGCAAAAATTCTTATACGCGAGCCCAGCGGCACTTCAACCAGTCTGCATCTGGATCTGAATTATCTGCAATCGGTTTTGAATTCGTTGATGGAGCAATGTTGTAAAAAAACCGACTGATCGTCCAGTCATAACCCTATCATTCACCCAACCCGCACAATGGAAAAATTAAATGAGTACCATTAAATCTACCTCTCTTCTTGGCTTGCTGACATCTATCATGATGGCGACCTATATATTCACTTTGCAAAATTCCAATCAGGAAATCATCCTTTCCGGCCTTGCCATTATTGTAATTTTAGCGGCAATTTTTCTGGAGCGCTCAAACCCGTTTGATTCCAGTTGGAACAAAAACCGGGGTGATCTTTCAGGCGATATTACATCGACCATTGTGATTTTTGGAATATTGGATTCTGTGCTTAAAAGCGCCACGCCGTTTTTGCTGTTGGTATTGATTGCAAACTGGGTGCCGGGAAGCATAAATCTTCCCCTATGGTCACAAATTATTCTGGTCGGGCTGCTGATCGAATTGGGTTCTTATATCTCGCATCGTTTGCATCATAAGATAGGTTGGCTCTGGTCATTGCATGCCATGCACCATAGTCCTGAACGGATGCACACGTTGAACAATTTTCGTTTTCATCCGTTCAACCATATTTTCAATCATATATTTATGATCGTTCCTGTGCTGCTGATGGGCTTTTCTCCAGAGGCAATTCTTGGTTATACGGCGCTGACTTTACCGCTGCTTTTGTTGCAACATTCAAACATTGATTTTAATTTTGGCTGGTTGAATTATGTTTTGAATACCAATCAGGTGCATCGCTGGCATCATTCAAACGCCAGCAGTGAAGGTAATAAAAATCTTGGTCGGGCGCTGGTTATCTGGGATCAGATTTTTGGCACATTTTACCTGCCAAAGAAAAAAGCAACACCGGATTTTATCGGGCTGTTTGCCACCTCAAAATCGTTTCCGCGAGCTGAAAAATATCTGGCGCAGATATTTTATCCCTTCTCACCCCAATGTTGCAAATAGTGCTGATTGAACAATGCCAACATCACTAAAATGTTTTTTGCTTTTGGGCAGGAAAAATGTTTTGAACACATGAAGCTTTTAGAATGTAAATTGTCGGGAGAATAAAATGCGTATGAATAAAAAACTGCTTATTGGTGCTGCGGCTATCGGGTTTGGTGTTTTTTCAACCGGTGCGGTGCAGGCAATGGAAAATGGTAATGATCTGGTTCATTCACGCGAATTGGGCGGGCAGGTTTTTATGATGAACGAGCAGCATATGTCTTTGTATTTCTTCGATAAAGATGAGGCCAACGTCTCCAATTGCTATGATGAGTGCGCCGTAAACTGGCCACCGGCCTTGTTGGATGCCGGTGCGGAACTTGGTGAAAATTATACATTGTTTGAGCGCAATGATGGCAGTATGCAGATAGCCTTTAAGGGACAACCGCTTTATCGTTTTATCGGTGATGCCAATATTGGTGACATTAATGGTGACGGGAAGAACGGTGTCTGGCGTTTGGCAAAACCCTGATATTGGGCATTTGCTTAGCTAATTTTTCAGCATCTTTTCAACCACGGAAATCGCCTGAGCCTCGCGTTCAGCCCAATCGCCTGAAATCAACGTATAGTTGGCTCCAAACTGGTCGAGCTTGCTCTTGATTTTGGTGAAGAATTTGTCGCGCAAATCCTGCCTGCCAAAGTAGCGCAGGGGATCATCCTCCCATGGGGCATTTGCATCAAGCAGCAGATAATGGTCGGGTAATTCAATTGCTTTCTCAAGACCGGGCAAAGAGCGATCAAGCAGCATTTCGGCCCAGACGGCGGTAAGCAACGGGTCGGTATCCTCAAACAATATGGGTCCGGCTTTCATGGCCAGAGTTTTTCTGTGGGCCACATGGCCATCAACGATAAAATGTAATTCCTCGGCACGATAATCACCGGGGGTACGAAATTTTTCGTAGGGGCGACCATATTCAGGAACATAGGGACCGCCAAATTTTTGGGCTAAAAAATCGGCCATATGGGATTTTCCGGTACTTTCAGGGCCGATCATCGTTAAGCGTTTTTGAAAATACGGCCGCACCTGATCGGGTATGGATTCCCAATGCTCAAATGGCTCCTGCCGGATGTCAATGGAGTTGGCAGGATAGGCCATCCACATGGGATCAAGAATAAAATGCTGGGCGTTGAGGGCTTTGGCCAAAATCACAAGATAATCTTCAGACCCGATCACCCGATCAATTTTTTCAGGATGAAACCCGCGAATGATTTTTGCCCAGTCAGTGTGTTCAACGGGCAGCGGTTTAGCGCCATTATTGGCAACGATCACCACGGATTCGGGGAAAAGCTCCTCCATCCAACCCTTGCGCACGGCGGGGGGAATGGGGTCATTATCGGAAGTGGCGAGCACAATGGTCAGCCTGTCCACTAGATAGGATGCAGTGCGGATCAGCGCCACATGACCCTCGTGGGGGGGCATGAAACGCCCAAGAATTACGCCGGTGGTGATCATGGATTTGTGCCTGCCTTTTTTTGTTAGGGCAGTTTTAGGCAGCGGCAGAGAATTTGACAAGCGTACATGAGCCTAAACACTTCCAACTGTTCTTAAACGTGCCCTTGGGTGCACTTCGTTTTGACTCATAATCACCGTTTGCGGACGGAAGCGCTCGATTATGGCGCGCACATGGGGTCGGATTGAAGGCGAAGTTATCAGCACCGGTAGTTCCCCGGCCTGGGCGGCTTTTTCATAGGAATTTTGAATGGCTGCAATGAATTCCTGCAATTTGGATGGTGCCATGGCCAGATGGCGCTGATCACCTTCACCGACCATGGCATCATGGAAATCACGCTCCCACTGGGGGGAAAGGGTGAGCAGGGGCAATGTGCCATCGGGGCTGGAGGCTGCGGCGCAAAGCTGGCGCGAAAGTCTTGAGCGCACATGTTCGGCAATTGAGGCGGGGGTAAGTCCGGCGCCGGCAACTTCTGCAATGCCTTCTAAAATTGTTGCCAGATCGCGGATTGAAATGCGCTCATTTAGAAGAGCCTGCAATACCCGTTGAATGGCGGAAACCGAAATTTGCTGGGGCACCAGATCCTCGACAAGCTTTTGCTCATCCGGTCCCAGTTTTGAGAGCAGTTTTTGCACATTGGCATAGGAAAGTAATTCGGCAACATTGGCTCGCAATACTTCGGTCAGATGAGTTGAAATCACCGTTGAGGCATCAATTATCGTATAGCCATTTACCTCTGCTTCATCGCGCAGGGCTTTTTCAATCCATGTGGCGGGCAGGCCAAAGGTTGGTTCGGTGGTGTGGGTTCCGGGCAGGGTGATCTGGCCCCCATTAGGGTCCATAACCATCAACTGTTCGGGGAATACCGCGCCCTTGCCAGCTTCAACTTCTTTGATCTTGATATTATAATCGTTGGGCTGGAGCTGAATATTATCCATTATCCGAACAGAAGGCATCAAAAATCCAAGATCCATGGCAAGTTGACGACGCAGGGCTTTTATTTGTTCTGTTAAGCGGTCATTGCCATTGGCATCTTCCTTGACCATTGAGAGCAGGCCATAGCCCAGTTCGAGTTTTAGCTCGTCAATTTTCAAACTGTCGGAAATAGGTGCTTCCGGTGCCGGGGCATCCTTGGCCTTTTCTTTGCTGACCTTTTTGACTTCGGCGACCTTTGAGGCTTTTTCCTTTTTCTTTGATGCCTTATAGGCCAGATATCCGATGCCGCCGGCAAGGGCCAGAAACGGAATGACAGGCATGCCGGGCAGCAGCGCCATAATTCCCATTACCACAGCTGAAACACCAAGGGCGCGCGGATAGCGGGTAAACTGTTCGCCAAGGGCTTTGTCGGCTGAAGTTGAAATACCGGCCTTTGAAACCAGCAGACCGGCGGCGGTTGAAACGATAAGGGCCGGTATCTGGGAAACAAGACCATCGCCAACCGTTAACAGGGTATAATTTGCGCCAGCTTCACCAAAGCTTAAGCCCTGTTGGCCAACGCCAATGATTATGCCGCCAATTACGTTGATAAATGTGATCAACAATCCGGCAATGGCATCTCCACGAACAAATTTTGATGCACCATCCATGGCCCCGAAAAACGAGCTTTCGTCTTCAAGGTCCTTGCGGCGCTGGCGCGCTTCATTTTCTTCGATCAGCCCGGCGGAAAGATCGGCGTCGATGGCCATTTGTTTGCCGGGCATGGCATCAAGGGTAAAGCGGGCCGCAACTTCTGCGATCCTGCCGGAACCTTTGGTGATAACGATGAAATTTACGATAAGTAAAATAGCAAATACGATGATGCCGATAACGAAATTGCCGCGCATGACAAAATTGCCAAACGCTTCAATAACATTACCCGCAGCCCCCGGCCCGGTATGTCCTTCAGAAAGAATAAGCCGGGTTGAGGCAAGATTCAGGGCCAGTCTGGACATGGCGGCAATCAGAAGAACAGTTGGAAAAATAGAAAATTCAAGGGGCTTTTGAATGAACAGGGCAGTCATTAGAATAAGCACGGAAAATACTATGGAAATCGCCAGCAGCATATCGAGCATAAACGGTGGCAGGGGAAGTATCAGGACAACGATAATGCCCATAACACCGACGGCCAGAGCAATATCTGACTGTTTGAACAGGTCTATTATGGTGTTCATAGAAGGAAACGGAAACCCGGATGCCTTTTTACCTGGACCGGCAGGTGTTTGCGGGTTTTGGGAAGTATCGACCAATTCAGCTGCCTTTTTGGGTTAAGTTTATTGTGTTGCTAAAAAATATCTAAAAAAAGAGGACCAATCCCAAACCTTGTTTCGGGGGTGGTGAAAATTATTGTTAGGCGGCGCTTTGGCGTTGAGAATTTGGCTCGGTGATTGTTTCGCCATCCTGAGCATAAATATTTAGTTTGTTGCGCAGGGTACGGATTGAAATCCCAAGAATATTTGAGGCATGGGTGCGATTGCCAAGGCAATGATCCAGCGTATCAAGGATCAGATTGCGTTCCACATCGGCAACGGTTTGACCAACCATTGAATGGGTGACGTTTTGGGCGGTCTGGGCAGCCTCGGAGGCAACGGAGTGGGTATTGGCGGTTTCACAAAGGCCCGAACCGTCCGGCATGCGAATTTCTTCCGGTTCGATGGTTTTGCCACTGGATAATAATACCGCCCGATGCAGGGTATTTTCCAGTTCACGAACATTGCCGGGCCAGGGTGCTCTGAGCAATTCATTTTTGGCGTTTTTGGAGAGTTCACGTGTCTCCATACCGTTGGCCTTGGAGTATTTTTTAACAAAAAATTCGGCCAGAGCAATTATGTCTCCGGGGCGCTGGCGCAGGGGTGGGATTTGCAGATTTACCACGTTGAGGCGGAACAAAAGATCTTCGCGAAAGCTTTTTTCTTTCACCGCTTCGTTTAAATTTCGGTTGGAGGTGGCAACAATGCGAATATCAACAGGAACTGGCTTTGATCCACCAACCCTGTCAATCAGGCGCTCCTGAATGGCGCGCAACAGTTTTGCCTGCAGGCGTACATCCATTTCTGAAATTTCATCGAGCAGTAGTGTGCCACCGTTCGCTTCTTCAAATTTTCCGATGCGGCGGGCAACTGCGCCGGTAAAAGCACCTTTTTCGTGGCCAAAAAGCTCACTTTCAAGCAATGCTTCGGGAATCGCTGCACAGTTTATGGAAATGAACGGTTTGGAGGCTCTTGCAGAACGGGCGTGCAGATATTTTGCCAAAACTTCCTTGCCGGTGCCGCTTTCGCCGGTGATTAATACGGAGGCGGAGGAGGGGGCAACCTGATCGGTAAGTTTTATCAATGCTTCCATTGCCGGATCGCGATAAAGAAAATCCGAACTTTCTCTGGCAACGGCTGCTATTACTGCGGCAATCAATTCTGCATTGGGGGGAAGGGGGATATATTCCTTGGCTCCGGCCCGAATGGCATTAACGGCGGCGGCGGCGTTGGTCTGGGTGCCACAGGCGACGACGGGGACGCAAATATGCTCGTTTTCAAGGGTTTTGATCAGGCGGGGAATTTCCACCATCACATCAACCAGCAATAAATCCGCACCCTTGCCCGCGCGCAGGGAAGCGATGGCAATATCCACTGAGGGGGCATGGGCAACTTTTGCCCCGCCATCCATTGCAAGTTTTGTTGCTTCACTCAGTTGGCCATCCAGTGGTCCCACAATCAGCAATCGCATTTTAATTTCCTTTTCCTAAAAAAGCTGTTTTTACGCAGCTTTAATAATTTCGGTCATGGTGACACCCAACCGGTTTTCCACCAGTACTATTTCTCCACGGGCAATCAGCCTGTCATTCACATAAATTTCTATGGCTTCCCCGACCTGACGGTCCAGTTCGACAACCGTACCGATGTCCATTTTCAACAAATCAGCCACCGGAATTTTTGAGCGGCCCAGGATGACAGAGACCCTGACCGGTACATCAAATATTGCTTCAAGATCGGCAACTGATTTTTCGGTCGGCGGTTCGGGGTCTGACTTTTGAGTAGCTTGCATTTCCTGAAGCACCAAATCATCGGCTGCATTTTCCAGCGACTTTTCGTCTTGGGAAGATGGGGTCATCTCGGGCAGGTCCATATCATCATCGCTCATTGATCATTCTCCGTGGTTGGTAGACCTGTTGGGGGAAAAGTTTTTGCATTTTGCGCTTCGATAAAGGATTTTACATGCTGGTCAATCTGGCTGGAAATTTTGGCCATGTCGCGCACAAGTCCGCCATTTACCCATTCCAGCCTTGCATCGCCAAGCAGGATTTCCGGCTCGCCCATGATGATCAGACGACCATCAAAACCACTGGTTGACATAAGTTTTTTTGCTTCAACTTCTATGGCGTTGGCCAGATCGGGATGGCAGCGAATTACCAGATGAGGCACGCTTTCAAGAGATGACAGACACTCCCCAATCAATGCGCGGATTTCGCTTAAGGGAAATCTGGCAATCAGGTTTGCGGCAAGTTTGCGGCCTGTGCTGACCCCGAGAAGGGCTGCATCATGGAGAATTTGCTTTTGGTTGTCGTCGGATGTTTTGGCAATTGCCATGGTGCGTTTGGCAAGGTCTGAGGTGGCTTTAACCAGATTGGCAGCGTTACGGTTGGCGGCGCTGTTTTCGCCATCAACCAGTCCTTTTTTATAGCCTTTTTCTTCAGCGTCGCGCAGCATGTCGCTAAGCTCTACCTCCCCGATAAGGCGGGAATTTTGATTGTCCTGGCTCATGTCGAGATCAAAGGCAAATTTTTGGGGCGTGGCGGCAGTTGAATTCATCCTACCATCTCCTCGTCTGAAGAACCTTTGGAGATGATTATTTCGCCCCTTGCTGCCATATCTTTGGCAGCGTTGACCATGCGACCCTGGGCTTCATCAACATCTGAAAGCCGGACCGGGCCCATGGCTTCCATATCATCCTTGGCCATTTTTGCGGCTCGAGCAGACATGTTGGAAAAGAACAATTCCTTGGCCTGATCATTGGCCCCTTTAAGAGCCATCGTCAGGTCATTGCGATCCATAGCCTGAAGCAGGGCCTGAATGGCACTTGCATCCAGATTTACCAGATCATCAAAGGTAAACATCAATTCCTTGATGCGATCAGATGCTTCCCGATCCAGCTCCTCAAGGGCGGTTAAAAACCTAGTTTCGGTCTGGCGGTCAAAGGAGTTGAAAACATCAGCCATCAATTCGTGGCTGTCGCGCTTTTGGGTATGGGAGAGAGTGGACATAAATTCAGAACGCAGGGTGCTTTCAATTTTTTCCAGAATTTCTTTTTGCACCGGCTCGAGCGAGAGCATGCGCTGGACCACGTCCATGGCCAATTCTTCGGGCAGCACCGCCAGCACTCGACTGGCATGGTCTGAATTTAGTTTTGATATGACCACTGCCACGGTCTGAGGATATTCGCTTTTAAAATATGATGCGAGAATATCCTCATCAACGTTGGATAGTTTTTCCCAGATGTTGCGGCCGGCGGGTCCGCGAATTTCTTCCATAATAGAATCAACGCGCTCACCAGGCAGGAAAGAAAGCAATAATCGTTCTGTGGTTTCAGAGTTGCCAGAAATGGAGCCGTTGGATGATAAAGTGGTGACAAAATTGACCATAAGGGCATCATGCATTTCCTGGGTAATCGGGCCCAGATTGGACATGGCCCGTGAAAGCTGACGAATTTCCATTTCGTCAAGTTCTTCAAAAATCGGTTTGCCATAGTCAGGTCCCAGAGCCAAAAGCAACGCGGCGGCTTTCTCGGCCCCGTTCAGATCGCGAGATTCTGCGTCGCCAACTACCAGAGCGGAGTTTTCTTGAGACTGATCTGCCAATTGGTTATCTGCCATTTTTCTCTAAGCCGCCTGATTGAGCCAGTCACGCACGATCACGCTGGCCTGTTTTGGATGCTCACCTACAAGATCTCCCACTTTTGCCAATGTGCGGGTCTGGGCCTCTCCATGGGATCTTGCATCTCCCATAATATCGGGGCCTTCATTGGCAGCTCCACCACCACCGGTTGCCGCGTCAATTGCCATCTCTGCACTCATCTGGGCGCTGCCATCGGCGGTTAAATCAGCCAGGGGCAGGGGCTCTTCAGGCTCCAAAACCCTTTTGAGCAGGGGGCGCATGACAAACAGGATCAATGCTATGGATATGAGCAGGGTTACCAGCATTTCAGCTGCAGACATCAGATCATCTCTGGTGAAATCAAACAGGGATGGTCCCTCAGTGCCTATGGCGGCAAGGTCGGCGCGCTCGGCAAACTGCAGGTTGGTCACTTCAATCTGGTCGCCGCGCTCGGCATTAAAGCCAATGGCGCTGCTAACTAACGCTGAAATCTGAGCCAGCTGTTCTTCAGTGCGGGGTTGATAGGTTGATGCCCCATTGCCATCGTCTATATAGATGCCATCAAGCAGTACGGCGACCGAGAGGCGCTTTACGGCACCGGCTTCAAAAATCTGGGTCTGGGTGGATTTGGAAATTTCATAATTAATAGTTTCTTCGGTAGTTGAAGCCTGATCACTTGCGCCAGTTCCGGCACCGTTCACGGGGGTTGCACCGGGAAGCTCATTGCCAATGCTAACGGCTCCGCCATCATTGGCACCAACCGAAGAATTGGCGACCTCGCGGGTTTGAGTGGAGCGCACGACCTGACCTTCGGGATCATAGGTTTCAGTGCTTTGGGTGGTGCGGTTGAGTTCAAGCTCTGCGGAAACCTGCACTCTGACCCTTCCGGCACCAACGATATTGCCGACCAGCTCTTCCAGCTCGTTGCGCAAACGTGATTCAAGGGCAATGGAGCGATCATACATATCTGAGGCGACAACACCTTGATCTTCTGACCCGTTACCGGCGGCCAGTAAACGTCCTGAATCATCAATGATTGACACCTGAGATGGGCTCATACCCTGAATTGCCGATGACACCAGATATTGAATAGCGTTGATTTCGCTTGAAGAAAGATTGCCGCGAACGCCAAGGGTAATAGAAGCTGTGGGGTCAACCCGTTCGCGGCGAAACAGTTCGCGCTTGGGTAAAACCAGATGCACGCGGGCGGTGCGAACTCTTGCCAATGAGGAAATTGTGCGGGCCAGTTCACCTTCCATGGCTCGAATAAGGTTTACATCCTGCACAAAGGAGGTGGCACCAAGGGTGCTTTGATTGTCAAAAATTTCATAACCAACCTGACCGTTGGTGGGAAGACCGTCTGCTGCAAGGTTCATGCGGATGGCGGTGATTTGATCGCGGGGCACCAAAATCGTATCGCCTTCGCCGCGCAATTCATAAGTTGTGCCGGAGGATTGCAACTGGGAAACTATTGCCGAGCTGTCTTCAAATGAAAGACCGGTATAAAGCGGGGCCAGCTGTGGAGAGGTGGCGCGAAATATTAAAAATCCAAAGAAACCAAGCAAAAGTACCGCAACCACTACCATTGCCGCCAGCCGGGCCAGGCCCAATCGCTGCATAACTCCAGTTACATTTTCCATATTTTTGCCCAAACCAAAATTTTAATAACCCGCGAACAAATGTCGAGGTGGGCAAAAATTACCTAGTGTATGGTAAACAGAGTATTAACATTTTGGGCAGAAATGATAATTGCGGCAAAATTTTGCGCTTGCAATGGTTAAACCAAGGCAATATATGGCAAAAAAAAAGTTGTGCAGGCACAATTTTCCTCCCCCTGTGGTGATGAAAGAGGGGAGAAAAATAAATGTGCTAAAAATGAGGGTTAGACCTGATCAGCTTTCGCGGTAATGCTGAATCCATGTGGTTCTAAGACCTGCAAGCCCGTGCTTATCGATGGAAGCCTGCCAATTGAGAAACTCGTCCACGCTTAATGTATAGCGTGTACATGCCTCCTCAAGGGACAAAAGACCTCCGCGAACAGCGGCGACAACTTCAGCCTTGCGCCGGATAACCCAGCGGCGGGTGGTGGGGGGCGGCAGATCGGCAATCGTTAACGGACTGCCATCAGGGCCGATTACATATTTTACTCTTGGACGCATTTGTACGGTCATACTACTCACAAACTCAACTTGACCTTAGGTAGGTTCAACCTAGAGCATTTGACTTAAGAATTGCCTAAGCCGCTGGTTACGCTTGGTTAAGGGTTTGAGTTTTTGTGAGGATTCCGCGCCTTTTTGAAGGTTTTTTTGTGCCGATGGAGCCATTCAACAGGTATTTTAAGTGCCTGTTGAACCAAAATGGAGCAATATTTTGCAATAAAATAAAATAACTGAACTGGTAAATAACAGGTCCTGAGCCTAACTTGTAGCAGCAGCCTGAACAGATAGAACGGAACTCATATTTACCTGCGCTCCACCTACAAGAAGAATTGGGGTGTTTCCGGAAAGATCAACGCCGCTAACTAATCCTGTAACCTGGGTGGTAACGGGAACGTAGGATCCATTGCCATCGCGGGCATTGATGGTGATGGAATAATTGCCGTCAGGAAGTTGATTGCCAGCAGCATCTCTTCCGTCCCAGCTGAAATTGCCGGTGCCGCTGGCCAGAGAAGTTTCATCGGTGTGAACGATTGCCCCGTTGCTGTCACGAATGGTTATCGTCGTATCTGAGGCCGTGCGATTTAGGGAATATTCCCAGGATGCGCTGCCATTGGAAAGTTCAGCACTGGCGCCTGCGGCCGTTACCTGTTTGCCGATAAATGATACCGCTTCGGTATTTGTGGCGTTTTGAGCCGACGCAGCCAGGGTTTTAAGAAATTCATTGGTTTTTAACTGCTGCTCCACCGAGGTGAACTGTACCATTTGCTGGGTGAACTGGTTTGTATCCAGTGGATCAAGCGGGTTCTGGTTTTTCAACTGGGTGGTAAGCAGAGATAAAAACGTATTGAAATTATCAGCAATGGAACGGCTTGAGCCGGTCAGGGCAGAAACATTGCCAGCTGTGTTGGCGCCATTGGCCAGGTGAACTGCACCGGTGTCCATATTTATTCTCCTAAGTTTTGTCTAGAACACTTCCGGTTTTTATTTTAATCAAAACCTATGCTCTAAGTCTTTGTTTTATCGCGTTTTCGAACCGGATAACCGGACTCCACTTATCCTGAAAACGCTCTATACCCAAATTGAAATGCCGGCCGGGGATACATTTCCCTTATAGGCCGCAATCATTGTGGGGTCTGAAACGGGGTCAATCTGCTTGTTATTATCGTTGGAATCTGGATTTGAATCGGGATTTTGATCGTTCTGATCCTGTCCGCCGGATGGATTATCTTTAAGCTCAAATTCAAGATTGGTGCGCGAATTATCCAGCCCTGCCTGGGCCAGTGCGCGTTCAAGAGCGCGGGCATCGCGCTGCAAAAATTCAAGAGTATCGGGACGTTCCACAGTTAGTCGAGCGTTGAGATTTCCCCCATCGTCGATTTGCATACGTATGTCGATGCGGCCCAGTTCGGGCGGATCAAGGCGGATTTGAAAACGATTTACACCGGCGTTGAAATTGCGCGCTATCTCAATTGCCATATTGGACAGGTTTATGGGATTTGAAGGATAACTTGCCTGCAAGGGGCGAAGCATTGGGGCCTGTTCGCTCTGAACTGCTCCTTGCGCTGGGGCTTGAGCAATCGTCATCGGATCACCGCTGGTGAGAATTTGACGGGTTTGAACAAAGGGCAACTGGCTTTGGCCAGCGGCTAAATTAAGAGGGGTCTGGGGGCCGGAATTGGTGGCATTTGCGCTTTGAATTCCATTGCGGGCCTGATTTAGTTCAGTACTGGTTGAAAGCTGGCGCTGAAGATCTGATGCAAGTGGATCGCGAGAAGCGATTTGTTCCGGGGTAAGGGGGGTATTTAAACCTTGTTGGTTGCCGGATAACTGGGTTGCAATCTGCTGGGCATTGACCAGTTGGTTGGCATTTGTTTGAGCCATTTCGCGTGTTGCGTTTTGCGTAGTGGTGTTTTGCCCGTTAGGATTTTGGCCATTGGCATTCAGATTAGCCTGATCACTTTGCGCCATCAGAGAAAGCAATTGCGCTTGAGAGGTTTGGGGTGTTGTCTGGCTGGAATTTGGTGCCTGTTGAGCTGGCGTTCCGTTTTGCAAACCAGATTGTTGCAAAGTTTCCTGAATGTTCAATATTGTATTGCCCAGGGCGGCAATCTGGCTTGGGGTATCGGTGGCAGTTGCAGTGTTAACAATGCCGTTAAGGCCTTGGCCAAGAACCTGCTGAAGAACTTGCTGATCAATTTGCAACCCGTTCGCCAATCCGGGGATTTGTCCAAACAGATCTTGAGGGTTTATGGCAGAATTCAAGGCTTGAGAATTAAACGAGAGGGCTTCATCTCCTGCCTGAAGGTTAAGCCACATTTGAGAAGTTTGGGTGGGCGTGCCATTGCCTGATTGCCCGATTGCAGCGTCAGTATTTGCCTCGGTGCCAGATAATAAAGAAACCAGAGCCGAAAACAGGCCCTCAGGAGCGTTTGCACCGGATGCTCCATTGCCAGCACCGGGCATTGCAGAGTTACCAATCTGTCCTGTCGATGCAGCAATGTTTAACATTTGGCTCAAAACCGGTTTCCTAAACTTTACAGAGCGAGCAATGATTTTTGACGCAACTGTCTGCCCTCATACAATGCAAATAGCTTGCCAGTTTGTTGTTTTATAAAAATATGATGTTTTTTCAGTAGGTTAAGCAAAATGAAATAGATTTTTTATTTGGAGACACTGCAGCTGGAGGGGCAAAATTTGCGCCAGCATGGGCAATTTGTGCCTATTTGCGTTCCTAATTGTGCTTGGGGATATTTTCAGATAAACAGTCCTGATTGGATTGGGCCTTGAACCCATTTTAATGGAGAGATTGATGAATAATGATATTAAAAACCCCAATAATCTGAACAGTCTTGGTCTTGCGGGTGAGCCAAAGGACTGTCGGATTGTAGTTGCTATGTCCGGGGGAGTGGACAGTTCTGTGGTGGCGGGATTATTGGCCGGGCAGGGCTATGATGTAATAGGGGTTACCCTGCAACTTTATGATCATGGGGAAGCGGTGCATCGCAAGGGGGCTTGTTGTGCCGGGCAGGATATTCACGATGCCAAGCGCGTCGCAGCAATGCTTGATATCCCCCATTATGTGCTCAATTACGAGGAACGTTTTAAAAAGGCGGTGATTGACCCGTTTGCTGATGCCTATGCAAAGGGTGAAACCCCGGTGCCCTGCATCACCTGTAATCAGACGGTTAAATTTAATGATCTGATGAAGGTTGCCAAAGACCTAAACGGGGCGGCGTTGGCTACTGGTCATTATATTCAATCTAAACTTATTGATGGGCAGCGTCAGATGTTGCGCCCGCTGGATAGTGAGCGCGACCAGAGCTATTTCCTGTTTGCCACCACCCCTGAGCAGTTGGAATTTTTACGGTTTCCGCTGGGTGGAATGAGCAAGGCAAAGGTGCGCGAAATGGCGCGGGAAATGGGTCTGGATATTGCCGATAAACATGACAGTCAGGATATTTGTTTTGTGCCCGGCGGGCGCTATGCGGATGTGATTGCAAAAATGCACCCAGAAGTCATGCGGGTGGGGGACATTGTTGATCTGAACGGTAAAATTCTTGGTCAACATAAGGGAGTTGCCAATTATACTATCGGGCAGCGCCGTGGGCTTGGAATTTCTGTTGGCGAACCACTTTATGTGGTGGCGCTTGATCCTAAAACAGCCCAGGTGGTGGTTGGTCCCCATGAGGCTTTGAAAACTTATACGGTTCGCCTTCGGGATGTGAACTGGCTTGGGGCAAAAGGATTGGAAAAACTTGCCAGCGGCAATGGTTTGCAGATCGAGGCGAGAATTCGCTCGACCCGCGCTCCGCAATCAGCGGTATTGTTAATGCGTGATGGGGAGATTTTTGTCACTCTGATTGCCGGTGAATATGGAATTTCTCCGGGGCAGGCCTGCGTGTTCTATGGGGATGATGACAGCCAGGCTCAGGTTTTAGGCGGTGGGTTTATCGCCGAGGCGGTTCCGGCCGCTCATGCCGCTTAGCCCTGGTCAGGGACCCTATTCAGGGTAAGCCTAGTCATAAAAAAGTTTTCTATCGCAACCAAAGGAATTGCTGGCTTCAGACGTCTAACCTTTAATTGAAAGATAAAAGTTGAGCGAAAAACCCATGCCAGCAGTGGCTGTCGTCAATAAAGGTTCTGATATTTCTTCAGCTGCCGGTGAAGTTATGAAAGAGCTTGCCAGTCGGGCGGCGAAAGGTGATCGCAGTGCTTTTGGCGAGCTGGTGGCGAAGCAATATGATTTTATTTTTGCCACTGCGTTCAAATGGTGCGGAAATCATGAGGATGCGCAAGACCTGGCTCAGGATATCTGCGTGAAGCTGGCTCGCATTATAAAGAGCTATGATGGGCGGGCAGCATTTTCCACATGGCTTTATCGGGTGGTGATCAACGCGGTGCATGATATGCAGCGCAAGCGAATGCGCCAGAGAAAAGGGGCCAACGAATTAAAAGAAATTTCCCCTGACCAGATGGCACCGGATCAGGAGCAAAGCGCGTTAAGGAATGAATTGTGGGCTGCGGTTCGAAGCCTGCCCGAGCGCCAGCGCGATGCCATGCTTTTGGTCTATGGGGAAGAAAAAACCCATGCCGAGTGTGCGCTGATAATGGATTGCAGGGAAGCTACGGTTTCCGGGCATGTTCATGCGGCTAAAAAAAACCTGAAGAAATTATTGTGAGAAATTCTGATGGATGAAAAACGATTAAAATCGCTAAGCGACATTAAAATTCCTGACGCTGGCAGTGATGCGCGACAAAAAGCGCTGGCGCTTGCCATGGAAGAATATGATGGAGAATTTGATCATAAAATTGCCGGTGCCGAAGAGAAAAATAAAAATAATTCAACTGCGACCAAAGGAACTGACGATGGGGAGCGTCCTATATCCACAATCAACTGGATAAAAGGATTTATCACCATGAAGGCTCCAATGAACGCTCGCTTTCCCATCGCTGCAACTTTAACCGGATTGCTGGTTTTGCCGCTGGGGTGGGTTTTATATCAAAACACCGCATTGACCCCAATTACTTTTGGCGCCCGGACCAATGTGGAAACCGCTGTTGTGGAACAGCCAAATCCTATTTCGGTTACAGATTCTGGCCCTGTGACAAATCCTGCTCCTGTTTCTACCCCTGTGGCAGAACAGGAACTGGTGTTTGGAAATGATGCAAGGCAGGAACGAAGCGATGAAAATATTTCAAGCCTGGCCAGTGAAGCAATTGCGCCTCCGCAAAATATTGTTCAACAGGATTTAGGGGTAAACCGGGCTCAAATGCAGGAAAAAGTTGCAGATGGATTTGCCGCCCCTGCTTCCATCTCTCCGCTACCAGTTGGTGGATTGATTGCACCAGCGCCGCCGGTTGATCAATTTAGTGATGCGGATCGGGCGCGGTTGCAACAAATACAAACGAATAATGATCGCTTTGCCGCTTTTGAGGAAGGCGCTATCAAATCTGTTGCTGAGGAACCCGTCTCAACCTTTTCTATTGATGTGGACACCGCCTCTTATGCCTATATTCGCCGGGCATTAAACGAGGGGCGTTTGCCAGATCCGCAGGCAGTTCGAATTGAAGAGATGGTCAATTATTTCTCTTATGATTATGCAACGCCACAAAATCTTGACAATCCGTTTGCCCCCCAGATGGAAATTACTCCAAGCCCGTGGAATGTGGCCAATCAGTTGTTGCGGATTGGCATTGAGGGCTATGTGCCACCTGCCAGCGAGCGTCAGCCGGTAAACCTGGTATTTCTGATTGATACCTCGGGCTCGATGAGTTCACCCGACAAATTACCCTTGCTGCAAAAGGCATTTGCGCTGGCAGTAAACCAGCTCAATGAAAATGATCAGGTTTCAATCGTTACCTATGCGGGGGCGGCGGGCATGGTTTTGGCACCAACTCCTGCTTCGGATAAAGCCACCATCTTGGCAGCATTGAATAATCTGCATCCCGGTGGATCAACTGCTGGAGCGGCGGGAATTGAACTGGCTTATGCTTTGGCCGAGCAGGCAAGTGTTGAAGGTTCTGTCAATCGGGTTTTGCTGGCCACCGATGGTGACTTTAACGTGGGTATATCTTCAGAGACCGAACTAAAACGCTTCATTGAAACCAAGCGCCAATCGGGAACATTTCTTTCGGTACTTGGGTTTGGCACTGGCAATCTAAATGATGCTTTGATGCAGACACTGGCCCAGAACGGTAATGGCAGCGCCTATTACATCGATAGCTTTAGCGAAGCACAAAAAGTCATGGTTGAAGAAATCGGCTCAACCCTGACCACCATTGCCAAGGATGTAAAAATCCAGATTGAGTTTAATCCGGCACTTATCGCCCAATACCGCCTGATCGGTTATGAAACCCGCGCTTTAAACCGTGAAGACTTTAACAATGACAAGGTTGATGCTGGAGAAATCGGGGCGGGGCATTCTGTAACAGCGCTTTATGAACTGACCCCGGTGGGCGCTGAAAACTCACTGATCGACCCATTGCGCTATGGGGAAACTGTGGTGCTGGACGGTGGTGAAGTTGGTGTCAGCGCAAGTAATACCGGCGTAAGCAATCCAAATGAAATCGGGTTCTTCAAATTGCGCTATAAAGAACCCGATGGGGATGTTTCAAAGCTTATCGAGGTGCCAATAACCAGGGATATGGTTCAGCAAAATATGGCGGATGCCAGCATTGATACAAGGTTTGCTATTGCGGTTGCAGCGTTCGGGCAGAAATTGCGCGGCTCGGTATATGGGGGCGATATGTCCTATGCAGACATCAAGACATTGGCTGCCGGAGCACGTGGAGATGATCAATTTGGTTATCGGGCTGAATTTATTCGCCTGATCGATCTGGCAGCGGCAATCAGCGGCGACAAATAAAAGTTTGGGGCAGTCGTTTTTCCCTCCGCTCGACTGTAATACGACGCGCACCGGCAATATGTTCGGTGCGCGTTTTTTTAATTTTGATAACAAGGTAAAAGCAAATGCCGCTTGACAGAAAAGGGGTGTGAACTTAAGACACGCCAACGTGTTTTATGACTTAAAAAAACTGGTTTGATTGCCGGGCAGGTTTTTCGAAAAAACCTGTTATAAAATATTATAAAACATTCCCAAATCGGGGCGGGGTAGCTCAGCTGGTTAGAGCAGCGGAATCATAATCCGCGTGTCGGGGGTTCAAGTCCCTCTCCCGCTACCAAATATTTGTGTGATTCTTTATTGCCTAAGTCCGTATTGCCCAAGTCCGTGTTGTCCAAATCCGTGTTTTGTTGATATTGTGGGATTTATTACGCGATTTAAGCAAATTATTGAAGATTATGGCCAGCTTTACGAAAAGTTTATTGGCAAATTCAAATAATTTTATCTATGGCTTAAGTTACACTTTTCCATAACGGCTCTGCCGCTCATAACAAAAACGGATTTTATAATGTTAAACCGTCGCAATTTTATAACAACCGGCCTGGCTGCCGGATCCTTTGGCCTTATGTCTTCAAATCAGGCTTTGGCTTCAAGAGCTGATAATGGCAAAGATGCTTTGATACCCGATTATGATCTGCCCCCGGCCCATATGCCCCGCATAGTCAAGATAAATGATGGATTTGCCCCGTGGGAAGTTCATGTGGATCCGAATAAATTTTTTATGTATTGGACAATGCCCGATAACCGGGCCATTCGCTATGTCACTGGTGTTGGCAGGGATGATTTGTACCATCCGGGAATATTTCGTGTAGGCGTAAAGAAGGAATGGCCGCGCTGGACCCCGTCCCCTGCGATGCTGCAACGTGAGCCTGAATTATACAATAAATTTAGAAATGGTATGCCGGGTGGTCTCGATAATCCATTGGGTGCTCGTGCCATGTATCTTTATACAGGATCAGGTCGTGATTCACTTTTGCGTTTGCACGGTACCAATAACCCCAGGACAATTGGCGGTGCGGTCTCCAATGGCTGCGCCCGTCTGGTCAATACGCAGATCGTTGAACTTTATGAAAAAGTTAAGGTCGGTACCCGAGTTGTGCTAAATCCAAAAATTGGCGGTCCTGCTCCCCATTCACCTATTTAATCTGACGGAGATTAACTTTAGATCACGGCGGAAATTATTGAAATTCATAAGATTTCGAATTGCTTGAATACAAGCTCGGTAATTGCCAACGGGTCTGCCGATTCAATTGTCAGTCCCGCAATTTTCTAAAGCGAAATCAGGCCAAAAGAGAGGGCTTTGGCCAGAGCATGTTCTCTGGTACTGACCCCGAGCTTTTGGCGGGCCTTGCGGAAATGAAATTCTACCGTAACCGGT
Source organism: Devosiaceae bacterium (assembly GCA_021648375.1). Taxonomy (GTDB): domain Bacteria; phylum Pseudomonadota; class Alphaproteobacteria; order Rhizobiales; family Devosiaceae; genus DROE01. Next base: position 20,632 of record JAKISW010000040.1, read on the forward strand.
TTTAGTTCCATTTTATGAGCAATTTGCTGAGTGCGCAGACCGGTTGCCAGCGATTGCAGACACTCTGTTTCGCGCGCACTAAAACTTGTTTTGGCGCTGAACGGGGTGTTTTGGCAAGCGCCTGATGGGCGCAAAAAGCAGCCAGATGCAGCAGGTCACCATGCTCTTTTATGGTTGCGTCACTGGATTTTTTACCCTTGGAATCCATTAAGTTCCAGCCGCCAAATCCTTTTGCGGAGGCAGGCCTAAAACAACTGGAAAATCCCGCCTTAAATCCGGTTTCTCCGGCTTCCTGCACCAAGGTTTTTTGCGAACTGCTTAGGTGAGGGTATAGATCAAGATTATCAGCACCAGTTAAAACTGGGGTCGGGGATGTGCCGGTGCAGCAAATTTGTGCAAAAGAATCGATTTTGTGGTAATTTGAATCTACATAATGTTGATGCCAGCTTTTTGGCAACGTGCTCTTAAGGGTGAAATTTGCGCCGTCAGCATCAAGGTAAACCAGACCATCAATTCCAAACTGGTTGAAAAAATTGACGCTTGAGCGCCATACGCTGTCATCGCTGGAGGCTTCTGTCAGGTCAGCTGTGAAATCTGTAACAGAATATATTCGCATAAATGTCCCCTCCCATTTTCTTAAGTTTAACACGGTGACTATGGATTTCCATAGCTATTCTGCACGGCTTGCGGGGGGTATGTCTTGCTCCAATTTGAACAAATTCCATTTGGTGCAAAATTCATTCGGCACAAATTTTACCGTGTAGCAGATTTCGTTGAGGACATTATGAAAAAGCAGATTTTGAGTGCGTTAATAGCGCTGGGTCTTACAACATTGCCGGCTATGGCCCAGCAACAATCTGATGTCATGGTGGTTTTTGATGCTTCCGGCTCCATGTGGGGGCAAATTGATGGTCGCACCAAGATTGAAATTGCCCGTGATGCTTTTGCTGACCTTTCTTATGAATGGGCAGCCTCTGGAGTGAATGTCGGGTTGATAGCTTACGGCCATCGTCGCAAGGGGGATTGCGGGGATATTGAATTAATTGCAGAACCTGCGCCTGGAAGTACCGCAAGGCTTGGCGAATTGTTGCAAACGCTTACTCCGCGCGGAAAAACACCGCTTTCCGATGCGGTGCGGCTGGCAGCGCAAACGCTTAAATTCACCGAAAATGCGGCAACGGTTGTTCTGATCTCGGACGGGCGCGAAACCTGTGGTGTTAAGGTATGCGAAGCTGCAACGGAATTGGAGCGGCTGGGCGTGAATTTTACCGCTAATGTTATCGGGTTTGGCGTCGATGATGCGGAAGCGCGCGAGCAATTGCAATGTCTGGCGCAAAATACCGGCGGGCAATATTTTGATGCCAAAAATGCCGGGGCGCTGGCAGATGCGCTGGGGCAGGTAACAGCTCTTGATACGAGCGTGGCGCAAGTGCAAGAAACAACAATGCCCATGGTGGCGTTAAACGTGGGAATTATTGAGGCAGATGGCACGGCGCGACCAGTTCAGATATCGTTTCGTGCCACAAATCTGGACACTGGTGAAGGGATTGAACTTGGCGGTTTGCGTGATGCAAGAGAGGTTGTTTCGGGACTTAGCGGGGAACTGCCTGAAGGGCGTTG
>JAKISW010000008.1 GCA_021648375.1 Devosiaceae bacterium
TATACAGCGCGCCTCCGATGACACCGCGAATTCCCCGATAAAAGGTAAATCCATCAATGCCCTCTTTTGCCATAGCTTGGGCAAAGCGAATATCGGGCATCGCCGCCCCCACCTTCACCTTATGATCGGGTAAAATTTCCAGCCCGGCAAACCCCTTTACCGGCAGGCGAATTACCACGCCCTCTAGCCCACCATCACGGACCAAAAGGTTCGAGCCAAGACCAATAATAGTTACATTTATTTCTTGGGGCAGGTTTTTTAGGAATAATTTCAAATCATCTTCGTCAGCCGGAAGAAAGAATAATTGCGCTGCTCCGCCGGTGCGAAACCAGGTGATTTCACCAAGATTTTGATTATGAACTAACTTTCCCCGGACATTTTTAATCCAGTTAGAAAACTCTTCTCGCAAATCGGGATATGTCACTTGAAATTTAAGCTCCGTTTTTCAACTGTAAAAGCTCATCAGGTAGTTTTTGCGCCCATTGGGTAATATTTCCAGCCCCGAGACAAACCACATAATCCCCTTTTATTGCCCGCTCTGAAATTAAAGGCGCCAGCATTTCTGGGTTCTCAATGGTGCGCACATCCCTGTGACCTAAAGCGCGAATTCTGCGCGCCAGCTCCCGATGATTTACCCCCTCAATTGCCTCTTCTCCAGCCGTAAAAACCGGCGCAACAATTACCGTGTCCGCATCATTGAAACAGGCGGCAAATTCTTCAAACAATTCTGAAAGGCGCGAATATCTATGGGGTTGCATAACCGCGATTACGTGATTTTTTGCGGACTGACGAGCCGCCTCCAACACATAGGAAATTTCCACCGGATGGTGTCCATAATCATCAATGATTACAACTCCATCCACTTCCCCGGTTTTTGAAAAACGCCGTTTAACCCCGCTAAATTCCAACAGGCCTTTGCGAATGGCCTCAGCACCGACTTCAAGCTGATCAACAACCGCAATCGCTGCGGTAGCATTTAGGGCATTGTGCAAACCCGGCATGGGCAGAGATATATTATTCAGATTTTTTTGCTCGCCACTTAAACGATCCCGCAATTCCACATCAAATTCACAGCCACCGTTTTTATTGGCAAAGTTCAAAATCCGTACATCTGCCTGCGGGTTTTGACCATAGGTTATCACCCGCCGATCCTGAATTTCCCCCACCAGTGCCTGCACTTCGGGATGATCTGTGCACATAACCGCAAATCCGTAAAACGGCACATTTTCCACAAAGTGATAATATGCGCGCTTCATAGTTTCAAAATCACCGTAATGATCCAGATGTTCCGGGTCCATATTGGTCACCACCACCACATCAGCTGGTAATTTGGTGAAAGTGCCATCGCTTTCATCCGCTTCCACCACCATCCAGTCCCCATCACCAAGTCTGGCATTGGTTCCATAGGCGTTGATTATTCCGCCATTTATTACCGTCGGGTCCATATCCGCGGCATCGAGCAAAGCTGAAACCAGCGAAGTTGTTGTAGTTTTGCCATGGGTCCCCCCAATGGCAATGGCATTCTTAAAACGCATAATTTCTGCCAGCATTTCGGCTCTGCGCACTACGGGCAATGCCCGTCGTCTGGCTTCCAGCAATTCCAGATTATCACTTTTAATGGCCGAAGAAATAACCACCACCGCCGCATCGCCAAGATTTTGTCCATCATGGCCAATCACCACTTCAATGCCCATATCGCGCAATCTTAAAACATTGGGATTGCCCGCCATATCCGAGCCGCGAACCGTATAACCCTGAGAGTGCAAAATTTCAGCAATTCCACTCATACCAATGCCGCCAATTCCCACAAAATGAACCGGACCAATTTCACGAGGCATTTTCATATTTTTTCCAACAGCTTTTTTGTTTTGTAGTTGAGGGATTGGCCCCTTGAGTCGAGACCCTTGGGTCGAGACCCTTGAATCTAGATTCTACTTATGCAGGTTTTCAGCAGCATCGGCCAATCTTTGCACCGCGTCTTTGCGTCCCAAAGATTTTGCTTTTTGCGCAGCATTTTTTAACATATTTGCATTGCCTAGCAATTCTTCAAGTTGTTTGGCAAATAAAAGGTCATTGTCTTTAGATTGCGTTGAAAGATTGTCCTGATCCACCAACCAGCCACCGCCTGCCTCCTGCATTAAAAGCGCATTGGCCCGTTGATCCTGATCAAGGGAGTTGGGCAATGGCACCAATATTGCCGGACGTCCAATTACGCCCAATTCTGCAATTGTTGTGGCCCCGGCACGCCCAATAACCAAATGTGATTTAGCCATTCGTTGTGGCAAATCTGCAAAAAACGTCGACAATTCCACATTGATGCGAGCCTTGGAATAAACCTTTGTCACCTGCTCCAGATCTTCAGATCTACATTGCTGAATGACCTGCAAACGCGACCTGATATGTTCAGGCAAAGCCGCAATCGCCGGCGGAATAAACTGCGAGAATGCCCTGGCCCCCTGACTGCCACCAAATACCAGCAGAAAAAGCGACGAATTTTCATCCAGCTTCGGATAGTCGATCATTGCCGCTTTGGTGACAATATCACGCACCGGATTGCCGGTTACAATCAGATCATCCCTGTTAAACCCTGAGGTTTTTTCAAATTGCACAGCGATTGCTTTTGCAAATCGCGCCAAAGCCCGGTTTGCCCGCCCGGCAATGGCATTTTGCTCATGCAACAGTCCGGGAATTCTCATTATGGACGCAGCAAGAAACGGCGGAAAACACGGATAGCCGCCAAAGGCTATAACCCCATCGGGTTTAATCTGACGCAACATGGAAAAGCTTGAAAATATCCCGCCTAAAATCTTAAATCCCGCGCCGATAAATTTAATCGGGTTTTTAAATGAAGGTGTTGCGGAAGCAATTATATGAGTTTTGGTGGCAGGGAAATCACTGCCATATTCCTCCACCCTTTCATCGGTGGCCAGATGCACCTCATGACCGCGTCTTATCAACTCCTGGGCCAACGCCATAGCGGGGAACAAATGCCCCCCGGTTCCTCCCGCCATCAAAACATAGGTAGCCATTATTCACCCGGCACCATGGCTGATTTATGGGGGGGAATTCCCGATTTCAGGGTTTCTTCCGGCTTGCGTCGGGCCATCGCCAAAATCAGCCCAACCGAAAATGCCGTCGCCAGCATAGAGGTTCCCCCATAAGAAACAAAAGGCAGGGTCATGCCTGTAGCCGGAGCCATGTTGAGATTAACCGTTAGGTTTATTCCCGCCTGCAAACCAAATTGGATGGCCAGCGCGCTAATTGCCAAACGCACAAATAAACTACTTTGACGTTGGGCCAAAAATAGTGATCTCAACGTGATAAATGCAATCAGCGCCACCAGCACCATTGCAAACAATATGCCAAACTCTCCTGCCGCCGCAGAAAATACAAAATCCGCATGGGCATCAGGAACATAGCGCCTTACAATTGCCTCTCCTGGACCGCGACCAAACCATCCCCCTTCAAGCAAAGACTGCAACGCCCTGTCAATCTGGTAGGTATCAACACTTTCCGGGTTCAAAAACCCATCAATCCGACGCGCCACATTGGGCATAATAATATATGCCGCCAATGCTCCCCCGGCCGCCAATCCAAGCAGGCCCAAAGTAATCCACCATGAAATCCCCGTCAAAAACAACAATGAAGCCCAAGTAGCCACCAGCAATACCGTTTGCCCAAAATCCGGTTGCAGCATTAGCAAAGTAACAATCAGCACCATCAATCCAGCTGCAATCGAACGTGCGGGCATATCGGGGTGCTTCATTTTTTGGGCAAACAACCAGGCAGCAATTACTGCAAACGCCGGTTTAACAAACTCCGAAGGCTGTACGCTCTGCCCAAGAATTTTTACCCAGCGGCGCGAACCCTTGATTTCAACTCCAAATCTCCAGGCCACAATCAGCAAAAAAATTGAACCAAAAAGCAAGATAAGCGATGAAATTTTAGCCTGCCTGACATTCAAAAACGACACACCAACCAACACAAAAAGTGCCGCGGTGGCAAAAAATGCGTGCCGGATGACAAAATGCCAGGGGGAAAGATCAAGACGCTCTGCCACAGGCGGACTGGCGGCGAATGACAATATCATTCCAATCGTCAGCAACAGCGCCAGCGCTGTCAGCAATTCCTTGTCAATGGTCCACCACCACTCGGCAATCGGTGTTTTTTTAGCACGTGAAAACATCAGTTTGATCACCGCCCACAAAAAAAGCAGCGTCCCGGTCTGTTGAAACTGATCCAGATATATATGGGTATGGTTACCAGTTCACAAACCAATGGCTCAGATTTCAAAAAAAATGGATAAAATCCAGAGCAAAGGTTTTTTTAATCAAAACCTTTGCTCTAAATCTTTGTTTTGTCGCGCTGCCGAAACACAAAACCGCAAGGGCACTTTTGCTGGCAACGCTCTAACGAAGTTTCAGCGATGAAAGCCCGACCATGGCCAAAACTATGGAAATAATCCAAAAGCGGATAACAATCTGACTTTCCGTCCAGCCCAGATGTTCAAAATGATGGTGAATGGGTGCCATCTTGAACACCCGCTTTCCCGTCAGCTTATAACTTGTAACCTGAACAATCACCGACAGGGTTTCCAAAACAAACAATCCGCCGATTATGGCCAGAACTATTTCATGTTTGGTTGCTACCGCAATGGCTCCAAGCGCGCCCCCAAGGGCCAAAGAGCCGGTATCGCCCATAAAAATCTGCGCCGGTGGGGCGTTAAACCATAAAAACCCAAGCCCGGCCCCGATTATCGCCCCGCAAACCACCGCCAATTCTCCGGTTCCAGGCACAAAGTTGACCAAAAGATAATCAGCAAATGTCTGATTGCCCACCAGATAGGCAATCAAGCCAAAACTGGCCGCTGCAATCATCACCGGCACAATTGCCAAACCATCAAGACCATCGGTCAGATTAACCGAATTGGCTGCTCCAAGAATTACAAAAGCTCCAAAAATAAAGAAGAAAAGCCCCAAATCAATGGCGATATCTTTTACAAACGGTAACAATATTGATGTCGCCGTTGATGGTTCACCAACCCGCGAGATAATTAAAACAGCAATTATCCCTACAAATGCCTCAAGCAATATTCGCTGGCGCGCACCAAATCCATTGTTGGAAGATCGGGTGATTTTCAGATAATCATCATAAAACCCGATAGCGCCATAACAAACCGTCACTCCCAACACCACAAGCACATAAATATTGCCAAGATTGGCCCAAAGCAAAGTTGATAGCACCAGGCTGGCAATGATAATCAACCCGCCCATTGTCGGGGTTCCCGCTTTTTCGATTATATGACTTTTTGGGCCATCTTCGCGGATAGGCTGGCCACCCCCTTGCAGTTTTGCCAGTCTTTTAATGGTTCCGGGGCCAAACAACAGCACAAAAAACATCGCGGTAACCACAGCGCCGCCGGTTCGAAATGTTATGTAGCGAAAAATATTGAAGACACCAAAACCGTCTCCCAGTTGCTCAAGAAAATAGAACATAAATTTTACTTCAATCCCATCGGGTAATCTTTAACATTTATGCCCCCGCAAAACGGCTTCGGATTGCCTCAACAATATGAGAAAGCCCAACCCCGTTTGACCCTTTGACCATAATTTGGTCCCCCCAATCAAGACCATTTACAATTTGGGGGCAAATCTGTTTGGCATCAATTGCCCAAAAAACTTCACTATACGGCTCAATTGCCTCTTTTAGGCCCTGCATATTCTCTCCCACCAGATAGATCCTGTCGGGCGAACATGCGATTATATCAGTTGTTAAATCCAAATGCGCTTGATTAGAATTTTCTCCCAACTCCAGCATTTCTCCCAACACCAGAATGCGATTTTTTCCATTTGCCGGTCTTTGAGAAAATACTGCAAGAGCAGCAGCCATGGATGATGGATTGGCGTTATAACTCTCGTCTATCAATTCAATGGTTTTGTTGCCGGAACCAAAAAGCAAAACTTCTCCACGCCCTTTTGAAGCTTCAAATTTTTCAAGATTTTCAAGCGCTTGCCCTAAATTAATACCAAGACGGTCAGCTACAATAAGAGCGCCCACTCCATTGGCAATTGAGTGAGTTCCCTGTATTTTTAGTTTTATTGCCAACTCGTTTCCAGCCATTGAAATATGTGCGGAACTTGCCTGATCCTGAGCCTTATAATCAAAAATTCTCACGTTTGAATTTTGATCAAACCCATAGGAAATAATATTTTTGACCCCATCCAGGCGCGCTTGCGCCAACAATATTTCCATATATTTATGATCTGAATTAATTATTGCACATCCATCAGGCACCAGACCACAAAAAATTTCGGCCTTGGCTTTTGCTATCCCCTCCATATTGTCAAAATTACCCAGATGGGCAGCCCCTATGGAGGTAATAAGGGCAATATGAGGATTGACCAGCTTCACAAGCGGGGTGATTTCACCGGAATGGTTCATGCCGATTTCAAATATGCCAAATTCAGTATCCGCCGCCATGTTTGCCAGCATTAGCGGCACACCCCAATGATTGTTGAAACTTTTGATCGAGGCGTGGGTTTTACCCTCCCCCTGCAAAATTTGCTGAACCATGGATTTTGTGGTGGTTTTTCCGGCACTACCGGTTATTGCGATGATTTTTGCCTTGCTGCGTTTTCTGGCCGCGCGGGCAATATCAACCATTGCTAAAAGTGTATCGGGCACAATAATTGTTGCCATTCCAGAAAATCTAGATGCTTGTTTTTTAGAAACCAGCGCCACCCCGGCCCCGTTTTTTAGCGCGTTTTCAACAAAATCATGACCATCGAAGCGGTCCCCTGTAATGGGAACATATAGAGCACCCCTGGCAATTGATCTACTATCAATGGAAACCGAAGATATATTTTCAGCTTTGATATTTTGCGTTTGCCCCCCGGTTGCCTTGATTATTTCAGCAATTGAAAACAGGTTGGGCATTATTTCTTCCGAAGCGCTTCAATAACCTGCTCATGATCGGAAAAGGGATGTTTGGTGGTGCCAATTATTTGATAGTCCTCATGGCCCTTGCCGGCAATCAGCAATACATCGCCTTTTTCAAGACTTTCAATAGCGGTTTTTATCGCCTCAGCCCGATCACCGATTTCTGTTACCCCTTTTGCCCCCTCCATCACCTGCGCCCGAATGGCGGCGGCGTCTTCAGTGCGGGGATTATCGTCGGTAACAATAACCTGGTCACATATTTCAGCAGCAATTTCTCCCATTTGCGCCCGCTTACCCTGATCTCTATCGCCTCCGGCTCCAATAACCACTTTCAGGGAGCCTGTGGCATAGGGACGAAGCGCACCAAGCGCGGTTTTAAGGGCGTCAGGAGTATGGGCATAATCCACAAATATCGCTGCGCCCTTATGGGTTGCAACTTTTTCAAGCCTGCCGCGCGCCCCTTCAAGCTTTTCAAGAGCTGCTATAACCATCTCTTTGTCAGCGCCTCCGGCATCAATGTCTCCGGCAACCACCATTGCCGCGGCCACCACAGCATTCAAGGCCTGAAATTCTCCTGCGAGAGGCAATAAAAAGTCCAAAGGCTCACCAACCAATTTACCGGTAATTCTTTGCCCCCAACCGTCGCGAACAATATCAGAAATTTCAATATAGGCCCCTTCTCGACCAACGCTTAAGGGCGTTGCGCCCCGCTCCATAGCCCCGAATAAAAACGGCATATGCTCCGGATCATCGCCATTGACAACGGCCGCGCCCCCCTCTTTCATCAATTCCTTGAACAAACGCAGCTTGGCATCGCGATAGCGATCCATATCCTCATGATAGTCCAGATGATCACGGCTAAGATTGGTAAATCCCACCACATCAAACTCAATTCCATCAAGCCTTGCCTGATCAAGACCATGGCTGGAGGCTTCCATAATTACGTGCTCAATCCCATCGCTTTTGAATTGGGCCAACTGCTTATGAAGGGTCAAAGGATCCGGCGTGGTCAGCGATCCGGCCACAATTTCATCCCCGGACTGGGTGCCAAGGGTGCCAATAGTTGCCCCTTTGATGCCAATTGCCTCCCATATTTGTAAAACAAAAGCGGCAACAGAGGTTTTACCATTGGTGCCGGTAACCCCCATCATCATTTTCGGTTGCGGCCCACTCGCCCTCATTGCAGCTTTTGCATAAGCGGCACGCACATTTTCTATTACGATAGTGCTGACACCAAGATCTGTGGTCGGCTCCCGATCACAAACGATTACCCGCGCCCCGCGCTCCACCGCTTTGGCGCTATAAACATCTCCATGCACATTGCTGCCCGGCAAGGCAAAAAACGCCTCTCCAAATGCAATGGCCCGACTGTCAGAATTTATCCCTGTGACGCGAATATTTTCAATATTCTCATTCTCAAGTGCCCCGGCCAACAATTCAGTCAATAAATGTGACAATTCAAATTCCTTAAAATTTTACAACCGCCCGATTATGCGGCATTCCCCCGATAATTCAAAATTTTAATGGTTTGGCATTTACTGCCAGACCCGCCCGATATTAGCACCTAGAGCCTATCATGTTTTGATGGAATCAAAACAAATGCTCTATCGTTTTTGATTTGTCGCATTTTCGAACCGGATAACCGCGTACACTTATCCTGAAAATGCTCTAATCGCCCAAATCAGTGTCCCTCAAAACCAGTGGCACCATTTCGGTATCACTAAGTTCACTGAAATTGGGCATAATTCCAAGGATGGGTGCTATTTTTTGCACAACACGCCCGGTAACTTCACCCGCATTCCAACCAGCGGTAGTTCCGCTTTGCTCGTTTTCCCGCTTCGGCTCATCCACCAGTATAACCATGGCATATTGCGGGTCATCCATTGGAAAAGCCGAGGCAAAAGCTGTGAAATTTTTTGAATCATCATAGCGTCCATCCACCACCTTGTCTGCTGTTCCGGTTTTTCCACCCACCATATAGCCATCTGAAATTTGGTTCATTCTACGACCAGAACCCTCAAGAGCATTAAGTCGCATCAGATAACGAATTTGATCACTGGTTGCAGAAGAAATCACACGCGTGCCCAACGCCGCCGCCTGCTCTTCAGTACGGATGAGCAATGTCGGGGGCACCATAATTCCATCATTTACAAAAGCTGCAACAGCCGTTGCCATATGCAGAGGCGTTATGCTCAATCCATGACCAAAACTTGCGGTCGCCGCCCCAACTTCAGAAAACACATGGGGAATGCTTGAGCGTTTGGTTTCAGGCAATTCAATCGCCAAAGCATCATCAAACCCGACACGGGTTAAAAACGCCCTGTAATTATCTTTACCCATGGCCTGCATTACTCGAATTGTGCCAATATTGGACGAATATTTATATACTTCAGACAGGCTTAAAATCCGGCGTTTTCCCCGATAATCATTGATGGTAAATCGGCCAAACCTGATCGGTTCGCGTGCGTCAAACTCGTCGGTTATCTGCACCGCTCCACTATCCAGCGCCCCGGCCATCGTTACGGTTTTAAAGGTTGAACCCAATTCAAATGTACCAGCGGTAATCCTGTTAAAACGCCCCTCTTCCAGCGCGCTTCTGGGATCATTGGGATCAAAGTCTGGCAGTGAAACCATTGCCAGCACTTCCCCCGTAACCACATCAACAATAACGCCGGCAGCCGCGATTGCCTGATATCTAACCAGCGCATCTGCAAGTTCTGCCTGCAGTGCATATTGCACCCGCAAATCTATAGAAAGCATCGCCGGCGCACTGACATCTGCATTTTGCGCCAGCCGAACAATCCCAAATTCGTCACTATCCAGATATTTCTCCATTCCGGCAATGCCCTGATTATCCACGTTCACCGAGCCAAGCACATGGGAGGCAATATTGCGTCCCGGATAATAACGTTTGCTTTCCGTCCTGAAATTTATTCCCGGAATACCAAGATTAAAAATCCGCTCTTGAGCTGCCGGGCTCATTTCACGCTTTATCCAGACAAAACCTTCATTTCCATCCAGCTTTTCGCGCAGCCATTCACGCTCCAGATCCGGCAATTCCGCGCTTAGCTTTTCCACCGCCTCATCAAGATCAATAATCTGGCGTGGCGACGCATATAATGAGGGGACTAAAATATCCATAGCCAGATCGCGCCCGTTGCGATCAACAATGGGGGGCCGCGCAGGGGCCGCTGCAGCTCGGGCGGTTTGCGCACCAATATCCCCGGCCTGAGAAACTCCCAGCATTACCAGCCTGACGCCAATGGCACCAAATGCCACTATCAAAAACATAATTACCAGACGCAATCTACCGTTGGTCAGGTTTTTTCTGGATTTTTTTCCACCCTCGAGGGCAATTGGATTTTCAAAATCTGCCGCACCAATACTCATTGATTTACTAACTCCGCCAGTTTATCTCCAATGGGATCAATTCCCTCTTCAAGGGCCGCAAACAGAGCCGTCAATGCGCTATCATCAATGATCTCAGGCCGCATGGGAATATCCTCAATCGAGCCATATTGCTTTGATTCCAGAATTTGAAGATTTAACACCTCACTATGACGCTCAACCATCTGCGCAATGTAAGAAGGCTGGCTGAAAAACGCCCAGTCTGCCTGCAAAACTGAAAGCTCCCCCTGTTGCTGCTCGATTGTACGAGCCAGAGCCATCTTCTCTTCTTCTATAGCCTCGGATTGGAATTTTACGCTGTAAACTCCAACAAGAAAAAAAATACTGATAACAAACAGCACTATATTTATGCCTCGTATCATGCTGCACCTCTAATTTGTGAGTCAGCAAACTGCTCTCTGCCGGACTTGCTCCCCCTTAAGGGTTTCACCCCCTTAGCGAGCGGCACCCCAAGACCTGTAAAATTAATTCGGCGGGGTTTTTGTCCACTACGCTGAGCAAAACGCAAAGTTGCAGAACGCGCCCTCGGATTTCTTGCAATTTCTGCTGTAGTTGCCTTTTGCGGCTTGGAAATATTGCCCCAGCACGGCGCCTCTATCGCTGCCTGCGGCATGTGCCGCGAACCTGAAGTGGCATTTTTTTGCGCATCGAAAAATCTTTTCACGATCCTATCTTCGAGGGAATGAAACGTCACCACCCCCAGCCAGCCACCATCACGCAGAGTTTTTTCTGCAGCGAACAAGCCCTTGACCAATTCATCAAATTCCCTGTTCACAGCAATCCGCAATGCCTGAAAGGTTTTTGTTGCCGGATGCTTTTGTCCCGGTCTGGTTTTGATAATTTCTTCGATCAGTTTTACCAGTTGGCCGGTGCTGGTGATCGGTTGGTCTTTTCTTGCAGCAACGATTGCTTTGGCTATGGCTTTGGCCCGCTTTTCTTCCCCATAGGCAAAAATAATATCCAAAAGCTCGCGTTCACCAAGCGAGTTGACCAGATCAGCAGCGCTGGTGCCATTTTTGCCCATGCGCATGTCCAAAGGCCCCTCGCGCATAAACGAAAATCCCCGCTCTGCCTGATCCAGCTGCATCGACGATACACCAATATCCAAAACCACCCCGTCAACGGGTAAAAAATCATTGGCTTCAGCAATTTCATCAAGCGCTGAAAATTCACCGATTCGAAATTCAAACTTTTTGGGATGTTTTTTCTTCAAATCATTAGCAAACGTTTGCACCGTTTCATCACGATCAATGGCAAATATATTCGCCCCCAACTGGAGCAAACCTTTGGAATAACCGCCAGCACCAAAGGTTCCATCAACAATATTGCCCTCAATTACCGGTTGAAAAACCTGCAGAACTTCTTCCAGCATCACCGGAATGTGTGACCCTGTTGCCCCATTCCCATCGCTAACGGGAGCATCGACAGAACTACTGGATGTTTTGGTCTGACGATTTTCTTCCACTTTACTCAAAGCACAACTCCAAACCGGCATTTGGTTTTTGCTTTACCAAAAAACCCGGCCTTACAATTTTGCCCAAAAACAGGCTTTGCAGACAGTTTGCCCTGTGAGCTTTAAGAATTTGTTTCCTTAAAACCAAAACAATTGGTTTTTGTTACAATTTTAAGGTTTTTTTTAAAAAAATTGCCAGTTGACCTGTAAGCCGGGTTCTGTAGGGCAGCGGTTTCCCGCCACGTGGTGGCCATTCATCTGGGACGCAAATTACTCTGCGCCTCAAGCAACCAACCCGGACGACTGACCCAAAAACCTGGCCGGAGTTGCCTCCACGTCATCCCTATTTGGTTTTGCTCCCGGTGGGGTTTACCGTGCCGGCTCTGTTGCCAGACCCGCGGTGCGCTCTTACCGCACCCTTTCACCTTTTCCACTTTTCCCCAAAAGGAGAAAAATGGTAGTTTGCTTTCTGTGGCACTTTCCCTAGGGTCGCCCCCGCCGGGCGTTACCCGGCACCGTGTTTCTGTGGAGCCCGGACTTTCCTCCCCTTTTCAAAATAATGAAAAAGAGCGGCCACCCGGTCAACTGACCGGATGACCATAAATATATTTTTATCTAATTCCAACTTTAATCGACATTTGTCCTAACGGACGATACCAACAATTTTAGTAGTGTACTGCCCATCAAAGGAACTCATAAAAACATCGACAATCACATTCCCGGACATAGCCCTGTAGTTATAGATATATTTTGAACAATCTGAAAAATACACATCATAGTCCTCCTGATATAAAATGACCTGACCATCAAAGCAGGAAATATCACCAATCGGGTTAAATCCCCCATTTGAAGGTGGTAATATCGGACCGGTTGAAATGTTGTCATCAGTTAACGTGGATGGGTCAACTCCCCGGCGTGCCGGTACCACTTCATTGCGGCGAGTAGGTCCCATGTCACGATGATCAATTACGGTTGCGCGCTCACTGGTGATGATGCCGGTAAACAACTGTGCCGAAGCAGCACTGGAAAGTGCGACAGTGGCAACAAATACCGATAAAGCAATTTTTGAAAATTTAGACATTTTGAGTTCCCCTCATTAATTTGATGAGAGAACTTATATAAAAACGAAGATGAGCAGTTTCAGAATAAGGTATTCACAAAACATTCATGTTCAACTTTACGTTCTAAAGGGCAAATACTGCAGCCCGCGCGCCATTGAGATTTGACTACAGGCAACATTTATCGCCCCGGAAATATCCGCCACGGACTGCCCGTGCGTACAATCCAGAAAACACCGCCGATGATTATGCCCAAGGCACCCGCCTCGACCACGAATGCCCATAAGGAATGGCTCAAAAATGACCATTCAGCATCTTCCATCAACAATCGCGCCAAGGTAATCCCCTTAAAAGGTATCTTAAATCACATTTTAGATGACGACTTGGGAATCTAGTTTGTCAACACGTCCTAGAACAATCCGCTAATGCCAATTGATCCGGCAAGTGAATAATTACCACCCGCAACATATCCAGCTTTTGCCGATATATCTAGGAACATATTGTCCCCCAGCTCCTGGTTCACATCAATGCCCACATAGGCACCAAAGGCACCTGCAGTATCAACCGGTAATGAGAGGTTCTGACCCAACAGGGTAACGGCGGCAGTTGCTGCGCCCAGAGTCTGGCGATAATTTACACCACCCCGCAGGGTTAATTCTGTAGCGTCGATTTTGCGGGTGGCAGCCAGTTCAATATCGCCCTCAAACACCTGCACCAAACGAGATGCGATAGTTGCGTTGGCATCGGAGCCGGTTTCTGTGTAGCCATCAATCCACTGGGAAGAAAAGCGGGCTGATGCGGACGGGGTCAGGGTCCACTCGCCATTGGTTTTTATATTCATACCCACCCTAACTTCAGGCGCCAAAAAGAGGGAATTGTAATCGGCCAGGGCATTGTCTTCACCCAGCGTTTGCAGATTATCATTGACGAAGCGATTGGAAGAATTGGCGCTCCATCCCCCATAGATGGCCAGATCGGCAAACAGATTGTTTAATGTTGCAGTGCCATAGATGCCCGCGACCACCCCGTTGCCCAAAATGGTTTGGGAAGTCACCCATTTTGAATTCACCACCAGATTGGAGGCCTGATAGCCGACAAAGGCACCAAGATCGAAATTTTCGTTCAAGGTAAATGAAGCTCCGGCGGCAATTCCCCCATTCAGATAGGCATAGTCATTATTGATGCCACTGGCCCCATATTGGCCAAAATTACCAAAACCCTTGAGCCACCATTCATTGGGCAAATTATTGGTGCGCGCCAGCTCGGACAATGAGCCAACGTTGTCAGCCAACATATCAGACTCTGCAGAAATGGCAGTTGGATCAATGGTGGCGTATTGCTGGGTTATTGGGTCCCATGCCGAAGGTATGGGGCCTAAACGATTAACCAAACTCGGAGTGCCTGTAACAAACCAAGAATTGGATTGAGAACGTCCAGTTGTAATATCAATCACATTATTGAAAAGCCCCATATCTATCGCGCCAGCAATAAAAGAAGGGGCATTCAGGGTGAGCTGGTTATCTGAGCCGGTAAATAATATCGCATCAGTTTGTTCGGCGACGATTTTACCCGAGTTAATAATTGTGTTGCCAATGCCGGCAACAATGCCGCGCCCTTGTGTCCCTTTGGTAAGAATATACCCCGAATTGTTTACGCTGCTGTCGTTCAGAACGACAACACCAAAGGCTTCGCCATTGGTTATGATTGTTCCTGAATTATTGATGGTCAGATTGTTCGCGCCTGGAAATGCGCCCATACCTGCGCCGCCAATTCCATTTGTGGTAATCGTGCTGCTATTATTGAGAATATTATTAATTCCGTCTGCAGAAATTCCGTAAGAATTAGCACCACTGACATTGATTGTGCCGCTATTGGCGGCTGTGTTGTTAGTTCCAAACAATTTGATGCCATCACTTCCATCACCCAGAGTATTTATTGTACCAGAATTTTTGATGGTATTGGAGTTTAGGCCAGCCATGCCAGAACTGTTTTCAGCACTGGTGGAGATGGTACCCAAATTATTGAGGATATTGTTGTTTTGTCCGATAATACCATTGGAAATGATGTTGGTCGTCGCAATTGTGCCGCTGTTATTTACAGTATTGCCGTCTCGGACAAATATAGCATTCGAAATAGTATTGGAAGTTGAGACGGAACCGAAATTATCTATGGTGTTGTTGTCTCTGGCCTGAATACCCGATGCCTGAGTGCCTGTGGTAGCAACGGATCCTGAATTGGTGATATTGTTCGCATCATCAAAATAAAGGCCCATTGCAAGTGTACCGGCTGTGGTAATAGAGCCTGAATTTATCAAGCTATTGTTGTTGTTGCCTTCAATGCCATAGGCCTGCGAACCAGTTGTGTTAATTGTTCCTGAATTGGCAATGGTATTTGTATTGCCCCCGGAGATGCCACGCGCCGTTGCGCCAGTGGTGAAGATCGCGCCCGAATTTGTTATGGTGTTGTTATTGGAAAACATAATACCCCATGCCGCACTGCCCGAGGTTGTAATCGTTCCAGAATTGAAAATTGTGTTTCGATCAACCGCAAAAATTCCAACGGAGTTGTTTGCGCCTGTGGTGATGCTGCCTGCGTTTGTCACTTTGCTTTGCTGATCTATGCGAATACCATAGGCAAATCCCGTTGTGGTAATCAAACCAAAGTTGACAATTTCATTGTTTATGCCACTGGCATCTGCCGCAGTTGTTGCCCCTGTTGTTATCGAGCCACTGGCTGTAATGGTCAGTTTATCATCACCGTCCATTATGTTACCTGCATCACCGTTCTTCACAATGGTAGCTGTATTTACCACATATTCCGCTGCCATGCTGGCACTGCTTAGCAGAGCAGTTGAAGTTAATAATGCAATGCTTGCTTGACGTAGCGAAAAATTTTTCATGTATTATCCCCAATGGTGCAGATATTTGCCTGATTTGTAATGGCAATCCGGGTGGTCTTTTTTTTAGAACCTAAAGATTCTGTTTTTTTGTTTCGCCTACCAATTGGCAGGGGGATAAAGAAAAACTTTCTGTTAGTGGGGCATACATGATTGAACTTGAAAAACTTTATGAATGTGCCGGGAATTTTCTAAGCGGGGAGCAGCAGGATTGGGACGGTTTTGCAAAAGATTTCAGTTCGATCTTTGGGACAAAATTTGTACTGTATCGCCCGAGTTTTAAAGCAGGGGTTTTGGCCTTGCGCTCAATGGAGGGGATAGTTGCAACTACTGACCCTGAAATGGTTGAGCAATATGTCAAAGACAGGATTTTTGACCTCAACCAAATTCCAGATGACAGTCTAAATCCGCTGGAGCCAAACAGGCGCTCGGATATCATGCCTGATGAAATTTTTAGAAATCAGGACGTTGTGAAGAAATATTTTATCCCGAATGGTATTTTTTACATGCTGGCGGTTTTGGCAATTGAGCAGAATGATGGTTATTTGATGCTGGTTTCCTGGCGCGATGAATCCGGTGGTGATTTTTCTGATATGGAAAAACAGCGCATGGCACTGTTTATGCGATATCTTTGTGTGCTTGTGGAAAAGGCAGAATTTAAAAAATCCCCTGTTGATGAAAATGAGATAAAAGATTTTGGTCGCTGTTATGATCTGACTTCGGCTGAAACCGGAATTTTATCGGGCCTGCTGCAGGGAAAATCCTTGCGCCAGATAGCTTCTGATAGCGGGCGCTCTTATGGCACTGTGCGCTGGCATGTGCGCAATTTACTCAATAAATGTCAGGTGAGTACGCAGCAAACCCTGCTGAGCGAATTTTACCGCTTGATCAAACGATAATCTAAAACCTGGTCAGGGAACTACAGTCCGCGCACCATTGAAATTTGGCCATAGGCAACATTTATCAAAGCCATGCGCGCCGTGCCCAAATCCAAAAGCTCTTGTGGCACCCCGTTGGCCAGCAAACGATCGGGATGATATTCCCTGACAAGTTTTTTATAGGCTGTCCTGACTTCACCATCACTGGCATCAGGCAAAATTCCCAGAGCATGATAAGGGTCAGTCCCGTTTTCAACCATCATGTAACGAGAAGAAATCTGCTGGAATTTTTCATCTTCAAAACCAAAAATATCAGCTACTTTTTCCAGATATTCCAGCTCACCCTCATGGATCATTCCGTCCGCCGCCGCAATGTTAAACAGCCCCTCCAGCACGTGTTCTAGCGTTTCAGGGCTATCACTAAACATCCGCTTGATCTTGCGGGCATAGGATGCAAAACCCGCCACATCCTGCTGGGCAAGAAGAAAAAACCTGTCGATTCGATCTGCATCACCCTCGGGAACCTGCACCAAACCACGAAAGGCTCGAACTTCAGAATCAGAGACCACCCCGTCAGCAACGGCCATTTTTGCAGAAAGCGCCACCAAAGACAGGGTAAAGGCAGCCTCCTTGCCACCTGGCAACCAGTTATCCGGGTCCAGCGCATTGGCCAAAGAACCAAGAACCGTACCAATATTTCGCCAAACAGACATTTTTGCCCCGCAAACTCAAATCCATATAGCCCAAACTTTGTTCAAATATTTATTTGAATTAAGAAGCGCCGTCAATTATTGGCTCAAAGAACTTCTTAATTCCAAGGCAACTTGCTAAATTCATGGGCTGTTTGCGCTCTGAGCTGCTGCCAGCTCTTAAGTAAATCATTGGCCGAACGAATTGGGTCTGCCAACACTTGCTCAATTGTCTTGCGTTGAGAGCTTTGCCCGGCTCCCGCATTTGTCCTTTGTTGGATTGTTGCTTGTTGAGTTGCTCTTGCCTCAGGAGTAAGAACAGCTGGAATCGGTGCCACCTGATCAGTTGTACTGGCAATAACCAATTCAGATGCCTCAACTGGTTCAGTTCCAATTACATAGGATGGCTTCAACCGGCTTGTTTCATTTTCCAGCTCCCAATAAGTTTGTGCAGAAGAAACTCGAGCAGGAGAAACCTGTTGCTGGTTTGCCGCAGAATATAGCTTCGAATCTATCAGCAAAGGCAAGTTTTCCACAGGGGTCGGCAGCCCCACTGGCAATCTGAACTCAATATTTTTATCTGTTGCAGCTTGTTCAACAGCTCTTAAATCCATCGCGGCCTGATCTGCTTGCGAATCAGATAAAAATTGAGGGCCAAACACTTGACCATTATCGCCCACATCCATGGCAAGAATAACATCAAGATTTAAGATTGAATCAGCTACATATCCGTTCGGACCGCTCAGGTTTGAAACCCAGGTATAACCTCCCCCTAAAAGAACAAGTCCTGCAATACCGGCAATACCAATATAACTTATGTTAGTGCGCAAGCCCGCAAAAAAATTATTCACGCGTGAACTGGTGAAAAAACTGTTCAGGCGCACACCCGTGAAATATTCGGTTTTCATTAAATTCATTTGCCTGCCCCACCCAGCTTTATTCTTGTAATTATTATTCTGGGACAAAAAAAGGCAATTAAATAGTGGCCGATTTATGGTTAACGAGTTGTCTTTCAACAAAAATTATTCTTTAGCCTGCCCCAGAACTCTTGCCAGAGCCATAACCTGAGCGGCATGATTCATTGTAAAAAAATGAAACCTGGTCACACCACCATCCATTAATTCCGTAACCTGCTCCGCTGCGACTGAAGCTGCAACCAGCGCGTGCGTGCCCTGATCATTTTCCAGCCCTTCAAACCTTTGAGCCAGCCAATTAGGAACTTTTGCACCGCATTTATTGGCAAAAGAACTGATCCGTTCAAAATTATGAATCGGTTGAATTCCCGGAACGATCGGAAATTTAATACCGGCCTTTTCAACCCGTTCTAAAAAAATCCAATAGTCATTATTATCGAAAAACATCTGGGTTAGTGCACGCGATGCCCCAGCATCTTCCTTACGCTTCAGATTGTCAATTTCTTCATCCCAACTGGTGCTTTCCGGATGCATTTCAGGATAGGCAGCCACAGACACATCAAAATCAGCAATATTTTTTATGCCCGCAACCAGATCAACACTAGAAGCATAGCCGCCCGGATGGGGAGTAAATTTTTCACCTATACCTGCCACCGGATCGCCCCTGATGGCAACTATTCTGCGCACCCCGGCATCATAATACCCACGTATGACTTCATTTATCTCATCTTTTGTTGCCCCAACACAGGTAAGGTGCGCTGCCGCATCAATTCCGGTTTCTGAACCAATGCGCGAAACCATTTTTAATGTACGCTCACGGGTGGATCCGCCAGCCCCATAGGTTACCGAAACAAATTTTGGCGCCAGAGGAATGAGCTTTTCCAGACTGTGCCAAAATCTTTCCTCGGCCTTTTCGCTTTTGGGCGGAAAAAACTCAAAAGACAGCTCAAACTCTGGCTTTTGACTTTGTGGTAACCGGCTTTTTCTTGTAGCTTTCATTATTCCAATATTCTCTTTGTAGAATTATTATTTATGGGACTATTTGAGGGACAACATCCAAAGACAAACAACCAGCCCCTGTTGTTGTTTTTGGTTTTCAAACCTTTCAAAAACATCAATTTTCATTCCCGCAGCTTTCGCCCATACTTCCATTTGCCCCTCTGATAGACCAAGGCGCCTGTGTGCATCATTCTGGCGCAAATATTCCAACTCATGGGGGGCAAAATCCACTAACAGAATTCGCCCACCCTCCTGAAGTATTTCGGCGACCTTTAACAGCACCTGCCCCGGATCATCAAAATAGTGCAACACCTGATGCAAAATGATCAGATCATCTTTTTGTCCGCCAGCTTCAAAGCTCAAAATATCACCAAGCCGTACCTGAGCATTGTTTATGCCTGATGCACTTAATTTGGCCCGTGCCACCCCGATCATCTCACGGCTTAAATCAATACCGATCCCATATTCATAATTTTGATGCAATAATTCCAGCATCCGCCCGGTTCCAGACCCTAAATCGAGCAAACGCTTAACCTTTTTACCCCCCAGAACCCGCAAAATCGCTGCTTCTACAGCTTCTTCCGGCACATGCAGATTTCTAAGATTATCCCAGTTTTTAGCAACCTTGGAAAAATACTCATCCGCCTGATTTTGATGTTCACGCCGGATAGCTGCCAGTTTTTTTTTGTCAGCAGTTAAAATTCCACCGCTTTTTTTAATTGAGGTAAGCAATGCCCCCACCAGATCGCGCTTCTCTCCGGGGTCCGCAATCCGATAATAGGCCCACGCCCCCTCTGCACTGCGCACAACCAGACCTGCCTCGGCAAGCAATTTGAGATGGCGGGAAACACGGGGCTGACTTTGCCCCAAAATATCTGTAAGGTCTTTTACGGAAAGCTCTCCCTGAGAGAGCAGTGCCAAAAGGCGCAAACGAGTATGCTCCCCCGCCGCCTTTAAAGCCAATACCAGTTTTTCAAAATCCGCCAATCGGGCACTCCAATCATATAAAGATATCTTTATATGATTTGGGAAGGGTAGGTCCAGCTATTTTTTTAGATGGTATGAATTTTGCGCCCAGCGAACGAATTAAATCCTGGGGCGTTATGACTAACAAACACAAGAGAGAAATAAATTTCGCCGGCACAAGGCATACGAACCCCGCCGACGAAATGTTTAACTAATTTCTAAATATTTACATGCCCACGGCCATATCCAGTTTTGCTGCAGTATTTTTATTTCTGGCTTCATGACGCAGCCACAGATTAAATATTTCGCGCGCTTCGCCCCGGTCCAATTCTTCAAAACGGGCTTTGGTTAATTCGATATCTTCCAGACTGGGCAGGTTTCGCCACGGCAAAATCATTATTCCCTGCTCAAAAACTTCCGGCGACATGCCAATACATTTGGCCGCTACCACCACGGCTCGATAATCCTGCTTTGCAAGCCATTTCACAAAAAACTGTTGTTTGAGGTTGAGCATTGAGGCCATTGCAGCACCAAAATGATGCCCATAGCCAAAGCGACAAAAACGCACCAGTGATTGCTCATCAAGCTGCTTCCTGTCCCCCATGGCTTTGACCTGGTTCCATGAAATTCTCCACGAATTTGCATTAAATCCGGCCCTGTTCTGAATACGATTGAACACCACCGCCTTGGCCTGATCAAGCGAAGTCTGATCTGATGGCAAGTTTATTTCATCCAGTTTTTCGCGCACTGCCTTACTGGCGTCGCCAATTTTTCCCTGAACTTTCTGCCAGTCAATGTCCTGACGTCCCCTGAGGTTTTTAAGAATTTGAGTATCAATATCGGCTTTGTTCAATAATTTAGCCAGCGTAGCATCACCAAGTTTTGCATTGCCATTGCCGACAAGTTTTCCAACAGATTCATTGCCACCATGCACAATTATTGCATCTCCAACCCTCTCAGGAACCAGATTTCGACCTGCAATCACCGCGCGATGAGCTTCTGTTTTTGCTCCAACAATTTCAATCAGATCATCGTCAGACAAAACATTGGAGAACTCCAATATTGGCTGGGCAACTTCAATTTTATCATTGGCCAGTTTGATGACCACAGTGCCTGGTGCCCTTTCAAGCGGAGCAAGCATTTTCGCAACTTCGGCCCGCCCCTCAACTTCAACAAGCTCGGCAAGCTGGCACAGAACCTCGTCATATTGCTCCACCTGATTGTCATCACAACGTTCGCAAACATACGAAAACAATTGTGCAACATTTTTAAACAGCTGCTCGCGTTCAACCTCGTTGGCATCGCTGCCAAGCGCACGAAAACTGCCAAACGCTGAAAGTTCTTCTTTCTTGATCTTCATATCATTCTCCGAGCGAGTTAAAAAATCTCAAGTCGAAAACTGTCAGATATTTATCCATGCCCCATAAAGGCAATTGATCATATTTAATTAAAATTGTGCCAAAAACCTGGGAGGCAGAAACATTATCCAGGATAAATGCATTGCTCCCAGATACGGGCAACAAATTTTTCTCCAGCTTTAATGGTGCCGGGAATTTCCACCCAGCCCACCAGGCCGCGCCGGTGTTTCGCCGCTTTCACAAAGGCAAATTCCAGATCTTTACGCCCCTCAAACTGCTTGACCAGCGCCCGACCCGAGACCCTGCAAGGGCCGCGATCTCCATCAATGCGAACACTTACCCCCCCCTCAAACATCAAAATAGTTCGGGGTGGAAGCAGGGACAAATGGGCAATTCCTGACACGCAAATATTGCAGCCCAGCCATTCCGGTTTAATTTTTTCAATGTTGAGATCTTTTGCAATTGCGCACAATTCCTCTTGCGAGAGGATAGAGAGCTGCTGCTCATTGCGCATTTGCATTCCCTTTTCATACCAAGGCTCGCGCGAATTGCTTTTTCTGGTCAGCCCAGAGTGGCGATCGCCCTTTATTCCCTCATAGCTAAGGTCTAAAGCATCTAATGGTTTACTGGTAAAACCTGTCCCAAGGGCTGAAAAAACCCCGTCAACAACACCATGCCTCTTTTTAGGCGCGATAAAATCAACTTCAGATCCATCAAGCTGTTCAACCATTGATTTTTCCCTCTTTTCTGCCTGTTAAACCCGCTGAATCAAAAGTATAAACCCCGATTGATATCCAGATCAGAACAAAACTGAACAATTGAATATTATTCAGGGGTTCATTAAAAACCCAGATCGCAATGATAAAATGCATGCTTGGCGCAATATATTGAAACATGCCAAGAGTGGTCAAGCGCATCCGACGGGCGGCAAAGGCAAAAATCAGCAATGCACCGGCAGTGGCAGGGCCTGTTAGCACCAAATAGGCCAAAAGTTTGGGATCACCATGGGGACCAACCCCTGAAGTCATAAAAACATAGAGCAAAAATATTATAGCGAATGGCAACATTAACAGGGTTTCGATAAACAATCCGGGGGCCGAACCAACCGAAACCGTTTTGCGCAAATATCCGTAAAAGCCAAAAGAGATAGCCAAAGTTAGCGATATTATCGGCACTGCCCCCATGCCAATGGCCTGCACAATCATGGCAATAGCGGCAATTGCGATGGCCAACCATTGCCAGCGATTTTGCTTTTCCCCAAGCAATACCATGCCCAAAGTCACATTTACTAATGGATTAATGAAATATCCAAGGCTGACCTCAACCACCCGCTGAGTTTCCACCGCCCAGATGAACACCAGCCAGTTCAAGGCTAAAACAGCAGCGGAAAGACCAATATTCAACAGTGTTTTTCGGTCTTTCAGGGCAGCTGTTACCTCACCCATTCTATTATTCCATTTAAGAATAATACCGACAAAAACCAAAGACCAGATAACCCGATGCGCAACGATTATTGGCGGGCTTACACCGTCCAGCAGCCTGAACATGAGCGGAAACATTCCCCAGATACCATAAGCCCCCAGCGCCGCCAGAACCCCATGGTGATTTTTATCCGAAGAATCAGGTTTTTGTAATTTTGAACTATTCTGCGACATAATTTGGTTTTCTGTTCATGGTTTTTGCCTGCGACAATTCAACCGTTCGTCACCAGTAACTGAATTTATTTCACCAGCCCAACAAATATTACTGATGGGATCACAATTTTTATGAATAGAGCGCTGTCAAGAAAAGTGCGTAGCGGTTTTCTGGTTCGACAGCGCAACCACTAAAACTGGCGTAGCCAGAGCATTTCCAGAAAAAGTGGGAACCGGTTTTTCGGTTCGGAAATGCGACCACTAAAAAAGCGGGCGCAGCCAGGCTGCCGGCCAATAATTTAGCCGCCCCCGCGGAGCCGTGAGCTTTAAGCGAACTGGCGCGAGCGAGTTAAACCAGCCGCCAATGCAGCGCGCGTCGCAGGCTCAGATCTACCAGTAGCTTTAAAGCGTCACCTGTTTTGCGGTGCGAGCCGTGAGACAAATAAAACAAGCGTAGTTAAAGCGCTGCCAAGTACACCACAGTAAAGGTCACTAAAACACCAATGGATTTGCCAATAACCATTACAGACATTATAGCTTGTTACCTGTCACAAGGCCTACTAGGGTCAGGTCTTAAGGTTTTGTAGCATGTAGATTTTGTAAGGAGTAAATCTGGCACTAGGCAAACCGCATTTTCAAAAATACTTCATATTAAGTGATCTTGATACATTTTGCATGCCGGATAAATTCTCTGGGAGGGGAATTCCAATGAAGAGCTTTTCGACAACCAGTTTTCCGACGGATCAGACCAAGGTTCTTGATGACGCGCTTATTGCCGTTCGCAAGCATCCCCAGGCGCTGTTTACCAACTTTCAGTGGTTTTTATATCAGGCGCAAAACACGGTATATTTCACCGCCTTTTCCACCGATAGTTTTGACAGGGAAAAACTTTGCTCGATTGTCGCCCAGATGTCGGCCTTAGCCCCCCAGCTCACCCACGGCTATGTTGGGGCAACTCCGGGCCAACCATTCCCCCAGCACCTGTTAGAAGCCATAACTTCGATTGAAGAAGTGGATGATTTTGACGGTTACCCCGACAAATGGATTGATGCCGGGCGTGATCTTTATACTGATAAAAACCTGCCCCTTTTCCGGGTCAGGGCAATTGTCAGGCGCAATGGCCCAGACGAGCAAGGCCGCGCCTCCATGATTATGGTGCGATCATCCCATGCCATAATGGAGGGGTCTGACTCAGCGCTTCTCACCCGCTCCCAACCTTCCTCCCATGGCACCATGTCCTCGTCTGCCAATAAAGTTTCATGGCGCAAGCGAATTTCATACGCATTGGGCGCCGCCTTTGTGCTGCCCATGCATATGATTTCTGCCCACCTGCTTTCTCCCAAAGTGGTCGAGATGGGATTTCGCAGCGTGGCTTTTGAACGGGCAGGTTTAAGACGCATTGCCAATCGCCTTAAAGTTCGTCAGCGCTCTTTAATGTTTGCGCTGGTAATGTACGCTCTAAACGATGGTGGCAAAGGTTTTTCCGAGAAAAAAATTCGCGGAATTTACACCATGCTTGATTCCGAACGTCACGATTATGATGATGATTTTTTCCGGGTGCGCTCAATCGAGGCGATTTTTGACGTCACCGATAATCTGGAGGACTTTATCCTTAAAGTTGATGAGACAATTGGTGAAGTGGAGGCAAAAGATATTACAAAAATGCAGTTTCTTCTCAACACCATGCTTGCAGCCCACCGGGCAATTTCAAAAGTGCTGCCATTTTTGTATTCAGAGCGGTTTTTTCGCTTTAACGGCAATTACGACATTGTACTCACCATGGTCCCCCCCCATAGAACCTATGGAGATTTGACCAAGGGCCTGATCGAGCCGATTTATTGCGGTTCCTACCACCCGGGTTCAAACCTTTGCACCTTCGTTCCCGCCCGCAAAAATGTGACGTTGAATTTCTCCATGCGCACCCAGCACTTGCCCTATGTGGAAAAGATCGCCGGATTACTGCAAGAACTTGACGAAACTGTAACAGAGCAGAGTTGAGGCAGTTTCTTTTCGCCTATGGACATCCATTGCGAACAATAACACTATCCTGCCTTAATCACTGGCGATAATTTACACTGGCAATGATTTTTGCCGATATCATCAATTGAGATGGGACATTTAACATGAAATACCGGGTTCTTGGCGCAATCACGTTGGTTTTACTGATTTCAGCCTGCACAACAACCAATCCCTTTACTGGCGAGCAGCAGATTTCAAATACCACTGGCGGAGCAACCATAGGCGCTGCCGCCGGAGCCGTTGGCGGCCTTGTTGCAGCTGCTGCAACCGGTGGCGATGCCCGCATTGCCGCTCTTATTGGTGCCGGTGTTGGCGCATTGGCCGGAGGCGCGGTTGGCTCCTATATGGATCAGCAGGAAGCTGAACTTCGTGCCCAATTGCAGGGCACCGGGGTTTCTGTGACCAGAGTTGGCGATCAGATTATTTTGAATATGCCCTCAAATATAACTTTCCAAACCGGCTCGTCGAACGTTCAACCTCAATTCAGATCAACTCTGCAATCAGTGGCTCTGGTTTTGTTGCGCTTTGATCGCACCATTGTAGATATTATTGGCCACACCGATTCTGATGGCTCCGAAGAATTCAATGCACAACTCTCCAGAGAACGCGCCATTGCCGTTGCCAGTGTTATTTCATCTCAAGGAATTGATGCCAGAAGGTTTTCCCTGCAGGGCCGGGGAGAAAGCAATCCTATTGCCTCCAATGCCACAGCAGCCGGAAAAGCGCAAAACCGCCGCGTTGAGATCAGAATTTCACCACTGCGCGCAGGGTAAAGTCAGTTAGGCGTTACAGATAATCAAATATTCTGATTTTTTTCACCATTAGTGAAAATTTCTATTTTTACTAATGGTGTAGTTTTTTGCAAAATTTACCCCATACAACTGGACAAATTCCCGCGCCTTTTAAGGCGCCAATAACCCTGTGTGTACTGGTAATTTTCTTTCCTCACCCCCTTAAAAGCACAAAATAATTCAATTCGCCTGCGAAATATTATATTGGAATTTGCAACAAACCGAGCGGGTAAGCAAAAATCATAAAATTTTCAAGCAAATCTTTCCTTTTTGGCTTTTACTTTCACTTGACACGCGAACCGTTGGCGTTCCTAGTGGAATTGGTTTCGAATACTCAAAAAACACTACAAAACGAAACCCGGATAGATTATGTATGCGTGAGAATAGCTGTGCGAGAAACCATCAATGCAAACAAATAACGACATCGAACCCTTTGACATATTTGTCATCGGCGGCGGAATTAACGGCTGCGGGATCGCCCGTGATGCTGCCGGGCGCGGCTACAGGGTTGGCTTGGCAGAAATGAATGATCTGGCCAGCGGAACATCATCCGGTGCAACCAAACTTATCCATGGCGGCCTGCGCTATCTGGAACATTATGAATTCAGACTGGTTCATGAAGCATTGATGGAGCGCGAGCGCCTGTGGGCCATTGCACCCCACATAATCTGGCCGCTTCGCTTTGTACTTCCCATACATAAAGGCATGCGTCCGGCCTGGTTTTTGCGTCTTGGACTTTTTATGTACGACTATATGGGCGGCCGCAAACTTTTGCCGCCAACTAAAACCATCGATATGCAAAACAGCGATGTTTCAGCCCCCCTAAAGCCCCTATACTCAAAGGCTTTTGAATATAGTGATGCCTGGGTAAACGATGCCAGAATGGTTGTTTTAAACGCCCGCGATGCTGCCGACCGGGGCGCTTCAATCATGACCCATACCAAGGTTATTGCGGCCAAAAGAATCAAAGACAAAGGCCAGGGCAATAATCAAATATGGGAAATTACTCTAAAACCTGAAAAATCAGAAGCCATAACAATACTTTCAAAAGTATTGGTCAATGCGGCCGGACCATGGGTCGACAGGGTTCTAAATGATGCAATCAAGCGCGATGACGGCAAGCGCATTCGGCTGGTCAAAGGCTCGCACATAGTTGTTAAGCGTTTGTTTGATCACGACAAATGTTACATTTTTCAAAATTCTGACGAGCGAATAATTTTTGCAATTCCCTATGAAGAGGATTTCACACTGATCGGAACCACCGATCAGGATTATGAAGGTGATCCGACAGATGTCACTATTTCTGATGAGGAAATCACCTATTTATGTGATGCGGCCAGCGAATATTTTGCAAAACCTGTAACCCCTGATCAGATGGTCTGGTCCTATTCGGCTGTTCGTCCATTAATGGATGATGGCTCTTCAAAAGCCCAGGAAGCCACCCGCGATTATGTATTAACTGTGCAGGTTGAGGACGGCGCACCAATCATCAATGTTCACGGCGGCAAACTCACCACCTATCGCAAACTCGCCCTTTCAGTTATGGAAAAAATTGCCTCTGTTTATGAAAGACGCGGCAAAGACTGGACAGGCGACGAATGCCTGCCCGGAGGAGATTTTCCCGCCACCGGATTTGCTGATGAGGTTAAAAAACTAAAAAGCAATTATCCGTTTTTGAAACAAAGACACGCAAGACGACTTGTCAGGCTTTATGGCACAATTGCCCATAAAATCCTTACTGATGTTAGCGAAATTGCAGGGCTTGGGATATTATTTGGCGATGATCTTTATGAGGTTGAGGTAAACCACCTTATTGAAAATGAATGGGCCATAAGTGTTGAAGATATATTGTGGCGAAGAACAAAACGCGGGCTTTGGTTTTCCCCGGATCAGGTTAAAACCCTGCAAAAATATCTTAAGGGCAGAATCAAATAAAAAGGGCCTTTGTAAATTCATCCATTCTGCTTGAGGCCTCTGACGGCCCTTTACCCTGCCCTATGCCCTTGACTATTTTTAAACGAAGGGTCTAGGTTTGTTCTGGCTTTTGGCCAGAACAGGCAGTTTGGGGATATTTTGTGACTTCACATTCAGGCAGCGCCCCCACCATTGAAAACATCCCCCCCGATGGCAAAACGGTAAAAAAAACGGCGGATATCACAGCAGGTTTTACTGATAATCAATGGTATTGTCATCTGGCACGCCAGACCGTGTTTTTCAGCTCTTTTTCCAACCGTCCCTTTGCCATGGATGAAGCTATTGCAACAGTGCGTGAAATTTTTAAACTGGCGCCCCATATTTTACAAAATTACAGCGCTGACTTTAAAGAAAGCTCTTTGAATAAAAACATGCTTTCCAGCATTATTTCACTGGAGCAGGTTGTCTCTCTTGATGAATATCCTGACAAATGGTCAATGGCAGGCGATGATATATTTGACAATTCTTCACTGCCTCCCCTGCGCATAAAGGTGGCCATGCTTAAAAACGGGCCTGACAAAAAGGGAAGATTTGCCGCTCTTTTAATCCTTTCGACCCATTCAATGTTTGAAGGGGTCGATGCTGCATCTCTTACCCGGTCCAAAACTGTGCAGCGCGGCACTGTCACCAAAAAACCCGCCTCAACATCAACGTTCAAAAAATTTGGATATACAGCAATGGCTGCAGCGCTGGCACCGTTACAGCTGTTGGCAGCATTTTTATTTGCCCCCCGAACTGGCGATGTGGGCATTAAAACCCTGGCAATCTCTCGATCCGACCTGCGTACAGGGGCCAACAAGCTGGGAATTAGCCAACAGGCCCTGATGTTTGCTCTGGCATCATTTGCACTGAACGGGAAAGAAAAAGCATTTTCTAAAAAATCCCTTTCAACCCTTTTTGCGGATTTAAACCAGACCAGTGATTTTAAAACCAATGATGAATTTTTTCAGTTTAGAATGATCGACCTCAACCTGAAGGTAAAAGACAATTTTACTGATTTTGCCATGGGCGTTGCCAAAACATTGCAACAGGCACAAGCCGGTAATAAATCCCATACCCAGACATTGCTAAATTCCATGTTTGGCATGCACCGGCGTTTGCATTCTTTGTTTCCGTTTTTATACACAGCCCAGCTGTTTCGCTTTTCCGCAGGCTATGATTTTACCCTGTCCCTTGCGCCGCCCCAACACCTTGGCGGCGGTTTAACCGAGGGGCTGATGGAGCCGGTTTTTACCGGTACATATCACCCCGGATTCAACATGTGCGTTTTTTCACCGGGGCGTAGCTATGTCACTTTCAACTTTTCCCTGCGTCAGCGTTATCTGAAAAATATTGATAATATTCCGGCCCTGTTGGAACAGTTACTAAAATCTTAATCATCTATCCGATCCCGCTCATGACCAGAAAGTGACTGAAAACAATTTTTATTTGTCAAAAATTTCTAATAGTCTGAACACCACTATTACGCCATGAGACAGCTATAATAAAACCAGAATCAATTTGCCTATATAAAGGCTCGCTCAATTAAAGTTTTTAAGTTACCTATGGACCTAACAAGGTCAGACAACAAAGCGCGTTGAAGAAAAATTCCGTCAGGAGAATAAAGTGAATATTACCAAAACTAACTGGCTGCTGGCGATAGCATTTGCAGCGGCCCTCACACTGACACCTGCAAAGGCGCAGCAAAATTCAGATTCATCAGCCCAGACTGAAGAAGTGACAATTGTTGATGTCGTTAATAATTATGCTGATATTGGACTTGCCACTTTTCAGGATTCTTTAAGAACCGCCGAGCAGTTGCGCACCGCGATTGAAGACCTGTTAAACGATCCAAATGACGAAACTTTAGAACTGGCGCAAGAAGCCTGGCGCACCGCACGCATTCCTTTTGAAATCAGCGAAATTTATGTGCAGGCCAATCCGATAGTTGGTGATTGGGTAAACCGGGTAAACGCATGGCCCATTGATCCTGATTATATTGATTACCCCGGTTCTGGCGCCCCATCTGCAGACAATAACAGCGCAAGCGAAAATATTATCGGCTCCACCACTATTACTCTTGGTGGCAATACCATCGATGTGGAAAAAATTACCACTGAACTCATTTCTCAAAACCTTCACCTGCCCAATGGCGATCAAACAAAAATTGCATCCGGTTATCAGGTGATTGAGTTTTTGCTCTGGGGCAATGATACTTTAGGGGCCGAAGAAAAAGACGTTGAAGACGGAGCGGGGAAGCGACCTGCAACAGATTTTGATCTTGAAACCTGCACCAACCAGAATTGCGAACGCCGGGGCGAATATCTTTATGCGGCGGTAAACCTTCTTATTGAGGATTTGCAGGAAATGGTCGGCAACTGGCTGGCCACCGGGCAGGCGCGACGGGCTTTGCTGGCCGACCCTGACATGGGTCTTTCGATGATGATTTCTGGAATGGGATCGCTCGCTCTTGGTGAATTAGCGGGCAACCGTCTGATGCGCTCCATCAATGTGGGCGATCAGACAGGCGAACAGGATAGGTTTTCCAACAATACAAATATTTCTTATCTGTTTAATGCCCGCGGGCTTATCGGCGTTTATTTCGGTGAGTATTTTACCATGGAAGATGATTATATTGCTGGGGCGTCCATGGCCGATATTTTGGAAAAAACCAACCCGGAACTGGATGAAGAATTCAGGATTGCACTTGGTCTTACCATGGCCCGTATGCGCCTGATGGTGGAATATGCCCGTGATGTTGAAGCCTATGACTTAATGATTGCCCCCGGTAATGAAGAAGGCAACGGCTTAATTTTAGAGGCGGTTGCTTCCCTAATTGATCTAACCCAGGTTATTGAAAAATTCCCGGCCGCATTTGGCGTAGACCCGATCGAATTTATAGGGTCTGCCGAGTTGGACAATTTTGTACCCTCCACTGAATAGGCAACAGGGTCAGGGCTTATGAATTTAAGATTACTTACCAAAAGAAACTTCTTAATATTGGGATTGGGCGGCACACTTAGCGCCTGCTCTCAATATTTGCCCGAAGGCAGCACAAGCCCCGTATTTCTTTCGCGCGAAATTATAATGACAAAAATCAACGCAACCCGAGCCGCCAATGGTGTGAAAGCACTGGCCTATAATCCGGTTTTGGAAAAAGCTGCGCAAATCCATGTCCGCCTGATGGCACAAAAAGGCGAATTATCCCATGAGTTGGGGGGAACTTTGCGCGAAAGGGTAACGGCCGTTGGCTATCAGGGAGCGGTTGGAGAAAATCTGGCTGGTGGCCAGGACACCCTTGAAGACGCAATCAAGGGCTGGCTGGAATCACGGCCCCATCGCAATACGCTGCTAAACCCCAAATTCACCGAATTCGGCTTCGCTGTAGCCGAAGGGGGCGGCGAATATGAAATCTACTGGGCAATGATTTTTGGCAGTAGTTTTGAAGCCTGGCTGGGTTGATTTACAGCATGTCTCCCAAAAGAGGGAGCCGGTTTTGGGATAAAAGATATGCAAAAACAAAGAGATAAAGCGTTGGAGCGGCTTAAATGAAACGCGACACGCTTTAGGGGCAGGTCCTGACCCTAAAGCTTCTTGCTCAAAGTTCTCTCAATCGCATCGCGCCATCCACGCAATTTTTTATTCCGCAATTTCCTGTCAATTTTCGGGGTAAATTGCTCATCAAGCGACCAATCCCTGGCAAAATGACGCTCGTTTTCCCAAACGCCCACATGGGCACCCGCCAGCCATGCCGCGCCAAGTGCTGTGGTTTCAAGAATGGTCGGCCGATCCACCGGCGCGTCAAGAATATCAGCCAGAAACTGCATGGTCCAATCCGAGGCGACCATGCCCCCATCAACCCTTAAAACTGTTTCACTCTCCTGCCCTTTCCAGTCCTTGGCCATTGCATCCATCAGGTCTTTAGCCTGAAAGCAAACCGCTTCAAGGGCAGCTTTTGCCAATTCGTTGGCCCCTGTTGCACGGGTAAGTCCAAAAATTGCCCCGCGCGCATCCGCGTCCCAATGAGGTGCGCCAAGACCAACAAATGCCGGCACCATATAAACGTCCTGATTGGGGTCGGCTTCTTCTGCCATCTTTCCGGTTTCATCAGCTGAATTAATCACTCCCAAACCGTCCCGCAACCATTGCACGGCAGCCCCGGCAACAAATACCGACCCCTCAAGTGCGTAGGTGGTTTTGCCATTAAAGCGATAAGCGATGGTGGTAAGCAGCCGGTTTTTAGAACGCACCAGCTCTTCCCCGGTATTCAAAAGCGCAAAACAACCGGTTCCAAATGTAGCCTTCATCATTCCCGGATCAAAACAACATTGCCCGATCGTGGCCGCATGCTGATCACCGGCAACACCGCGAATGGCAATAGGTGATCCAAAAAGTTCCGGGTCCGTCACCCCGTAATTATCAGCGCAATCCTTGACTTCCGGCAATATTTCAGCTGGGACTTTTAGGATTTTAAGCAGTTCTTCGTCCCATTCCTGGGTTTGAATATCAAACATCAAAGTTCTGCTGGCGTTGGTGGCATCGGTGGCATGCACCTCTCCTCCGGTCAATCGCCAGATCAAAAAACAATCAATAGTGCCAAAGGCCAGCTTTCCCTTGCGAGCTTTTTCACGGATCCCTGCAACATTTTCCATCAACCACCTTACTTTGGTTCCAGAAAAATAAGGGTCCAGCAACAGCCCGGTTTTTTTGGTGAAAATCTTTTCCCGCCCGGCAAGTTTTAAAGTTTCGCACAAGGGCGCGGTGCGCCTGTCCTGCCAGACGATGGCGTTATAAACTGGTTTGCCGGTTTCTCGATCCCAGATAACCACCGTTTCGCGCTGATTGGTTATTCCAATTGCCGCGATGTCGCTGGCGCTGATATTTGCTTGTTTTATTGCCTCGCGACAGGTGACAAGAACGCTTTCCCAGATTTCTTCCGGGTCATGCTCCACCCATCCGGAATTTGGATAAATCTGGGTAAATTCCTTTTGAGAGCTGGAGACAATTTTTTGATCTGTATCAAATATAATTGCCCTGCTTGAGGTCGTTCCCTGATCAATTGCCAGAATATAATCCACTGTTTAAGTCCCCGCCATATTGTAACTGCGCAACATTTGCTTCACAATTTTACATCTCGACAATCAGTTTGCAATACCGGAGAAAACCAGTGCCCGATAAGGTGTTAATTACCCAAAAACTGCTCAAATCCTGTGAAAATCAGATTTATGAAAAATTCGATGCCACCCGCTTATATGAACAAAAAGACCCTACCGAATTTTTGCGAGATAATGGCAACAAGTTCACGGCCATCGCCGGATATGGGGTTGATGCATCTTTAATTGGCAAAATGCCAAACCTAAAAATGATTGCCAATTTCGGAGTCGGTTATGACGGCATTGATATTAATACCGCCGCCAAGCGCTCGATTGCCGTATCCAACACCCCCGATGTTTTAAACGATGCCATGGCAGAAATAACCATTGGTCTGATGATAGCCCTGTCGCGAAAAATCATACCCGCCGATCAATTTGTTCGTCAAGGCAAATGGAAAGCAGGAAATTTTCCCCTGCAAAGCGAACTCAAAGGCAAGGTCGCAGGAATTGTTGGTCTTGGGCGTATCGGCAAGGAAATTGCGCTGCGTTGCACGGCGATGAAAATGCAGGTGATTTATTTTGGACGTACCGATCAAAAAGATCAGCCCTATCAATATTTTGAGGATCTGATGAAAATGGCTGAAATCTGCGACTGGCTTATTGTGGCAACCCCGGGTGGCAAAAAAACCAACAAATTGGTGGATGCAGATGTGCTTGATGCTTTGGGCAAAAGCGGATTTTTGATCAATATCGCCAGAGGCTCGGTGGTGGATGAAATATCACTGGTTGAAAAGCTGAAACAGGGAGAGTTGGCCGGGGCCGGTTTGGATGTTTTTGATGACGAACCAAATGTCCCCCCTGCCCTTTTCGAGATGGACAATGTCATCCTCTCCCCCCATCAGGGCAGCGCAACCAGACAGACCCGCAACGCCATGGGCCAACTGTTGGTGGCAAATCTGGAGGCATTTTTCGCCGGTAAGCCTTTGCTGACGCCGGTAATCTAGCGTCCTGCTATTTCCCTGATCACCAGATCATCATTATAAATCATCCCGGAGGTAATTGATGGTGGAGCATAAAGGCCAAAATGGGCCTGGGTGAAAAGCCCATTGCCGCGCCTAACCTCAGCTTCCGAAACCAGCACATCATTCTGCCAGACTTTTGCGTATCCGTTATCCTTGTCAAAATGCAGCTCAGCGGTAAGTTTTACCCATTGTCGAAATGGAAATTTCAGCGTTTCATTCTGATAGGTGGTTATTCCTTTGGCATTGGTTGGCACATGCATAAGGTGCACAATGCCCTTATCACTGAGGTTTATCAGAACCGGGTCCCATGTGTCGCGCGTAGTATAATCAAGGGTTGCAAAACTAAACCATTCACCCGGTTTTAAATCCATATCCAGCCAGACCCAGAATTCAATTTTCACCGGAGTTTTAAAAGCCCCGCCTGCAAGTTTGTATAATTGAATTGTCGGATATCCACGATGGTTATTGTTGACAAATCTTGAGCTTGGCGGATTGGAACCCGTCACCCATCCCTTATGGGCAAAACTTCCAGATCGAACAATTTCTGAAGAACGATCGTGGCTGGCGGTGGGTTTTGCATCCTGTGGGACAATATAAAAACCGGCAAAATCATCCACAGATTCAAAGCTGGTTTGATAGGTACGAAAATGTGTGTTGTTTTCTTTTGCAAGCGTTGGCAACACGCTCCCTGCTACTGCAAATACTGCAGCCATTATTATACGTAAAACCATATTAAAAAATTATACCTTTGAATTTTGTTTGTCGGATGAAAAAAACGGCGCAAACAGCGGGATTGCAAATCCTAAAATCAACAATCGCCATGTGTGATGTGCGGCAATAAAGGCGCTATCATAGCCAAAGGCCAGACCCAGAGCAATCATCGCTTCCAGGGCGCCCGGCGCAAGACCCAGCCATATCTGCCCCAGCGGCATATTCATATATGTTGAAAGCAGCAGGGCGCTGGCGGTGACAATACCAACCGCAACTGCGGTGACGGCCAATCCCGCTGCTGCCGACTGGCGAAGTTCAAACCAACTCACCCCTGACATACGAGAACCGATAAGCGCACCCATAAGAACGAAAGCAAATCCGGTAAGGACGTCAGGCAACTGCCCCTGATAAAACCCGGCAAGCTTGCCCGCAACCGCAACAACCATGGCCCCAAGAATAAGGCCGCCGGGCACCTTAAGGAATTCGAGCACCACCCCGCCTATGACACAGGCCACAGCCAGCATCCCGATGGAAGCCAGGTCCAATACCGGTCCCGATGCCGGCGGCGCACTGGGCAGGCTTCCCCCCAGCATAGCGCCGATGGGCAAAATTATGGTGAGGGCCAGAACCCGCACACCCATGATAATGGAAATGCGACGACTGTCAGCAACACCAGAAGCAGTGAGGGCCAGAATAAGGCTCATATGTCCCGGCATTGCAGCATAAAATGCGGTTGCGCGGTCAAGACCAAACAGGCGGCGAAGCACCAGCCAGCTTGCCCCCACAATAAAGACCAGCATAACAACCAGCCAAATCATGCTCAGGGGCCACTGGCGCACTAGCTGCAGGGAATCACTGGCGACATTTGCCCCCACCGCCATGCCGACAATTATAAAACCCAGATACATCAAAGGCTTGGATATCGAGAGGTGCAACCCTGAAAATCCGGCAATGGCAACCGCTATGGCGCCACCGGCGAGAAAAGCGGCTGGCATATTAAGCCAATGTGCGACCAGCCCTCCGCAAAGAGCAATTATCAACGTCAGTACATCACGACGTATGGCACCGTAATCCGGTGCGAACCATTTCATGAAACTGGGAGTGCAGTCTCTACCAATTTTACCCAATAAGAACAGCCAAGCGGTATGGCTTCATCGTCAAAATCATAGGTATCCTGATGCAGATCAGCACTGTCTCCATTGCCGATAAATATAAAAGCGCCGGGTCTGGCGATTGCCATATATGAAAAATCCTCCCCCCCCATCACCGGGGCCACATTGGCATCAACATTTTCAGCCCCCACAAGTTCACTGGCCACCTCAACGGCAAAACGGGTTTGTTCAGCAGCGTTGGACATAACCGGATATCCACGCTTGAATTTTAGGTCTGCTTTGGCACCAAATGCATCGGCAATTTTTTCAACCATTTCAATAAGACGTTTTTCCATCTGTTCGCGAACATTATCATCCAATGTGCGAATTGTGCCCATAAGCTGGGCCGACCCCG
Source organism: Devosiaceae bacterium (assembly GCA_021648375.1). Taxonomy (GTDB): domain Bacteria; phylum Pseudomonadota; class Alphaproteobacteria; order Rhizobiales; family Devosiaceae; genus DROE01. The sequence goes on from JAKISW010000008.1 coordinate 36,288, forward strand.
GAATGACATTATAGGCCGCGCCTCCATGAATCTGGGTTACGGTTAAGACAGCATTATCAATGGGATCGACGTTTCGTGACACCAGCGTTTGCAGCGCCACAGTAATTTGAGCCGCAATCATCACCGGATCAATGCTCATGTGGGGCATGGCGGCGTGGCCACCTATCCCGTTGATAGTGATGGTGAATTCGTCCGTAGCGGCCATCATGCCGCCCTCCCTTATGGCGAATTGTCCTAGCGCCAGCCTTGGCATATTATGCATACCAAAAACCTGTTCAATGCCAAAGCGCTCCATCATGCCATCATCAACCATGGCCTTGCCACCGGCCCCGCCCTCTTCTGCCGGTTGAAATATCACAATTGCCGTACCGTCAAAATTTCTGGTTTCCGCCAGATATTTGGCAGCCCCCAAAAGCATTGCGGTATGCCCGTCATGGCCACAGGCATGCATTTTTCCATCAATTTTTGAAGCATATGCCTTACCACTTACCTCTTTGATCGGCAGGGCATCCATATCAGCCCTAAGTCCAATAACTTTTGAACTATCGCTTTTTTTGCCCTTGATAACACCAACAACGCCGGTCCTGCCAATTCCGGTGACAATCTCATCAACCCCAAAGGATTTTAGCAGCTCTTCAACCTTGCCCGCCGTGCGCTCCACATCATAAAGCAGCTCTGGATTGGAATGAAAATCGCGCCGCCAACCTGTTATTTCCTCATGAAAGTCACCAAATCTGTTGATCGCCGGCATAAAAACGCTCCTTGATAATTTATGTTAGACCCAAGGGTCAAAATCCATTTCTAAAGGATAATTCAATTCTACAAAATTCCATACCCTGTTTCGTCCTCTAGCGTTAGCGGGTCAATAGTGATCAGGCAAAATATCAAGAGAAAAATTTTCACCCTCTGAAAGACCAATTTCAAGTCGCCAGCCTTTTTCGGTTTTTTCCAGCTCAAAATCTCCTCTTACAACCCCATCTATCGCATAATTTGCAAATTCATTCACCCCGCCCTCGGCAAAACTAAGCAAGCTAACCGAAGAATAATTACCCCGTAAAATTGCCAGATCATCTATGCCGTCCCCATTAAAATCCGCAACCGCAGACAACCCTAGATATGGCGAACCCAGCTTATGGTTTGAATAATTTTGGGCATCAGCATTTCTGAGCAGACGGCCATCTTTCAACGTCCACAACTCAAGGCGCTTGACCAGATGGGGCATTTGCACCAGGGCAATATCAAGAACACCATCCCCGTTGAAGTCGGCAATTCCGGCCGGATTTAGCCAGCGCGACGAGCGGCCAATAAATGGGGTGCGGGTTTTGAGCACCAACGCCCCATCGTTGATAGAAAAAATCGCCAGAGATGCTCCCTTTTGCTGTGAGCTCATTACCTGAATAATTTCATCCCTCCCATCCCCGTCCAGATCAGCCAGCCGGGCAATCCGGTCTTCAAATACAAATTCCTCATCCAGAATTAGAGAAAGAATTTTTCCTGTTTTAAGCCTCACCCTGATCCCCGATGGCTCATAATCTGCCCCCAGCACAAAATGGGGATAGCGCGTTGTTGGATTGATAAGCCATGCCTCGGCAATATCCTTTTCACCAAGAACATTTATCCCATCAGCAATTGCATCAGGATCATTGGCAGCACTCAACAAAGTATTTTCTTGCGACATGGCCCCGCTGATCAATGCCAGAGGCAATCCCACAACCAATAAAAATTTTGCAAAATAATTCATCTTTGCTCTCCAACAAATTCTGATACCTTCACAAAAGAATGGGCCTGTTATCTCCGTTTGTCGATGCGCTATGTGCCACCGTGCCATCAAACAATTGCGATAAGTTCGTGATCAATTTGTGAGGCAGAACTTTTTCCAAAAACCACTTTGAGCAATTGCAAAATCTGCGCGAAGGCATATAACGCTTTTAAGGATATGCAATAAGTCGGCTTAAACATTTCATTGCAAATGAAATCCGATCGAAAATCTATCGCTAAAGCATCAAGAAAAACGGAAATTTTGACAATGTTTGAAACCCTGCAAAAAGCTCCTTTAGACAAAATCTTTGCCCTGCTTGGTCAATATCGCGCTGATGAGAGGCCAAATAAGATCGACCTTGGGATTGGAGTTTATAAGGATGCCTCGGGCAACACCCCGATAATGAGCGCTGTCATCAATGCCGAGAAACGAATTCTTGCCGATCAAACGACAAAATCCTATGTGGGAGTTTCGGGAAATCGCGGTTTTTGCGATTCCATAACGGACCTGATATTTGCAGACACCATTGATAAAAGCCGCATTACATCTGTGCAGGCACCGGGCGGCACCGGCTCTTTGTGGGTTATCATGCAGCTGATTAATCGGGCCAATCCGGGTGCAACAGTCTGGGTTTCTGACCCCTCATGGCCCAATCACAAACCAATGCTGGAACTTGCAGGTCTTAATCCTCAGTTTTACCCCTATTTTGACCAGAATACCCGCTCGGTAAAATTCGATCAGATGTTGGCTGCCCTTGATAGTATGGGACCAAAAGACACCGTTTTGCTTCATGCCTGCTGCCACAATCCATCAGGTGCCAACCTGAGCAATGAGCAATGGGATCTGGTGGCACAAAGCCTTGCCAGAACCGGTGCATTTCCCCTGCTTGATCTGGCCTATCTTGGATTGGGTGAGGGCCTTGAAGCCGATGCGTATGGTGTAAGAAAAATCGCTCAAACCTGCCCTGAAATGATGCTTGGTTTTTCCGCATCAAAAAACTTTGGCCTTTATCGCGAGCGGGCCGGTGTTGCCATTGCCATTGCCGATAAAAAGCCAACCGCCGACATTGTTTTCTCGCAAATGGCCAACGTAATTCGCGGCTCTTTTTCCCAATCACCTGATCATGGGGCCGAGATCGTGCGGATCATAATGAATGATCCCACTTTACGTAATGAGTGGGAAACCGAGCTGGAAGAAATGCGCCTGCGAGTGCTTACACTGCGCACCAATCTGGCAAATTCTTTGAGGAAACAATCAAATTCTGATGAATTCGATTTCATTGAAACTCATCGGGGCATGTTTTCCCTGCTTGGACTTTCCGCTGAACAGGTGCAAAGAATAAAGGAAGAAAAAGCAATCTATATGATCGACGACAGCCGCATAAATATCGCTGGAATTCCAGAACATGATACAGATCAACTGGCAGCGGCAATTGTTGAAGTGCTGAGATAAAATTTTAGACACCCGGACCATATGCAACCGGACCATTTGAAGGATAAAGAAATTGAAATTTTTTGTTGATACCGCTGAAGTGGATGATATTCGCGAACTTCAGGCCACAGGGTTGCTCGATGGAGTGACCACAAACCCATCCCTGATTGCCAAATCCGGCCGCGATTTCAAAAAAGTCATAGCTGAAATATGCGAAATAGTTTCCGGACCGGTTTCTGCTGAAGTTGCTGCCACTGATGTTGATGGCATGATTAAAGAGGGCGAATTTTTGGCCAAAATCGCTGACAATGTAGTGATAAAAATTCCTCTTACTCCGGACGGGTTAAAAGCCTGCCGCCATTTTTCCAACAATGGTATTAAAACCAACGTCACCCTTTGCTTTTCAGCCAATCAGGCGCTTTTAGCGGCCAAAGTAGGCGCCACTTACATTTCTCCCTTTGTTGGCCGCTTAGATGACATCAATCTTGTGGGCATGGAATTGATCGCTGATATCCGCACCATTTATGACAATTATGATTTCAAAACCCAAATTCTTGTGGCTTCCATCAGAAGCATAAATCAGGTTTCAGAAGCCGCCCTGATCGGTGCCGATGTGGCAACAATTCCCCCGGCAATAATTCATAAAATGTATAATCACCCCTTGACTGACAAGGGATTGGAAGCATTTGTCAAAGACTGGGCATCCACCGGTCAATCAATCCTTTAGGTAATAAATTTATTATGTCAGACAGTGAAAAAGTAGCTTCTGTTCGCGCAGCACTTAAAAATGTGACGGTCCCCGGAGGCGGTTCTCTGGCCGATTATTCCGGCCTGTCTGACATTATTATTACACCAAGCGCTATTGCATTTGCCATTTCGGTAGAGCCGGGTATGGAGGGGGCCTTTGGTCCCGTTCAGGCCGCAGCAACCGAAGCGGCTAAAAGCTGCGAACCGGATAAAAAAATATTGATATCAATAACTTCCGGTCGTGCGCCTTCCTCGGCAGCGCCCGGCGCTCAGGGAGGTCCGGGAGCAAATTCAGGACCCGGTAATCAGCAATCAGCAATGCAGACTTCGCCCGTGAAAGGCATCAAAAAAATCATTGCAGTTGCTTCGGGAAAAGGTGGAGTGGGCAAATCAACCTGTTCGGTTAATCTGGCCCTGGCCTTGCAATCCCTTGGCATGAAGGTTGGCGTTTTAGATGCTGATCTTTATGGCCCATCGATCCCAAAGCTTTTGGGACTTGACGGCAAGCCTGCATTCCGTGATGAAAAAATGTTCAAACCGTTTGAAGGGCATGGTCTTAAAGCCATGTCTATCGGGCCAATGCTCGAGCCTGATCAGGCGGTTGTCTGGCGCGGTCCCATGGCCTCGTCTGCTCTGCGTCAATTGCTTCGTGAAACCGATTGGGGCGAGCTGGATGTTTTGGTTATCGACCTACCCCCCGGCACCGGAGATATTCAGATTTCCCTTTGCCAGCAGGTTGAGCTTTTTGGGGCGGTAATAGTTTCCACCCCTCAGGATCTAGCCCTTATTGATGCTAAAAAAGCCATGGATATGTTTGTCCGGATGAAAATTCCTCTGCTGGGCCTCATTGAAAACATGAGCTATTTCATCGCCCCGGACACTGGCAATCGCTATGATATTTTTGGCCATGGCGGAGCAAAAGATACTGCAAGCGAGCTTAAAATTCCCTTCCTTGGCGAAATTCCTCTGCACATGAAAATTCGTGAGCTTTCCGATGCTGGCACTCCGATTTTAACAATCGAGCCGACCGGTGAACAAGCCCAAGCCTTCACAGACATTGCTGAAAAACTCATGGACGGGTTTGAACAAGCCTAGGGCAGAACTGGTTCGCTCTGCTGCCAGCCATATACATTTTTGCGTAAAAAAAATGGGGCGCGCCGGCAACATAGCGCACCCCAAAACGGATTAGGATTAAAAACCCTAGCCCTGAACTCTTTGACGAACTCCTGCACCATATTCGGGATGGATCTGGTCAAATAGTTTGCATTGCCGCTCAGTTATATCTGCCGGAACACCGCTCATGGATGCTGCAATATTATCAAACAGCCTCTGTTTTTGCTCATCGTCAAAAAGCTCAAACAATGCTCTGGGTTGAGAAAAATCATCATTGCCATCCCGATGATTATAGCGATTAGCATCGCCTTCAATGGCTAATGCAGGCTCAAGCGCTGAACTGTCTTCAACCGGACCACCTACGGAATTTGGCTCGTAATAGGCATCAACATTTCCGCTCATCTGGCCGGTGAAATTCATCGATCCGTCCTTATGATAATGGTGCACCGGGCATTTTGGGGCATTAACCGGCAACGCTTCATAATGAGTGCCCAAACGATAGCGATGGGCATCCGCATAGGAGAATATCCGCGCCTGCAACACTTTATCGGGCGAATAACTTATGCCCGGAACCACGTTTGAAGGCGAAAACGCCGCCTGCTCGATCTCGGCAAAATAGTTTTCAGGATTACGGTTCAGCTCCATTTCGCCCACATCGATCAGCGGATAATCCCCATGGGGCCACACTTTTGTCAGATCAAATGGATTAAACGGGGCGTTTTTGGCATCCTCTTCGCTCATAACCTGGATTTTGAATGACCAGCGCGGGAATTCACCTCCCTCTATGCCACCAAACAAAGCTTCCTGATAAGTTTCGCGGCTTTGGCCGATAATTTCTTCAGACTGGGCATTGGTATAATGTTTGTGACCCTGTTGGGTTTTAAAATGGAATTTCACCCAAAACCGCTCACCATTATCATTCCATAAGGAATAGGTGTGAGAACCATAGCCATTCATGTGTACAGGAGAAACCGGCACTCCTCGATCAGACATTAAAATCGTCACCTGATGCAGGCTTTCAGGAGAAAGCGACCAGAAATCCCAGGCAGCAGTACCAGAGCGCAAATTAGTTTTAGGATGACGTTTTTGGGTGTGAATAAAATCAGGGAATTTTAGTGGATCACGAATAAAAAACACCGGCGTATTATTGCCCACCAGATCCCAATTGCCCTCACCCGTATAAAATTTTAGGGCAAAACCGCGCACGTCACGCTCTGCATCCGCTGCTCCCAATTCACCGGCCACCGTGGAAAAACGCGCCAGCATTGGTGTATTTGCACCCGGCTGCAAAGCTTTTGCCTTGGTATATTTTGAAATATCACCGGTGATTTTTAGCGTGCCATAAGCACCCCAGCCTTTTGCGTGCACGACCCTTTCTGGAATACGCTCCCGATTCTGATGGGCCAGTTTTTCAATCAACTGGTAATCTTGCATCAGCAATGGCCCGCGCTCTCCCGCGCTAAGGGAATTCTGATTATCCCCAACAGGTGCGCCAGCGCTCGTGGTCATAATTGGTGCTTTGCTCATTTTATCCTCCGATTTTCAAAATATCTGAATTTAAACTACGCCCTCTAACTTAATAAGTCTAATTGACTTTTTCTATAGTTCCAATAAGTATTTCTAATGATGAATATTACCCTGAAACAAATGCGTTATGTGATTGCAGTGGAGAAAGCCGCCCATTTTGGCCGTGCTGCTGCTTTGTGCCATGTGACCCAGCCTGCTTTATCCCAACAGATCAGTCAGCTTGAAACCATGTGCGGCGCCACTATATTTGAACGCACTCAAAAACCTGTTCGCCCCACCCCGTTTGGACGTGAATTCATCAGTCGGGCAAAACAGATTGTTTCCAACACCAAAAGCCTTGAAGAATTTGCCTTTTCCCATTCCGGCCTGCCTTTTTCACCCATAAGGTTTGGGATTATTCCAACGATTGCCCCCTATCTGCTGCCTGAGATTTTTCCTCCATTGCTAAAAAAATTCCCCAAACCAGGCTTTGAATTCATGGAGGGGCAAACCGGAAAACTACAACATATGCTCAACGCTGGCGATCTTGATATTGCCCTGATCGCTACCGAGCCGCCAAAAGATGGGGTTGCCCTGAGCACCATAAAACTCTTTGACGATCCATTTGTGCTTGCTGCCAGCCATGATGCCCAAATTAAACAACCGGTGCGCCTGTCAAAATTACCCAAGGAACAATTGCTTTTGCTCGATGAGGGCCATTGCTTTCGCGATCAGATGATTGAATTTTGCGATCTGGAAAAAGAGCAGAAAACCAACAGCTTTTCTGCCACATCTCTCTCTACCATAATGGCCTTTGTCGCCAATTCCCAAGGGCTGACGCTTTTGCCAAAATTATCTATCAACAGGGAGGCTAATGACCCGCGAATAAAGCTTTTTCAATTGGCCCCGCCCGTTGCCAGCCGCACTGTTTCTCTGGTTTTTCGCAGCAATAGCCCATTCAAATCCCTGTTTGAAAATATTGCGGAGCAAATCAAATATTCAAATCTGAATTCCAGTCAGCTTTAAGCCTGAACGGCTGCAAAAACCCGCATGAAATTACCGCCGGTGATTTTGGCGAGCACATCCTCATCCATACCCCGTTTAAGCAAGCCACCAACAACCAGCGGCAAATGAAGGTAAGTGCTCCAAACGGGTTTATAATTGGCATCCATATCGGTGCCAATTGCTACCCCGTCAGCTCCCAACACATCTATCAATTGCTCAATCCGGTCCAGATAATCATTAAGGGTGTTTATGCCAATCCCCGCAGGCCATGCACCAATATAACCGCCAGTTTCAACAATCCCCTGCGCCAGTTCCAACGAGATAAACCGAGGATGTTCAAGCTCAGGCGTTAAGATATGGGTGTGGGTGCCAACAACCGGTTTAGTGCTCAAATCAAGCGCATCAAAGGCTGTTTTTTCCGCCGAGTGAGACAGATCAACCATCATGCCAACCCGCTGCATTTCAGAAAATGCTGCCTGACCAACTTGACTCATGCCCCCGTGCACAGGTTCCGCTGTCATTATATCGCCCATCACTCCACCCCTGACGAAGTGCACGAAGGTGATAATTCGCACGCCATCATCCCATGCGATTTGAATTCTATTCAGATTGCTTTCGATAAAGTCTGCACCTTCAACCGCAAAAATCGCTCCCGGCCTGCCCGACGCCTGCGCCAGCGCAATATCATCAGGGGTCAGCACCGGATAAACCAGCCCTTGCTCCACCAAAGATTTAAGATTTTTTATCTGCAACTGGTAATAATCCCAGGCTTCCCCGTGATCAAATTCACGCGCGGAAACCAGCCCGTTTCCTTGCGTATCCAGCACGGGAAAATCCGAAACGGCAGAAAAACCAGCCGCTGCCAGCCCTCCGGTGACCATTTCTGCAATCACCCGCTCCTCAAAAGTGCCAATGGACTGATAAATCTTTAGCTTCCAGGCCAGATTTTGCGCCCCATCAACAAAGGTGCGCCCCGGATGGGCATGGGTATCAATCGCCGGGTTAGCCGCCAAAAATTCCACAGCCCGCGCCATTTCCTCGTCACTTAAGGAAAATCCTGTGTCAGCGATCGGGGGAAACAATTGCAAATAAAGCGGATAGGCCAAAGCCGCACCCCCCACTGCCAAAACAGCGGCGCCACCGCCAATTACCATTCTGCGTGAAACCATTTTCCCATCCCCTCCAAAATACCGATGCGCAACTATTCCACAGGATTATGTTTTTGTCACGAATGGGGAGTACGGGGAAAAAGCTGCAAAACCAATTCATAACAGGTCGGGACAAATCAACTTAGCAATCGCCATTTATTTATCAAAAAAACTTTCAGCGGCGGCATCAAGAATTGGGTCCTCATCCAAAGGGTTCCCATTTGTCAAAAAAACAAAAACAACTTCTCCATCGGGATAATATCTGAAATCAGCTTCAAACCCGTCATAGCTTCCCGCATGGCCAAACCAGTCACCCCATTCATCGCCATCAATTCCGATACCCAGACCATAGCTATCATCTGCGGCTGAACCGGTTTGCATTTGCCTTAAAAGCTTTGCGCCGATTATTTTTTTATCCCTAAACAGCGCCATTGCGAATTTGGCAAGGTCTCCAGCCGTTGATACAATCGGTCCATCCCCAAGCACGCTGGCCCACGCTAAATCACTGACATCTAAAAAATCATCTTCGATATATCCACGAGCCAACTGAGAGGCATAATTAGGCCTGCCAACAGAAGTTTCCATCATTCCAGCAACCGAAAACACCTTTTCTTCAAGTGCAGCTTCCAAAGAGCCACTTATCCCCGCCAGAATATGGCCCAGCAGAACGTAATTGGTATTGCTATATTCAAAACCCTTCCCCGGCTCACCCGTTGCCGGGAACTCAAGGGCAAAACCGATGGCCTCGGATGGGCTCCACTCCTTACTTGGTTGCCTCATGCTTGCCGCAAAAAAATCTTCGTCAAGATAATCGGGCAAACCAGAAGTATGGTTTAGCAACTGACGAAGCGTAACTTTGTCGCTATTTGCCAATTGGGCAATATTGTCGATATCCTTGATAAGGGGCCATACCTTGCCATCAAGCTGAAGCGTTCCATCCTCGACAAACGCCAGCACCGCCGCCGCAACCACGCTTTTTCCCGATGAGGCCGCATAAAATCTGGTTTGCGGCGTCACAGCTATGTTCGCATTTAGATCGGCAATACCCGAAACTGCAATCGATATTTGATCTGGTGCAGAAACCAGCAAAACTCCACCTAAAAGCTCTTGTTGTGCCAAATAGTCTTCTAAAACTTTTTCCATGCCCATGAGCTGGCTATTAGCCTGCGCTGAAAAAATGAGGGCGAATGAAAGGCTAATGGCAAAAAACGCACGCCCAATCAGATTTCTGGTTTCTGGGTAAGTCATGGGATTTTTCCTTCAGCAATCGATAATATTGTAAATTATTGAGTTTTGAGTAGCACTCAAGTGAAGCCTGCACCACCTATGCTTCATACTAGGGATAGCCCATCGGCGTGAGGCACAAAATTCCGAGTATCCAGCGCGCGCCACGTCACATCACCACCTCGTCATACTCGGGCTTGACCCGAGTATCCAGTGCGCCATGTCACCACCCACTCGTCATACCCGGGCTTGACCCGGGTATCCAGTGCGCCGCGTTGGCGGCGCTAAGAATAAAATCTCTAAAGTGATTTATAAGGCGCGAAGGACTGCGCACCACTGGATTTCGTGGAGTACGAGCGGCTAGCGGTTTTTCATCCAGATACGGACATAGGCAACACCGAATCCTATTTCTGCAACAACGGCCAACAAAATGCCACCTCCCGCATAGCCGCGAACAAATTCATATGTCCCCGTCAAAGCCAGCCCGAACATACTGATCGCCAGGCCAAGACAAACGGCTTGCCTCATGATCGAATGCTCGGCATTGCGCCCGAAATAGCTGATTACTGCCAGCCCCAAAAACAGCATTGCCGCCCGTCGAGACAACAGCCTTGCCGCCTCGCCACCCTCAATACTAAAAACAAAGAAAATCAAATCAGACGCCAGCAAAAGCAAGCCAAAAAGCACACCCGTTAGTGCAACCGTTGCAATACTCACATTCTTAAAATTCAGCATTATTCAAGTTCCTATCTGGTCAACGGCTTATAGCTCACTCGTTTCGGGTTAACCGCATCGGCACCAAGACGGCGGATTTTATCCTTTTCATAATCCTCATAATTGCCCTCAAACCATTCCACATGGGAATTGCCCTCAAAGGCCAGCATGTGGGTGGCAAGGCGATCCAAAAACATCCGATCATGCGAAATAATAACGGCGCAACCTGCAAATTCCTCCAGCGCTTCTTCGAGCGCCGCAAGGGTTTCCGTATCCAGATCATTGGTCGGCTCATCGAGCAGCAATACGTTGGAGCCGGATTTTAACATCTTAGCCAGATGCACCCGATTGCGTTGCCCCCCGGAAAGATTGCCCACCTTTTGCTGCTGGTCTGAACCTTTGAAATTGAAACTCGACGTATAGGCCCGCGAATTTATCTCACGCTTGCCAAGGGTAATGATTTCACTGCCCTCAGAAATTTCTTCCCAAACGGTTTTATTGGGATCAAGCGTGTCCCGGCTCTGATCGACAAATCCCATTTTTACCGTATCGCCAATGGTTATCGTGCCCTCATCGGGCTTTTCCTGTCCGGAAATCATCTTGAACAAAGTAGTTTTACCGGCCCCGTTCGGCCCGATTATACCCACTATGCCACCAGCCGGCAGCTTAAAATTCAAATCGTCAATAAGCAGCTTGTCGCCAAAGCTTTTTTGCAAACCTTCAACATTGATAACCTCATGCCCCAGCCGCTCACCGGGAGGAATGATGATCTGGGCTGATGATGATTGCGTGCGTGCCTCGTTGACCTTTAGCAATTCATCATAGGCCTTGATCCGAGCTTTGGATTTACTTTGCCTGGCCTGGGGGCTCATTCCCATCCACTCAGCTTCGCGCTCCATTACTTTGAGGCGCGCTGTATCCTCGCGTTGCTCCTGCTTGAAGCGTTTGGCTTTTTGTTTCAGATAGGCCGAATAATTGCCCTCATAGGGAATGCCGCGCCCGCGATCCAGCTCAAGAATCCAACCTGTGACATTGTCCAAAAAATACCTGTCATGGGTGATGATCAATACGGCGCCGGCAAATTCACGAAGGTGCTTTTCCAGCCAGCCGGTTGTCTCAGCATCCAGATGGTTGGTGGGTTCATCAAGCAGCAACAGATCAGGCTTGGCAAGCAAAAGCTGGCACAAGGCAACCCGGCGTTTTTCCCCCCCCGACAATGGACCAACTGCCGCATCCGCTGGCGGGCAGCCAAGGGCCTCCATGGCCATTTCAACTCTTGAATCCAGATCCCACAGATCTTCCGCATCGATCTGGTCCTGCAGGGCAGCCCCCTCGTCGGCGGTTTCGTCAGAATAATTCATCATCAATTCATTATAGCGATCAAGAACGGCCTGCTTTTCCTTGACCCCAATCATTACATTTCCGCGCACATCAAGGCTTTCGTCCAACTGCGGCTCTTGCGCCAGATAGCCGATTTTTGCCCCATCTGCGGCCCATGCTTCCCCGGTAAATTCGGTGTCCAGCCCGGCCATGATTTTAAGCAATGTGGATTTACCAGACCCGTTGGGACCAAGAACACCGATTTTCGCATCCGGGTAAAAACTTAAATTTACCCCATCCAAAACCTTTTTGCCCCCCGAGTAGGCCTTGGACATATCGTGCATGTGATAGATGAATTGACGAGCCATAAAACGGGCAACCTTTTGCTGAAATGAATTACTGATTTTCAGCAATCTGTGTAGGCCAACGCAAGGCAAAAGAAAAGGGCACCCTTTATGGTGCCCCTTGGTAAAATATTTTAGTGCCTCTTATTCTTAAAGCATTGGGTCAGGACCTTAAAACTCATCCCATTCGCTATCCACCGCCGCACTACCTTCAGACAGATAAGATTTAGCCGCCTTGGAAACCTTGGCCTGTATCTGTTTAATACCCTGCCTTGGTGCCCTCTGTGGTGATAGTGCAGAAGATCTTTGCCCGGCATTATCACCAAGTTTGAACACATCAACGATGCGATCAAGTTCATCCACCTGATTATCGGTCTGCTCAATGGCCGCATTGGTTTCTTCAACCAAAGCTGCATTATGCTGGGTCATTTCATCCATCTGGCGAACCGCAACATTAACTTCATCAATCGAGGATGCCTGATCGCGAGACGCTGAGGCAATTGCTGCCATTAATTCCGAGCTTTCCTGAATGCCGGCAATCATTTCCTTGATCTTCTCGGCAGCAGAAACAACATGCTTAGAACCTGTACCAACCTCGGATGCACTCTGCTCAACCAGTTGCTTGACCTCGGACGAGGCCTCTGCTGCCGATTGCGCAAGACGTCGAACTTCAACGGCAACCACCGCAAAGCCCTTGCCAGCTTCACCGGCACGGGCCGCCTCAACGGAAGCATTAAGCGCCAACAGATTGGTCTGAAATGCAATATCATCAATCATGCCAATGACATTGGATATCTTGGCCGAGGATGTTGTAATCCGTTCCATGGCCTGGGTAGCAAGATCAACCGTTTCTCCAGTTATCTCGGCAGTTTTGGCCAAAGATTTAGAGTTTACATTAGCTTCATCAGCCTTGTCAGCGCTTTGCATAACGGTATTTGAAAGTGTTTCAACGGTTGCAGAAGTTTCTTCAACCGTTGCCGCCTGTTTTGTAGTGCGTTCGCTAAGATCGTTGGCTCCAGAAAGAATTTCACCCGTGGCAGATTTTAGAGCACTCGAAGTACCGTGAAGCTGGCCGACAATATTACTCAGCTGGTCAATGGTTTTATTAAATGCCAGTCTGACTTCTTCAAATTCGCCAGACCATTCACTTTCAATCCGGCAATCTAAATTTCCATCAGCCAGATTTTTCAAACCATTGCTCAAGGCTTCTGTAGCCGCTTTGCGTTCTGTAATGTTGGTCGCGTATTTAACGATCTTGACCGGGTTTCCGTCCGGATCAAAAATCGGGTTATAGCTGGCCGAAATCCACACCATGGCATTATTTTTTCCAAAGCGCTGATATTCCCCGGACTCGAACTCACCCTTGCCCAGTTTTTCCCAGAAATTTTTATATTCAGCACTTCTGACATAATCCGGATCACAAAACATCGAATGATGATTGCCAACAATTTCATTTTCACTATAGCCGGTTGTGGCAAGAAAGTTTTCATTGGCCTTGGTAATTACCCCATCAAGGGTAAACTCAATAACCGCCTGAGATTTGCCTATGGCTGAAATTTTTCCGCCATTATCCGCAGCAACTATCAACTGTTGTTGCGTATCTTTTTCAAACTGCTGAATTTTTAAACCATTCTGGCGGAATATTTCCACAGCCTGAGCCATATCACCCAACTCATCAGCACGTTTTTTTGAGGGAACCTCTTTTTCATAATCACCACTAGCCATATGGTGCATATATGCTGACATCTGCGTTAAAGGACGACCAAGCCTGAATGCGGTAAACCAGACAAGGAATGCCACCAGTGCCGCAACAAGTCCGATCATCACCAATGATGAAACCAGCATAAACCTCTCGACGCTTAAAACCGCTGAATGAATTTGGGTTGATTTATCAACCACTGCCTGGTCCAGTATATTGCCTAAAGTAGTAAGCCCGGCAAACGCGGCACTATCGTCAATCTTGACCATATTATCGATCATCATTGGCATGAGATTTTGATCGGCCACGGTTTCAATAATAGCCAGCCCATCCTCATACTCGCCAATTACCGCCTCAATATCGCTTAATGCCTGTTCTTCTTGTGCATTGGTTCCTGCATTTCTATAGGCCTCAATCGCAGACCTCGCCGCCAAAATACTGGCTTCAACCTTCTGCTGAGTTGCAGGGTCCTGTCGCAAAACATAAATCTTGAACTGATGAACCATGCCGCCATAACCCAGCGCGCTGGTAAGTTTTTGCAGATCTGAGCTTCGCTCGGCCGGACCTTTGGCAAATTCATCCCAGGATGCTCCGATCCCCTCAATTCCCGCATAGGTACGATATGAAGAGGCGGCTAAAATACCGCCAAATATCACAAGACAAACCGAAACGATTATTCCAATAGTCGAAATTTTAAACTTCAACATCCCAGATGCCCCCAATATTTACGATAAACTTAACGCTGACAATTATTCCCAAACAAAGATTCGATATGTAAATCTACTAAGTAATTAGTTAAATATGCGTCAATCGGTCGCAACTTCATCTTCCATGCATTCACCTTGCCGAAACCTTTCTTTTGGCAGATTCCTTTGACAAAAGTCAGGCAACTCTTGCCTCAGGCAACTCTTGCCCGTTGATCAATATCCTGCCCTGATCCATCCGCTGTGCCCGCGGCACCCAGCTTGAACACATCAACAATGCGATCCAGCTCATCCACCTGATTATCAGTTTGCTCAATGGCAGCATTGGTTTCTTCAACAAGGGCAGCATTATGCTGGGTCATTTCATCCATCTGACGAACGGCAACATTAACCTCATCAATGGAAGACGCCTGCTCACGAGACGAAACCGCAATCCCGGCCATAAGTTCAGAACTCTGCTGAATACCAAGGATCATCTCTTTAATTTTTTCCGCCGCGCTGACCACATGTTTGGAGCCCGTGCCAACTTCAGATGCACTCTGCTCAACCAGTTGCTTGACTTCAGATGAGGCCTCGGCTGCACTTTGCGCAAGACGGCGAACCTCAATGGCCACCACCGCAAAGCCCTTACCGGCTTCTCCGGCACGGGCCGCTTCAACAGAAGCATTAAGCGCCAACAGATTGGTCTGAAAAGCAATATCATCAATCATGCCAATGACATTTGATATCTTGGCCGAAGATGTGGTGATCCGTTCCATGGCCTGGGTCGCAAGGTCCACTGTTTCACCGGTGATTTCAGCAGTTTTGGCCAAGGCTATAGAATTGACAGAAGCCTCATCAGCCTTGTCTGCGCTTTGCATCACGGTATTTGAAAGCTGCTCAACGGTGGCTGAAGTTTCTTCGACCGTTGCCGCCTGCTTGGTGGTGCGCTCGCTTAAATCATTGGCCCCGGCAAGAATTTCACCTGTGGCAGATTTAAGAGCGCCCGAAGTATTGCGAAGCTGCCCGATAACATCAGCAAATTTATCAGCCACCGCATTGGTATCGTTTTTCAGTTTATCAAACGAGCCTTCATAATCCCCCTCAACCCGCTTTGTCAGATCAGTCCGGGCCAGGGCAGCCAATACTTCACCAACCTCCTCAACACCGCTCTCGACAGATTTCAGCAGGTCCTTGGTTTCTGCGACACTATCCTGAACCTTGTCATCAATTGATGACATAACATTAATTGCCTCATTAATTCCTTTGGCGCTGACCTTATAAAGACCGTTGAGACCGCGCAATCGAATCTTACGATAATAACGCCCACCTGAGGAGGCCCGCATAGCCAACACAGACTCGCGAACAAAGGCATCGGTAACGTCGGCAAGACCATTTATGGAATCAATCATTTCCCCCATTTCCCCACCCTCATCGAAGTTCATAACCCGAGCGTGAAAATCTCCCTGAGAAACAGCTTGTGCCACATCGCGAATTTCCTGGAATAATTTCATTACCTTTCGAATAGTTATCATGGCAAAAATTGCCATGGCAATCTGCACCGCAATCAATGATTCTTCCATCCATGCGGGCGCTTTAAATATGATCATCAAAGCAATAACTGCCGACAATGCAGCCATTCCGCATATAACAATGCATAACTTAGATAGAGAGGACGAATTCGTCATAATCGACACCTTTTTGTTCCAGAACCTTGGTCAAAAGCATGGTAGAGGCGGCAAGGCCTTCCTTGCGGTTGCCATGGCGCTGCTCTTCTGCCAGCAACGCTGCATACAATGGCTTTATAGCGGCCAGGGAATCATCAAATGGTTTACGCCGGTTTGAATGATATCCGGTAATGTTACCCTCTGGATCACGCGAGGGTGTCACATGGGCAAATACCCAATAATGATTATCATTTTTGGTCTTGTTGACCACATAGGCAAAAATCTCATGCCCTTCCGAAATACGTTCCCACAACAGTTTAAAAACGCTCCGCGGCATAGCCCGGCTTCGAAAAATTGAATGGGGAACACCGACAAGTTCACCTTTTTCATATTCGGCAATATCCGAACAAGTTGTATTGCAATAGGTAATCCAACCCTTCTTATCTGTTTTGGAAACGATTAAATCGTTTTCCTCCATTATTATTTCTTTACCTTCAGGCTCCATCGGAAGCGCCCCCAATTTTTAATTCAAACAACTCAACAAACTAGGGGAATGTTATTAACTAACGTTAAATGAAATATTAACTGCAATTGCATTTGATCCATATCATAAGGGCAGTCCGGTACGCACCTTAACTGTTCTGATAGACATGTTGGAATGCACCTGCGCCACTCCGGGTAATCGGGCAATAAGACGCCGGTGCAAATTCTCGAAATCTTTTTGATCCCGACAAACCACCCGAAGAATATAATCGGATTGCCCCGCCATCAAATGACATTCCAACACCTCTGGAATATCAAGTACCGCTTTCTCAAATGCCGAAAAAGATTTTTCACTTTGCGAACTAAGGCTGACCGCAATAAAAAACTGCATGGAAAAATCCAGCTTTTCCGCGTTCAGAACCGCCCGATATGCCAGCACATATCCTTTTTTTTCCAGAGCCTTGAGGCGCCGGTGACAAGCAGAAGCAGAAAGCCCCACCTTTTCTCCCAATTGTTGCACGCTTTGCTGACAATCCGCCTGAATTTGCAACAACAGTTTCCGATCCCCATCATTCAATTGCAATATTATTGCTCCTTTTATTAGATTTCGCGAATAAAACTCCATAATACTCACACAAACACTAAAGATTGCAAGAATTTTTCTCATAAGATGCATTAATCTTGTCAAAACATACCTGAGGAGGCTCATATGCTAATTGGTGTTCCATCTGAAATTAAAAACCACGAATACCGGGTGGGTCTAACCCCGGAAAGCGCTGCTGAACTGATCAATCATGGTCACAAAGTTATCGTTCAAAGCGGTGCCGGCGCTGGAATTGGCGCAACTGACGAACTCTACACTCAGATCGGTGCAACAATTGCTGCCAATGCCGAACAGGTTTTTGCCCAGGCGGATATGATAGTTAAGGTCAAGGAACCATTGGCAAATGAGCGCAAAATGCTGCGCCCCGACCAGATATTATTCACCTATTTGCACCTTGCCCCTGATGTGCCCCAGACCAATGATCTGCTGGCCTCCGGTGCCACCTGCATTGCCTACGAAACTGTCACTGATGATTTTGGTGGCCTGCCCCTGTTAAAACCCATGAGCCAGGTTGCCGGACGCATGTCTATTCAGGCAGGAGCTGGAGCTTTGGAAAAAGCCCATGGCGGTCGCGGCGTATTGCTTGGCGGCGTTCCCGGAGTTGAGCCGGGCAAAGTGCTGGTGCTTGGCGGCGGCGTGGTTGGCTTTAATGCAGCCCAGATGGCGACTGGATTGCAGGCTGATGTAACAATTCTGGACAAAAGCCCCACTGTGCTTGAAAGATTGGATAATCATTTTGGTGCCAGCGCCAAATCACTGTTTTCCAATCATGCAACCCTTGCCAGCCATCTGGCCGAGGCCGATCTGGTGATTGGCGCAGTTTTGATACCCGGTGCGGCAGCGCCAAAACTTGTCAGCCGTGAAATGCTTTCAACAATGAAACCCGGCGCAGTACTTGTTGATGTGGCCATTGATCAGGGAGGGTGTTTTGAAACATCCAAAGCCACAACCCACGCTGACCCAACATATATAGTTGATGGTATAGTGCATTATTGCGTAGCCAATATGCCCGGCGCAGTGGCCAGAACCTCAACCTACGCCCTTAACAATTCAACCCTGCCCCACGTAATCAACCTTGCTAACAAGGGATGGAAACAAGCTCTGCTCGATGATGCTCATCTGGCCAACGGGCTTAACATCACTAATGGGCAATTGACCTGTGAGCCGGTGGCAAAAGCGCAAAACCTGAGCTTTATTTCCATTAAGCAAGCCCTGAGCATGCCAACTAAAAACGCTGCGTAAAACAACATGCTCCATCATTGCGAGCGCAGTAAATTTTGCACCGCCTCGGCCAGCGAGCCGGGGTCTGGTTATACCAAATTCCCGGATCAAGTCCGGGGCGGTACGAGCCGCGAGGCAGAAAAACCAGGTCAATATTTCATTAGCCGGTTGCGCCCAATACCTTTGCAGGGTTAAGAAGCGCTTGAAATTATACGTGATAACAAAAACCGGCGCATTATGGCAAATCAAGACAATCAAAAAGAAGCACTCACCCCTGAAGAGTTTTTCAAAAAGCGCTTCGTCGCTTTAATGGCGGATCTGGGAAAAAACGCCAGCAAGGACCCGCAGACCATCTGGCTTATCGGGTCTCTGGCCGGTAGCATCCTTTCTGATGCCAACATTGTGCAATGGTCACATTTTAAGTCCGCTCTGTCTGCTGAAGCTTATAACCGCCTGCTCGCAGCACTTAAAACTCAGGGCAACGATCTTGCCAAAGATAAAAATCACAGGGCGGCTTATGCAGTGGAAACCATAGCCATTTCAATAATTGCCCCGACCATGGCCAAAGACCCGCACATTGCCAGCGGCAATGAGCTTTTGGACAAGATGATTGGCGATGCTGTTGGTTTTTATCACAAAAACCCGGCTCAAAAGCCAAACTAATTCAGTTGAACAGATGGTCACCTGATAAATCTACCGATAAGGACCAAAAAAATGCTCGCAGGTTTAGCCTCACTAATCTTCATTCCCCTGCTTGCGATATCAATAGTGCATATGGCATGGGCTTTTGGTGCAACCTATCCGGTTAAGGATGAAAAAATGCTGGCCCGCACCGTTGCCGGGTTCAAGAATATTGAAAAAATGCCCCCGCGACTGGCTTCATTTGCCGTTTCTTTGCTCGCTTTTGGGGCTGGCATTTGGGCCCTTGCCTTGACCGATCCCAACCCTTCCCTGTTATTGACCGCCGGAGGGGTATTGTTGACACTGGTTTTTTTGGTCCGCGGAATAATTGGTTATAGCAAGTTCTGGCGTGAACTTACCCCGGAAGAGCCATTTACCTCCCTTGACAAAAAAATCTACTCACCGCTTTTTATCTTCATCGGCACCGGCTTTTTAACCCTGTCGGCATTGCGCATTTTTTGAGATAATCCACCCATGAGCCAGCCCAAATGAGCCAGCACCAAAAAATCATCATCGATACAGACCCCGGCCAGGATGATGCGGTGGCAATTCTCTTGGCTTTGGCCAGCCCTGATGAATTGGATATTTTGGGAATTGTTGCCGTTGCCGGCAATGTCGGCCTGAAACAAAATGCTAAAAACGCCCTTAAAATTGTTGAACTTTCAGGCCTGAGCGGGGTTAAAATCTATGCGGGCTGTGACCGTCCCATCCGGCGCACTCCGGTAACAGCAGAACATGTGCATGGTAAAACCGGGCTGGATGGCCCTGCTCTTAAAGAACCAATAATCTCACTGGAAAAGCTCCACGGCGTTGATTTTCTGGTGCAGACTTTATTGGCTGCCAATGAAAAAGAAATTACCATTTGTGCCCTTGGTCCTTTGACCAATATCGCCATGGCTTTGATCCGCGAACCGCAAATTGCCAAAAAAATCAAAGAGATTGTTTTGATGGGCGGCGGACATTTTGAGGGGGGCAATATTACCCCGGCCGCCGAATTTAACTTCTATGTGGACCCGGAAGCCGCCGACATTGTTTTGCGCTCTGGTGTTCCCATCACCATGATCCCGCTGGACGTAACCCATCAGGCGCTGGCCACGAAACCGCGCCTTGAGGCAATCAAAAACCTTAGCAATAAAACAGGATCAGCCATCTTTGAAATGCTGACATTTTCAGAGCGTTTCGATCTGAAGAAATACCAATGGGACGGTGCGCCCCTGCACGATCCATGTGTGATCGCCTATTTGCTGGAACCAGAGATTTTTGACGGGCGCTTAATCAATGTTGAAATTGAAGTGACCAGCGAATTAACCCGCGGCATGAGCGTTGCTGATTATTGGGGCGTAACAAATAAAAAACCCAATGTGAATTATTTGCGCCATGTTAACGCAGACCGATATTATTCATTACTTATCGAGCGTTTGGCAAAACTGGCTTAGTTCCCTAAAATCGGCTGAGATAATTTTTGCAACCAATTAAGGTCAGGTCCTATAATTTTACAAACTTTATCTGTTGCCTGAATAGTGCCATTGTTTCTGTGGCAAAGGCCGCCGACAGGGCAACATACAATAAAGTGTATCGGAAAATCCAATGCGGGTTATATCTAAAAAAGAAGTTATAGAGCGCCTTCCATATAAAGAGTTGATTGAAGCATTGCGCCATATGTTCAGCTCTGGTGCAGTTGCTCCCCTGCGGCATCACCACACAATGGCCACTGAAGGCGGCTCCGATTCAACGCTGTTATTAATGCCTTCCTGGTCTTCATCCTCTGGGTTTGGGGGGGTTAAACTGGTCAATATCAATCCAAAAAACCGAGAAATTGACTTGCCGAGTATTAGCGCATCATACCTGCTTTTCGATCAAAAAACCGGGCAGCACCTGTGCCTGATGGATGCAAGCGAAATGACCGCCAGACGCACCGCTGCGGCCTCGGCTTTAGCTGCAAGTTATCTGGCTCGACCCGATAGTTCCAAACTTCTGGTTGTGGGGGCGGGGAAAGTAGGGGCACAAATTCCCCATGCTTATGGCGAAAAATTTCAATTTGATGAAATTTCAATTTGGAACCGAAACAAGAAAAACCAGACAGAATTAGTTGATAGGCTGAAAGCAATTGGAATGAATGCCATCGGGGTGAATTCTTTAGAAGAGGCGGTAAAAGCTGCGGATATTATCTCCTGCGCGACGCTAGCTAATGAGCCAATTATCAAGGGGGAATGGCTTCAGCCCGGGCAACATATCGACTTGATTGGCTCGTTTACTCCAAACATGCGCGAAGTTGATGATGAAGCCATCAGGCGCAGTAACATTTTTGTTGATACACGGGCGGCACTCATTGAATCGGGCGAATTAAAAATTCCATTGCAAAACGGTGTGATTGAGGAAGATGACATTTGTGCCTCTTTGTACGAGCTTTGTGCACTCGATAAAAATTGGCGTACGGATTCAGATATTACATTATTTAAGTCAGTTGGACATGCTATCGAGGACCTGGCCGCTGCGATGCTGATTTATCAGAACGCATAATATTGTTAGAGGACATATGAAAGTTTTAATTATTGGCGGCGGCGTGATAGGCATCACCACCGCATATTACCTGGTGAACGCTGGGGTGTCGGTAACTTTGTTGGAGCGAAATAGCGCCGGAGGAATGGAAGCCTCTGCGGGGAATGCTGGACTTGTGTGCCCAAGTGATTCATTTGCCTGGGCCTCGCCATCTGCCCTTAAAATGGCTCTCAAATCTTTGGTCTACCCGGACACTGGCATAAAATTCCGCCCCGGATTTGATCCTCATATTGTTCCATGGGGTCTCAAATTTCTTGGTCAATGCCAACCTAAGAAATGGCGCCATAACTCGGACATAAAATATCGGCTGGCACAATATTCTTTGGCCCTGATGCGAGAGCTGGAGAATAAAACCAACATTGAATTCGACACATTGGACAATGGAATAGTTTACGCGTGTCGTGATCAAAAATCATTGCGTGAATTGGAGCATCACTTTGATTTTTTAAGCGAGAGGGGGCTGGAATTAAGGACCTTGAATAAAGAGGAATTGTTTCATTCAAACCCAGCGCTTAAATCAAACCCGGATATTTATGCCGGGGCGGTTTATTCACCATCGTGCAAAACCGGAGATTCCAGAAAATTCTCACAAGGCCTGGTTCAGTGGTGTGAAGCCAGGGGAAATTGCTTCTTTGAGTGGAATACAAAAGTTCAAAAAATCAATATGAGCAACGGAAAGATTTCATCCGTTATGACTTCCAAAGGAGAGTTCGAGGCCGATGCTTATGTGCTTTGTGCGGGAGCGTATAGTGGAGTTTTATCTCGAAAAATCGGCATTAAGCTGCCAATTTATCCAGTTAAGGGATTTTCGATTTCAGCCCCTATCGTAAACCCGGATATGGCACCGGCAACCGGCTTTGATGATGTGCAAAAAATGGTTGCTGTAACGCGCATGGGGGACCGGATTAGAATTACATCCTCGGCGGTTTTTAGCGGTTTTAACCTTGATCACACGCCTGAAGATTTTAAGTCCATATTGAATTTGGCCCGTGAAGTATTTCCTGAAGCTGCCGATTATAACCGGGCTGAGTATTGGTCTGGACTGCGCCCAATGACCCCATCTTCAACGCCCATAATTGGCGCTTCCAGCGTTAAAAACCTATTCCTGAACACAGGCCACGGGCATTTGGGCTGGACGCTTGCATGTGCTAGCGGAAGGCTTACGGCTGACAATATTGTGGGCAGCAAACCAGATATTGAATATGCCAATGCGGTTAGAGGGTAATTCCCACAAAAAGTGGAGAGATGGTGCCCCAGTAGAGAACGAACCTACGACCAAAGAGTTATGACCAGCAAAGCCGTAGCTGAAGCGAATTAGCGCGAGATATGTAAAAACACACGAAGTGTGTGGTGGGCCCGGTAGGACTCGAACCTACGACCAGACCGTTATGAGCGGTCGGCTCTAACCAACTGAGCTACAGGCCCACACTTATATGCAAGATGTTTCTTGCGCGCCCTGCTGTTACCCGAATTTGCGCCACCACGTCAAAGTAAAAAATACTCTAATTTACATTCAGCCTGAAATAAGACAAATATCTGATGCACACAGCCTATAATAGTGCAAAAATTCCTTTCATCCATTAAAAGGCAGGTCAAAATGTTACGAGCCATTTCTGTTTTAGCATTTGCAATTACAACAGTTTCCGCCGCCCCCGCAATGGCCCAGATAAATCCTCAGCAGGGAATAATCTCCATGAATGGATCTGGCGAGGTTTTTGCCGCCCCAGACATGGCGGTGATAAATTCCGGCGTTGTGACATTTGGTAAAACCGCCCGCATTGCCCTTGATGCCAATACTGAGGCTATGAATGAATTATTCTTCCTGTTTGAAGGTGCTGGAGTTGATGATCGCGACATTCAAACTTCGCAATTCTCCATCCAGCCCCGATATATTTATTCAGACCAGCGCGATGAAAACGGCTATCCCCTGCCCCCTCGTATTTCTGGCTATCAGGTTTCAAATACGCTTTC
The DNA here is from genome assembly GCA_021648375.1 of Devosiaceae bacterium. Lineage (GTDB taxonomy): Bacteria > Pseudomonadota > Alphaproteobacteria > Rhizobiales > Devosiaceae > DROE01. The sequence goes on from JAKISW010000008.1 coordinate 60,167, forward strand.
AGTGAAAGTCAGAGAGCTTAATGCCCTCGGTTCCCTGCTCGACCAGGCGGTGAGCGTTGGTTCCAACCAGATAAATTCCATATCATTTTCTGTCAGCAATCCCGAACCATTGCAAAACGAAGCACGCCGGGCCGCCATGGTTGATGCAATTGCCAAGGCGCAGCTTTTTGCCGAAGCGGCCGGGGTCAAACTTGGTGATATTCTTTCCATATCAGAAGCCAGCATGCTCGCTGCGCCCCCATTTGCGGTTATGGAAATGGCTCGCAGTATGGGGGATTCCAGCGTTCCAATTGCTGCCGGAGAGCAGGCTTTTTCCCAATCGGTTTCTGTTGTCTGGAAACTGGATCAGGATTAAGGGATATATCCCGCAAAAAACGCATGTTAGACAAGCGCCTGCCACAGCATGCGAAGACCAACGCCTGCCAGTAGTAAGGCAAATATAAACTTGAGATGTTTTTGTCCAAGGCGATGGGTTAGAGCGGCTCCAAAAGGCGCGGTACTGGCCGCCGCAATCCCGATCAACACCATTGCCGGAATATTGACATAACCCAACGAAAATGGTGGTCGCGCCGCCACGTCCCAGCCCGAAATGATAAAGCCAAGTGCCCCCGGTGCTGCCAGCATAACTCCAAGTGCTGCACCTGTTCCCACCGACTTGTGCATAGAGTTTCCAAAGGCCACCAGCGTTGGCACGCTAAAAGCTCCTCCCCCGATACCCATCAAAGCTGACAAATATCCCACAATAACGGCGCTAATGCTATTGGTTGGCTTCGAATTGCGCAGTTGCGCCATCATTCGCTGCTGCACTGGCAAAACCACATTCAGCGCAATAAACAAAGCCAAAACACCAAAAACTATCCGCAAAGCGTTGCCGGAAAACAAACCTGCCATCAATCCCCCGGCAAACGAGGCCAAAATAATCGGCAGCGCCCATATTTTTAACACACTCCCCATCACCGCCCCATGTTGGTGGTGAGTAAAAGTGCTGCTGGCGCCTGTGGTGATGATTACTGCCAGCGATGTTCCCACCGCCACATGTTGAAAAACATCTGCATCATAATTCATCAATTCAAAAACAATACCCATTGCCGGAACCATGACAACGCCGCCGCCCGCACCCAACAACCCGGCAACTAATCCAGCCAGAGCACCAGCAGCCAGCAGCGCCAAAATCAATGGCAGATATTCGATAAAAAGTGTCAAAAAAATTCCAGATTTAAAATATATCAGCTATCAGACTGAGCCTGAAAAAACAAAGCCAGCACCTGCTCCCGCCTTTGTGGTGGGCGCGAGCAAACCACGTCCATTGCAATTTTGCCCTCAGAATTGGCAATATCAGTGCGCGCGCCAGCATCAAGCAACAGGGCAACAATTTGGGAATTGCACCAGGCGGCCGCCGTGTGCAGCGCCGTTCTCCCCTCTCTGGAAATCAGGTTTAAATCCGCCCCGGATGCAATCAAAAACTGGGCAACCTCAAATCCCCCCCTTGCCCCGGAGGCCACATATAACAAACTGTCCCCATCCTCATTCATGGCATCAGGATCTACCCCCTGCTCCAGATATTGGACAAGTTTTGCCACATCATTATTTCTAGCGGCTGAAAAAGCTTCACTTTTTATTTCGCTCAGCGGCTCGGCAGGCTGGCAGGCACCAACCAGCAATACCAACAAAGCGATGATAAAAAACCTTGATGCTTTGAATATTGGAAACAAAGGAGCACTATTTTGCATTTTTTCAATTCCCTATCAAATGGGCTACCACCTGCCTGTTATGATTTTGATCCCGGTGTTCAAACAGATAAATTCCCTGCCATACTCCTAGCACAAGTTTTTGAGCAACAACCGGAATGCTGATCGAAACTGAAGTCAAAGCCGTTTTAATATGAGCAGGCATATCGTCCTCCCCCTCCAGATGATGCCTGATCCATTCCATATTTTTAGGAGCGATTCTGGCGAAAAACTCGTCCAAATCTGCACGCACATCCGGATCGGCATTTTCCTGAATAAGCAGCGAGCAAGAAGTATGACGACAAAATAATGTCAGCAGGCCATTATGAATTTTACTTTGCTCAACAAATGAGGAAACTTCATTGGTAAATTCATACAATCCCTGACCATGAGTTGAAATTTCTAACATTTCATGGATCGGCCTCATCACCTATTCTCCTGAACTTTCAGGCATCAGATCGACAATTTTTACCTGTTCAAATTTTTTCAGCCAGCGCCCTGACACGGCCCGAAATGGCAATGGATTCAAATAATGCAAACGCGATCGCCCAACCCGGCGCGAGACCACAAGTTCTGCACGCTCAAGAATTGCCATATGCTTGGCAACCGCCTGACGGCTGATATTCAGCCCCTTTGCCAACGCCGACAATGATTGCCCGCTTTGCTCATAAATACGTTCTAAAATTATGCGCCGGGTTTTGTCAGCCAGCGCCTGAAAGACCAGATTGCTATCCATAATAAAGCCAATTTTATGCAACTGGTACGTTGCGCGTCAAGGGGTAGTTTCAGGTTGAATCAATTTAGCTGCAAAACAACCTAAGCGTCTGAAAAAACGGGGTGAAACACATCCATGTGTTTCACCCCGTTTTTCAAATCATTAAGTGGATAAAAACCCAGCTCAACTCAAATCAGAAAATTACCTAGTCAGACTTAAATCCGATTTTCATATGAGAACCATCACAATAAGGCTTATTTGCGGACGCGCCGCATCTGCACAGGGCGAATTTTTCTGTAACGGTGGATTTAGTACCGCTGCCACTGAGAATTTCCACATTTCCTTCAACTATCAAGGGGCCATCTTCCAACGAATTGACCGCAATCGGGCCATCCCGATTGGCCAATGGTTCCGCTTCAATTACTAAAAGTTCACCACTGGCAACAAAGTCTGCCGCCGTGTGGGAGCCATCGCAATAGGGCTTGTTTTTCGATTTTCCACAGCGGCACAGAGTTACCCTTGTTCCTGCAGGTTCCCCGTCAATAGTCAGATCGCCTTTTAATACCACCGGCCCGTTTTCCATCACCCGCGCCGTATTAACCTGAGGCTTGCTTTCATTCACGCCATCCTTGCGCTCATATTGAATGGCCCCGGATGGGCATATCTGCGCCAGTATGGCGACATCTTCAGCACTGGCATTATCGGGAAAAATCCAGTCACCTTTCACCCCGGCCTTAAAAACATTTGGCTGGGTTAAAACACAATTTCTGGCGTGGATGCATTTCTTGCCGTCAAAAATAATTGTAACTTCTTTACCTTCAATACGCTGCATATTCATGTCCTTTTATAAGCTGTATTTCTTTGATTAGTCAGATTTGAATTTTCTTAAGAGCCAGGGTCAGAACCTTAAGTTTTGGCCTCAATAGGCAGCTTTTTCCAACGCCCCCAAATCACAAATGCACTAAGTGTCAGCAGGATAAGATTCATCGGCAGTGTTTGAGCAGTTTCCCCATAAGAGGCATGTACACCAATTGCCAGCACCTGAATAACTGCAAAGCCCAGCGCCGCAAGTGGAATAAGTTTTGGCAAAATGCGCGTTAATGCCGGCAATATCATTCCAAGAGCACCGGCGACCTCAACAATTCCTATAAACCTGACCAGGGTCGCTGGAGAATCAGCAACAAAACTCATTTGTAGTGCCAACTCACTCAACGGCATAAATATTTTTGCAGCCCCTGCCGCCCCAAAAACCAACGCGAGCAATATTTGCGCAACCCAAAACGAAATATTTAGCGCGCGGTTTTTTCCCCCTGTTTCACTTAGTTCCGCCATATCAATAATCTTCCTTTTTTTACGTTCAAATTTTGGCCAGCCAACAAATTAATCTTGGTAACCAAGAAGAACTTTGTATATAGTAGATACTTGATTACCCGCGCAAGAAGGCACACGAATGTCAGTCGATAACAGTGATGTAAGTAATAATTGTGCCGCCATGGGCGAAATCCTGAGCCGCATAGGCGACAAGTGGAGCATAATGATTGTTGGTGCACTGCATAATGGTCCGGTCAGATTTAACCAGCTTCGGGCTAACATCAACGGTATTTCCCAACGTATGCTCAGCCGAACTCTGCGCAATCTGGAGCGTGACGGGCTGGTTACCAGAACCCAGTATCCCGAGATTCCACCCCGGGTGGAATATGAACTTACCCCACTTGGCCGCTCACTTGAACCGGCCATAAAACAACTCTGGGACTGGTCGGTAGCTCATTCTGATGATGTGAACTCAGCCCGAAAAAATTACGACATACAGAACGATAAATTGTAAGTTTTACCGCTACAGCGTGTCCCCCCTAAATCAGGTGTTTGAAGAGTGTTTCACCGGTTGCCGCAAAACAGTTTTCAGCTTTTCCGGCGCTGTGCGACGCGCATCATTGAGATATATTTCATGATGAAATCCATTTTCAACAAAACCATTTTGCGGAATAAATTCCTTATGCATACGCGCAATAACCGGCCCCTCTTCGCTAAACGGTCCCTTATGCATAATCTGCACACTTAAGCCTTCTTCAAACATTTCCATGCGCAGGCTTTTAGGGCGCTCGCCGAGTTTTTTCATTCCCTTGGCAACCCCTTCCTCAAACATTTCCTCATCTGCCCATTCCGGCAAAACAATCATTAAGCGCCATTTCCATTTATCGCGATTTCCCTTGATGAAATCATCCATATCATCAGCCCACCACAGGCCCTCCAGCGGAGCCACGACAAAATCCCTGCCCATTTTTTTCTTGGCTGCAAACTTGATCGTGTAGACGGCTGAATAAAGCCACGGCACAGATTTGGCAAAATTTGTCCCCTCTGGCGCGCCCTCTCCATCGATCATCGCAAACAGCATGTTGGGAACTGTAACCACCGAAAAATCCTTGTGAGTTGGCTGATAAAGTTCCTTTAGTTTTTTCTTGAAATCTATTTTTTCCATAATTTTCCTCAAGTTTACTCAGGTCTGATTTCCATATAATCAGCAGTCCGCTTCGCCCATCGTGCCTCTGCCTTTAGCTGGCTCAAGGAATAGTCAAATAATGCTTCAACAAAATCTGGCAGCGGCTGTTGTTCAAACTGAATATTTTCCAACCGCTCCAACTCTTTATCCAGCCGATCGCTCCGCTGGCGCAGAGCCGCCACAGCACTTTTTCTTTCAAGAACCGGCCAATGGGCCATCCCCAGCAAAACCGAAGAATGACTTGGCTGCATATCGCTTAATGCCTTCAAAGATTGCGCCGCCAGAACCTGATATCCCTTGCCGGTCGACGAAAAAATTTTTTTTGCCTTGATGCCTTCCGGTTTTTTTGCCGCAACCAGCCCCGCTTTTTCCAGTTTTCCCAGTACGAAATAAATCGAAGAAAATCCGATTTGCGTCCATTCACGCATGCCGCGCTGCTCAATAACCTGCTCCAGTTCATAGCCGTGGCGTGGCATTTCAGCCACCAGCCCAAGCACCAGAAGTTCAGCATCAGTAAGTTTTTTTTCTTTCATATTCTAGCACTAGAATAGATTCGTAAAATATACAAGCCACAAACAAACAAGCCGCACCAAAACTAAATTACGCCAGTTATGAAGCACAGCTAACAATTGACAAAATGATATCAATTTGATATCATAATGCCTGAAAAGTAATCAGTAATGAAAGAGTTAGTAATGCAAGAAATAAAAAAACACTCCCTGCCCGGCATTCCCGTATTGTTGTTTGGGATAGCAATTCTGGCCTTAACGGCAGCAATCGTTGTTTCCATGATTCTGGCCGGGTTTAAGGCTGTGGTTATACTGGTCATTCTTGCCGGAGTTTTACTAGCCACCATTATTTTCACTGGTCTTTATTCGGTTGAACCAAATCAGACCGCCGTGCTGTCCCTGTTTGGCAAATATGTAGGCACCGTGCACGAGCCGGGTTTGCGCTTTAACAACCCGTTTTTCACCAAGAAGAAAATCTCCATGCGTGTGCGCAACTTTGAAAGCGGCCACATGAAGGTCAATGATCTGGGCGGATCGCCAATAGAAATTGCCGCAATTGTCGTCTGGGAGGTCGCCGACAGTGCAGAGGCTGTATTCAACGTCGATGATTACGAGAGCTTTGTGCAAATCCAGTCAGAATCAGCCATCCGCGCCATGGCATCCACCTACCCTTATGACCCCCATAAAACCGATGAAGTTTCCCTGCGCTCCCACCCGGTTGAAATTTCTGAAAAGATGAAGAATGAAATTCAGGACCGTTTGCAACAGGCGGGAATAAACGTCATCGAAGCGCGCATTTCCCATCTGGCCTATGCGCCCGAAATTGCCCAGGCCATGTTACAACGCCAACAGGCCGGCGCCATTATTGCCGCCCGCCAATTAATTGTTGAAGGCGCCGTGGGCATGGTTGAAAGCGCCCTGGCAAGCCTGACTGAAAAAGGCGTTGTGGAACTGGATGATGAACGTCGCGCCGCCATGGTCTCCAACCTGCTGGTGGTTTTATGTTCTGACAGGGCCACCCAGCCGGTGGTCAATACAGGATCAATTTATTAATATTAAGATGAGCCGATAATGAGCGAAAACAGCAAAAAAAATTACCCCCTTCGTATCCATGCCGATATTCTTGATGCCATGAAACGCTGGTCTGACGATGAATTGCGCTCGCTCAACGGCCAGATAGAATATGTCCTGCGCGATGCCTTGCGCAGGGCAAATCGCTTAAGGGAGCAGGAGCCTGAAGTGACAATTGTTGACGAACAGGCAGACAAATAATATTTACTGAAAAACTAGATTATATCTCTCTCATTTGCTCGAATTTATAACAACCCTAAGAATCTTGACACAATTACCGCCCCGTGGAAGCATCGCGTCTTTTCACATAGCAAATATCTCAAGATGATTAAAAATACAGTTCTAAAATTTTTTGCCTGTCCGATATTATTACTGACTTTTGCCGTTGCGCCCGCCTTTTCGCAAAATGCTGCGCCTGATGGTTTGCTGTTTGATTTGTTCCCCGCCCAGGGCCAGATGATTGGAACCGACGTAAATATTGATACCGGTTACGCCCTGAAATTTGATATCACCGTGCTGGAGCCGTTTTCAGTTAAGGTTGTGCAAAAAGATAAAATCGAGTTCTTCTTACATACCGCAGACAGGCCTGACGTTGATTTGTTCAAAATTACTTTTTTTGGCCGTGAAGCAGAAAATCCGGACAATATCTACCTGATCGAAAACATTACTTTTTTCCCTTTTACTCTTGAATTAGCCCCCCCGCAGGACCGGATTGAAAATCTGGCTACATTACTGGTTCAAACTGTATTCCCCTCCATGGTTGCATCATTCCCCCAAAACGAGTTTTTAGGCTGGCGCGCCACCAAAATAGGTAAAAACGATGCAGTTGAAGCGATTGGACGGTATATGGACCCACAGACCGGCCTCATGGCCTTGCGCATTGTTGGCGTGATTAAACCCGACAGCTCTGACGGCATCTACGCCGTTTCCAATGTGGTTTCACGGCTTTACCCCTTTAGCGGCCCCGGGGATATCGGATTAACTTTGACTGGCGTGGCGATGCGCAATTTCACCTATTTGAACCAATGATTTTAACCTGAATTCGGAAACCAAAAATGCTTAAACTTATTGGAAATCCAAAATCGCGCGCCTTTCGTGTATTGTGGCTACTTGAAGAACTTGAACTTCCTTTTGAGTTGCTCAACCTGCCTCCCCACGCCCCAGAAGTCTTTGCACTTAATCCTTCCGGCAAAATTCCGGCCCTTTTAGATGGCGAAGACTGCATAATCGATAGCGCTGCCATCTGCCATTATCTGGCTGACAAGCACCAAAAAATCACCTTTCCTGCCGGCACCATTGAGCGCGCCAAACAGGACAGTTTTACCTTTTTTGCCCTCGATGATTTTGAAACGCCCCTGTGGACCTATAGCAAAAACATCTTTGCTTTACCCAAAGACCAGCGGGTGCCGCAAATTCTTGATCAATGTAAAGCTGAATTTGCCAAGGCCCTGAAAACCTTTGAAACCCGCCTTGGTGAAAATGAATATGTAATGGGCGACACCTTCACCATTGCCGATATTTTTATCACCCATTGCATGACCTGGGCCAAATCATCTCGCTTTGAGATTCCTGAAGGCCCCGCTGGTAACTATTTAAAAAATGCCAGGTCCCGCCCGGCTTATTTGCGTGCCAGCAATACAAGGAGTGAATTTCAGCGTTAAATATAGCCATTTTACCCTTCAAATGCACGTTGACACTATTTGCAATCCATGGAAGCTTCGCTTCTTTGAATTTTTAAAAACAGGTTTTGAAACTATGTACCAGCTTGATATCCCCTCAATAAAAGCCCCCGCCCTGATGGCCTTATTGTCGATGATGCTGTTTTTTTCTCCCCCCGTTCTTGCCTCTGAAGATGGGTTCAGCTTCAAATTTAACCTGTTCAGTACCGAAGGGTTGGTAGTCAGCGATAACTACACTATTGACGAAGATTTTGGTCAGCGTAACGGTCTTGAAATTCTGGCCCCATTTAAGTTCCAAATACCGCGTCAGGATAATGTGACCCCCCTGTTTACAACCGGAACCGGGTCTGGTGGCATGATACTTAAAATCAACTTCACTACCGGCGAGAAGGACACGGACATAAATGACCGTCAGTTTATTGAAAATATTCAGTTCGTCGGCATGACCCTGCCTTTGGGTGACGCCGAAGAACGTATTGCTGTTTTGACACGATTGTTACGCAATGATGCTTTTAACGGCGCCACCGCAGACTATGAGCAAAAAGAAGTTTTGGGTTCCCGCAACGCCAAAATCGGCGATCTGGATGTTGTTGATGTTGTTGGCAGATATATCGACCCGGATCTTGGACTGATCTATGTGCGAATTGTTGGTTTTCCCAATCCCAATGCTCCAAGAGCAGTTTTTTCGGTAAGCAATATTGTTGCCGACCGCTTTGACTTTACCAGCCTTGATGAACTGGAATTTACCGGAGGCGGCAAAACCTTAAGCAGCTTCGAATATATCCAACCGTAGGTTTAGTCATAAAATATTTCTAGAGCAGAATTTCCAGCAAAACCTCTAAATCTTTACGCACTTTTGCCCGGTTTGAACCGGGTAATTGTTCCAGCCCGATCATCGCTCCATAGAGAAGGCGTGCGCTTTGAATGCTTTTAGAGGTTTCAATTCCTGCATCTTCAAACAAAGCACTAACAAATGCCAACCGGTCGCTTTCAATTTTTTTCACCACCAAGGCCACGTTTTTATCCACCCTGGCCCAACTCCTGATAGCGGTTTCTGTCGCTGCGCCACCATATTGCTCATTTTGCGATCCGGTTGCCAACCTTATCAATGCAAAAAGCCGCGTCCGGCCCTCATCTGCCTCTTGTTCAACTTCGGCAATGGCCTCATAGGTTGCAAGTCGCGCCCAATTCTCAAGCATAGCCGTTTTTAGTGCACCGACATCTTTGAAATGCCAATAAAACGAACCTTTGGAAACCTTCATCTGGCGGGCAATCGCCTCCACCCTGATGGCCTGCGGGCCACCCAGCGCCAAAGCACGAAACCCGCCCTTTATCCAATCCAGTGCGTTAAGCGGAATTTTCTTTTTCATTACTTTGCTGGTCACCAATTTTTCCTGATTGAGCATCAAACTCACTACACCATACGCCAGCGTATTGACGAGAACAAGCCAATATGCAACATACGCTAGCGTATGGAAACTTTATAAATGAAATTCATGAAAGAAACAAAATGAGTATCCCCATTTTAGCCGCATCCGCCCTGTCTTTCCTCACCCTGATTGCCCATATTTTTGGCGGATATCCCGAAATAATGGTCCCGGTTCTGGCCAGCGAGCTTACCCCATATCTAAAAGCCATCATGGTTGTTATCTGGGATGCTGTGACGGTAATTATTACCATTAATTCGCTGGCCCTGCTCTATGCGGCGATAAAGCCACAACATCGCAGCGTTTTGGTTACGCTGGTTTCAGCGCAATATCTGCTCTGGGGTGGATTATTTGTGTATTATGGCCTGACGATGCTCGGCTCCCTGTGGCCCATGCCCCAGTGGATCGCGTTTTTCCTCATACCAGCATTGGCGATTTTTGGCCTGTGGCTGGATAAGAAACGGACAAAATAATGGAAAAATCCCTTGTGAATTTTGTTGCCATTGCAATATTTATTATTCTAAGCGCCACCGCTTTGTTGCACGCGGCCTGGGGCTTTGGCCTTCTCTGGCCCGGCTATGATCAGCAATCGCTGGTCAACACGGTGATAGGCGATCCCAATATTTCTCAAATTCCATCACTGCCGATAACGTTGGCGGTAGCTTTTGCAATTCTTGCCGCAGGGGTTTGTGCCCTGTGGGGCGCAGCCCTTATCAAGATGCCCCTGCCCAATTGGATGCAAAAAACCGGCGTAATAGTGCTGACCTTTATCTTTTTAATCAGAGGGCTGGCGACCTACATTCCCAACGGCCCGCTTGCGGCAAGCGTTGAACCATTCCAGACGCTTAACTTCATCTATTTTTCACCGCTGATTTTAGCCATTGGCGCCGGATATGCCTATATCTGGTATTCTACCAAAGGTACTTGATCGCAACAAAAAAATGGCACGGTGTCATTTTGCATGAAATTCTCTAATGGGCAGGATATTCACTTTTATTCAGTTGATTATTTTTAAAAAAATCTCCTTAAAAAATTAACTCCCTTCTACAAGCACCATATTTCCGGAAGAAATCTCCAATCTCATTTTCTTCGCTTCAAGGTAATCGGCAGATTTATACCAATTCATCGCATTCTCCCAACTCGGAAATTGTATAACAACAAACCGGGTATGCGCGTTTCGCCCTCCAGTACCTTGAATTTACCACCGCGTGCCAGAAATACACCACCATGGTTTTTAATAGTAACAGATGAAACCTGTTTGTATGATTCAAAACGCATTTCATCAAAAACCGTTTCTTGAAACATTGCATAGGCTTTCATTTAATCATTCTCCCAATAATATTGGCAAGCCTTAGCGTTATTATCCCAAAGCGTAAGCAACAATATTCTGCAGGGTCTCACCTCTTTAGATCTTTCCCACTTGGTGAATCGCCCTGAATTTTTCATAACTGCCCGTCATTGCAAAGCAGCAAAGTTATCATAAAAACTCAGCTTCTGGTTTCCGAATTAAGTTTTCAAAAGGTCCAAAATTTTACTCCGCCCCGAACCAATAAAACTTCAATGGGATCAACCGGTAAAAAAAGGCACAAACGCATCCAAAACTGCCTTGGGATTTTCTTCTTGAGCAAAATGACCTGCGTCTATCTCAGTTCCCGTCAGTGTTGTTGTCCACTCACTCCACTGCGCAAGCGGATCGCCCGTTAACGCCGGAAATCCTTTGTTGGACCATACAAAATGCAGAGGTGCTTGTATTCTTCGACCGGCAGCTTTGTCGGCATCATCCAACGCACGGTCTGACACAACACCGGCACGATAGTCTTCGCACATTGCGTGAATACAATCTGGATTTCGAAATTGTTTCCGGTAGCTATGCAATGCAGCAGAGGAAAATGGCTTCAATGAATTGGATTTGGTCCAACTTCTCAGGGTCCATTCCAAATAAGCAATAGGATTTGCCGAAATCAAAGATTCCGGCAACGGATACGGTTGCGCAAGAAACACCCAATGATAAGCTTTAAGAGCCATATCAGCATCAAATTGACCCCACATATCGCCTGTTGGTATAACTTCAATAATTCCAACTTTTTGAATTACTTCAGTGTGATCCAGGGCCATGCGATAGGCAACACGCGCACCACGGTCATGCCCCAATACGTCGAATTTGTTGAAGCCCATTTTAGCCATAAGTCGGACAAGAATTTCTGCAACCTGGCGTTTAGAACTGTTTTCTCGGCACTCCTTTGCCGTCGCAAACCGGCTGTCCCCATAGCCCGGCAGATCAACTATGACGCATTGGAACCTTTCAGCAAATCCAGGTGCAACCTGACCCCACGTCGCATGATTTTGCGGGTATCCGTGCAACAATAATAATGGCCTGCCCGCCCCTTTAGAGTGCGTTGAAATACTGACCCCTCCCAAGTCAATCAGCTCATGGTGAAAACCTTCCAAAGTGTTTGATAACACGCTATAATATCCCTCTTCATATGCTGTATTTGATACTAATTTCATCCTCAAAACAACTGCTAGCAAACAATCAGCTCCATACCGGCAACAACCTCAGCTCTATCCGTCTATCCTCACGAAATATTCGCGCAGCTTGCCCTTAATCCATTCCTGCAATTCATCTCTGTTCTTGAACTCTACCAAACTAATCTGCCCTTTGATGTTTCATAACTTCCCGTCATTGCTAGCGCCGGTAGGCGCGCGGCAATCCAGTTGCAATGGCAATCCAACTGCCGTGTCCACCGGACCTCCCCGGATTTAATCCGGGGTCTTTTTAATTTTTAACATGATCCCGGCTCAAACGGCCGGGAAAGGGACAGGGTTTAATTCCATATCGAATTGCTTTGTCGCTGGCGCTCCTCGCAATAACAAAACAAATTCGTATGCTCGATCTACCACTCACCAAAAAATCAAATCCAACTGTCAAACACATCATCCCCGCGCTCATCAATAATCTGGCGGGCTTTTTTCAGGGAGAATTTTGCCACCTCTTCTGCCGAACTCAATTTATCGGCTCGGATAAACTGCTTCATCCGCACCTCTCCATCCACCGTTTTTTCAATCTCGCCGCAAAGCTGATATTCACTGCCCGATTTCATTTCCATGGCGCGAATTTCAAACCCCTTATATTCATCCTCGGCCAGCATTTTTGGCTCGGCACTTTCCTCGTTCTCCCTTGGGCCAATCCCCAGCATTTTTTTCCAGAACGACATTTATTTTCTCCAGTTAAATTGAGCTGCCAAACCATTTTGTCTGCAGACGCTCATAAGTACCATCTTCACGAATTTGCAGCAAAGACATATTCACCTGCTCTAAAAGTTCAGAACCATCGGGAAAGGCAATGGCGAACTTATCGGCCTGAAAAACCGCGCCAGCCAGCGCCACTTTCCCCGCCCCTTCATTGGCCACATAAAAGCGCACGATTGGCGCATCCCCGATTGTCGCGTCAATTTCATCAGCCTCCAGCGCAGCCAATGCCGCGTTGAAATCCTCATATTTGCGATAGGGAATGTTTTTTGCTTCTAAAAAACGCGACATGGCGCTGTTTTCGCCCACCCCAACCCGCTTGCCCACCAGATCAGAGATCGAATTGATATCCCCTGTCAGTTGATCAACAGTCAGCGAAGTGGTGATTTTTGCGGTCAGGGTAGAAACAAAAAACAAACTGGCCACAATCCAGAACATGGCCAATACCCGCGAAAATTTACTGGCGGGAACCTCATTTTCAAATCCGCCCATGGTCATGATGATAAATGCCCACCAGAACGCGTCCCAGACCCCGCCAACATAATCATCGCGAAAATAATCATGGCGGGAATTTGGAGTATTGCGCTCAAAAAACCAAAGGATATGAGCAATGAACAGCAGAATAATTATTGCTCCGCCGATCAGTTGCACAGCGCCCGACTGCCAGATTATCCCAATAATATTGGTGCCACCCCGGTCGGCAGCGACAATTATCTGCAACCCGGAATCATAGATGGGGTGAGAAAAATCCAACACCCGCTCACGCTCTGCCGTAATCGAAATATTGGCAATCGCAGCATCCGCTTCCCCATTTACCACACTATCGACCATGGCGGGAAAACTATCATATCGCTTCCAGATAAATTCCCAACCGTTGCGCCGGGCGATCTCCTCCCACAGATCAACCGAAAATCCGCTTATGCCTCCATCCTCGTCATAAAATGTAAAAGGGGGCCGCTCAACGCTGGAAATTATCAACGGTTCAGAAGGGCTGGTTTGCGCCTGCACCAAGGTTGAAAACAACGGCAATGACAAAATCATCAGCGCAGCAAAAAACTTTAAAATATAAGCTCTCAAATCAGCCCCCACCAGCACATGTAAACCTTTTGCACTATCGCAAACTGCACAATATCTATAGCTGTGGCAACATGTCAGATCATAATGGGAATTCAGCTTTTTGGTTCAGCTCTCATTGATTTGATAATGCGCGGCAAAAACGCAATTGCGGCCATCAAACCCAGCCCAAACAAGGCGTACCTAATGGCCGAGCCATTGCCCTCAAGCGCCTCACGCCCGGCAAATCCCAGCCAAGTATAGGCCAGCGCCCCCGGGATCATGGTGATAAATGATGTTAAAGCGTAAGGAATCAGCGGTATTTTGGTCAGTCCAAAGGCATAATTTGAAAGGTTAAACGGAAAAATCGGCACCAGTCTAATAAAGGCTACAAAACGCCAGCCCTCCGCCTCCACCCCTTTTATCAGGCGCTGCAAACGCGGACCGGTTTTGCTCTGCACCCAGTCTCCCCCCAGATAACGGGCTATCAAAAACGCAATTGAAGCTCCAATCGTGGCGCCAAGCAAATTAAACAATGTGCCCCATATGGGGCCAAACAGAGCGCCACCGGCCAAGGCAAACAAAGCCCCGGGAGCAAATAATATGGTACCAATGGCAAACATCGCCATATAGGCCAACGGCGCCCAAAAACCCAATTGCGATAACCATAAATCAAACGAGGCCACATCAAATTTATCTCGGTTTAATGCCGCCAAAACAATGGCGGCAAAAACTCCGGTGAACAGCAATACCCGCCAGATCAAACTGATTTTATTCTTGTTCATTGGGTTTTTTATCTTTTGGATCATAACCATGGGTTGGGCCTTTAACCGGCTGGATAAGCATGCGATCCAGCCACTGATCGCGCACGGTGCGAAACTGCTCAATGCCGATAGTCATATCATCATGACCCTTTTTGGGTTGAGCAATATAGGTGCCAAAAATCCGATCCCACCAGGGCAGATTAAAGCCAAAATTACTGTCGGTTTCTTTGGGATTAATCGAATGGTGCACCCGGTGCATATCCGGAGTAACCACAAACAGGCGCAAAATCGCGTCAAACTTTTTGGGCAGGCGAATGTTGGAATGATTGAACATCGCCATTCCATTCAACACAACTTCAAATATCAAAACCGCAACGGCGGGAGGACCAAGAAGAAAAACCACAAACAACTTAATTCCCATGGAAAGGATAATTTCAACAGGGTGAAATCGCAGACCCGTCGTTACATCAATGGCCTGATCTGCATGGTGCATACGATGCAATCGCCAAAGCATCGGCACCGCATGAAAAACCACATGCTGGGTATAAATTGCCAGATCCAGAGCAGCAATGGAAACTATGATTGCCAGCCAGATCGGTACATCTATAATATTAAAAAGCCCCCAGCCATTTTCCTGCGACAACAGAGCCAGACCAACGGCAACTATGGGAAAAGTCAGGCGCACAATAATCGTATCCAGCACCACCACCCCTAAATTATTAGTCCAGCGAATAACCCTTGGAATTTCAATGCGCCGTTTTGGGGCCGCCAGCTCCCAAATGGCCATGGCAATCAAAATACCAAGGAAAAAAGCCAAACGGATAGTCCCCTCGTTTGATAAAAGCAGTTCACTCATGTTTTTAGTCCTTTAATAAAACTCTTGCCAGAAGAGTTACAATCCATTACATTCAATTATTCGCTTGAATGATATAATAACAACGGGTAACAAATGTCAACCAGTGCAAAAATTGAATTATATGAAGAGTTTTCACAAGTTGCCAAAGCATTGGGCAGCGCCCATCGCCTTGATATTCTTGAACATTTAGCGCAAGGGGAACGTGGAGTTGATGCGTTGGCCGAGCGGGTAAAACTTTCAACTGCAAACACTTCCCAGCATTTACAGCTTCTAAAACGGGCGGGACTAGTAGCCTCGCGCCGCGATGGAAAATTTGTCCGCTATCGGCTTTCCGGCGATAATGTTTTAAAACTTATGGGAATATTGTTTGACGTTGCAGAACAAAATCTGGCCGAGGTGGATAAGGTTTTGCGCAATTATTTTTATCAGCGCGATGATATGGAGCCGATCTCGCAAATTGAATTGCTGGAGCGCACGAGGGACGGTCTGGCAATTGTTCTTGATGTGCGCCCTAGCGATGAATTTACCGCTTCTCATCTAACCGGGGCCATAAATATCCCGCTTGCCGAACTGGAAAAACGCATTTTAGAACTCGATAACGGGCGCGAAATCATCGCCTATTGCCGTGGCCCCTATTGCGTTTTGGCGTTTGAGGCAGTGGCAATGCTTCGCAAAAAAGGCATCAAAGCCAGACGGTTGGAAGATGGCCTGCCCGAATGGCGCGCTGCTGGCCTGCCGGTTGAAACCGGGTGAGTTTTAGGCGGGTTTTTATATATTTTTCTTCACTTCTATCAACAAATGTACCGCTTCAATTCGGCGCACAACAAAGCATTGGGTTCGTTATCGCCCATAGTTTTCCCCGTCATTACCAATTACTCCCACCGTCATTACCAATTACTCCCACCGTCATTACCCGGTTTATCCGGGTAATCCAGAAGGCATTTGGCATCGAAACTGGATTGCCGCGCACCCAAAAGGGCGCTCGCAATGACAAACTAAAAATCAAAATAATACGAGGGACCAACTCAATATGGATACTCGGATCAAGTCCGAGTATGACGCAGGTTGCGGCATCTGCTCAATTGCACGGCAGATTTCCAAATGCATGACCGTCACCCTCGGGCTTGACCCGAGGGTCCATGATCAATTGAATATGGATACCCGAATTAAACCGGATATAATCAAAAGTGGGCAACGCTCCTGCGCCTAACCAGCGACAAGCTTGATCGACGCCAGCATACTGGGATGGATCGAGCAGAAATAATCAGCACTCATACCAGCAACCACCTCAACCTCCGAGGATTCGTCTTTGCGAAGCAGCGCTGAGTTCCAGCTTCTATCCAAAGCCGTGGCATCATGGGGAGCGCTGTCTTTGTTGGTCCAGCGAATTGTATCGCCCACTTTGACTTCCAGCATATCGGGATTGAATTTGAAGTTTTTGATTTCAACTTCGTGCAGTTTTCCCATGCTCTGAGATTGAGCAGGAAAAGCTGCGATTGCAGCGGTTGCGGTGCCGGCCACCAAAAGTGCGCGTCGGGAAAATTTTTTGTCCACGGCCATTATTCCTTATTAAGTTTCAAATTTTCTAACAAATCCGAACTAGCCAAAATGTGGCGCGGAAAAATGACGGCAATGGTAAAAAATTATCACAACTTCGTTGTTACTCAACTGAGTGGACAGCAAAAAATCTGATTATCCAATAAGCTGCGCAGTTTGCAGCGTCTGCTCAATTGCGGTGACAGTTCACCAAATGCACCACCGTCATACAAAACACGCCACCGTCATAAAATGCACAACAGTCCACAAAATGCACCACCGTCATACTCGGGCTTGACCCGAGTATCAAGACTATTACGAAGGTGAAATATGACCCCTCGGGTCAAGCCCGAGGGAGACGTAGGAGACTCCAACCCCCTCCCTGACAAAAGCCGGGGTTCACCAACTTACCTCCCTCCCCCTTATGGGGAGGGATTAAGGGTGGGGGAGGCAGGTTAGAGATTTTGGCAATTGCATAATTTATGAAACTGTCGCCGTAATTGAATGGCACTTCACTTGCCAATGCGCTACTATTCACTATTCGTTTGATGGAATCATGAATTGATAGAACCTCCAAAAGAAAATCCGCCTCAAAGATCAATTAGAGTGCTTATGGAGGCGCTAGCTCAATTCACGCCAGTAACTGCCGGTCTGGCCCATATTTATCAGTTTGCCTACCCCTCCGATATGGAAGCCAAGTTAGCAGTATGGCGCACTGAAATTAGCAACTTATCGAACACTCATGAAGCGCGAATTTGCCAACTTGAGGAAAAAATCACACCTCTCTTGAGAATCAGTAAAACCGCACTTGAATTGGCATTGTGGCTGACGAAAACCTCCAATGACGGACTTTGTTCTACAGCGACTGAATTTAATGATTTGCAAGCAGATTTCATGGAAATAGATGAAGGAAAGCTACAAGAGGCATGTTACGAGCTTAAGCATCTAGAACTTGTCGAACTCGTAGCAACATTAGACAGTCCTATATACCTGCTCTATCCGACTTATAAACTTTTCTGGGCGCTTGACCTGTACATCATTGGCAATGATCCAAATAAGGACGCAGTCGAAATTGCCAAATTGATGGTGAACGATAAGTCATTCGGCGACATTCAGAAACTGGACAACAAACTGAAATGGCCAAATAGGCGCCTTAATCCCGCAATTGCCCGGATTATACCGCTGATTACTGATAGCCACGTATCGAAAGAAAAACAAAATACCTATCCAACCAAATATTTCAACATCGGCCCCGAAGATCAATTTAAACTAAAAAGATTTATAAATGAAACGGTTGTCCCTGAGAGCACAAATCACCCGTAAAATGAGGAAGTCGAGATTGCTTCTGCTCTCCTGTTAGGGGCCACCTCCCGCACCG
>JAKISW010000041.1 GCA_021648375.1 Devosiaceae bacterium
AGGTAATTGCCTCGAATATGCAATTTAAAATTCCGGCCGGAACGCTTGAAGGGGAAGATGGGGAGGTCAAAATGCCTGCCGGTGCCATGAAGGTGGAAATGCTTGCCGAGGGAGTAATATTGCGCATTAATGATAATCTGGAACCAGTTCAAATTGCTGGTTTGACCCATTTGAAAGTTGAAGAAAACCGCACTTCCATTGGTTTTGGACAGGCTCGATTATCAACAACAGGCGGTGAGATAATAGTTCAAGAATCTACGCTCTCGATTGCATGGGGGGACGATGATACCAGTTTATTTTCCTTTCAGGGCAATTTGAACTCACCGATCAGTGCCTTGAGGGCCATCGGTGAAGTAACTTCGCCCGAATTGCTTGAGAATATGGATTTGCCAATCAATCTGGCAGCTTTGAGCGGGAATTTAGAAACGTCATTGAGTGCAAAAATACCCTTGACCGGGCAGGATAATGAGGTTGGGGATATGCAATTTGCGCTGGAGGGAAAAATTGGTGATTTCTCCAGCTCTGAGCCGGTTGCTGATTTTAATATTACCGATGGGCAATTGCAGTTTCAGCTAGATCAGGACCGCTATCAGGTTTCCGGGCCGCTTAAGCTGAACGGTCTGGAAACCGATTTTTCTATTGCGGGAGAATTGAGGGAAGATGCCGAGCCACAAATATTGGTATCGGCATTGTTTGATGCTGAGGATTTTAAGGAATTGGGTTTTGATGTAACCCAGTTCATTGGCGGAAAGGTGCGCTTTACCGGCGAGCCTTTGGCAAATGGGGATCTAAGGATTGCTGTTGATCTGAAAGAAGCCAGCATGAGTGTTGCCGATATTGGATTGAGCAAGTCTGTCGGCAGTGAGGGATATTTAACCGCTCTTGTGAAATTTGCCGACCCGTTGATTGAAATTAATGATATTGATCTGGGATTTGGCACTGTCCGGCTGGGTGGCAGTTTGATTTATCATCAGGAAAATGGATTGCAATCAGCTGATTTTTCTCGCTTTGCCATCAATGAGGGTGATCAGGCTCAAATTCGACTTACCCCGCTTAATGATGGATATGCGGTGCGGCTACGAGGTCGTCAACTTGACTTCAAGCCTATGATGCAACGGTTTTTTTCTCTGGAAACAGGGGGGACGGGTGGCCCGCAGTTTTCAGGAATTGATCAAACGATAATGCTTGATATCGAAATTGAGCGGGCGTTGGGATTTTACGGCACTACGGCAATCAATCTTGATGCTGACCTGATCCTGCATGGTGAAGATCTGGAAAAAGTGGAACTTCGCACCCAGTTCGGGGGCACAAATTCACTTTCCATCACCACCAACAATGTTCAGGGGGGCCGGGTTATGTCTGTGGCTTTTGGAGACCTTGGAACCCTGTTGCGCTTTGTTGGAACCTATCCTCGACTTGCCGGTGGGGAGGGGTCTTTGGTTATGACTACAAATGTTGCGCAAAAAATTGATCGCGGTGAATTTGTTTTGCGCAATTTCTCAATCATCGACGAGGGTAATGTTGCTCAGGTTCTGGGGAACAATCCAAATTCTCGCCAATTGATAGCTAATAGAAACCGAATTGATTTTAATTCCGGCCGGGCACAATTTATTCGCCGTCCTGATCGTATTGAGATTATTGATGCGGTGGTTGATGGGGGTGTTCAGGGGGGGACAGCGCGTGGATTTATCAATATGGATACCAATCAATATGATCTGGTGGGCACATATATTCCCCTGTTTGAACTGAATAATGCCTTTCAGCAAATTCCCATATTAGGGCCACTATTGGGTGGGCGCGAAGGAGAGGGCTTGTTTGGCGTTACTTTTGCCGTGCGCGGCAGTCTGGCAGACCCGCAGTTTTCGGTTAATCCGCTCTCCTTACTGGTGCCGGGGGCGTTTCGCTCATTATTTGAGTTTCGTGCACAGGAATAATTGCGCAGAACTACCGACAAAACACTGCTCTATTTTGCGCGCAGCAAAACGTGGCGTTTTTTGCCCAGGGAGAGTTTTATCACCCCTTCTGGCAATTGGTCCCCCTCAGAAATCGTTGCCCGCTCATCGGTGATTTGAATATCATTGACACGAGCTGCTCCGGATTTGATGTGTCTTCTGGCCTCTCCATTCGATGCGGCCAGACCGGCTTTAACAATAGCTGAGAGCAGACCGATCCCTGAGTTCAATTCAGTTTTGGAAATCTCAACGGTGGGCAATGACAGGTCCAGTGCACCTTGCTCAAAGGTGGCTGCGGCCGTGGCTTGGGCCTGATCAGCTGCTGCTTGACCATGGACAACAGCAGTAGCTGCGGTGGCCAGAATTTTTTTGGCGTCATTGATGTCGGCGTTGGAAATTTTTTTGATTTCACTTAAGGGAAGGCGGGTAAAAATCTTAAGGAAGCGATTTACATCAGCATCTTCGGTATTGCGGAAATACTGCCAGAAATCATACGGAGAAAACAGCTCTTCATTAAGCCAGACGGCACCGTTTTCAGTTTTACCCATTTTTTGACCAGAGGAGGTTGTAAGCAGGGGGGTCGTCAGGGCAAAAAGCTGTTTGCCTTTCATGCGGTGAGAAAGGTCAACACCGTTGATGATATTTCCCCATTGGTCCGAGCCACCCATCTGCAACACACAATCATGGCGCTGGCTCAATTCAACAAAATCATAACCCTGCATAATCATATAGTTGAATTCGAGAAACGACAAAGACTGTTCACGATCAAGACGCAGGCGAACACTATCAAAGCTAAGCATGCGGTTTACCGAAAAATGGCGACCCACATCACGCAAAAAATCCACATATTTGAGGCCAAGCAGCCAATCGGCATTATTGACCATCAAAGCATCGGTTTTGCCATCGCCAAACTTTAGAATACGTGAAAAAATCTTTTTTATGCCGGCGATATTGGTGGCAATTTCTTCGTGCCCCAGCAATTTTCGCTGCTCGTCCTTGAATGATGGGTCGCCGACAAGAGAGGTTCCTCCCCCCATCAAAGTGATTGGTTTGTGCCCGGTTTCCTGCATCCAGTGCAACATGGTGACGGTAATCAGATTGCCGATATGCAGGCTGGTGGCGGTGGCGTCATAGCCGATATAGGCGCTAATTGGCCCGGCCGCGCAAAGAGCATCGAGTTTTTCAGGGTTGGAGATTTGATGAATAAACCCGCGCTCTTCAAGGGTTTGCAAAAAATCTGATTTATACTTTCCCATAATAGCCTAGCGTCCCCCGCCAGCGGCAATGTCGGCCCGGCGACGATCAAGATATTCAGAACAGCGCTCAATCAATTCTTCGGTTTGATCCGTGAAAAAATGATTGGCCCCTTCCATGGTCTGTTGCTCGATGGTGATGCCTTTTTGGGTATGAAGTTTATCAACCAGCCGTTGAACGGATTCGGGGTCGGTAACCTTGTCATCCGACCCATGAATTATCAAACCGGATGACGGGCATGGAGCCAGAAAGGAGAAATCATAAAGATTTTCCTGGGGGGAAATGGAGATGAACCCTTCAACTTCGGGACGACGCATCAGCAATTGCATGCCAATCCACGAACCAAAGGAAAATCCGGCAATCCAGGAGCCTTTGCTCTCCGGATTGATAGATTGCAGCCAGTCAAGGGAGGCCGCTGCATCAGAAAGCTCGCCGGGGCCATGATCAAACAAGCCCTGGGAGCGGCCAACACCGCGCGAATTAAAGCGAAGAGTGGCAAAGCCACGTTCCACAAACATGTAATATAGATCATAAATGATCTGATTATTCATGTTGCCACCAAATTCGGGGTGGGGGTGCATAATGATTGCAACCGGGGCGTTTGGCTCTTTGCCCGGCTGATAGCGCCCTTCAAGGCGACCAACGGGACCGTTGTAAACTACTTCTGGCATGGGGCTTTTAAGTCCTTAATTCGCAAAATTTCACTTTTCAGTTCAAACCCTAACAGAACTCACTCTTATCGGCTTGACGTTGAGTGCTCAGGCTTTTACATATGGCTTTCAAAATGCTAGTTTAGAATAATTCAAAACTAGCTATTTGCCGAAAAAATCACCGGTGTGAAATCCTTTTAGATTAGTGGGGGCGCTAATTTCAAGGATTGTTTCTCAAACCGGCCATAACAGATGAATTTAAAGTGTTTGAATGAGCAATTCGCGGGTATATCTTGATCATAATGCCTCAACTGCGCTGTATAAAGCAGCGCATGCCTCTATGCTTGAAGTGATGGAGCTTGTCGGCAATCCCTCTTCTGTGCATGGGGAGGGGCGGGTTTTGGCCAATATTATCGAAAAAAGCCGCTCTGAAGTTGCAGATATTGCAGGAGCCGATCGCAACCAAATTGTATTTACCGGTTCTGCCAGCGAAGCCATAACCCAGGCAATTGTTGGTTCGGTAACGCAGTTGGGCGTAAAAAAAATATTTATGTCAGCTGGTGAGCATCAGGCAGTGGTTAGCGCTGCAAAAATCAGCGGCGCTGAAATCGAAATTATTGGTCTGGATGAAAATGGTGTAATTGATGTTGCGGCGCTTGAACATGCGCTGACCCAGCATGAGCGCTTTAAATCCGCTGGCCTGATCTGTGTTCACATGGTGAACGGAGAAACCGGAATTATTCAACCCATTGAAAAAACAGAAAAACTGGTGGCACAAACCGATCATTTTTTGTTTGTTGACGCGGTGCAGGCATTTGGAAAAATGCAAATTGATTTTGTTTCCCGAGATATTGATATGCTGGCCATCAGCGCCCACAAGATGGGCGGCCCGACAGGGGTTGGCGCGCTGTTGATGAAAGAGCGCTGCTTTGACGCAAAAATCATTCCCGGCGGCGGTCAGGAGATGGGCCGGCGCGGAGGCACTGCTTCTGCCATGTTAATTGCAGGATTTGGGGCTGCATCTGGTGAAGCTTTGCGCCGATTTGATCTTAAGAAATTACAAAAGCTTATTGAAAAATTTGAAACAGGCCTGATGCAACTGGATGAAAATATTGTGATTTTTGGCCGTGATGCAAAGCGCATTGGCAATGTTTCCTTCTTTGCTCTGCCCGGAAACTTTAGCGAAACCGCGCTTATAAAACTTGATCTTAATGGAATTGCAGTTTCTGCCGGATCGGCCTGCTCATCGGGAAAAGCTGAAATAAGCCCGATGTTAAAGGCCATGGGTATTGCTCCAGAACTGGCACAGTGTGCCCTTCGGGTTAGCGTTGGATGGAATAGCAGCGAGGCAGATATTGAGCGAGCGTTGGAAGAAATTAAAAAGCTGATTATTGGTCAGCAACGCGAAAATACACAAATTACCCCACCAATTGGCAGGAGTTAAAATGGTTGCCGTTAAAGAAACTGTAGCACACGTATCTGAGCTAGAAGTTGATAAATATAAGTATGGTTTTTCCACCGATATTGAGAGCGAATTGGCTCCTAAAGGCCTCAATGAAGATATTGTGCGCTATATTTCGGCTAAAAAGGACGATCCGGAATGGCTGCTTGAGTGGCGTCTACAGGCATTTGAGCGCTGGAAAACTATGGAAGAGCCAACCTGGGCGCGGGTGAATTATCCAAAAATTGATTTTCAGGATCTGCATTATTATGCGGCACCCAAAAACACCCCGGGGCCAAAAAGCCTGGACGAGGTGGATCCTGAACTGCTCGAAACTTATAAAAAGCTCGGCATTCCACTTGGGGAACAGGCCATTTTAGCCGGGGTTGAGGGTGCTCGGGTGGCAGTGGATGCGGTGTTTGATTCTGTTTCGGTGGTCACAACCTTCAAGGAAGAGCTGGCCAAGGTTGGGATTATATTTTGCCCGATATCCGAGGCGGTAAAAACCCACCCGGAACTGGTGAAAAAATATCTTGGTTCTGTGGTTCCCATGAGCGATAATTTTTACGCCACATTGAATTCTGCCGTATTTACCGATGGTTCATTCGTTTATATTCCCAAGGGCGTACGCTGCCCCATGGAGCTTTCCACATATTTCAGGATTAACGAGCCAAAAACCGGGCAGTTTGAGCGCACGCTGATAATTGCTGATGAGGGCTCTTATGTCTCTTATCTTGAGGGCTGTACGGCGCCGATGCGCGATGAAAACCAACTGCATGCAGCGGTTGTGGAGCTGATTGCGCTTGATGATGCGGAAATAAAATATTCCACGGTGCAAAACTGGTATCCGGGCGATAAAAATGGTGTTGGCGGCATATATAATTTTGTCACAAAGCGCGGAGATTGTCGGGGTAAAAACTCCAAAATTTCATGGACGCAGGTGGAAACCGGCTCAGCCATCACCTGGAAATACCCCAGTTGCATTTTGCGCGGCGATGGCTCGCGCGGGGAGTTTTATTCCATTGCCGTTTCCAACGGATATCAGCAGGTGGATAGTGGCACCAAGATGATCCATCTGGGTAAAAACACCTCCAGTCTGATTATTGCCAAAGGGATAGCTGCCGGACATTCCGACAATACTTATCGCGGGCAGGTTTCGGCCAATGCCAAAGCCAGCGGAGCGCGAAATTTCACCCAGTGTGATTCGCTTTTAATCGGTAATAAATGTGGAGCACACACGGTGCCCTATATTGAAAGTCGCAATGCCAGCGCAGTGTTTGAACATGAGGCCACAACCTCAAAAATTTCCGACGATCAGTTGTTTTATTGTCAGCAGCGCGGATTAAGTGATGAGGAAGCGGTGGCTTTGATCGTCAATGGATTTGTGCGTGAGGTTTTGCAGCATCTGCCCATGGAATTTATGGTGGAAAGCCAAAAACTTATCGCAATCTCTCTGGAGGGAAGTGTGGGCTGATGAGCAAAAAACCTATTGCCAATATTTTTGAAGCGGAGTTGGTTCCGTGGAAAAAGGGCTCCAGATTTGAAGCCGGGTTGGCGCGCCTTGGTGCAAAAATCGGCGCTGAACAGCTTGGCGCGCAATATCATGTGGTACCGGCGGGCAAGAGCGCTTTTCCTCGTCATGCGCACCATAATAACGAAGAAATGCTTATCGTTATGTCAGGAGCCGGAGAATATCAGGCCGGAGATGAAATCTGGCCGGTTAAGGCTGGTGATATTATCGCCGCGCCTGTTGGCGATGGATCGACAGCCCACCAAATGCGTAACAATTCGCAAGGTGAGTTGAAATATCTGGTGGTATCGACCCGCCATGACCCGGATGTGGTTGAATATCCGGATAGTAACAAATTTGCCGTGGCATCTATGATTCCAAAGGATAAAGGAATGCTCGGCGCACGGATTGCCTATATCGGGAAAAAAGAAAACTCGCTCGATTACTGGGACGGCGAGAACACTGGTGTCGATGACACTAGTGCCAAAGACACTGGAGAAGAAAAATGAGCGCACCAATGCTTGAAATTAAAGACTTAAGAGTGTCCGTTGAGGACAAGGAAATTCTAAAAGGGGTCAATCTGATTGTTCCCGCCGGGGAGGTTCATGCGATCATGGGGCGCAATGGTTCCGGCAAATCCACCCTGTCCTATGCCATAGCGGGACGTGCCGGATATGAAATCACCGGCGGTGATGTTGTGCTTGATGGTCAGTCGATCATCGATATGGAGCCGGACGAGCGCGCTGCGGCGGGTCTTTTTCTGGCCTTTCAATATCCCATAGAAATTCCCGGTGTTGCTACCATGACATTTTTGAAATCTGCCATGAATGCCCAGCGCAAATCGCGCGGTGAAGAAGAACTTACGATCCCTGATTTCATGAAGGCTGTTCGCGGTGCCGCTGATAAGCTTTCGATCAATAAAGACATGCTTAAACGGGCGCTTAATGTTGGTTTTTCAGGCGGAGAAAAAAAGCGGGCCGAAGTTTTGCAAATGGCACTGCTGGAGCCGAAAATGTGCGTGATGGATGAAACTGATTCCGGGCTGGATATTGATGCCTTAAAAGTGGTTTCTGAAGGGGTAAATCAAATGCGTGCTCCGGGACGTTCCATGCTGGTCATCACCCATTATCAGCGATTGCTCGATCATATTGTGCCTGATCGGGTGCATGTATTTTCCGATGGGCAAATTGTTGAAAGCGGAGACAAGGATCTGGCTTTGATGCTGGAAAGCAAAGGGTATGCAGCGTTTGATGGCGCTGCGGCTTAGGTTGTGAACTCATAAACGGAATTAAAAAGTGAAATTTTCTGCAAATAACGCCACCTCAGCCGAAAAGCAGTTGCTGGAGCAACTTGATGGCATGAAGGATAGCACTGCCCTTAAAATATTGCAGCGCTTTGGCCTGCCATCGCGCCGTGTTGAGGCCTATCATTATACCGATTTAAAAGCGCTTATGAGCCATGTGCCGCCATTGGCGAAATCTGATGATTTAACTGACAGTGACCTTGGCGCTGCTGGTGAATTTGATCTGAAAGATGCCATAAAAATCCCTGTCAGAAATGGATTTTTTGGTAAGGTTTCAAACCTTGCCGAGGGGTTTGAAATCAGCGAAAATTCCGGCTCTGCTCTTACAGAGCGCAAAGACATGATTGTCGCCCTTAACCGCGCCCTGGTGAATAATAGCCTGAATATAAAAATCAGCGGCGCACCATCAGAGATTTTGCACATTGACTGGCAAATACCGGGCAGCGCTGCCCACAGTGCAGGTTGTGTTGAGATTGAGCTGGAAAAGGGGGCAAAAGCTGTGATCATTGAAACCATCTCTGGTTCTGATGAAGCGCACCTTGGCAATTTTGGCTCCAGAATAATACTGGGCGAGGGGGCTGAAATAACCCACATTCTGGTCGATGTCTCTTCCAGAAAAACCACCCGCCTGCAAACGATTGAATATGAAATTGGCCAGAATGCAAAAATGCATAATCTGCTGATAAATTCCGGCGCAAAGCTTTCCCGCACCCAGATTTTTACCAATTTTAACGGTGAGGGCGCATTTGGAGATTTCAACGGCTTGAATTTGGTGGATGAAGGTCAGCATTGCGATATTACGCTGGATACCATCCACAAGGTGCCTAATACAATTTCGACGCAAAAGTTCAAGGCAGTGGTGAGAAACCGTGCCAAGGCTATATTCCAGGGTCGAATTCTGGTGGAATCAATTGCCCAGAAAACCGACGCAAAAATGATGATCCAGGGCTTGATGTTGTCCGAGGGGGCGCAAATTTTGAGCAAACCGGAGCTGGAAATTTTTGCCGATGATGTGCAGTGTGGCCATGGCTCCACGTGCGGGGAGCTGGATGAGGATAGCTTGTTCTATCTGATGAGCCGGGGCATCAGACGCGATAAAGCCACTTCAATGCTGATCCGGGCCTTTGCTGAAGAGCTACTCGAGCCCATCAAAGATGAGCAATTAAATGGGCAATTAAGCGGAATTTTGGATGAGTGGCTTGAAGGCAAGGCTAAAGTATAATGGCACTTGATCTTGAAAAAATAAGGGCGGATTTTCCGGCCCTTAAACAAAAAATTCACGGCAATCGACTTGTGTATCTGGATAGTGGAGCTTCTGCGCAAAAGCCAAACGCGGTCATTAATCGCATCAGTGAAGCCTATACCAACAATTATTCCAACGTTCACCGTGGGCTGCATACTCTTTCCAATCGCGCCACTGAAGCATATGAGGGCGCGCGCGAAATCATCTCCGATTTTGTTGGTGCAAAAAGCGTCAATCAAATAGTTTTTACCCGCTCGGCTACCGAGGCCATAAATCTGGTGGCGCAATCATATGCCTCCACAAGAATTGGTGAAGGGGACGAGATTGCCCTAAGCATCATGGAACATCATTCCAACATTGTGCCGTGGAATTTTTTGCGTGAACGCAACGGTGCGGTGTTAAACTGGTTTGATGTCAAAGATGATGGCTCGTTTGATATGGAGGCATTCGAAAATTCCTTGAGCGAAAAAACCAGACTGGTGGCCATCACTCACATGTCCAACGTGCTTGGCACTGTTACGCCCTTGAAGGAAATTATTCAAATCGCCCATAAGCGGGGCATTGTAGTTCTGGTCGATGGCTCTCAGGGTGTTGTTCATCGCAAGGTGGATGTTGTTGATCTTGATGTGGACTTTTACATAGGAACCGGGCACAAATTATATGGTCCCACCGGGATTGGTTTTCTTTATGCCAAGGAAGAGTTGCTCAATGAAATGCGCCCCTATCAGGGGGGTGGTGAAATGATTTCCGAGGTCACTCTTGAAGGGGTAGTCTATAACGATCCCCCTTTTAGATTTGAGGCCGGCACTCCCCCGATCGTGCAGGCAATCGGGATGGGTGAGGCGATAAAATATATCAACAAAATTGGCCATAATGCCATCGAAGCTCATGAAAGTGACTTAGGTGAATATGCGGCGCAAAAGCTTGGCGAAATAGAAAAATTGCGAATTATTGGCAATGCTCCCGATAAAGGTGCTATATTTTCGTTTGAAATTGAAAATATTCACGCCCATGATTTATGCGCAATTCTGGATCGGTATGGGGTGGCAGTGCGAGCCGGAACCCATTGCGCCCAGCCATTGCTGACAAGATTTGGTGCCACGTCCACATGCCGTGCCTCCTTTGGAATTTATAATGGCCGCGATGATGTGGACGCACTGGTGGAAGCCATTGAAAAAGCCAAAAGCTTTTTTGCCTGAGAACTCTTACATCAAGCTTATAAAAAAAGGAGCCCGAAATGGAAAATGAAAATCAAGACGATAAGCTGGGCGAAGAAGCAAAGACCGGCGCGGTTTTGGATATTGGCAAGGGTGAATTATCCAAGGAAGAAATTGAGCGGGTTACGGCCGATTTAATCGGAGCGATCAAAACCATATATGATCCGGAAATCCCGGTGGATATTTATGAATTAGGTCTTATATATAAAGTTGATCTGGATGATGAGCGCAATCTGATTATCGACATGACTTTAACGGCTCCCGGCTGTCCGGTGGCTGGAGAAATGCCCATCTGGGTGGAGAATGCCGCCAGAAGTGTCGAGGGCATTATGGATGTTAAGGTGAATATGGTATTTGACCCGCCATGGTCTCCTGATAGAATGTCAGAAGAGGCTCAGGTCGCGCTAAACTGGTGGTAGAGGTGTTGTTATGAACATTATGAGCATTAGCGAGTTGGCTGCAAATCGTATTAAAGAAATTATTGCCAATAGTGAAAACCCGGTGGCGGGACTTAGGGTTGGCATGAAAAACGCCGGTTGTGCCGGTGTCGCCTATACAATGGAATATGTAAAAGAGCCGATTAAGGGCGATGACTTTGTGCACGAGCACGGGGTGGATATTTATGTTGATCCCAAGGCAACTCTGTTTCTGCTTGGCACGGTGATGGATTTTGAAACCACAAAACTTTCCTCAAGTTTTACATTTTCCAATCCCAATCAGGTTGGGGCATGTGGCTGTGGAGAAAGTGTGCAGCTGGAAGCGGCCGATCTGGAAGAACTGGCAAAAGCACGCGCTGAAATGAAATAATTATCTTTAAACGGGTGTTTTCCGTGTGGCATTTTTAGTGTGGCGTATTCTGGCATACCAAAGATCAGGCGGCGCTGCTTACCTGCATTATCTTATCATCTTCAGCAATTACCCGGTTGCGGCCATTGCGTTTTGCCGCATAAAGCGCCCTGTCAGCTCTTTCGATAAGCGTAATTTCTGTATCGGTGGGAGTTAGCAGCGAAACGCCGAATGATGATGTTACCCGGCCCAGTTTTTCGTTTGTAGAGCGTTTGAGCAGTTCTTTGGCCTGAACTGCCTTGCGAATGGTATTTGCAAGGCTGATTGCATCTTTTAGGGATGTATTCGGTAAAATAAGAGCAAACTCTTCTCCCCCATATCTACAGGCAAGGTCTGATCCCTTGGTATTGGAGCGAAGGGTCATTGCCACAAGCCGAAGAACCTGATCTCCGGTTTGATGACCAAAAGTATCATTAAAATTTTTGAAATGATCGATATCAGCCATGATTAAGCACAGGGGTTCATCTTTCTGCCTGCATTCAGTTATGGAGCGGGTAATGTGCAGATCAAAAAACTTGCGGTTGTAGATGTTGGTCAATGAATCAGTCATTGATTGGCGCTGAACTTCTTCGAGATCGCGCTTGAGCAGTGCGACGTCATCCTGAGCGCTGTTTAGCTGGCCTTCCAAAGCTTTGTTTGCGTCGTGCATTATTTTGGTTTTAAGCTGCAATTGCTTGGTCACGGCACTAAGGGCTTCCTGATCTTTTGCGCAGGCAATTGCATTACCAGCCAGTTCCAGCTCACCGGAATAAGTGGCGGCGGTATCTGATGCGTTTTGTATTGCCCCCTGAACCGAATCAATGCTTTTAGACATCAAATTTGAGACTGCGCTTACACGCTCATCAATTGCATCAGACTTTAGAAATTCATTGTAAAGGCTTTCAACAATTTCCAACTTCGGGATGCCATTTCCCAATATGGAATTAATTCTTTCATTCAGCCCTGGATTTACTCCGGTTGAATAGGTGAAAAACAATTCATAAAATTGTGGGTAAGCAGGAACTTCTCCCTGCTTTAAAAGAGCCATTGTTTTGTTCGCATAGCTGAGCGTACGATTGAATTCGTCGTTTGCCACATTGGCCCCCATTTTTTATAAACTGCGCCGGTGCGCTTAAAGATTTATATTTATTATGGGTCAAATTGGGTTAAGGACGGGTAAATGCCATGGGGATTTAAACTGATGATATTCGGATAAGGGGATGCACCGGGCGCCTGTATTTAATGGCGCAATCAGGACATGGATTGCAAAAGAAAAGCAGGTATTGCTCCATCTTCACCGAACGGACCTGATTTGTTGGTTTTGCCGGAATTTTTATCAGAGGCCTTTTCGTCCGGATTTTTGGGGGAGCGATTTTTAACCGCTTCCACATCATCACTATGTCCGGTTGTTGATTTTTTATTATGGGCAGGGTTTTTCGATTGTTGTGGTTTTTCCTGCTGTGGCTTGGGTTTTTTGTGCTGACTACCAGAAACGCTTTGCTGTGGAACACTTTGCTGTGGAACTTTGGCCGGTGGTGATGAGATTTCAGGTGTTTTTGAATCGTACCATTTTATGGTTTTGCCAATAAGTTGCTCGATTGCTTTATAATATTTGCTTTCAGCCGGGGAAATCAGAGTTATTGCTGTGCCCGAACGTCCGGCGCGACCTGTGCGTCCAATACGGTGCACATAATCTTCGGCCTGGGTTGGAACATCAAAATTAAATACATGACTGACGTCGGGAATATCCAGCCCGCGTGCCGCCACATCACTGGCTATCAAGAATTTCAGCTTGCCTTCCTTGAAATTGGCAAGGGTCGCCATGCGGTTTTTTTGATCCATGTCACCGTGCAAAGAACCGGCATTATAGCCGTGTTTCGAAAGTGAGCGGGTGAGGGTGGCAATATCGCGTTTGCGATTGCAAAAAATAATTGCGTTTTTCAGGCCTTTGGCAAGTTCAATCTGTTGGCGCAATGTGGCGCGTTTTTCTGCCGGTTTGCCACCGGTTTTAACCATAATTTGCTCGATGGTTTCGGCAGTGGAATTTTGTCTTGCCACCTGAATTTCTTCAGGGTTTTTCAAAAACTTCTCGGACAGGCGCCGAATTTCATCAGGCATTGTGGCCGAGAAAAACAGGGTTTGTCTGCGGCGTGGTAAAAGAGAAGAAATGCGCTCAATATCAGGAATAAATCCCATATCAAGCATGCGATCCGCTTCATCAATTACAAATAATTCAGTACCTGTCATCAACAGGCGACCCCGTTCAAAATGATCAAGCAGACGACCGGGGGTGGCGATTAAAACATCAGCACCACGATCCAGAATTTTATTTTGTTCGACAAACGAAACTCCGCCAATCAATAGGGCCACATTGAGGCGGTGATTGATGCCATATTTTTCAAAATTTTCAAAAACCTGAGCCGCAAGTTCACGGGTTGGTTCCAGAATAAGCGTGCGCGGCATGCGCGCTCTGGCTCGTCCCTTTTCCAGCAATGTGAGCATGGGAAGAACAAAAGAGGCGGTTTTGCCGGTTCCCGTCTGGGCAATGCCAATAATATCGCGCTTGGCCAAAACATGGGGAATAGCCTTGGCCTGAATATCAGTTGGATGTTTATAACCTGCAGCAGCCACTGCTTTGGTTACTTTGTCACTCAGCCCCAGGCTGTGAAAATCATCTTTCAAGTAATTGTCCACTCGTTATGAAAAACTGTTTGCCAAAATTGTGAAGTATAAAGATTGCAATGTTCAAAACTATCAGATTGCCCCAAAATCCAATTAAACGGTGCAATCGAGTGGCCGTCGCGCGGACAATAGCGATTGGTATTGACAAGTCAACGGAAAGTATAGGGGTAATGTTAATTTGGTGAGGCAACAATCGGGGTTTGGCCATTTTTTTTGTTTGATTACTTTTTGAAATTAAATGTCCAGCGCGTCGGCAAATTGGGCGTTTTCCTGAATAAAAGCAAAACGCATTTCAGGCTTGTTACCCATGAGATTATCGACGGCTTTGCTGGTTTTCTCCCGGTCTTCGATGACTTTTACCTGCAACATAGAGCGAGATGCGGGGTTCATGGTTGTTTCTTTAAGGTGCTTGTGGGGCATTTCTCCAAGGCCTTTAAAACGGGTGATTTCCACCTTTCCGCGCCCGGTGAATTCTTTTTCCATCAATTCATCGCGATGGGCATCGTCACGGGCATAAAAGGTCTTTGATCCTTGGGTCATGCGAAACAGGGGGGGCAAAGCCAAGTATAAATGCCCGTTATCAATAAGCTGCGGCATTTCATTATAGAACAAGGTTATGAGCAATGAGGCGATATGAGCGCCATCCACATCAGCATCGGTCATGATGATGATTTTATCATAACGTAAATCATCATCGCTATAGCGTTCGCGAGTTCCAGCCCCTAAGGCCTGAATTATATCGCCGATCTGCTGATTTGCCGCGATTTTCTCCCGTGCAACGCCAGAGACGTTGAGAACCTTGCCGCGCAGGGGCAATACCGCCTGATGTTTGCGATTGCGGGCCTGTTTGGCGCTGCCTCCGGCGCTATCGCCTTCGACGATAAATAATTCGGCCCCGTTGGCAGCGGTAGAAGAGCAATCAGCCAGTTTTCCGGGCAGGCGAAGTCTGCGAGTGGCGCTTTGGCGGTCAATTTCTTTTTGTTTTTTGCGACGCAAGCGCTCATCGGCGCGATCAATGGCCCAATCAAGCAGCTTGTTGGCCTGAGTTGGCGAGCCGGCCAGCCACTGATCGGCGGCATCGCGCAGGGCCGTATCAACAATTTTTGTTGCTTCAACCGACGAAAGCCGGTCTTTGGTCTGGCCAACAAATTCAGGCTCACGCATAAAGACAGAAAGCATAGAGCCGCAATGGGCCAAAATATCGTCGGCATTGATAATGGAGGCGCGTTTGTTGCCGGTCAGCTCACCATAGGATTTAACAGAGCGCAAAAGTGCAGTGCGCAATCCGGTTTCGTGGGCACCGCCATCCCGCGTTGGCACCGTGTTGCAATAGGATGAGATAAATCCATCGCCCACATACCAGGCAATTGCCCATTCGGTGAAACCATGAGTTCCCGGCTTGCCACTGCTACCGGAAAAAATATCATCAACTATGCGGGCCTGTCCTTTGATGCGATCGTCCATGAAATCGCGCAGACCACCGGGATAATGAAACGAGGCCTTTTGCGGCACTTCATCATTGCTCAAGCTCTCATCGCAAGACCAGCGAATTTCTACTCCGCCAAACAAATAGGCTTTAGCGCGAGCCATTTTGAACAATCGAAGCGCAGAAAATTTTGCCTTTGGGCCAAATATATCCGGGTCTGGATGAAAGCGGATGGTGGTGCCGCGTCGGTTATGAACTTTTTCGCCAGCGCTTAATTTGCTGGTTGCAAGGCCGCGAGAATAGGTTTGAGTATAAAGGGTCTGGTCGCGGGCAACTTCCACAATCAGCTGATCGGACAAAGCATTGACCACCGATACGCCAACCCCGTGCAGTCCGCCGGAAGTCTCATAGGCCTTGGAATCAAATTTTCCACCGGCGTGCAAAGTGGTCATGATTATTTCAAGGGCTGATTTGTCGGGGAATTTGGGGTGAGGATCAACGGGAATGCCTCGACCATTATCGGTTACCGATAAAAACCCTTCCTCATCCAGATGCACTTCAATTCTTGAAGCATGGCCTGCAATAGCTTCATCCATGGAATTGTCGATGACTTCGGCAAACAGATGGTGCAAAGCTGTGGCATCAGTTCCACCTATATACATGCCCGGACGGCGGCGCACTGGCTCCAGCCCTTCAAGGACCTCGATATCAGCGGCGGAATATTCGCTGGTCGTAGCATTGGCAGGTTTGCCTTGTTTAGGGGCAGGGGATTTTTGTTTCTGGTCAGCAGGCGATTTTGATTTGCCGCCAGCTTTAAGAATATCGCCAATCGAATTTATTTTCGTTGCAGGTTTGTTTGCAGCTGAATTGGTGTTCGATGTTTTTTGTTCTTGAGTGTCAGAATTTGCACTGGCGTTCTGGTTTTTATTTTCGCTGGCAAACAGGTCGTTGAACTGGCCCATGGGCACTCCGCAAATTTATCGAGGCGTAAAAAAATCGCCGAATCATTTCTACTTTGATTTTAGAGCCTTTCATGTTTTGAAACGAATAAAAACATGGCTCTACGTCTTTATTTTGTCGCGCTTCCGAGCCAGATAACCGCAGATCCCCGGATCAAGTCCGAGGACATGCTTATCTTGGAAGCGCTCCAGTATACCAAAACGGGACAGGCATGGCGTTTCAAAGTTTTAATCAAGGGTAAATTTTATCTGCCTACGGGGGCGTAAATAGGGCGTTCTGACCGGATTTGCTCGATTGTCAGCCGGTAGGGATTTGGTGACGAATATTGATATTTGGTTACCGGCGCATCGACACTTTTTTAAGTGCTGGCTGTTATGTTGGCTTCAATACGGAATTTGTTTTGGAGTAGCCGTATGCGGAAATTGTCAGCAGGTCGCGTTGAGTATCAGGCCACTAGCTTTTTTCAGTTTTTGACGACCAGATGGTTGCAGGCCGGAGTTTTTAGTTTTGCGTACCGGCTTGCCCATCTGAGCGTATCCCGCTCTGGCGTGTTGATCTCTCTTTCAGTGATGTTTTATCTGGTTTGAAGTTGGTGAAATTTGCTGCGACGGTTTTGCTGGAACTTGCGTCCCACTCCCTTTTCACTATATTCGGTTGTTCTGACAAGGGAGGAAACGCCTTGAGCAAGACTGGAAGTTGCCTGTGTGGTGCGATAACATATGCGGTGAGCGGTCCGCTCCGCCATGTGGTTTATTGCCATTGTGAGCAGTGCCGAAAAACATCGGGTAATTTTGTTGCTGCCATCTCGGCGCGGCGCACATCAGTGCAAATCAGCGGTAAGCCGCAGTGGTATAAATCAAGCAAGGCGGCACGGCGTGGTTTTTGCCCGACCTGTGGTGGCAATTTGTTTTGGGACGGGCAGGGCGAGAATATTTCTATCATGGCGGGCACACTTAATTCCAGTGCCGACCTGCTAGCCATCGGGCATATTTTTGTAGCTGACAAAGCGGGTTATGTGCAGATTTGTGACGAGCTGCCACAAGCGGAACAGAATGAGCCGATGATCACCAAATGGTAAATCCCAAAATTTGATATACTCAAATACTCCCCGAAAAGACGAGGCGAGGGGAATTAAGTGCGAACGGTTTGTCCCTTCGTCAACCCGGAACAGCCCACCGGCGCGAGGAAAAATTGTCCGGGGTCCAGCAGCCCGAAACCATTCGGGCTAAAAGAGTCTGCAAAACTAATAAAGAGATTCACTGTGCCAAAGACTTGGCACGCTGGATACTCGGGTCAAGCCCGAGTATGACGAAGTGTGGCCTCGAGTATGACGAAGAGGGGATCCGAGTATGAGGTTGGATATCTGGCAGCCAAACCCACAACCGTCATTGCGAGCGACCAAAGGGAAGCGTGGTAATCCAGTTGTTCTGGAAATAAAAAAGTAAATATGGATTGCTTCGTCGCTAACGCGTCTCGCAATGACGCTTTTTCCCTCCCTCCATCCCCTTGCGGGGGGGGCAAGAGGGTGGGGGTGATAATTAAGTGTATTTAACAAGCTGTCACCGTAACTCTGCGGTAATCTCGCATCAGGCTAGCTTGTAGAGAATGGGAATGGGCGCAACGTTGTTGGCAACAAAGTTGGCTTCCACAAAAGTGTGAAAACTTTTTTTGAAAATCAATGATGGCACAATGTCGCCCAGACTGTCCCAGCGGCAGTGATTGATAATGGTATAGGTTCTGTCTTGCCCCTCATCCGGTAGCAAAAGAGTGGAGTTATCCAGCCCGGTCTGATCGCTGAACCAGCCTGCGGTATATTCCCATATGCCCAGAAGTTGCTCAAGATTATCGGCATAAAAATAGTTGAACAGAAATACGCCTTTGCGCGAGTGATCAACGGGGCCCATGCGGCGGGCGTTGGTGGCTGAAATAGTAACTTGTTTTTTGGCTTCTTTGGAAGCTGAGGCCACAATATCCTGCCATTCCTTTGAGGATTTGAAAGCGCGGGCAGCCTTAGGCGTTGCAAATTCCACCAACATCACAACATCAAAGCTGGCAATTTCAACGCCCGGTCGCTGTTTGATGAATTCGCCGCGCCCCGGCGGGGTAATCAAAGTTTTGAACACGGCGACATCAATTATATCGGGGAGTGTTCTGAGGTGAAGGGCAGTTTTTTTGAGTATTTTTAGAGCGCGTTTCTTTTTACCGCTTTCCAAAAAAGATGTGAACAAGGGGCGATTATCGAACTCCAGGCCAAAATAAAGGTACCCTGACATAACCGGATCGATAAGCTTGACCCTGGGGAAAACGCCAGTCGGTCCGACAATTTTGAGGGTGAAATCGTCTGGGGCTTGTTTATTCATGTTTGCTCCGATTATAATGTGTGAATACCAATATGTGCTATATACACTCTAATGTCAATAAGGCGCGATGTGTTTGGAGGCGCGATGTGTTTGAATATGAAAACAAAATCCAGCATTGGATAAACCGGCTGTCATTTCTGTTGCGCTCAGAAATTCAACGCCGTTTTAAAGATAATGGCATTGACCTGTCAGCCGAAGAGTGGGCGCTGTTGATGGTTTTGTGGCAAAAGGGTCCGCTGCAAATGGGGCCACTGGCCGCGATTACCCTTCGGGACCGGACAACGGTCACGCGATTGGTCGACCGGCTGGTGGAAAAAAAATATTTGCAGCGCGCGAATGCAGAGGGGGACCGGCGTCAGGTGGTGGTATCTGTATCAAAAGCGGGGCGTGAAATTGAAGAACGTGTTGTCGGCATTGTGCTGCCCTTGATCAAAAAGTCGGGCGAAGGCATCTCCGAAAAAGACGGGGAAACTGCCCTAACGGTTTTGAGGAAGATGACAGAAAATCTGGATGATTCCCGGAATTAAAAATAAACAGCTTCACTGTGCCAAAGACTTGGCACGCTGGATACTCGGGTCAAGCCCGAATATGACTAAGTGGGGGGTGGCAGCCAAACCCACAACCGTCATTGCGAGCGAGCAAAGGGAAGCGTGGCAATCCAGTTATTTTGGATTCAAAAAAATAAATCTGGATTGCTTCGTCGCTAGAGCGCCTCGCAATGACAGGTTCTCCCTACCTCTTGCGGGGAGGGACAAAAGGGTGGGGGATAAAAAATTAAGTGAATTTAGCGAGCTGTTAGCGCGATATATTACATCACTCTGGCGGTTCCTGATACTCGGATGGAGCTTCCCGCTGTCGGTGGAATTTCTGCCCGTAATAAAGATTTCATGCCCATATCTTCGCCTTGTATGACATTAATGACGCCGTTATGGGGCCAATCGATATCGCGCAGATATCCAGCAAGTGCCGCCGCCGCCGCGCCAGTGGCCGGATCTTCAAATACCCCGCCCGAAGCGAATGGATTTCGCGCATGGAACATCTGCTCGGACTCAGCATAGATAAGAGAAATAGTGACAAGCCCGTTATTGTTCATAAGATCGCGACCTGTATTCAAATCGTAATCCATTGCGGAAAGAAGTTGCCGATCTGACAGCGCCAAAACCAAGTGCGTCGCCCCGGCATTAATGATAGCAGGCTTAATACGAGCGTCGAGGTCTTCCAGTTTGTAACCAAACAATTTTAAGGCATCGTCCACCAGCACTTTGTCAGCCATGGCAGAGCTTGTTGTGGGGGATTGCAAGGCAGCCAAGAACAGGTCTGCGTCCCGATGTCCCTCAACTGAAATTTCGGAAGCGCTTAAACTCAATGGAAAAACACCATCGCCATTTTGTTGCGCCAATGCTGCACCCAGCGCAATTGTTGCATGTCCGCAGAAAGGAACCTCCGATTCAGGTGAATAGTAGCGAACGATCCAACCCCCATCTTTCGCTGCGGCAAAAACAGTCTCAGAAAATCCCACATCAGCTGCAACGGCTTGCATAACCTCACCGGTAGGAAGTTTGTCCTCGATGACAACACCAGCGGGGTTGCCACCATTATCACCATCTGAAAATGCAGCGATCTTCAAAATATTCAATGTCTTTCTCCTACTGGTTTTGCTTCAGATTTATCATATTTTTGTGTGGACAGCAAAAAAAGGGCCCCACCGGGACCCTTAAAGTTTTTTTTGGTAATTTTTCTCAATATGCCTTAGGCAGAAAAATACAATTCGAACTCAACCGGGTGAGGGGTGTGTTCGAAGCGGATGACTTCTTCCATTTTCAATTCGATATAGGCATCAATCTGGTCATCATCAAAAACGCCACCGACTTTAAGGAAATC
>JAKISW010000009.1 GCA_021648375.1 Devosiaceae bacterium
ATGC
Source organism: Devosiaceae bacterium (assembly GCA_021648375.1). Taxonomy (GTDB): domain Bacteria; phylum Pseudomonadota; class Alphaproteobacteria; order Rhizobiales; family Devosiaceae; genus DROE01. The sequence goes on from JAKISW010000009.1 coordinate 5, forward strand.
CCCATGGCCTGAGTTTCCGACGTTGCTTCGGCATGAAAATCCACAATGATCGCATCAGCAATCTCCCCAAGAGGACAATCGGCAATTGCTTTGGCCACGGCTGCAAACGAGTCATCCATGGGGTTCATAAAAACCCGCCCCAGCGCATTGATCACCAGCACCTGATGCCCGTTGCGCCCGGTGACAAGAGTTGCCCCGCGCCCCGGCGTGCCGGCCATGAAATTTATCGGACGCACCAGCGCCTGCTCTCTTTCAATGAAAGATAAAGTTTCGCGCTGATCAAAAGCATGATCCCCAAGGGTAACCACATCAGCGCCCGCCTCGATGATCATATTAAAATGACCTTGGGTAAGGCCGCGCCCATGGCTGGCATTTTCCCCGTTCACCACCACAAAATCAAACTCATGATTTTCAATTAAATTGGGCAGATGACGGCTCACAGCTTCACGCCCGGCTTTACCCATCACATCCCCAAGAAAAAGTATTCTCAAATTTTCAATCTCACAAATATAAATTCAAATGAAGTGCCCAATTTAATCGGGGCACCGTCCCGGACTTGATCCGGGACCTAGTTGTTTAGTCCATTCTCGGTTACTATTCTCGTTAATGGCACATCATGGGCGTTGGTGGGAATGTTTTCAAATTCCTGCACACTGAACGCCAATCCGCATAATTCCGGTTTTTTTGCCATTGCAGCTATGGTGCGATCATAAAATCCCTTGCCATAACCAAGCCGGTTGCCTTTTTTATCGAACCCCAAAAGCGGCAAAACAATCAAACCGGGTTGCAAAATTTTTGCATTTTTATCAGGTTCACTGGTGCCAAACCCTGCCAATATCAGATTATTTTCACCCGTAAATTCCCTGAATATCAGTGGCTGATCTTTGCCCTTAATGCAAGGCAGGCAGACCTGATGACCTGCTTTTTGCAATCTTTCAATTATCCCCCAACAATTCAGCTCATCACCAATCGGCCAATACAGGGCCACTATGGATTTTTGTGGCAATTTGATTTCACGAAAAAAATTATCGGTGGCTTTTGCCGAAGCCATCTGGCGTTGCTCTTTTGACAAGGCAGAGCGCCGCTCCATTGCCTCTTTGCGCAATCGGGATTTTTGTGCGGAGATGTCTAAAGAATTTTTCAAACGTCCCTAAACCGTATCATTTTTTAAAGGGTCAAAAAAAGGTGCCGCCACGGCCGTGGGATAACTAAGATCCCGGGAACCTACTAAAGTAGGTGGGCACCGTATATCCAAACCCACGGGTCTGGTCAGGGACAGCTCCCTAAAGGAATTTAAGGCCCCGAGCAATTTGTATCCTGCACGAACCGGGCAGCTATAGAGATATAGGAGCATTGAGCCAATTTTCAAAGCCCATACTTAAGATCTATATTAAAAAAATTACTTTGATGCCACAGGCTGTCCTGTTGCAGTTTCATCAATCACCACCGCCACCGCTTCAATTTTACGAGCGGTTTCCGCCAGATTTTTTGCAAAACGGGCCTCCAATGCTTGTGATTGCAAAATAATCGCTTCACGATCCGCGTTCACCTGATTTACCTCGGCACGCAATTGTTCGATTTTATTCTCGGCCGCCACCAATTCATCCAGAACAGCAATTCCAGCCATTACAGTCAGGCGATTATCGCCAATTTCTCCGAATGATCCCTTAAACTGCTCAACCTGCACATTAAACCGCGCCGCCAAATCGCTTAAGTGCTGCTCCTGACCATCCTCGCAGGCCATGCGAAATTTTCTGCCGTTTATTTCAACACTGACTTCTGTCATGAAGGTTTCTCCTCTTGCTCAAGCACGGATTTAACTTCCTCCATGGCATTGACAAGACGCCTTGAAACTTCTGAAGCGCCTTTGTCCAGCTTTTTAGCCCTCACTGATACGGCCCCAAGCTCACTGGCCAGCCTGGCCCGCTCCGTCTCGATCTTGGCCACATCGCTTTCAATCCGAGAAAGCGAGCGCACCCTGCCGTTCAATGAGCGCAAAGAGCTTTCCAGCCCGCTAAGAGCCTGCTCCACCCGCTGCGCCGCCGCCACATATTCTTCACCCGCAGGTTTGTCCTCCATTTAAAACTCTCCACTTCGTCTCGTTTGTTGCCGCTTAACAAATAAAATTTATCTAAGCTCCTGCCTGCGCCGTGTGGCAAAAGCGCCCACTGACACCTGATAAACAATTAATCTAAAATCCCATCCTTGCGTGATTCTTGCACCAATTGCACGTCATCTGGAATTTATTCCCCATTGCAACCTGTCAATAATGACGCAATTGAGATCAACACTGTAATTGACTATAATTATTGACATCGTTATGTGTCTGGCACCTTCAACCTACTTTGGCGTTTGCTGAGCATTTGTGCAAATTGTCTGTGTTCCTTTTCATCAGGGTCACATCAATCAAAGAAGCGAAAAAAATCATGTCCACTTCCAATCCAGACACATCAAAAAATTCGCAAAAACACAACGCAATGGCCAACGCCATTCGCATGCTTTCCCTTGACGCTGTGGAAAAAGCCAAAAGCGGCCATTTGGGGCTTCCTTTGGGAGCTGCTGATGTTGCCACTGTTTTATTCTCTAAAATTATGAAATTTGACCCCAAAGCACCACTTTGGCCCGATCGCGATCGCTTCGTTCTTTCCGCAGGTCATGGCTCGATGCTGCTTTATTCAGCCCTGCATTTGCTGGGATATGAAGATACCACCATTGATGAAATAAAAAATTTCCGCCAGCTGGGGGCAAAAACCGCAGGGCACCCGGAATATGGCCATTTAAGCGGCATCGAAACCACCACCGGCCCCCTGGGCCAGGGCATTGCCAATGCTGTGGGTATGGCGATGGCAGAAGTTAAGCTTGGCGCTGAATTCTCCAAAAAAACCATCAATCATTTTACCTATGTTCTATTGGGCGATGGGTGTCTGATGGAGGGCATATCCCATGAGGCCGCAGCGCTGGCAGGACATTTAGCGCTAAACAAGCTCATTGTGCTTTGGGATGACAATGACATAACTATTGATGGCATGGTTTCGCTGGCCGACAGCACCGATCAGATCGCCCGCTTCAAAGCCTATGGCTGGAATACAGTTTCCATCGATGGACACGACGCCAAACAAATTGAAACAGCTCTAAAGCAGGCCCAAAAAAGCGACAAACCAACTTTTATCGCCTGCAAAACCATTGCCGGATTTGGCTCCCCCGCCCGTGCCGGAAAAGCCAAGGCCCATGGCGGTCCCTATGGTGATGAAGAGGCAAAAGCTATCCGGGAAACCCTTGGCTGGACCCAGGAACCGTTTGAAATACCAGAAGATATAATTGATGACTGGCGTTTGGCCGGATTAAGATCAACAAAAAAACGCGTCGATTGGGAAAACGCCCTGCAAAATATGGATGCAGAACTTTTAGCCCAGTTCAATCGACGCATCAGTGGTGATCTTCCCCCAGCCTTTGATGAAGCTGTTTTATCCCTCAAACAAAAATTTGCCGAAGAAAAACCGGCAATTGCCACAAGAAAAGCCTCCCAACTGGTGCTGGAGGCCATAAACCCCACCCTGCCCGAAACCATGGGTGGTTCTGCCGATCTGGCCGGATCAAATCTAACCAAAACTGCTGGATTTGAAGATTTTCTGAGCGAAAACCCTTCCGGAAGGTTTGTTAATTACGGGGTTCGTGAACACGCAATGGCCGCCATTATGAACGGTATGGCCCTGCATAAAGGCCTCATTCCATATTCAGGCGGATTTTTTATCTTTTCCGACTATTGCCGCCCATCCATTCGCCTTGCGGCACTTATGGGAATTAGGGTTATTCATGTTATGACCCACGATTCAATCGGAGTTGGAGAAGATGGTCCAACCCACCAGCCGATAGAACATCTTGCATCGTTTCGCGCTATGCCCAATATAAATGTTTATCGACCGGCTGATGCCACAGAAACCGCCGAATGCTGGCAACTGGCCATCAATGAGCGCGCAACCCCTTCTATTCTTGCATTAACCCGTCAAAAAACTGCATGCCTTCGAGGTGAATTTTCATCGAAAAATCTTAGCGCCCGCGGAGCCTATAAGGTTTTTGGAGACGCTAGTGCAGACGCACTTATTTATGCCAGCGGTTCGGAAGTTCAAATTGCACTGGAGGCAGCAAAAACCCTCGAGGCAGAAGATATTTCCACAAGAGTGATTTCGGTGCCATGCATGGAACTGTTCAGTCAGCAGGACCAAAGCTATATTGACGAAATCAGAGGTTCGCCCAAGGCCCGTGTTGCAGCAGAAGCCGGTGTGCGTCAGGGCTGGGATCACCTGCTGGGCGATCACGGACAATTTGTCGGAATGAAAAGCTTCGGGGCCAGCGCTCCAGCCGCCGACCTGTTTGATCATTTTGCCATTAATGCCAACGCGATTGTCAGTGCCGTTAAAAAACAATTGTAGCGCGCAACCAAAATTATAAATATTTCAAATAATTACACCCAAAAAACTGCATTACAGGAGAATTAATATGGCGGTACGTATCGCAATCAACGGGTTTGGCCGCATTGGCCGCAACATTTTGCGCGCCATCATTGATGAGAACCACCCCGAACTGCACGTGGTTGCCATCAACGATATGGGCTCCATCGAAGTAAATTCTCACTTGATGCGCTATGACAGTGTGCACGGGAAATTTGGCGGCACTGTAATCGAAACAAAAGACACAATTGATGTGGGTCAGGGACCTGTCAGCTTTTCCAGTCAGCGCGATCCCAAATTACTGCCCTGGGCAGAACTTGATATTGATATTGTCATGGAATGTACCGGCATATTCACTTCCCGGGACAAATCCCAGTGGCACCTGGACGCCGGAGCCAAACGCGTATTGATTTCAGCCCCCGGTAAAGAGGCCGATATTACAGTTGTTTATGGGGTTAATCACGAAAAGATCAGTTCTGAGCACAAAATTATTTCAAACGGCTCCTGTACTACAAACTGTCTGGCCCCATTAGCAAAAATCTTCAATGACAGCGTTGGCATCGAAAAAGGTTTCATGACAACCATTCATGCCTATACCGGCGACCAGCCAACCCTTGATCGCTCCCATAAAGATCTTTATCGGGCGCGCGCCGCTGCCATGTCCATGATCCCCACTTCCACCGGTGCCGCCAAGGCTCTGGGACTGGTTTTGCCAGAACTTGCCGGCAAACTTGATGGTGCATCAATTCGGGTGCCAACCCCAAATGTTTCTGTTGTTGACTTAAATTTTATTGCTAAACGTGACACGACAATTGAAGAAATCAACGCTATTGCCAAGGCAGCGGCACAATCTGATACCTTCAAAGGCGTGTTTGATTATGACGAGGCACCAAAGGTTTCCATCGACTTTAATCATGACCCCCACTCATCCAATTTTGCCGCCCCCCAGACCAAGGTAACCGGCAACAATCTGGTTCATGTATTGAGCTGGTACGATAATGAATGGGGCTTTTCATGCCGAATGCTGGATGTGGCCAAAACCATTGCCAAAACCCTTTAATTTGTGAAATGGTAATAGAATAAATAAAAACGGTTTCATCAAAATGGAAACAGCTTCAATGGACAGTTTCAACACACTTGATGATCTCAACATCGGCAAAAAAAGCGTTGTGGTCCGGGTAGACCTCAACGTGCCGGTTGTTAATGGCAAAATCAGCGATAGCACCCGGATTGAGCGCATTGCGCCCACCATCTGGGAAATCACCAAATATGGCGGCAAGGCTGTTCTGCTTTCCCATTTTGGCCGTCCGGACGGAAAGGTCACCCCTGACCTGTCGCTGGAATTTATCGTTAATGATCTGGCCCGTATCTGCAATAGAGAAGTCATCTTTGTTGATACCGACTGGATTGATGTTTCTGGAGCCAAGAAATCCATAGCAGATGCCCCGGCAGGGTCGGTGATCCTGATGCAAAACACCCGTTTTCACCCCGGCGAAACCAGCAACGACAAAGACCTTGCAGCCCGCATGGCTCAATTGGGCGAACTATACGTCAATGATGCCTTTTCCAGCGCCCACCGCGCCCATAGCTCAACTGAGGCTATAGCTCACCTGTTGCCCAATGCTGCAGGCCTGTCCATGCAAAAAGAACTGTCAGCCCTGACCAAAGGTCTTGGCAATCCCAAAAAGCCCCTTATCGCGCTGGTTGGTGGAGCCAAAGTTTCGACAAAAATTGATCTGTTGGAAAATCTTCTAGCCAAAGTGGACGCTCTGGTAATCGGCGGGGGCATGGCCAACACATTTTTATTTGCTGCCGGGCTTGGAGTTGGCAACTCCCTTTGCGAAAAAGATCTGGCCCCAACAGCTATCAGAATCATGGACCGGGCTGTTGACGAACAATGTTCAATTATTTTACCCGTTGATGCCATGGTTGCATTCAAGTTTGAGGCCAATGCCCCCCATAGGCTTTATGGGGTTGATGCCATTGACCCTATGGGAATGATTTTGGATGTTGGACCCATGTCGATCCAGCGCATCAAAGCGGCCATCGACGACGCGGGCACCCTGTTATGGAACGGTCCGCTTGGCGCATTCGAGCTTTCCCCCTTTGATAGAGGAACCGTTGAAGTGGCCAGACATGCCGCTGAGCGCACCAAACATGGCAACCTGGTTTCCATCGCCGGAGGCGGTGACACGGTGGCAGCGTTAGCCCATGCAGGGGTGAAAGATCAGTTCACCTATGTCTCCACCGCCGGAGGAGCTTTTCTTGAATGGATGGAGGGCAAAACCCTTCCCGGTGTTGCGGCACTTAGAGCGCTGCCAGGATAAGTGCACTTGCGGTTATCCTGAAAATGTTTTTTTGTCGGTCGCATTTTCGAACCGGATAACCGCGTACACTTATCCTGAAAATGCTCTAGTGACCATTTTTGAACAAATTTTAGCGCCAAGGCGTTGGGCATGATATATCATCGCATTTACTCGCTTTGATATTTAATTGTTCAACTGGAAATTTTAGTGCAGATTATTCTTTCAACCCCGCAAAACCTTACCATGGCAAACCTGCCAGCCTTTAGCCCTGCTTTGATTTTGGCCCTTGAAACCGGTCTGGTTTCAGCCATTCTTGTTGATTGCCCCGATGTAGAGGCCAAAGAATATCAACAATTATCAACGGCTATTATAAAAATTTCCCAACCCCGTCACTGCGCAACCCTTTTGCACAACAGCCCCCATCTGGTATCTTCACTGGGTGCCGATGGAGTGCACATAAGTTCCAGCCACGAGGATTTTATTGCAGCAACAAAACTATTAAAGCCCAATTTTATTGTTGGCGCGGGAAATATAACATCAAGGCATCAGGCAATGCTTGCAGGAGAGGCAGGGGCTGACTATATTTGTTTTGGCTCCATAAAAGGAGCGGGATCTAATGAGATTGACCTTGCACACTGGTGGACAAAGCTTTTTCAAATCCCCTGTGCCATATTCGACCAACAGTCCAATCCGCTGGAAATCAACAACCCTCCTGCCGAATATCTGGGGCTTGGACAAAACCTTTGGAACCTTGACAAGAAACCCAATGAAACCTTGTTGATGATGAAAGATCGTATTGGAATTCATGAACGGCAAAACAATTGATGTCTGAAAAAAACAATTTTTTAAAATCTACCTGCAATGTTTTTGTTGCCGGATTTTTCTCATTGGCTTTTGCTCAGCCAGCACTTGCCCAACTTGAGTTGTCCCAACAACAGAATTCTGAGCCTCAGGTTCCTCAAAACCTGCCCATTGATTTTCCCGTGACCACCAGCCCGTCAACTGCAAATAATGGTCAGACTTCAGACGCTCAGGATATTTCAGCACAGATATTTGGGCCTCGGCGTTCGGTGGATCTGGCTTTTGGGGCTTTTCAGCGCGGATTTTACCTCACTGCTCTTTCTCTGGCGCTGGAGCGGGCTGGAAACGACGATGCAGCTGCCCAAACACTTATAGGCACCATTTATGCCAACGGCCTTGGCGTTGCGCAAAACCTGGCACTGGCCTCCAGCTGGTATGCTATTGCTTCACAAAATGGCGACATTGCTGCAACATTTGAACTTGCACTGCTCTATCAAAACGGAACCGGCGTTCCAAAAAACCGCCAGCGGGCTGCAGAACTGTTTAGCGCCGCCGCCGCCGCAGGACATCGCGAGGCAATGTATAATATGGCCCTTTTGCATGTGGAGGGCGTTTACGCTGAACCAAATCTGGCCCTTGGCGCCTCGTTAATGGAAAAAGCGGCCGAGGCCGGGCTGGCCGAAGCCAATTATGATTATGGCATTATGCTGATGGAGGGGGTTGGTGTGCCCCCAAATCCAACCCTGGGTGCCAACTACATTGGCGTTGCCGCCCAGTTTGGTCTGGTGGAAGCCCAGGTGGAATACGCCACATTTTTATATCTTGGCAAAGGGGTTAGGCAGGATCGTGCTGAAGCAATTCTTTGGTATATGCGAGCAGCCGAAGCCGCAAACCCTGTGGCCCAGAACCGTCTGGCAAAACTCTATGCGGTTGGCGAAGGCGTTCCCCTTGATCTGCAAACCGCAGCAATGTGGCGCTCACTGGCCCGCAGACAGGGGCTAAATGACCCAGGTCTTGAAACCTTGCTGATTTCCATTGCCCCAGAAGATATTAAACGGGCTGAAGAAAGAGCGTTTTACTGGCCCGGCGAAATTCCTGATGAAAGAAGCCCGGGATCATCCGTTCTTGTAAATTCTCCCACCGTGCAGACCCGCCTGATAAATCGCCCCTGACCCTAAATACCACCCCCCACTTGCAAGCACTGCCAATTTGAGGCAAAACCCGACAAATTTTACATCTTACAAATTTCACTCGCACAAATATTACCCTCTTAAATATTTCTCTTGCGCCTTTAATAAGGGCAGAAATCGGTTCCATGAAAATCAACGGCAATGAAATTCGTCCGGGCAACGTCATTCAGCACAAGAAAGAGCTTTGGGTTGCGGTCAAGGTCAATCATGTAAAACCGGGAAAGGGCGGTGCTTTTGCCCAAGTGGAATTAAAGGGAATTGTTTCCAACACCAAACTCAATGAGCGTTTCAGATCGGCTGAGACAGTGGAAAAAATTCGTCTTGAGCAAAAGGAATATCAATTTCTTTATGCCCAGGACGATATGCTGGTTTTCATGGATAACTCAACCTACGAGCAGCTGGAGCTGATGAAAGAATTTGTCGGGGAGCGCGCCCAGTTTCTCCAGGATGGTTTGAATGTGAAGGTTGAAAGCCATGAGGGCACCCCCCTTGGCATTTCCCTGCCCCAGTTTGTCACGCTGGAAGTCGCCGAAACTGAGCCGGTGGTAAAGGGACAAACCGCCGCTAATTCATTCAAACCGGCAGTGCTGGAAAACGGTGTTAAGGTCATGGTGCCCCCCTTCGTATCCCAGGGAGAGCGCATTGTTGTGGATACTCAGGAAATAACCTATTTCAAGCGTGCCGATTAATTTTTGTCGCATCTGCTAAAAAACCAAGACTTACAAAAAACCAAAGGTTTAATTTATGGCCGCCTCCGCACTACTTAACATCATGGTCAAAGCCGCCCAAAAGGCTGGCCGTTCTCTAACCAGAGATTTCGGCGAAGTTGAAAACCTGCAGGTATCAAAAAAAGGACCGGCGGATTTTGTCTCCAATGCTGACCTTAAAGCTGAAGAGATTATCCACGCTGAATTGATCAAAGCCCGCCCCACCTATTCATTTTTGATGGAAGAGGGTGGAGAAATAAAGGGCAGCGACGGACAGCACCGCTGGATTATTGACCCCCTTGATGGCACCACGAATTTCTTACACGGAATTCCTATGTTTGCATCTTGTATTGCCCTGGAGCGCAACGGAGAAATTGTCGCCTCGGTGATTTATAATCCGATAATGGAAGAAACCTTCACTGCTGAACGAGGCGGTGGCGCATGGCTTAACGAGCGCAAACGCCTGCGCGTTGCCGGACGCAGAAAACTTGTTGATTGTGTTGCAGCAGCCGGCATTAACTCGCGCAGTGCCGCTGGCACAGCCCGCGAAATAAAACAATTGGCCCATATTGCCCCAAGCGTAGCCGGAATTCGCCGTTCCGGTTCTGCCTGCCTTGATCTGGCATGGCTGGCCGCCGGTCGCTATGATTTATATTGGGAAGCGGACCTTAAACCCTGGGACATTGCCCCAGGCTCTTTATTGATAAAAGAGGCTGGTGGTTTCATCTCTGATTTTGCCGGCAAACCCAACTCCATTGTTAATGGCGAAGTTGTTGCTGGCAATGAATTGGTGCAGGGCGCCCTGCTCAAGGCGTTAAAAAAAATCAGCACCTGAGCGCTGCCAGCAAAAGTGGACACCGGTTTTGCGCTTCGGCAGCGCGACCACAAAGAAAGCTGGCGCAGCCTGAGCGCTGCCAGCAAAACACTCTTCGAGTGGAAGTACCCCTGCGGTTTTCCACATTTACACAACGCACCGTCATTGCCCACAACTTCACCCCACCCGTCATTACCCGCTTTATGCAGGTAATCCATCTTGTTTCATTTACCGACGCCAAAAACTTCAAAGCACATTAAGACTGTGCGCCACTGGATCACCCGAACAAGTCGGGTGATGACGAAAGAGGAAAGCAATGCTCTTGCCCCAACCCGATAATGGAAGCGTCCCTGCCCCACTCGTCATTGCGAGCGCCTGTTTTCAGGCGCGCGGCAATCCAGTTCCAGCATTTTGAAATTATCTGAATTGCTTCGTCATTTCGTTCCGCACAATGACGAAGTCGTTTCTCACAATGACGAAGTCGTTTCTCACAATGACGAAGTCGTTTCTCACAATGACGAAGTCGTTCCGCGCAATGACGAACGCGGGATGACATAGCTCAAAAAAATCGCTGTCGTATTTTTTTTCCACAAAAATCGGCACAAACAAAAATTTCAAAAAATCAAAATTTCTTCATGACCATTGTCATGTCCTATTTGTCTGAATAGTCTTATGGTTAACAAATCATTGTCACCCGATGCATTTAAGGTTCTGCCCAAACCATGACCGAACGCTATAATCCATATCTTTTGGCATCCCCCAATGTCTATCTGGTCAAAATGCTCATCTTTTTGATTTTGGTTGGCCTGCTTGGTGCCATATTGGGCCAGCAGCTTTTGGATGCATTTTGGGCCAATCCATTCATCAACGGATTGATTCTTTTCGCTTTGGTAGTGGGAATGTTACTCAGCTTTCGCCAGGTTACCCGTTTATCCCCTGAAATCCGTTGGGTAAATTCCCTGCAAAATGGCACTCCTGATCCCATACGTGATGCACCGGTTTTGTTGGCCCCGGTGGCCTATATTTTACGCGACAGGCTCGGGGAAGCAGTAATAACTCCCGCCTCATTACGCTCAATTCTTGATTCGGTGGGTTTCAGATTGGATGAAGCTCGCGAAACTGCCCGCTATATGATCGGTCTTTTGGTGTTTTTGGGCCTTTTGGGAACTTTTTATGGCCTGTTGCAAACCGTAAATTCTGTAACCGGAGTTATTCAGGGTCTGGATGCCACGGCCGGAGATTCAAGCACCTTGTTTTCAAATCTCACCGAAGGGTTGGAGGCTCCGCTATCAGGCATGGGAACGGCGTTTTCATCATCATTGTTTGGACTTTCAGGATCATTGATATTGGGTTTTTTGGATTTACAGGCCGGACAGGCACAAAATACCTTTGCCACAGAGCTTGAGGACTGGATGTCCTCTATGACCGAACTTGATCACCCGGTTACCCAGATGCAGGCCACAGGACTTGGGGTTTCAGGGGAGGAAATGCATTCAGTTTTAGAACAGCTGGGTAATTCCATGCAGCGCACCGACAGCTCCCAGAATGCCATCAGAGCCATGGCCGAACTGGCCCGGGGTATTGATGGATTGGTAAAACATATCAAGGCTGAGCAGGAGGATTTGCGCCGTCATATTGTGCAACAGGGCGAAACCAACAAGCGCCTTGGTGACCTGATCGATGCCATGCTTGCAGAAAGCGAAAAAGAAAATCAACGCAAACAAAATCCACCAAAATAGATTTAGCAGACCAGTTAAAACCCATTACACTGCCATGAGGAAAAACGCCCCACAATGAGGATATCGCGTTACAATCAAAGAAATCGCGTTGATTTCTGGCCCGGATTTGTTGACGCAATGTCCTCATTGCTACTGGTGATAATATTTCTGCTTTCCCTTTTTATGCTGGCCCAGTTTTTTCTCTCTCAGGAGATTTTGGGAAAAGACAGTGCCCTCACCCGCTTAAATTCCCAAATCGCGGAGCTGACCGACCTGTTACAATTGGAACAGGCCAGCAATGTCGACCTTGAAACAACAATATCTTCCCTTTCTGCCACCCTTGCCGGAGCAACGGAGGAGCGAGATGCCCTGTTAAGTCAGGTTGCAGGTTTTGGCGGTGGGCTTGCTGAGCGCGATGGCCAACTGGCCGCACTCAATTCCCAGTTAGAAGCTGAACAACAATTATCAGGGGAAGCCAATGCACAGCTGGAGCTGCTAAATCAGCAATTATCAGCCCTTCGCATACAAATCAACGCGCTGGAACAGGCCCTTGATGCCTCCGAATTTCGCGATAGCGAGGCAAGAAATAAAATTGGTGACCTTGGCCGCCGATTAAACCTGGCGCTTGCCCAGCGTGTGCAGGACCTTTCCAGATACCGTTCGGATTTCTTTGGCCGCCTGCGTGATATTCTGGCTGATCGCACTGATGTTCGTATTGTGGGTGACAGGTTTGTTTTTCAGTCAGAAGTGCTTTTTGATGCCGGCCAAGCCGATATTTCAAACCATGGCCGTGAGCAGATTTCAAAACTTGCAGAGGCGATATTACAACTGGAAGATGAAATTCCCCCCGAGATAAACTGGGTCCTGCGCATTGATGGCCATACGGACAAACGGCCCATATCCACAATTAGGTTCCCATCAAATTGGGAACTTTCCGCCGCCCGTGCCATTTCCGTGGCCAAACTTTTGATTGAAATGGGAGTTTCTCCCCATAGGCTGGTTGCTGCCGGATTTGGTGAATTTTCTCCCATTGATCCAGCCGATAATGATGAGGCCTATCGCAAAAACCGGCGCATAGAGTTCAAACTCACAGAATAAAGTGCAAAAGGGTCCGCCCCCTTTGCACCAAAAATTATTTTTTGATCGGCTCGTCCTGAAACTGCAATCTGGCCAATTGCGCATAACGTCCGCCCTTGGCTATAAGCTCGTTATGGGTGCCCTGATCAATCAACTCCCCGCTCTCAACAACAAGAATACGATCGGCATCACGAATGGTTGCCAGTCTATGGGCAATTACCAGCGTTGTACGCCCCTGCATCAAGCGCTCCAGCGCCTTTTGCACCAGATGTTCACTCTGGGCATCAAGAGAGCTTGTTGCCTCATCCAACAACAAAATCGGCGCATCCTTTAATAATGCTCTGGCAATTGCCAATCGCTGTTTTTGCCCGCCCGAAAGCATAACGCCTCGCTCTCCAACCACCGATTTATAGCCATCGCCCAAGCGGCCGACAAATTCATCAACCAGAGCCGCTTTTGCAGCTTCGATAACTTCCTCATCGCTGGCATCCATTTTTCCAAATCTGATATTGTCCGCAATGGTTCCGGCAAAGATCACGCTTTCCTGCTCAACATAGGAAAATCTTTGGCGCAAGTCCTGGGGCATCACTTCACGAGCATCAATTCCATCCACTCTGACAGAGCCGCCATTGACGTCATAAAATCTTTGCAGCAAAGCAAATATTGTTGATTTCCCCGATCCCGAAGGCCCCACAATAGCCACGGTTTCACCGGGTTTAACCTCAAAGGATATGTTTTTCAGAACTACTTCATTTTCCCGCGTGGCATAGGAAAAATCAACATCAGAAAATTCAACACTTCCCAACGGCGGCTCTGGCATTTTCAAAGGATTTTCAGGCAAAATCATAATGGATTTGGTTTCCAGTATTTCCACCAGCCTTTCGGTGGCCCCGGCAACGGTTTGCAGGGAGCCAAATATTTCAGACATATTAGTCAGAGCAGCCGAGGCCATGATTGCATAAATGAGAAACTGAATAAGTTGACCTGCGCTAACCGATCCCTCAAATACAGATTTGGCCCCCCACCAGATCAGCATTACAACTGCACCGGTGCCCAAAAACATGACAATGGCAATTAGTATAGAGCGCGCCTTGAGCCGGGTAACTTCCGCCCCATAGCTTTCTTCGGAATGAAAGACAAAATTATCTGCCTGGTTTTTTTCCTGCACAAAGGATTTGATGGTTTTTGTAGCGCTTAATGTTTCAGTGGCAATTGCCGATAAGTCGGCCAGTGCATCCTGGGTAATACGCGACATGCGCCTTAGGCGGCGCGCAAAAAATATAATCGGGATAATGAGCATTGGCAAACCCACAACCACCGCCAGCGCCAGTTGCACACTGGTTAAAAACATCATCACCACCGCCCCGATGATGGTCACCAGTGATCTAAGGGCCAAAGTTGCACTGGATCCAATGGCCCCGCGAACTGTTGCCACATCTCCGTTTAAGCGCGAAGTCAACTCACCCACTCGATGAGTGTCAAAATAGGTGGCATCCAGTTGCAGCAAATGTTTAAAAACAGCGGTGCGAATATCAGTTAAAACCCGCTCACCAATAACTGCAATAAAATAATGGCGGGCCCCGCCTGCCATGGCCATTATTGCGGCAACCATAAGTATCAACCATCCAAAGGAGGCAACTTCATCAAGGTTTTGCTCAATAAATCCCTTATCAAGCAATCCTGCAGCAAATATGGGAATTGAAAGTTGCGCCGCCGCTGCAATCAGCAAAAACAACAAGGTAAGCGCCAATCGCTTGGGATAGCGCAATAAAAACGGCACCAAAGCTCTTAAAGGTTTCAGGCTGGCACGGCGGGAGCGTTCTTTGTTATCCCGCGTACGCGCAGCACCTTCAGGCATATCTGTTTTGTCCGGCGTTGGTTGCGCTGTCTCGTCAGCCATATTTATTTATTCTTTTTTTGATGATTTACTCTGTCAAAATAGGCATTCCTTGCTCGCTTGCAACCACCAATTAATTTGAACAATCAGGGATTTTAGTTTTTACGTCGGTTTTTTTCTCCTTAGAGCAAGTTTTATCCCTTTACAGTTAAGTGTGCTCTTGCTCTTTGGTGTGTTTTTCGTATAGAACCCGCCCAACCAGAAAAATTTAAAGATTTTGCGCAGGTACTGTGCTCTTGTATCACTTGAGGTCCTTATGAAAAAAGACGTTCACCCAGAATATCATACCATCAACGTGGTTATGACCGATGGCACCAAATTCCAGACCCGTTCAACCTATGGATCTGAAGGTGACACCTTACAACTTGATATTGACATCAAAACCCATCCAGCCTGGACCGGTGGCAAAGGCCATCTGATTGATCGTGGCGGACGCGTTTCCCGATTTAATGAAAAATTCAAAGGCATTTTGGGCGCTTAATAAAACAGCCCTGCATTGCATTTTTTAATGTCCCTGTATGAAAAGTACTTTGGCAATATTTTAATCATAAAAAAACCCGACCTTTAAAGGCCGGGTTTTTCTGTTTAACAGGCATTGGTTTTCAACTAAAGCGTGTTGCGTTTAATCTAAGCCGATCCAACGCTTTATCTATTTGTTTTAGCATATCTTTTATCCCAAAACCGGTTCCCACTTTTGGCAAGACATGCTGTAGGTTTTATATCTTGTCGCCAGAGCCAAAAGCATCACGCAGCCTGCTCATCTGATCGGCAATGTCATTGTCATCCCTGACCGGAGCGCTTGGCACTTCGCCGCGATCCAAAATATCAAACTGCACAACGCGCTCAAACAGGCGATCTCCGTGGGCAATATAGTCCAAAAACTGTTCAGGAAGATCAGACCAGCCCGGCCCGCCTCTTTGGGAAGGGGTGGCAGAAAACTTCACCTTGGATTTTTCCGCTCTGGCACTTTGGGCCGACATTTCTTTTTCCTGCACCGCCCTTTGCAATAACAGCCACGATGCCAGCTGCATCAATCGGGTGGTGAGGCGCATGGATTCGGTGGCATATAAAAACCCTGCCTCCCGGTTAAGTCCGCGCGCCTGACTTCTACCCTCGCCATCAAGATAGGCAGCAACTTCTTCAATCAGTGCCATACCCTGAGTATAGAGCTTTATGAAATCTCCTGAAGCCACCAGATGCGGCCCGATATGGGTTGCGTCACGGCTTGTTTGGGAATTTAATTTTTCATCGTCCAATTTTCATCGTCCAATTTTCATCGTTCAAGATAACAGGCTCACAAATTATTTTTCAAATGCTAAATGCTGATCGATATTAAACTGGAATTGTTAAAAAGACACGCGCTTAAAACAAAAAACCAATTTCATGGTCAACAGCAAAGCTGAACGTCAATTGCGATAGGTTTATGACCAGATTTCATACATGGTCACCATCAGACGGAAAAACTCGGCCAAATCCCCTCAACAATTGCCTTAGCAAAAATTGCTTTAAGCAAAAAAAAAGAGCTGTAAAAACAGCTCTCGAAGTTAACAGGGAGGCATAAACAGTGGGAAAAACCACTCTTTAAAGTTCAAAGTTTCAAACCCGAAGGCTTAATAAAAGAACAATTAATTTCTAACTCGAATATGTTAATTAAAAGTAAATGGGGAATACTTTTTTAACCGTATACGTTTGTGTTTCTTCAACCAAACAATTTTTTGGGCCTGTTTTTTAAGTAATTGTTGAGCCTAATTCGTATTCAACTCCTGCTGACTTTTTTGTTATAAGTTGTTGATTTTCTTTTTCTCACCGAACCAACTAGGTTCAAGAAATCTTCTCACGGGAGCGGATAATTTTTAAAACGAATTTAGGAAAACAACATGAGCAAAAAAGCAACTTCAGTACTAGTAGCTGGCGCAGTTATCGCAGCAATGGGAACTTTGGCTATTTCTTCACCTGCATTGGCGTCCTCCGACACCGAAAAATGCTACGGCATTGCCCTTGCTGGCGAAAACGATTGTAAAGCCGGCGCTGGCACTTCCTGCCAGGGCACGTCAGTTGTAGATTTCCAGGGTAATGCCTGGTCAGCTGTTCCTGCTGGCACATGCGAAAAATTCGGTATGGTTGATATGGAAGATTTCATGCTTCCTGACGGCCGCATGGGATCGCTGATGGAACTGGATCGTGATCTGCCAACAGCTGGTTAATCATGATTTGGCTGAATTGTTTTTGTAAATTATAAAACACCGGCCAGCAATAAGGGAATGGGCGTAAAATGAACATGAATTTTGATCATAGCAATACGCCACAAAAACGTGTTGCTCCGCCCATTCCCAATAAGCCCGGTGTTGGCTTAAAGCCAACCCATTACGAAGATATTCTCAATAAAAACCCTGACATTGCATGGTTTGAAGTCCATCCTGAAAATTATATGGGTGATGGCGGACCTCCCCATAGATATCTGGAAGCAATTCGCAACAATTACCCCCTTTCCCTGCACGGCGTTGGCCTTTCCATCGGTGGTGCGGGGCGACTTAACAAAACCCATCTGACGCGCCTCAAAGAGCTTGAGCGCCGCTATCAGCCTGGCCTGTTTTCAGAGCATCTGGCCTGGTCCAGCCACGATGAAATCTATTTAAACGACCTCTTGCCCCTGCCTCTGACCGTAGAAACCTTGAATATCGTCTGCGATCATGTGGATGAAGTGCAAGAATTTGTCGGACGCCAGATGCTGCTGGAAAATCCCTCCACCTATATCCGCTTTGACCAAAATGACATGGACGAGGTCAGTTTTTTGACTGAGGTGAGCAATCGCACCGGATGCGGGCTGCTTTTAGATGTAAATAATGTGTTTGTTTCTGCAACCAATCATGATTTTAACCCTCAGGACTATCTTGAAGCCTTCCCGCTGGAAAAGGTTGGAGAGATCCATCTGGCCGGTCACGCCACCGAAACAGATGATACCGGCAAGCCATTGCTGATTGACGCCCATGATCGCAAGGTTTCTGACCCGGTATGGAAACTTTATGAGCAAACAATGGCCCGCACCAGGGGCATTCCGACCCTGATTGAATGGGATACCAACATCCCTGAATGGGATGTTTTATATTCTGAGGCTAAATTCGCCCAGGAAGTCATGGATCGGGCAACAGCAATAAAAAGCGATGAAAAACATGCCATCGCATCATAAAATTCAAAGCCGGTTTGCTGATGGATTGCTAAACCCTGATGTTGAGACCCCAAAAAACCTTTTGGGACTTGGCGGTGAAGAACCAAAAAAACGCTATAATGTTTATCGTAACAATGTGACCATCAGCCTCTTAGAGTCCATGAGGGCAACTTTTCCTGTGGTTTTGCGCCTGCTGGGGCCACAAATCTTTGACCCTATGGCCACTCAATTCATCAGGGAGTTCCCGCCAACTTCTCCTGTTCTAATGACTTATGGTGACGGGTTTCCAAAATTCATCTCCACCTATGATCGGGTGAAGCAAATTCCCTATCTGGCTGATGTGGCCAGTTGCGAATTATTGTATCTGCAAACCTATCATGGAAAAGACGCTGATCCGATAGCCATCGAAGCCTTGAGCACCCATGCCCCTGAAACCATGGCAGAGCTTAAATTTGAGTGCCATCCCAGCGCCCGCTTTTTTGCCTCCAAATGGCCGGTGGGTTCCATCTGGTTTACCAACAAGTTTGATGATGAGGTAAAGCCTCTTAACGCTGAGCGCGGTGGCGAGAGCGTTTTATTCATTCGCCCACAAATGGAAGTGATTGCTCACATCTTAGCTGAGGACCTGCATAAGTTTTTATCTCTTATTGCTTCCAATTCGTCTCTTGGAGCCGCCGCCGAGAAGGTGCTAACCCAATTTCCAGAATTCGATTTGCAAAACGCCCTTGGGGCCATGTTCCATTTCGGGTTGATCACAAAAATTCATTAGCCAAACTTAGAATCTTCAATCGCAGTAAAGCGGCTCGATTTTCAAAAAATTAGGACGAGATTTATGAACGCAATAGTTAATCTTACCAACAAAACCAATGCCATATTCAAAGCTATACCTGTTTCAATTGTATTACTTTTGGTGCGCATTGGCATATTTTACTCGACGGCCTTTTATGCCTCTGGAAAGCTGAAATGGGACGGATGGTTTGAACTTAGCCGTTCCGCAAAATTCCTGTTCGGATCGGAATTCAAGCTAAATATTTTTGGTGCCGTTTATGATATGCCCTTTCCCAACACTTCAGCGTTTCTGGCTGGAATTGGCGAAATTGTTTTACCCCTTGCAATTCTGATCGGATTTGCCAGCCGGCTTAGCGCCCTGGGACTGATCATAATGACCATAGTCATTCAACTGATATTTCCGGATGCCTGGAAGCTGCACTTTGGCTGGTCGGTTTATTTCATGGTTATTCTTGTTATGGGACCGGGCAAAATTTCTGTTGATCATCTGCTCGCAGGCTTTTTTAAAAAATAAACCCGGCACATAATAAGCATTTACAGTTTAAAAGCTCCCTCGGCCGCACTTAGTGTGGCCGATTTTTTTATCAATTCGCTCTCCAGCCTGCATATTTCACTTTTTAAAACCTGAATGGTTTTTTCCAACTCATCCAGCGATAAATCATCCAGCACCATTCCAACCTGATAGTTTTTATCGTTGCCCATTTTTTGCTTTTCTTCTTTGTTTATTTTACTCTCGGATTGATTTTTTATCATTTTCTCAAGTCTGACAATCCCCATTGCACAAACTCCAGATCCACTCTATATAAGATCTATTCCCCTAAAGCATTTTGCATTTGGCGAAGTGAGACGGCAAAAACCGCCTCACGCGATAGCGGAAATAATGTGTCGTTTTATTAAACAATTGCTATTCCACACGAGGATCTTCTCCATGGCCAATTCTCTTTTAATGCCCAAAGCCACCGCTGTCTGGCTTATTGACAATACCGGTTTGACGTTTGAGCAGATTGGTGCCTTTTGCACTCTGCACGTTTTAGAAGTTCAGGGTATTGCCGATGGAGATGTTGCCACCGGCGTTAAGGGAGTTAACCCCGTATTGAACGCGCAACTGGATCGTGAAGAAATTTCTAAAGCCGAAGCCGATGAAAATTATCGCATGAAGCTATCTGAGCCAAAAGTTCACATTGCCGAAACAAAAAAACGCGGGCCAAATTATACGCCAATTTCTCTTCGCACCGAAAGGCCCAACGCCATTAAATGGCTGGTAAGAAACCATCCCGAATTAAAAGATGCCCAGATCGTGCGTCTGGTTGGCACAACAAAAACCACCATAACCACTGTACGAGAAGGCTCCCATTGGAATAATGCCGGTCTGGTAATGATGGACCCGGTTACCCTTGGCCTTTGCTCCCAGATAAATTTGGATAAAGAGGTCCTCAAAGCCTACAAAGGCAAAACAAATCCTGACGACGAAGAAAAGGGCAAAACCAAACTTATGTCTCCGGAAGAGGCTTTGGGAAGCGCGGTTAAAGAAAGCGAAGTTTCACCACACATTCCCGATCCGTTTGCCCCTCCATCTTCCAGTGCTCTGGACTCTGGTAATCCTTCACCGTTTAACGATAGTTCAGAGCCAGGTGCCGCAAAAGACGATAGCAGAATCGACGCGGACGCGGTTTTTTCAAATCTTAACTCACCAAAAAATTCCGATGAGGAAAATTAAAGCGCTTCAGATCAAACTGAAACAGGCAATTCAGTGCTGATATTTTTCCTCTCGCCGGCAGAGTTTTTATGCCTCTCGCCGGCGAATTAGCCACAAGCCAGAAAAATTTAGTGCCGGGTTTCGTTTTGGAGTCGGGTAATCTCGTCTTTAACTTCAAGCTTTTTACGCTTTAGCTCTTGAATTTTGAGAGCATCCTGACTCGGGTGCCCCAATTCAATGGAAATCTGTTGCTCCAGCATCTCATGCCGACGCTCCAGAGCGGAAATGTGAGAAACATTAGTCATACACTACTCCCTTTATTTTATGTATCAGACACGAATCAGTGTTGCAAAAAACCAGCAGTTTGTCGAGATGTGCAACTACCAACATGGATAAAAATAGCTTATACTCGTGCTTGTCTCTTATACTTATACACAAGCTGGAATGACAAAAAATGCTTACCTTGAGCGAGGCGCAAATAGCGAGGTTTGGTTTGGAGCTGGCAACAATTCGCCAGCATCATTCAGATCTGAATGCTGCAATTCAAGCTCTTAAATCCTCCAAACAATGCGACCCAATGGTAATATCGCGCCTAAAAAAGCACAAACTATTGGCTAAAGACAGGATAGTTGAATTGGAGAAACTACTCATTCCTGATATTCTGGCTTAAATAGAATTACTTTTAATTGTAGTAAAAATCTTATCGGCCCCTTTGCTTGTATCAAAGGCTTTATTGAGATAAATCGCTTCACATAAAAGTTTTCTAAAACACAAATCCGGCGAAAACAAAAATGCTTCACTCTCCTCCAGTTGCAATTGTTATGGGTTCCCAATCTGACTGGCCCACAATGCGCCGCGCTGCCGAAACCCTGGATGTACTTAAAATTGAATATGAAGCGCGCATAGTTTCAGCCCACAGAACACCAGAGCGCATGTATGGGTTTGCGCGCGATGCCCGCGAGCAGGGATTTAAAACCATAATCGCCGGAGCTGGCGGCGCCGCTCACCTTCCCGGAATGATTGCAGCGCTAACCACCCTGCCAGTGTTTGGCGTTCCAATACAATCAAAAGCCCTCAATGGTCACGATAGCCTGCTTTCCATTGTGCAGATGCCAGCGGGAATTCCCGTTGGAACCCTGGCAATCGGGGAAGCGGGAGCCGTCAACGCCGCTCTTTTATCTGCCGCTATCATTTCTCTTATTGATCCAGAAGTGGAAGTCGAATTAAACGAATTTCGCCGCCAGCAAACTCTTAGCATAGCGGAGTTCCCCTCAGATGACTTCGAATAACCTCTCTTCAAGGGAGCCACTGTTGCCCGGCAGCACTATTGGCATTCTTGGCGGTGGCCAATTGGGGCGTATGCTGGCTGTTGCTGCTTCAAAACTTGGCCTGAATACTCATATATATTGCCCCGACCCTGAAAGCCCGGCTTTTGATGTGGCAAAATACCATACGATTGCCCCCTATGATGACCAGAACGCCCTAAAGGAATTTGCGACCTCAGTTGATCTGGTTACCTATGAATTTGAAAATGTTCCAACAAAAGCCGCCAACCTGATTAAGGAGCAGGTATTTTTAGCTCCCGGAGTAAATGCCTTAAAAACCTCACAGGATCGCCTTTTGGAAAAAAAGTTTTTGCAGGAATTAGATATCGCAATCAGCCCATTTGAACCTGTCAATTCCCCGCAACAATTATTACAGGCAATAAAAATCATCGGCACCCCGTCAGTCTTGAAAACCACCCGTTTTGGCTATGACGGCAAAGGCCAGCGCATCATTAAAACGGCAAAAGGTGCGCATGATGCTTACAAAGAATTTGCCGGAAAACAACTGGTGCTCGAAGCGTTTGTAGAGTTTGACAGCGAAATATCAGTGGTGATTGCCCGTAATGCCTCAGGACAGATAGCGGCCTTTGAGCCATCCACCAACATCCATAAAAACCATATTCTTCACACCTCTACAGTTCCTGCAAGTATTGAAAAATCCACAGCGATCAAGGCAATTGCCATCGCCACAAAAATAGCTGAATGCCTGCAATATCAAGGTGTTATGGCTGTAGAATTTTTCGTATGCAAGGCAGATCAGAGCGCAAATAACAAACAGATGCTGCTGGTCAATGAAATTGCCCCGCGCGTTCACAATTCTGGCCACTGGACACAAAATGTCTGCCCAACCGATCAGTTCGAGCAACATATCAGAGCAATTTGCAACTGGCCCCTGGGCCAGACCGAGCGCATGGCAAATGTGGTTATGCGCAATCTTATTGGTGGCGAAATCAACCTGATACCCCATGGATTATCGCCCAACGACCATCCCCATATCTATGGCAAAAGCCACAGCCGACCAGGGCGTAAAATGGGCCATGTCAACACAATAACTCCTCTGTAACTCCTCTGTAATCTCCCTGTCTGAGCAGCCCTGAAAAACATGGGTTTTTTACCAATCGCCCACCACAATTGCTGGACACAGGCCAATTGGTCTGCTATGTCCGCGCCAACGAAGGTCGAAGGTTCGGCCGAGCGTTGGTTGTTCTGTTGCCTGAAATCCAAATATTTCAGTCTTTAGAATTTATAACAGCAAGCGCATTAACACTGTTAATTTTGAAAGGCGGAGTTCCGCGTGCAAGTAGTCGTTCGTGATAATAATGTTGATCAGGCGTTAAAAGCGCTGAAAAAGAAATTGCAGCGTGAAGGCGTTTTCCGCGAAATGAAGCTGCGCAACTATTACGAGAAACCCTCGGAAAAGCGTGCGCGCCAAAAAGCAGAAGCTGTTCGCCGTTCGCGCAAACTGGCCCGTAAAAAAGCCCAGCGCGAAGGCCTTATTCCCATGTCTCCAAAGCGTTAAACCTGCATCTTCGCACCTAAGTATAGGCTTGCGACAAGGCATGATCGTGCGTTGCTAAACCAAGCGGTTTTATTGCAGGTTTTATGATTAAATAATTTTAAAAATCCGTTGCCCGTAAAAAGGCAGCGGTTTTTTATTGCGTTTCAACCAATACTTCCCGATAAAACAAACTGGCCTGCTCCCAGATGCCATCATCCCACAGGGAACCATGATCTCCCCCCTCAACTATCCATAATTGCCGCCCATCATTGGCCAAAGCAAACAGGTCCCGCCCATTTTGAACCGATATTGTTGTATCAAGAGTGCCGTGGGCGACAAATATTGGCTCCGCAACGTCACCAATCCAGTCACGGGATAAAAAACTGTCCTTCATCAGCACGCCCATGGGCAAAAACGGATAGCGCTGAGCTGCCACATCAATTGCAGCAGTAAACGGGCTTTCTAACACCACTGCCATTGCATCGCGTTTTGACGCCACGTAAAGAGCCGGACCGGAACCAAGCGAGCGCCCCCAGATTACGATACTTTCGCCTTTATCGTTCAGCCAGTCAAAAACCGCCAGCGAATCGGCAAGAATATTTGTCTCGCTTATCTCTCCAGGCGACATGGGGAAGCCGCGATAGTCAAATACCAGAACCCCAAAACCATCTTCGCTCATTTTCTGATAACGATAAGCGTCTTCGGTGAAGCTGCCCGCATTGCCTTTAAAGAAAATAATTACCGGCATTTCTGGCTGCGGCGCTATATACCAACCGCCTAACTGCCGGTCAGGCGCAACATCAATATTGACCACTTCAGCGCCCACCAGTTCCGTATCACTCAGGGCAACAATTTCTCCGGCAGGGAAATATTGCAAATCCCGCTGATTAAAATACAAATATGCCATTATTCCCAGATAGGCGGTTGCAACAATACCAATGACCCAGAATGTAAACCTGCGCATATTCCAACTCCTATCAGATTTTCAAAATCTACTTAGTTTGAGCCTCCGAATCAGGATCCGGGTTTGCGACCCTCTGGGTCTGTGACCCTTTCCATAGCCAAAGCTCGCTCCAGCGCCTGCTCAAAAACCAGCTCTTGCTGCGCTCCGGAAAAAGCAAAGCTATTATTAAATATAAAATATGGCACCCCGGTGATGCCCGCCGTTGGCGCCCACCTGGCATTTTTTTCGATTGCTTCAACCAGTTGATCATTGGCCAGAATTGAAATTATTTCATCTTTTTCAAAGCCTTGCTTCAAGGCAATTGTGGTTAGCACTTCATCATCATTGATGTTTAGTCCATCCATATAACATGCGTGAGAAAACGCCAGCGCCAGCTCATGCTGACTTCCTTTTTCCGCCGCCGCCATGATCAGAACCAGTGCCCTTTGCGAAGGATTGCGCCGCTTTTGTTTTTTCATATTTAGATTTAAGCCGCTTTTTTTACCCTCAATCTCCAGCCTCTCAAACATTTCATCTGGCGCACGCCCATATTTGCGTTTGAGCATCTCCACCACATCTTCCCCTTCCTTAGGGGTTTTGGCATCAAGCAAAAATGGATGGTGGGTTATGTCAATTTCCAGCGGATTTTCGGATGCCGTTTTTGCACTACTGATGGCATTATTCAAACGAGTAAGACCCACCAGACACCATGGGCAAACCGGGTCGGAAAAAATATCAATATGAGCCTGATTGGTCATAAAAATTCATCCCTTGTGACGTTTTTAAAACAAGCAGAAACAATCTACCAATTTAAAAAAAGCGCAACAAAGCAATTTGACAATCAGTGATTAAGCGCTTTAACGATATCTTCGGTCATTTTTTTAGCATCGGCAAACAACATCATTGTGTTGTCACGGAAAAACAATTCGTTTTGCACTCCCGCATAGCCCGCCGACATGCCTCGTTTAATAAACAGCACGGTGGCTGCATTTTCCACATCCAGAACCGGCATGCCATAAATTGGCGAGGTTTTATCGGTTTTAGCCGAAGGGTTGGTCACGTCATTGGCCCCGATAACAAAAGCTACATCGGCCTGGGCAAATTCTGAGTTTATATCCTCAAGCTCAAACACTTCATCATAGGGTACATTGGCCTCGGCCAGCAGCACATTCATATGCCCCGGCATCCGCCCGGCCACCGGATGAATGGCATATTTTACCTCCACCCCTTCGGCTTTTAATATGTCCGCCATTTCGCGCAAAACATGCTGAGCCTGAGCCACCGCCATGCCATATCCGGGCACGATAATAACCTTGCCGGCGTTTTTCATCAGAAATGCCGCATCCGCCGCCGCCCCCTGTTTTACCGGTCTGGTTTCTTCTTCACCAGAGGTTGCAGCGGCGCTATCGCCACCAAATCCGCCAAGAATAACCGATATGAAAGAGCGGTTCATCGCTTTGCACATAATGTAGGAAAGAATGGCCCCTGACGAGCCAACCAGCGCCCCGGTAATAATCAAAGCGCTATTGCCAAGGGTGAAACCAATTCCCGCTGCCGCCCAGCCTGAATAAGAATTGAGCATGGAAACCACCACCGGCATATCAGCCCCGCCGATGGGAATAATCATTAAAACCCCAAGCACCAGCGCAACCACCGTAATGGCCCAGAACAGCCAGACAGCGCTGGTCAGGGTGAATTGCCAGACCAGATAAACCAGCAGTGCCGCCAAAGCGATATGCAAAATATGGCGCATGGGCAAAATAATCGGCGTGCCAGACATACGTCCATCCAGCTTGGCAAAAGCAATAACCGAACCGGTGAAAGTAAAGGCCCCGATTGCCGCTCCAAGGCTCATTTCAATCAAGGCCTGGGGATATACATCCCCCACGGTACCAATTCCAAAAGCTCCGGGCGCATAAAATGCCGCCGCCGCCACAAATACCGCCGCCAGACCAACCAAAGAGTGAAATGCGGCAACGAGTTGGGGCATATCGGTCATGGCTATTTTTCTAGCCATTACGGCACCAATGCCGCCGCCAATACCCAATCCGGCACCAATAAGTCCCCATGAAAGCGGATCAGTGGGCCCAGCAACCCCAAGGGTGGTCAAAACGGCAATAAGCATGCCGATCATGCCATAAAAATTACCTCGACGCGCCGAAGCAGGTGAAGAAAGCCCCCTGAGGGCCAAAATGAATAATACTCCGGCAACCAGATAAAGCAGCGCAGCAATGTTTGGCGAAATCATTTTCTAGCTGTCCTTTTTCTTATACATGGATAGCATGCGCTGGGTGACTAAAAAGCCCCCAAAAATATTTACCGAGGCCAGAATAAGTGCCGCAAATCCAAATCCTTTTGCCGCCCAGCTGTCATCTCCAACAAGGCCCACACCGACTGCCGTTAACGCCCCGACCACAATCACAGAGGATATGGCATTAGTCACCGCCATCAACGGCGTATGCAGGGCCGGAGTTACGCTCCAGACCACAAAATAGCCAACAAAAATCGCCAACACAAAAATTGACACCTGAAATATAAACGGATCGATCTCTGACATTATTTTTTCTCCCCGAGCTTAGGCTCCCCAGACTTGGGTTTACTGGTTTTATTTGTACTAGTGTGTTTAGCGCTCTTTGCTTTAGCCGCTGGCTTTTTGGCCACGGGCTTTTTTGCAGCTGGTTTTTTTACTGCTGGCGCTTTAATCAGGCTCTCATGAACGATTTTGCCGTTCAAAGTCAAAAGGATTGCCTTTACCAGCTCTTCATCCCAATCCACATTCAGCTTGCCGCTTTCCTTATCGATCAAAGTCTCAAGAAATGTCAGCAGATTGCGCGAATAAAGCTGAGAGGCAGATGCCGCAATCCGTCCCGGCATATTAGTATATCCAACGATTGAAACATCCTTGAAATTTGCCACTTTACCCGGCACCGTTGCTTCACAATTGCCACCACGCTCCGCCGCCAGATCAACCACAACTGATCCGGGAGCCATGGTTTCAACCATTTTTTTAGTAACAAGCACCGGAGCTTTTCGCCCCGGTATCAGCGCCGTTGTAATAACAATATCCTGCTTGGCAATGTGTTTTGCCGTCAGTTCCGCCTGTAATTTTTGATATTCCTCGCTCATTTGCTTGGCATAACCGGCTGCGGTTTCTGCCTGCTTGAACTCTTCGTTTTCCACCGCGATAAATTTTGCCCCCAAGCTCTCCACTTGTTCCTTGGCCGCCGGGCGCACATCGGTGGCACTAACCACAGCCCCTAAACGTCTAGCGGTGGCAATGGCCTGCAAACCAGCAACCCCGGCCCCCATGACAAAAATCTTGGCAGGATGCACAGTTCCCGCCGCTGTCATCATCATTGGCAAAGCCCTATCGAACTCTCCGGCACCATCGATCACCGCCTGATATCCGGCCAGATTTGCCTGCGAGGATAAAACATCCATGGATTGTGCCCGAGAAATTCTGGGCATAAATTCCATGGACATCAGCGCTGCCCCGGTTTTAGCCAAAGCATTAAATTCTGATTGATCATCGCTGGGGTTTAAAGAGCCAATAACCAGAGCGCCCTTATTTATGCCGCTCAAAGAACTGGCAGAGGGGCGGCCCACACAAAATACCACATCGGCCCCTTTAAGGGTTGCAGCCATTGTGGACCCTATGGTCGCGCCAGCCTGTTTATATTGCGCATCGACAAAGCGCGAGAGTGAACCCGCCCCTTTTTCAACCGCAACTTTACACCCCAGAGCCACCAGCTTGGCCACAGTTTCCGGCGTTGCTGCAACACGGGTTTCCCCGGCAGCTTTTTCCCTGGCAATCGCCACCTTCATATGTATGTCTCCATAGCTAAAAGAAAAAACAGGCCTGTTTAGAGCATTTTCAGGATAAGTGTACGCGGTTATCCGGTTCGAAAATGCGGCAAATCAAAGACTTAGAGCTTTTGTTTTGATTCCACCAAAACAAAATAGGCTCTAAAAAGCAGGTCGAATTCCAAAGTTTATGGATTTATAATAAAATACAACAGCACCATGGTGATCGCTGTTATGATAGAGGTCCATTTGACAAGCGTGACAAACCGATCATAAGTTTTCTGATGTTCTTCAAAATCGCTGTTAGTCATGGTTATTCCTTATTTTATCATAGTTTATAGTCAAAATAATTCTACTTGCTCTGCTCGCAAAGCCTGTAATCAAGGTTGAGTTTTTTCCAATTCATCAATCAACCCTTCAATCATTGACAGTCCCAAAGACCAGAATTTTGGATCCCTGGCATCAAGGTCGAACGGAGCCAGCAATTCTGAATGATGTTTCGAGCCTCCAGCCCTCAACAGATCAAAATAGCGCTCTGCAAATCCCTCGCCTGATGATTCATACTTTGCATAAAGTGAATTCACAAGGCAATCACCAAACGCATAAGCATAAACATAAAATGGCGAATGAATGAAATGTGGAATATAGGCCCAAAAAATCTCAAACCCTTTGTTGAGCTTTATCGCCGGGCCAAGACTTTCAGCTGAGGTCTCAAGCCACATCTGGTTTAATTCTTCGGTTTTTAGCTCTCCTTTGCGCCGCGCCGTGTGCACTTTGCGCTCAAAAGTATAAAATGAAATCTGGCGCACCACCGTGTTGAGCATATCCTCAACTTTGGAACTTAGCAGGGCAAAGCGCTGCTTTGGGTCATCTGTTTTTTTGAGCAATGAACGAAATGTCAGCATTTCCCCGAACACGCTGGCTGTTTCAGCCAGGGTCAAAGGGGTCGGGGCCATTAGCGCGCCCTGCTCGGCCGCCAGTCTTTGATGCACCCCATGGCCTAATTCGTGGGCCAAAGTCATAACATCGCGGGTTTTGCCCAGATAATTGAGCATCAGATAAGGATGCGCGCTGGGAACCGTCGGATGGGCAAACGCTCCTGACCTTTTCCCCGGCGTAACCGGCCCGTCAATCCATCCGCTATCAAAAAACGGTGCCGCAACCTCGGCCAGATAAGGAGAAAACCCGCCATAGGCATCAAGCACAATATTCTTGGCACTTTCCCAGTCATAAATTCTATCATCACTGGTCGGCAGGGGCGCATTGCGATCCCATGCATTTAGCTGCTCTTTGCCAAACCATTTGGCCTTCATAGCATAATAGCGATGCGAGAGACGCGGATAGGCTTCGCGCACCGAACTTTCCAGCGCATCAACCACTTCACGTTCCACAGAATTTGCCAGATGGCGACTATCGGCAATATCATCAAAGCCGCGCCAGCGATCAGAAATTTCTTTATCCTTGGCCAAAACATTGGTGATCTGGGTGAACAGGCGCTGATTTTGCCCCATGGTTTTACTTACAGCTTTAAAAGCGCTTTTGCGTTTCTTTTGTTTTGAATCACTCATCAGGGTCAAAGTGGCTTCAAGACCCAGCTCTTCACCTTTAACGTTGAACTTGAGAGAGGCCATGGTTTCATCAAACAAACGGTTCCACGCCCCGCGACCGGTCACCGATTTATCGTGAAAAAGTTCTTCCACTCGCTCCTCGAGCTGATAAGGCTTGGCCTTGCCCAATTCATCAAACCATGGCTGATAACGGGCCAGATCTTTGTTTTCAGACAAAGCTTTTTTTAAAACCTCATCATCTATTTTGTTCAATTCCAGCGAGAAAAATATTAATCTGGTGGAAAGATCGGTCAGCGCCTGTTGGCAATCCCCTAAAAATTTTGCCCGGTCAGGATCGGTAGTATTTTTTGCATAATTTAGAAAAGCAAACGAGCCGATGCGCCCGGTTATATCGCTTAAATCCTCATAGCGCACAATCGCTTCGATCAATTTACCCGATTTGGTCAACTGCTCCAGATTACCCTTGTAGTCTTTTTCGAAACTCTTGGCCTCACTCTGGGCTTTTTTCAAATCGTCTTTAAGTTCTTTTGACTCCGCCCCCGGATAAAGGTCGCTAAGGTCCCATTCCGGTAAATTGCCAAACTGATTATCGGAATTTTGAGCATTTGAGTTTTTGGACATCAGCAACCTCTATAAGTGTAAAATTTTAACGGCGGATTGCCGAAGACTATTTATAGCCGAAGACTATAATGACTATGGGGATCTGCCAACAGCAAATCCAGGGTCATGGCCCCAGGACTGTAATCCAATAATTTATTTATAATATCCTGGTTACAAAAAAACATTTCAAAAAAACTTTAAAGCAAATCATCATCATTAAAACCCTGTTAACGCCCCACCCATAGCCTGACCCAAAACGGGACAGAAATGATTCTGTAGCCAAAAACTACAAATTTTATACTCAGCCAGCGTGATATATGACAAAAGTTTTAATAGTTGACGACGACCCGGTTCAATTGCGAATAACCAGCGCCATTGCCCAAAAAGACGGCATGGAAGTGCTTATCGCCACTGGTGGCGAAGAGGCCCTTAGCCTGTTAAGGGAGCATCGCAATATTTCAGCAATGGTACTTGATATGGTTATGCCGGATCTGGATGGCATGGGAGTGATGCAGGCCATGGCCCACGAGCACATAACCTGCCCGACCATCGTTCAGACTGCCAGCTCATCCCTTGATACCGTTATCAATGCAATGCGTCAGGGAGCCGTTGATTTTTTTGTCAAACCTGTGGCTCCGGAGCGCCTGATCATTTCTTTGCGCAACGCCCTAAAACTTGGACAGTTGGAAACCTGCGTCCGGCTCGACCAGCACCGGCGCGAAGGCAAAATGCTCATAAGCGATATTATCGCCCAAAGTCCTGCAATGGACCGGGTGATCGAGCTTGCCACCAAGGCGGCAAAATCAGATATTCCGGTGTTGATTGAAGGGGAAACCGGCGTCGGCAAAGAAGTTATCGCCCGTGCCATTCAAGGTTCTTCCAACAGGGCCGGAAAGCCCTTTATTATTGTTAATTGCGGGGCTATTCCCAAAGATCTGATTGAATCCACCCTGTTCGGACACAAAAAAGGTTCCTTTACCGGCGCAACTAATGATCACGCGGGCAAATTTTTAGAAGCCGATGGCGGCACCCTGTTTCTGGATGAAATCGGCGAATTACCCAAAAACGCTCAGGTAAAACTCCTGCGCGCCCTGCAATCCGGTGAAATTGAAGCCGTGGGAGCCAGCAAACCCAAAAAGGTCAATGTCAGAATAATTTCCGCCACCAACCGGCGATTGTTAAATATGGCGAAAGAAAAAACTTTCCGCGAAGACCTTTATTACCGCATGAATGTTTTTCCCATCTATGTCCCCCCCCTGCGCGACCGCCCTGAGGATATTGATCTGTTGGCGCAGTTTTTTTTAGCCCGGCTGGGATCACAAACCGGGCGCAGAATATCTTCGATTAATGAAGAGGCATTGCAATTATTACAATCCTACAATTGGCCAGGCAATGTTCGCCAGTTGGAAAACGCTATCTATAGGGCAATTGTTTTATGCGATAGCAACCGCCTCGCCCCGGTGGATTTTCCCCAGATTGTGATTGGTACATCAAGCCGAAAAAAAGCTATAAAACAATCCCAGCAATTGCCAAACCTTCAGGAACCGGTCCATATTGACATGGTACCGAAAAAACCTGATTTTGATGAGCAGGCAAGCGAAAACTCTACCAAAAACAACAAAAAATCCGATCGCTTTTTATCAGCAGACGGAGCAATTCAGCCGTTGAACAATGTTGAAAGAGATCTGATTGCCTTCGCTCTTCAATATCATGATGGCAAGATGAGCAGGGTGGCAAAATCCTTAAAAATCGGACGCTCAACCCTATATCGAAAACTAAAAGAATATGAGCTGGATCCAGACCCGGATAACAGTGACAACCCAACAAATCAAAAAAACAACAAGCTTGCCGCTTAAAAAAACCACAGCCCATACCTGTACTGGTCGTTTTTTGCCTTGCTTCAGCCGTTTTTTCCAAATAAATCTTAAAAATATCTAGATTGGGGCAGGTTGAATAGTCGGGCAAATATAGCGTTAACAAAAGCTTTCAATCTTTGTGCCAAATTAAAATAATGCAGACAGACTCTGCAAAATGTTAAGCTGGCAGGCTTTTTAATATACTGAAGCAATGATAATAATTCAATTTGCGCTTTGGGTACTTATAATCAGAACCCTGAATTTTCGGGTAGAAAAATCGAGTTGAATTTAACGTGAATTTCAGGGACAAAAAACTTGTAAAGACTATCTACCGGCATTTGCTCGCCGTGGTGGTTGCATTTGCTTCGCTTTTGCCTTCAATTTCACTTTTCCCCCTCAATGCTGCACCGGGAGAGCGCTCCCTGAACCTTTATTTCGTGCAGACAGATGAGCGTCAACAGATCACCTTCAGAAAAAACGGTCGCTATGTTCAATCTGGCTTAAAAGAAATGAACAATTTTTTGAGGGACTGGCGGCGCAATGAACCCACCGATATGGATCCGGCGCTTTTTGACCTGCTCTGGAAAGTTTATCAGGATGTGGGCGCCACCGGACCAATTACAATTGTTTCCGCCTACCGTTCTCCCCAAACCAACGAGATGTTGCGCTCACGATCACGCGGAGTGGCCAGAAATTCTCAGCATACAAAAGGTTCAGCGATAGATTTTTATATCAAAGGTGTTCCCATCGCCAAATTGCGTGAAGCTGCCATGCGCCTGCAAGTTGGTGGCGTTGGCTATTATCCCAATTCACGCAATCCGTTTGTTCACCTTGATACTGCAGGTGTCAGGGCCTGGCCTCGAATGACCAGAGCGCAATTGCAAAGGCTTTTTCCTGATGGGCGCACTTTACATATTCCAACCAATGGCGTTCCCATTTCAGCTGAAGGACGTCGTTATGCAAGCGCGGAATGGGACCGGTGTAAATCTGTTCCTTGCGTAGGTTCAAATTCAATTATTTCTCCCAATAGTGATAGATCCAATGGCGCAAGAGACAGTGCAGGGTCAGGGCGCACATTGCTTGACCTGTTTTTTGGAACCGGCAAAGAGGCTGACGAAACTGCCCCCACAATTGTTGCCGCTAACACAAGTGTTCATCCAAACGCTCCAACCCGGCTCGCAGTAACAACAGTTCCCGTACCTGGCACAGCGCCCAGCCCCGCCCCCCGCGCTGATTTTTTAAACTACCGATCCCCTGATTTAATACCGGTTCCGGCAATGATGCCCCGCGATCTGTTGATTGCCGCCCGTTCAAATACAAACATCCCCGATGATGCCAATCTACAAATCGGGGCAATTGCCGTTGCCGCCCTGCCCCCTGCAAACATACCACCCTCCCCTAATCCAATTGCGCCACCGCCGGCTCAAAACTCGAGCCTGCTGGCTGCCTACGCTCCGGTATCCGAGCCTGAACCCGATGCCCAGCGCGCCCTGCAAATGCTGATCGAGCGCCGCGCCAGTGAAACAAGTGCGCAAAGCGCAAGCACAATATCACCGGTTCTAAGGGGAAGCATTTCTACCGCCTCATTGGCACCAATAAATCTGGGGCGTACAATAATTGCTCCCAATTCCAATAGTGACCAGCCTGCCCGGATCAACAATGAATTCGACAACTTCTTTGACAACACTTTTAATGCCGTCGCCAATGCCCGTCCGGCCGCCAATCAACAAAATAATATTGCCTTGAGCATTTTAAACAGCACCAGCCGCGCCGCCCCCAACCGTTCCGCCCTATTGATGGATAATTCCATTCCCATGCGAAATATCCAGTTCTATGCACCGGATCTGGAGCATGTGGGCGATACACTGGTTATGCAAACTCAAATCGCCAACTCAGATTTTGCCATTATGTTTGAACCGGACGAAGCCGATTTTAACCCTGCCACCGAACTGGGTCCACAAACTGTGCAGGTGAATTTCTCGCTGTCTGAAAATCCTGTTCTTGCCTCAAACCGGTTTTTGGCAGTTGCACCGGTTATCATTTCCAGTATCTGATTTTAGCAACCCCGGATCACCATTTTTTCTAAAAAATCCAGAACCAAATCAAATGATTGCACCATTGCTTTCATTGCTTTAATAATACTTGAAATTGATAATTTGGGGTAAGGATCCCCGGGTGACATTGACGACAAAAACTCCGCTACTTGATCAAATTGATGATTTAGAAAAATTGCGCCAGCTTGACAATTCTCAGTTGCGTCAGCTGGCTGATGAATTGCGAGCTGAAACCATTGATGCGGTTTCTGTCACCGGAGGTCATCTTGGCGCAGGTCTTGGCGTTGTTGAACTAACGATTGCCCTGCATGCAATTTTTGACACCCCCAATGACCGTCTGATCTGGGATGTGGGCCACCAAACCTACCCCCACAAAATTCTTACAGGGCGCCGCGAAAAAATCCGCACCCTACGTCAAAAGGAGGGACTTTCAGGCTTTACCCTGCGTACTGAAAGTGAATTTGACCCATTTGGAACCGGGCATTCATCAACCTCAATTTCCGCCGGATTGGGTATGGCCGTTGGATCACAATTAAACGATAAGTCCCGCAATTGCATCGCCGTTATCGGCGATGGTTCCATGTCAGCGGGAATGGCCTATGAAGCCATGAACAATGCCGGGGCCATGGATGCCAGACTGATAGTCATATTAAATGATAATGACATGTCCATCGCACCACCAACCGGCGCCATGAGCGCATATCTGGCCAAGCTGGTCTCGTCTCCTGCCTATCGTGGATTGCGTGAAACCGCTAAAAACATTGCTGAACATCTGCCGGATTTCATTTCTGAAAAAGCCAGAAAAACCGAAGAGTTTGCCCGCGGATTTTGGGCTGGCGGCACCCTTTTTGAAGAATTGGGCTTTTATTATGTTGGCCCGATCGATGGCCACAATCTCGATCATCTTTTACCAATTCTAAAAAATGTCCGCGATGCGCAAGCCGGACCGTTTCTTGTTCATGTGGTGACCCAAAAAGGCAAGGGCTATCCGCCTGCCGAGGATTCTCCTGACAAATATCATGGGGTTTCAAAATTCAATATTGTAACGGGAACTCAAGACAAATCTCCCTCCAACGCTCCCTCCTATACTTCGGTTTTTGCCTCATCACTGATTGAAGAAGCTCAGCGGGATGAAAAAATTATTGCGGTGAATGCCGCCATGCCAGCAGGAACCGGCCTTGATAAATTCGGAGAAGTTTTTCCAGACCGGGTTTTTGATGTGGGCATAGCCGAACAGCATGCCGTAACATTTTGCGCTGGCCTTGCCGCTGAAGGGCTCAAACCTTTTTGCACCATTTATTCAACATTTTTGCAACGCGCCTATGATCAGGTAATTCACGATGTGGCCCTGCAAAAACTCCCCGTGCGTTTTGCCATTGATCGGGCTGGATATGTGGGCGCTGACGGGCCAACCCATGCGGGAAATTATGACACCGCCTATCTTGGGGCCATTCCCAACATGGTTTTAATGGCAGCGGGTGACGAGGCCGATCTCAAACACATGGTGGCAACCGCCGCCGCCTATGATGAAGGCCCGATTGCCCTGCGCTATCCACGAGGCGAGGGCATGGGGGTTGATTTGCCAGCCATAGGCAAAGCGATAAAAATCGGTCGCGGCCGTATCCTTAAACAAGGCACATCCATTGCCATCCTCTCCTATGGGGCAAGGCTTGAGCAGTGTCTGGCCGCAGCCGAGCAATTATCAGCCCTTGGACTTTCAACAACTGTTGCCGATGCCCGCTTTGCCAAACCCATTGACGTGGATCTTTTGAGCCAATTGGCCAAAAACCACCAGGTGCTGATTAGCGTTGAGGAGGGATCAATTGGTGGATTTGGATCCCACGCCGCCACATGGCTGGCCCAAAATGCAATGCTTGATGGTTCGTTAAGATTTCGCCCGATGACAATGCCCGACAGGAATTTTGAACACGCATCCCAAAAAGTTCTTTACGCACAGGCAGGACTGGATAAAGCCGGCATTGTTGCTACCGCACTAAAGGCCCTGCCTTCCAGCTCTCAGGTCACCAGAATTTTAAAAAATCTCGACCAGTAATTTTTATATGTTCAAAATTTTGATTTTTTCAATTTAGAACTTTTGGCAAAAGGACCTTTATAAATACCTGCCCGATTATTTTTCCAACTATTTTTCTATTTTTCAACATCCGGAATCATGCCCAAAGCGTGCATATAGGTGTCCAGCAACGCCTCCTGCTCCATTCTTTCCGATGCATCAAGTTTACGTATTCGAACAATCTGGCGAATGATCTTGGCGTCAAACCCTGACCCTTTCGCCTCGGCATAAACCTCTTTTATATCTTCGGAAATCGCCTTTTTTTCATCTTCAAGTCTTTCAATTCTCTCAATGAAAGCACGCAATTGATCTCGCCCAACACCTATTTCCGACATTCCTTAGCCTCTCTTTTTTATTAAATATTGTTCAAGCTCGAAACGCCTGCCGGATCAAGGCTTGTTACACCTCTTTCCCCACAGAAATATCAGCAAAAATTATTTTTTGCACAAGTGAAGTTGAAAACCCAACTGAATTTTTTTCACAATTTTGACAAATCACAGCCCTAACAAAAAACTATTTACACAAGCATGCTCATTTTTTTCGTGCCAAATCAGTTTTAACTTTGTAAAAGAGCCACAACGGGGCTTTTTTACTACCGAAAGAATTCTTCTCGAAATGAAAATTCCCCTATCATCATTCGCTAAACGCCTTTTCATACTGGTGTCGTTGTTTTTTGGCTTTTCAATTACTCCCCTCGCCCCGGCCTTTGCCGATTTGCGGGTTTGCAATCAGATAGGCAAACCCATTTCCATCGCCTTTGGTTATCGCACCGCCCAGGGCTGGCAATCAGAGGGATGGTGGGTTGCCGCACCTGACAGCTGTGTTACAGTTTTTCAGGGAGACCTTGACGCCAGGTTTTATTATCTGTTTGCGGCCGATGACATATCAGGGGGAACATGGGACGGCTCGGTTTTTATGTGCACAAGAGACGAAACCTTCACCATATTTGGCGTTGAGGATTGTCTGGCCCGGGGATATGAAAGAACCGGTTTTTTTGAAATTGATACGGAAAGTCAAACTGACTGGACATTGCAACTGACGGAACCTGATACCGACCGACCCTAAAAAACAAACCTGACTTATATTCCAGTCGGGTCATAAATTTAATAAACAGGAAATATTGCAAACTTATGAGACGCAACAGACGTGTAAAAATTCTCGCCACCCTTGGACCCGCATCAGACACCAGGGAAATGATTTCAAAACTTGTTATAGCGGGGGCAGATATTTTTCGCATCAATATGAGCCATGCCAGCCACGAAGTGCTGAAAAAAACAGTTGATCACATACGCGCGGTTGAAGAAGAACTAAAACACCCATTGGGCATTCTTGTGGATTTGCAGGGGCCAAAAATTCGTGTCGGAAAATTTGCCAACGATAAAATCGAACTGAAAAATGGTGATGTTTTCACCATGGATACCAATGAAGAACCTGGCGATCAAAAGCGCGTCCACCTGCCCCACCCTGAATTGTTTCAGGCCGTTAAATCGGGCCACAGATTATTGCTGGATGATGGGCGCATAGAATTGCGCGCCATTGAAATAACTTCTGACAAAATAAAATGCGAAACCATTCATGGCGGCACCCTTTCCAATCGCAAGGGGGTAAGTGTCCCCGATAGTTTATTGGCCATGAGCGCCATGACTGATAAAGACCACGCAGACCTCAACGAAGCTCTAAAACATGAAATTGACTGGATAGCCCTAAGCTTTGTTCAAAGACCACAAGACATAACCCAGGTGACAAAAATTACCCGTGGGCGGGTTGGCGTAATGGCCAAAATTGAAAAACCACAGGCCATAGAGCGCTTGGGCGAAATCATCAAACTGGCCGACGCCCTAATGATTGCCCGTGGCGATTTGGGGGTTGAAATGCCTCTTGAGCAGGTCCCCGGCCTGCAAAAACGCATTATCCGGCTGGCCCGTCGCTATGGCAAGCCGGTTGTTGTTGCCACCCAGATGCTTGAGAGCATGGTATCTTCCCCCACTCCGACCAGAGCGGAAGTTTCCGACGTTTCCACCGCTGTTTTTGAAGGTGCTGATGCAATTATGCTATCCGCTGAATCTGCCAGTGGAGACTTTCCCATTGAAGCAGTATCCACCATGGATCGGGTGGCAACTGCTGTGGAAAGCGACATCAATTATCCAGCCATTATCCGCGCCCAGGGTGCCGAGCCGGAGGCAACCGCCGCCGATGCAATATCCGCCGCCACCCGCCAGACCGCCGAAACTTTGGATCTGGCAGCAATCGTTACCTACACTTCTTCAGGCTCCACCGGCTTAAGAGCCGCTCGCGAGCGCCCCTCAAAACCCATAATCGCCCTTTCCCCAAATGTAACAACCGTGCGCCGTCTGGCATTGGTCTGGGGCATCCATTGTGTGCAGACCAAAGATGCCAACGATCTGGAAGATATGGTCGATAAAGCCTGCTCCATTGCCCATTCAGAGGGTTTTGCCCAACCCGGTGAGCGCATCGCCATTACCGCAGGAGTGCCACTAAGAACCTCCGGCTCAACAAATATGCTGCGCATTGCCTTTGTTGATCGCGATGGCTCCGGGGCAACTTAAATTTCAAGATCGCCCAACAAAAAAAGGCCCGCTAAAAGCGGGCCTTTAAACATATTAATTCAATAAAAAACTTTTAACCCTGACGGGCTTTAAAGCGTTTATTGACTTTATTGATAATGTAATAGCGGCCACGACGGCGAACCAGTTTATTATCGCGATGGCGACCCATCAGCGCGCGAAGCGAATTGCGAACCTTCATGTCCATACCCTCTTAAAAAAAACGGGCACCATGCACCCATACAAAAATTTCGTGCCTTTACTTATGGGCAATGGGTTAATCTGTCAATGCGCCATTGTGACAATGGGTCAATTCTTTGATCTCGCGGCAGTTAGCTCAGTCTAATTGTCTCACGGCCCGCCGTAGGCGGCGGCTCGTTCTTAAAACATTGGTCGCGTTTCCGAACCGAAAAATTGGAACTTCTTAGCACGCCACTCGAAGAGTGTTTTCTTGGCAGCGCTCTTTAATAGTGGTCGCGCTGCCGAAACAGAAAACCGCTACGCACTTTTCTTGGCAGCGCTCTTTAATAGTGGTCGCGCTGCCGAAACAGAAAACCGCTACGCACTTTTCTTGGCAGCGCTCTTTAATACGTATTCATTCGTGCTTGAGTGTTTACTCAGCATCGAAACCAACCCGCTAAAATCCTCGCCAACAAAAGAGGTGAAAATGCGTATTCTTGACATGTCTGATATTTCTATACTGGTGGCTGACCCCTCGCAATATATGGTCAAAATTATCCGCGCCATGTTACGAGGTTTTGGCATCAACAAAATTCGCGAAGCCAATGATGGTGCAGTGGCGTTGGAAGAGTTCAACACCCACACAATTGACATAGCGATATTTGACTATGCCCTGGCAACCCTTGACGGAGTGGAACTTACCGAACTCTTAAGAGCCGATGAGAACTCCCCCAACCGTTTTGTGCCAATAATTATGCTTTCAGCCTTCACTGAAAAAAGAAGGGTCGTCGCGGCCCGCGATGCAGGAATTTCAGAGTTTTTGCGCAAACCTCTATGCGCCCGCGACCTTTATCTTCGCCTGCTCCAGGTAATTGAACAACCCCGTGAATTCGTTAACACCACCACTTATTTTGGCCCGGACAGAAGACGCCATATTGACGACACGACCTATGCTGGCGAAGAGCGCCGCCTGAGTTTCGACAAAATCTAACCGCCGCATCAGCCAAAATCACTTCGAACAAGCCAAAAGCCCTAAGCCCGCTATTTTTGCGTTTCATTGAGTAGTTTGCCGTATGACCAAGAATGCGCGCACCGGTGGCGACAAACGGAACTGATATTGCCCCTTCTTGTCAGAGGCCACATCTCAATGACCTGCTGCCGATTATGTGCCTCCAGCACCGTAATTGGCGCTCCAGTGAACAGTAAATAAAATTGCAGAAATACATGAACAACGAGATCGAAACCAACCTGCGTCAAGCCATTGACTGGACAGAACGTCTATAAGCGGCGGGAGAATTTCTGTGATGTTTCTTAAAAACTCTGCCAAACGCTGCTTCGGAATGATAACCAACTTTTTCAGCAATTGCTATAATCGGCTCATTTGAATTGGCAAGTTGCTTACGGGCAATCTGCATACGCCAGTGAGTAATATACCCAAGCGGTGTGGTAGTCATATTTTGTGAAAACCTGGATGCGAACGCAGTGCGCGACATGCCGGCAATCTTTGCCAGCTTTTCCAAAGTCCAGAACGAGCCGGGTTCTTTGTGAATAGCGGTCAGGGCACGGGCAATGCTCGGATCAGCAAAGCCTGAAAGCACCGGCAGATTAGATCCTTCCCCCTGGAGGTATGTGCGAATTGCTTGCGCAAAAATTATTTCCGACATTTTCAAGGCGATCAATTCGCTGCCAAGTTGCTGCCTTCCCGCCTCATTGCCGATTACTTTGAGAGTGTGCTCCATCCAAGCGCCAGCCTCCTCACCATAGTTTTTAATGTGTAAATATGGAGGCATCGCATCTATCAGCATATGATTAGCCTCTTCGCTAAAAGCAAAATGCCCGCAAATAAGCTGAGTTTCATGATCTGTACCAGGATCTCCCCAAACCAGCGCACCGGTTCCGTCAAACCCTGATTGTTCAACTACCTGATCAAGTTGTACAGCCTGGTGTTCTGTTATGGGATCACAATAAAGCGTATGCGCCGCGCCGCGCATGATTATCAGCAAGTCGCCTTGCTCAAGTATTATCGGGGCTTTTTCCTGTTCAATGCGAACCAGACATCGGCCCCTGTGGGCAAAATGGAACCGCGCCACATTTTCAAACGAAGGCACACGAATGCTCCATGGTGACGTAAATGAAGTTCGAAAATACAATGTGCCAGATAATTGCAGGCACGATAATATATCACTGAGAACGTCCATATATAATCTCATTTCAATTTTTTACAGCCTATGCTGGATTTC
Organism: Devosiaceae bacterium; assembly: GCA_021648375.1. Classification (GTDB taxonomy): domain Bacteria; phylum Pseudomonadota; class Alphaproteobacteria; order Rhizobiales; family Devosiaceae; genus DROE01. The sequence goes on from JAKISW010000009.1 coordinate 41,317, forward strand.
CTGATTAATCCAGCTTTGGGACGATTGATCAATTTTTTTGAGTTTTTCATCATTTTCAATTGCATTATCGGACCCTATTTTGCCTGACACGAGCAAGGCGAATACTAAGACCTTGCGCACCAACCTGTTAGGAAATGAAATGAAATTTATTAAACCACTGATGGCTATCGGTTTTGCAATTGCTCTCAACCAGGGCGTCGCTATGGCTCAGTCTCCGGCCGACTTAAATGATCTTGAAATTGCCCACGTAGCTTATACTGCCGATAATATTGATATTCGGTACGCCCATCTTGCGCTGGCGTTATCCACCAATAAAGCAGTTCATGAATTCGCCAATACCATGATCCGAGACCATGAGGCAGTGAACGAGTTGGCACTCGCCCTGTTAGCTAAATTGGATGCGCAGCCCCAGGACAATTTTCTCAGCATGACCCTGCAGAGAAACTCTGAAGGCCTGATAGATGATATGCGCAAACTCAGCGGTACTGAATTCGATATATTTTACGCCAAGAATGAAGTTGCCTACCACAAAGCGGTGATTGACCTGGTTGCAAATTCGTTCATTCCAAACATTGAAAATGAAGAAGTAAAATCACTTTTTGAGGAAGCGCTTGCAATCTTTGAAGCACATAAAATTCATGCCGAAAATATGCTGAATGAGGTCATGTAAATGGCTTTTATTTCAAGACGACTGTTCTTGGCTCGAACCACGGCAACATTAGTTGCTGTGGTTGGTGGCCTATACCCAGGCACAACGCTGTATGCACATGAAAGAAAACCCAAGGTGCATCACGTGGAGATCCGTGGTTTCAATTTTTCTCCCGACTTTATCAAGGTCAGGCAAGGGGATACAATTGTATGGACTAACTTTGACATAGCACCACATACAGCAACAGCCAAAGATAATAGTTGGGACACTGGAGAAATTACCAAAGGTAATTCAGTAAAAATTTTGGTGCCGAAAGAATTTTCTTCGGAATATTTTTGTCGTTTTCACCCAAATATGGTGGCAAGTTTAAAATTGCTCTGATTGACCAGCCTGTATTGGGGATTGAGGGCCCCAATGGCAACCGCAAATAAAGTAAAGTTTTCTGCTAGGCCCGCTCCACAAGCGCTGCAACACCCATTCCTCCAGCGGTGCAAACTGAAATCAGCGCCCGCTGTTTTTGGGTAACATTAAGCAATTTTGCCGTATGGCCAAGGATGCGTGCACCAGTGGCGGCAAACGGATGCCCATAGGCCAGCGATGATCCGTTTATATTCAGCTTGGCCGCTGGCACCTTGCCCAAAACCTTGTCACGCCCCAAAACCTCGCGGCAATATTTACGATCCGACCATGCCTTAAGGGTGCACAAAACCTGGGCGGCAAACGCTTCATGAATTTCAAACAGATCAATATCGCCAAAGCCAATTCCGGCCCTGTTTAACAGGTCAGAAACCGCAATCGTTGGCGCCATCAGCAAACCATCTCCGGCAGCAAAATCATTGGCCCCGACAGCCCCCATGCTCAAATAGGCAATGATTGGCAATCCGCGCTCTTTGGCCCATTCTTCACTGCCCAGCAATACCGCCGCCGACCCATCGGTAAGCGGAGTGGAATTGGCGGCTGTTAAAGTTCCATTGCCCGATTTGCGATCAAAGGCCGGTTTCATCTGGGCCATTTTTTCCAGACTGCTATCGGCGCGAACATTATTATCTTTTAGAATTCCGACACATGGAACAATCAGATCCTCATGAAACCCCTCATCATAAGCCCGGCTGGCATTTTGATGACTTTTTAGGGCTAATGCGTCCTGATCTTCTCTGGAAATGTCCCATTCCCGTGCCATCAATTCACAATGCTGACCCATGGCCAGCCCTGTGCGCGGCTCTGCTACCGAGGGAGCAACCGGCATCAATTCCTTGAAACCAAAGCCCTTAAAGGCCCCAAATTTTTGCCCCATAGTGCGGGCCCGGCTGAGTTTAACCATGCGCTTGGCAAATTTGTCGCTAAATACCACTGGCGAATCAGAAATGGAATCAGCGCCGGCGGCAATGCCACTTTCAATTTCCCCGCTGGCAATTTTTGCACCAAGAGAAAGCGCCGCCTGTAACGATGTTCCACAAGCGATCTGCATGCCGGTGCCCGGAGTTAATGGAGAAAGCCCCGCATCCAAAGACGCTTCACGGGCCAGATTGAAATCCCTTGAATGTTTGATGACCGCCCCGGCCATTACTTCATCAATCTTTTCTCCCTTTAGGCCATAGGCATCAACCAGTCCGCCAATGGCAGTTGAGAGCAAAGCCAGATTGCCAATATCGTTATAGCCTGTGTAAGAGCGGCAAAAGGGCGCCCTTTTTGAACCAATGATTGCCACCCGGCGCAATGAACGTGATTTTGTAACTGCCATGATTTTTAAGCCCTAAGCCTTACCGTTTTTGCGTGCATTTAGTGGACCACCAAGAAACGGCGCAAATCCGGTTCCAAGAATAACCCCAATATCCGCCAGATCAGCGCTGGCAACAATGCCCTCTTTTACGCACTTCTCGCATTCATCAACCATTGGCTGCACCAGTTCACGGCCAAGCTCACTAAGGTTTCCAAAGGGCGGGGTCGAACCTTTTTGCACCTTACCCTTGGTCCACAGGTAAAATCCGCGTCCTGATTTTCGTCCCAGATGTCCCTGAGAAATTAGTCGGGCAAATTCAGATCCCGCTTCAACTTCTTTTCCAAGCTCTTTGGCAACGCTGGCCCCCACATCAAGACCAACCACATCCATAAGCTCGATCGGGCCCATGGGCATGCCAAAAGCCAAAGCCGCAGCATCCAGCAATTCTTTGCTTTCTCCAGCTTCAACACGCTTAACAGCAGCCAAAAGATAGGGCATCAAAACCCTGTTGACCAAAAATCCGGGAGCGCTTTTTGCCACCACAGGACTTTTGCCAATTGTTGAGGCAAACGAGCAACCCATTTGCACGGCAATGTCTGAATTGACTTTGGAGCGCACAATTTCAACCAAAGGCATCATGGCCACGGGATTAAAAAAGTGCAGGCCAATCAAGCGGCTTGGATCTTTAAGATTTTTGGCGATTTTTTCCAACTCAATGGAAGAAGTATTAGTGGCAATAATCGCCTCCGGCTTGGCCTTTGCTTCCACATCTGCAAAAATCTTTTGTTTTATTTCAAGATTTTCCACCACCGCTTCAATAATAACATCGGCCCGGGCAATGCCCTTACCTTTTACATCCGCTTCCAGCCGGGCCAACGCAGCATTGACAGCCTGGGTTTTTTTCAAGCGCTTTTTGAATAAGGATTTAGCCCTTTTCAATGCGGGCGCTATGCGCTCCTCATCCAGATCCTGCAAAGTAACACCCATGCCCCGCATGGCACACCAGGCGGCAATATCCCCACCCATGACACCAGCTCCGATAACATGCACACGGGTAAATTTTGGCTTTGCGCCCTTTACGCCCTGTTTTTTCAGCCCTTCAGATAAAAAGAACAAGCGCCTCAGATTAAAAGCGGTATCGGTTGCCATTAGGGGTGGAAACCGCTCGATCTCTCCCTTGCGCATTGCCGCGGGATCATCCCCATGCTCTTCAAACATATCAATCAGCGAATAGGGGGCCGGATAATGCTCTTTGCGGGCTTTCTTTTTAACTCTGGCGCGCATCTTGTTGGCAATAAACTTGCGCAACGGCCCCATGGCCATGACTTTTTTAGTAAATCCTGCCGGTTTGGATTTTCGTTTTTGAATAATGGCCTTGCGCAATTCCCAACGCAGCATATCGCGATGGCGCACCAGTTTATCCACAAGGTTCATGCCGCGAGCCGCCCCGGCCCGTAAATATTTTCCCGTCAACATAATCTGCATGGCAGGAACCGGCCCGGCCAAATTCATCGAGCGACCAGTGCCGCCAAATCCGGGGAAAATCCCCAGCTTAATTTCGGGAAACCCGATGCGGGTTTTATCATCATTGACCGCCACGCGATAATGACAGGCCAAAGCTAATTCAAGACCACCACCAAGGCAAAATCCATGAATTCCACAAACAAACGGAATGGGAAGTCTTTCAATCCGATCAAACAAAGCATGGGCCTTGACCAGCGCCGGGCGCATTATCGCCGGATCAGCAAGTTCGCTGAATTCAGCAATATCCGCCCCGGCAATAAATCCGCTGGATTTTTTCGATAAAAGCGCAATCCCTACAATATCGCCAGAGGCAGCCATATCTTCAAAGCGCAAAACAAGCTTTTCCAGCTCTAATATCGCCTTAGTGCCAAGCACATTGACCCTGGAATCGGGAACATCAAGACTGAGCCAGCCAATTTTTTCCACATCAATCTCAAAATGCCAATAGACCAGTTTTGGCATGCCCGGTTTTGCTGTATTTGTTTTAGCCAAAATTGTTTTAACCGGCCTCTTCGCAACAGCAGTTGACTTGGTCACCGCAGGTTTTTTTGCAGCAGGTTTTTTTGCAGCAGTTTTGCTTGCAACAGATTTGCTTTTGGGCTTTCTGGTGGACTTTGCTGTTGTTTTGGGTTTTACACCAGTGCCAGTTTTTTTATCTTCAGCCAATTTATTTTGCTCTCTTGATATTATCGGGACACACGCCCCGGATGCCACAATGATCCAAACATTACAATAATCTGATCATAACAATGGCCCAACTATTGGGCCGCTGCAATAACCTGTTCTGATTTTGGTGATTTTTGCATCCCCAATTCATCAAAAGCAAAGTCATCAACCCCGATCACCTTATCGGTTGCCTCATCAGCCCGGCGCAAGAATCCAGCTTCTTCATTGCTCAAAATTCCCTCAGCTACCGCATCACTTATGGCATCTCGATCAAGCCGACGCTCAATTTGACCTTTTTTAAGGGCACGGATGAATTTATGCTCAATGTCCGCCACCCGAACAACTTTTTCCAATGCATCTTCAAGCACACCCGTAACATCCTCCGGATCATCAGAAATATAAACACCGGTGGTAAAGCGATCTCTTTGAGCATTGGGATTAAGAATTGCCCGCGCCAGACGATAGTTTTCTTTATCGGTGGAACCCACATTGCGCTGCCCGAGAGGAAAAACCAGAAAACGCATGATGTAAGCCACAGGCCGGTTAGGGAAGTTATCAAACACAGCCCTGAAATTTGCTTCAATGGCCCCGATCCGATCGCGGCAAATGGCCTCGATCACCGGCAGATCCTCCTTGATCCGTCCATCATCCTCATAGCGTTTAAGGGTGGTGGAAAGCAGATAAAGATCCGATAAAATATCAGCCATTCGACCGGAGAGCCGTTGTTTGCGTTTCAGGTCGCCCCCCAAAAGCGCCACAGTCCAGTCCCCCACCAAAGCAAAATGCTGGGAATAACGGTGCAATTGTTTATACCAGCGTTTCAATTCATGATCGACCGGAGATGAGGCAAAACGCCCCCCGGTAATCGCCTGCCAAAAACTGCCGGTGATATTGCCCAGCATAAAGGCCACATGCCCGGCAAAGGCTTTATCAAAGGCTTTAATACCAGCTTTTTTATCGGGGTTTTGCACTGCAGTAATTTCATCATAAAGATATGGATGCGCTCTCAATGCCCCTTGCGCAAAGGTAATCAGGGTGCGGGTGAGAATATTGGCACCCTCAACGGTTATGGCCACCGGAGTGTTGGCATAGGCGGAAAACAGATAGTTCTTAGGACCTTCCTGAATGGCCCGCCCCCCATGAATATCCATGGCATCATTTATCCGATCGCGCATGGCTTCAGTTGCGCGATATTTCAGCAGGGCCGAAATAACCGCCGGTTTTTGCCCCTCATCAACCATGGCGGCAGTTACAGTCCTTGCCCCTTCAAACATATAGGCATATTTTACCAAACGCGCCAAAGGTTCGGCTACCCCCTCCATTATTCCAATGGGAATGCCAAACTGACGCCGAATACGCGCATAGGCACTTGTGGTGCGCAGTGCCACTTTCATAGAAACCGAACCAATTGCAGGAAGGGAAATTGCCCGCCCGGTCGATAGGCACTCCATTAGCATGCGCCAGCCCTGACCCGCATATTCTGCCCCGCCAATAATATATTCCATAGGAACAAACACATCTGTTCCGCTGGTGGGACCGTTCATAAATGCCGATCCGGCGGGGAAATGACGCCGGCCGATTTCAACTCCGGGATAGTCCGCAGGAATTAGCGCCAAAGTTATGCCCACATCTTCGCCCTTGCCCAAATGATTTTCTGGATCAAACAGGTTGACCGCCAACCCAACAAGCGTGGCAACGGGAGCAAGTGTGATATAGCGTTTGTCCCAGCTTAAGCGCACTCCAAGGACTTCTTTGCCCTTATATTTGCCCATAGTGACAATACCCACATCGCGCATACCCGCCGCGTCCGATCCCGCATGGGTGCCGGTCAAGGCAAAACAGGGCACTTCCTTACCTTTGGCAAGGCGCGCCAGATATTTATCTTTTTGTTCTTTGGTGCCATATTTTTCCAGCAATTCACCCGGCCCAAGCGAATTGGGAACCATAACGGAAATACCGGCAGCAACCGAACGCGAGGCAATCTTTGAAACCACCATAGACTGGGCCTGGGCAGAAAACCCCAAACCCCCGTGCGCCTTGGAAATCAACATCCCCAAAAAGCCTTTGTCTTTAAGGAACTGCCACACTTCGGGGGGCATATCAGCGCGATTATGACGGATGTCCCAATCATCAATCATTGCACAAACCTCATTGGTCGGCCCATCAAGAAACGCCTGTTCTTCTTCGGTCAGGGAAATTTTTCTGATCCCCAAAAGATTGTTCCACTCAGGGCGCCCGGAAAACAAATCCGCATCCCAGCCCACGGTTCCCGCATCCAGCGCTTCCTGCTCGGTGGAAGAAATATTGGGTAGCATTTTTTTGACCATGCCAAACATCGGACCGGTAAGCACCAGACGCCGAACAAAAGGAACAGCAAACAAAAACAACAAAACAGACGGAGCAAGAGCAAATGTCCACGCGAACGCACCGGGGTTTTCAGTGACAAGCATCGCCGCCATTCCCGCCAGCAGCGCCACCGCAGCCCAAAGCCAGATTGGCGTTTTGTGATACGCCAATATCAAAAATGCCACCAACGTAATAACCAGAACAATGCCAAACATAATACACCTCGCCAGATTTTAGTGTCGTCAGAATTCAGTGTCGTGGCACCTGAAAACGGCTGCCGGAAACACCGATCGTACCATAAATAATCATAGTTGACGTATACGTCAATAGCTTGACTAATTAGTATAGTAAAAAATTAGCCAAAATTACGCAATACAGAGCAAACACCCGCTAAATTTCATCAGATTTTACCAATCTCATTTAACCTTTGCAAAATTACATAATAGCAGGTTTTTAGCGTTCAACAAAATCACCACAGACTCGATGTGCCTGCCCCATCACTACCCCCAAAAATTTTAGACGTTTGAGCAATATCACTTTGACGTTTGACCCAAGAACAAATGCATGGAATATTAAATAAACAATTTTTTGGAGGGAAAATAAAGTAATGAGTAAAACTGGTGACAATCAAGAGAGATACCGCCCCTGGATTGCCAACTACCCGGAGGGAATAATCTGGGATGCTGAAATTGACACCACTCCGGTTCATACCCAGATTTTAAAAGCCTGCGATGAGCACCCGGATTCTGACGCGCTGGATTTTTTAGGTAAAAAGACTTCTTTTAAAGACCTTGGTCAACAAATCAGAGCGTTCGCCGGTGCCTTGCAAAAGCAATTGGGAGTTAAAAAAGGCTCCAGAGTTGCTCTCCTGTTGCCTAACACACCATTTTTCCCCGTCGCTTATTACGGCACTCTTCTGGCTGGCGGCACTGTGGTAAATTGCAATCCTCTTTATACGGTCCCCGAACTCACCCACATCACGGCCGATGCCGGGGCAGATGTTCTTGTTACTCTTGATTTAAAAATGATCTTTGAAAAAGCTCAAGCTCTGGTTGAAGCCGGAAATGTTAAAACTCTTGTCGTGTGCCACTTCCCCGATGCTTTGCCGACAGTGAAAAAAATACTGTTCAAAATTGTTAAATCCGGCGAGATGACCAAAATTGCCAGCACCAGCGTCGCCGACAAAGTGGTCAGCTTCTCAAAAATGCTCAACTCCGGGCAAAAAGCCGACCCCGTAGAAATTGATGCGGCAAAAGATGTTGCAGTCCAGCAATATACCGGCGGTACCACCGGTCTGCCAAAAGGGGCCATGCTTTCCCACGCCAATATTGCCGCCAATGTTGATCAGATCGACAAATGGGGTTGTGGGGTTTTTGATCCACCAGCCTCGGTTGTTGCCGTATTGCCGTTTTTCCATATCTTTGCCATGACCGTTTGCATGAACGTACCCCTTGGCAAGGGATCTCAGGTGGTGATGCTGCCCCGTTTCGAGCTAAAGGCACTGCTTGATCTTTTGGTTAGAACCCGCCCAACCATCATGCCCGCAGTTCCCACCTTGTTGCTGGCAGTTGCCTCCAACAGCAAAACAACCTCCGATCATTTAAGCAGTGTGCAACTGGCCATTTCCGGCGGTGCCGGGCTGCCCGGAGAAACTCGCGATGTTTTTGGAAAAAAATCCCCGGCAATTTTAGCCGAAGGCTATGGATTAACCGAATGCTCCCCTGTTCTTTGTTGCGCCGCTCTTCGTGTTGCTTCAAAACCCGGCTCCATCGGTATGCCGGTTCCTGGAACCGATGTGCAATTTGTTGATCTGGAAGATCCGACAAAATTTGTCGCGCCCGGTGAACGTGGTGAACTTGTTGCCACCGGCAAGCAGGTTATGCTTGGGTATTATAATAATAAAGAAGCGACCAAAGAGGCCTTCGTCAACGGATATTTCCGCACCGGAGACGTGGGTTATGTAGATGAGGATGGCTATATTTTCCTGGTTGATCGGATCAAGGATCTTATCATTTGCTCCGGGTTTAATGTTTATCCGCGCACTATCGAAGAAGCTCTATATCGCCACGAAGATGTTGACGAGTGCAATGTTATTGGTGTCAAAGATAAATATCGGGGCGAAGCACCCATAGCCTTTATCAAGCTCAAAGATGGAAAGAGTGCCACCGGGGCCGATATGAAGGCCTTCCTTAGCGATCAAATTTCCAAGATCGAAATGCCAAGGGAGTTCATATTTAAGGACGAACTGCCAAAGACTTTGGTCGGCAAACTTTCCAAAAAGGAATTACGTGAAGAATATGCCGAACGCGAAGCCAGCAAAGGCAAATAACAGCGAAAAGAAATCCGTTGAAATAAAAACCATCGGTCAAGAAACTATCAGTGGAGAGCAAAACCTGTTCTCAATAACCGAGCTGGCCAATGAGCTGGATATTTCAACAAGAACAATTCGCTTCTATGAAAGCAAAGGTCTTTTGTCCCCCCAGCGCGTCGGGGGGACAAGAATTTTTCAATATCGTGATCGGGTGCGTCTGTTATTGATATTGCGCGGTAAAAGACTTGGTTTTTCCCTCAAGGATATTTCGGAATATCTGGACCTTTATGATGCTGACAGAACCCATACCGGTCAGATAAAACTCCTGCAATCCAAGGTCGATGACCGGTTGGCAAAGCTTGAAATACAGCTCCATGATCTGCAAACCACTATTGCTGAATTGAAAAAAATGCGCTCTCTTACCAGTGAGGCCCTGCAAAAGGCATGAGAAAAACTCTGGCATTCAGGTACGGCGTATCAACAATCGTGCAAACCCGCTCATAAGTAATAATTCCAACACAATCGGGACCCAGGTATATGGCCCGGCAAATCCGCGCAACACTTCGCCAATACCCAGCAAAGCCAGGCCACCTGTCATAACCACAGCAGCCAGGCAAACCGCGCGTCGCTCAGCTGATGGTGGTGCATTTCGCAAGCCCCACATTAAAACGGCATAGCCCAGAAATAATACTGCCGCCCGTCGAGAAATAAAGTCTCCAGTTGGACCACCACTATCAATCGAAAAAATTGCATAGACTGAGTTAGGCGCCAAACCATATAACAGGGTCAATATAGCGGCTATAAAAGCCCCTGCACTGGCCAAAAACTTGAAAGTCATCTTTAACTCCACAACATATTTATCAAAAATAACAATTTTACTTTGAGCGGAATCAGATCGTGAAATGCTTTTACGATCAGCGTGTCCTTGCAGCGCTAGCGAGATAAAAAGATGGTGGGCGTAACTGGGATTGAACCAGTGACCCCTACAATGTCAATGTAGTGCTCTCCCGCTGAGCTATACGCCCATCTTTTTTCGATAGTCATCAAATATATTGCCAGCGGATTTTTGCAACATAAATCTTTTCTGAACAGCTTTTTTACTCAGACCCTGTCAAAGATTACGCGGCCAAAAGGCGCTCAACTTCGTTCACCAGATCATTTAAGTGAAAAGGCTTGGATAAAACCGAAGCATCCTTTAGCGCATCACTATCAGGATTAAGAGCCACTGCGGCAAACCCGGTTATAAACATAACCTTTAAATCAGGGTCCAGTTCGGTAGCCCTTCGCGCCAGTTCAATGCCATCCATTTCAGGCATTACAATATCTGACAATAACAGGGAAAACGGCTCCTCACGCAAGCGCTCATAAGCTGACTTGCCATTATCGAATGAAACCACATCAAACCCGGCATTTTTTAAGGCCCTGGTGAGGAACTGGCGCATATCCGCGTCATCTTCTGCCAACAATATTCTATTCATAAATCCCTCCGGCCGAAACCAATACTAAAACGCCGCAAATCATTTTAACCTACATGACCTGCAAAGCAAGCAATTACCATACGATGTTTAGGATCAAGACCTAATAAATTCATTAATTTGGTTGGACAAAATACCTTTTTGAAGGCACATTGCCGACCAAATAGATAAAAAATGGCATTTGTTGGGTCAAGGTCAGGACCTATTATATAACGGGGAATTTATGCAATCGGATTTTGCTGACAGGCCAGCCTTTGAAACCATCCGCCCTAGGCGGCAAACGGCCCCTTTTGTCTTTAATTCCGCCCACTCCGGAACCGATTACCCGGAACGGTTCTTAAAAATGACCCGTCTGGACAGGTTTTCAATCCGCCAGTCAGAAGATACATTTGTTGATGAAATATTTGAGCGCGCGCCCTATCTGGGAGTGCCGCTGTTGCGCGCCCGATTTCCCCGCGCCTATCTGGATGTAAACCGCGAGCCCTATGAATTAGACCCTCAAATGTTTTGCGACCCCCTGCCCGCTCACCATAACACCGCATCCAAAAGAGTCGCGGCCGGACTTGGCACTTTGGCAAAAATCGTTGCCGAAAATAAATCCATTTATCGCGAAAAGCTCACCCTGTCCGATGCCATGATGCGTATTCAGGGAATTTACAAACCCTATCATTCAACACTGCAAAATCTGCTTTCCCAGACCCTTAGCAGATTTGGAGTTGCCGTGCTTATTGATTGCCACTCCATGCCACCCCTTAATGACACCAAAAATTCTCGCGCGCCTCAAATTATTCTTGGTGATCGCTTTGGCACCACCTGCTCCCCTGCTCTGATTGATATGGCTGAAGACTTGTTTGTTGGTTTAGGGTTTATAGTTGCCCGCAACAAACCCTATGCAGGCGGTTTTATCACCCGCTCTTATGGCACCCCAAAGCATGGCATCCATGCCCTGCAGATAGAATTTTCACGCCATCTTTATATGAATGAAAGCACCAGACGCGCCAACAAAAATTTTAACCTGATAAAAGAAGTGGCAACCAAATTGATCGAGCGCTTTATACAGATGGATTTTGACCTGGTTTCACAAAATCAAAAACTCTACCCCAGCGACACTCAAAGCATAGCCGCCGAATAATTTTGCAATCAAACTAAAAAAGCGAGTGTCCAAAGCGACCAAAGAGCTTCAAACAAAAAAACGGGTCGCCGGAGCGACCAAAAACTTCAACTAAAAAAACGGGTCGCCGAAGCGACCCAGTAAGGGAGGAAAATGACGGTCGCATGTATAAGAATACCGCCAATTGTCATGCACTATTGGCAGTGAACTGATTTGCTCTAACAAGCAAGATAAAGTACCTGAAAACTAAATATTGCCCCAACACTGTTGCAAAAATGAATCACTTTTATTTACTGTAATTCATACCCATTCTCATTTAAACAATTGAATATAAAAAGAAAACTCATGGATATAAGTACCAATACTAGCATCATCCACAACATTGAAGAAACTGCATTTGAGCGCACATTACTTGATGCGATCAATGCTGCTGCCAAGGTTACCCTGCCAGCTTTTCGCTCAGGGTTAAGCGTTGATAACAAGCTTGATGAAGGGTTTGACCCGGTAACTCAGGCTGATAAAGAAGCCGAACAAGTCATCCGCCAGGTTATCGAAGGTGCGTTCCCCCACCACATGATAATTGGAGAAGAGCACGCAACCAAACAAACCGACAGTCCATTTTCATGGATTATTGACCCGATTGACGGCACCAGAGCCTTTATAACCGGCGTGCCGGTGTGGGGCACCTTGATCGGGATCGCCCATAAAGAAAAAATCTTTGCAGGCATTATGGCCCAACCATTTACCGGGGAAGTTTTTTTGGGTCTTGGCAGCAAAAGCACCTATTCTCGTTTTGGATCAGACCCAAAAAACCTGACCACCAGCAAAGTTCAAAACCTTGATGAAGCTCGCCTGATGACCACAACCCCAGCACTGTTTGAAGGTGAACAATTACAGGCCTACCTAAATCTGGAAAAACAGGTTCGTCTGGCCCGCTATGGGTGTGATTGTTACGCCTATTGCCTATTGGCAGCCGGGGAGATTGATCTTGTTGTTGAGGCGGGTCTCAATATTTATGATATTGCAGCTTTAATACCCATTATTGAAAATGCCGGTGGCACTATCACCACTTTTGACGGTTCTCCGGCTGATAAGGGCGGCAATATTATTGCCGCAGCCACCCCGCAATTACACCGCGCCGCCATGGATATAATGGCGAAAAAGTGAATTTTTAAACCCCGCCACTAAGCAGGCGTCTGCTCGGTTATAAAAGCATCAAAGGCCGCAAAAACCTGTTCGCGAATTTCATCATTTTCCATAAACAATTCATGGCGGGCATGGGCAATCACCGCATGACGCCCCGAACGCATGCGCAAACCAAGCTCCTCGATCGCTGCAGTTGAAACAACCTTGTCCCGAGCTGCAGCCAACATCAAAACGGGTGTTTTAATCCGAGCTGGAAAGTCATCCGATCTGGCTTTTGCCATAGCCCTCATCGCCGCACTTAACCAGCGAAACGAAGGGGCGGAAATTGCCAGATCCGGGCATTTTTCATAAATGTCCACCACTCGCATATAGCGGGTAAAATCTGACGTTAATTCATTGCCTGGGAAACTCTCACTACTTGGCGAGCGATCATCTTTTCGCCCCGCCGCCATTTGCCCAAACCCAAAAAAACACAAAGCTTCTGCAACATTTGCCATGGCAGAAAGTCCCAAAGGCATACTATCCAACGACAACATGGGAGCACTTAAAAACAACCGCTCAAACATCAACCGGTTGCGAGAAGCCGCCAGCAGCGAAACAAATGCCCCCATGGAATGGCCAACGAGATTAAATGGCGGCGGACAATCGGGCAGCAATATCTGCGAATAAAAATTCTCCAGATCAATTATATAATCATCAAATCTTTCCACATAACCAAGTCGGTGATTGCTCACTAACCGGTCTGACCCCCCCTGTCCGCGCCAGTCAAATGTTGCAACATTAAATCCGCGTGATTGAAAATTGGCAATGGTTTCATAGTATTTTTCAATAAATTCTGAGCGCCCGTGCACCAGACAAATAGTGCCTTTGCTTACGCCGGATGTTTTAGGCCAAAGAGCGTATCGCAGACGCACATTATCCTGAGTTTTGAAAAACCCTGCCTTTGCCCCTTGAGGAATTGGATTGGAAGCGGTTTCGCACAATTTGGCACCACCAGGGTCAACAATATTTGCCATTCAAACATTCCACAAATAATTTTGCCTGCAGGTTTTTAAACCCGGCCAAAGCACACAACAGGTCACATAGATTGCCTGTTTAAGCAAAGCCCTGCAAATCTTCAACAGTTCAAATATAATATATCGCCAATAATTGCCAAACTGTCGCCAAGTTGCTGCCAAGCTACTGCCAGCTACTGCAATGAAATAAGGCCGACATTAAGCCAGACAGAGCTGACAAAATGCCGACCTTGGAGAAGGCAGCCCCCATGCGGGGGGCGGGTGATAGGGACCGCCTTTAATGTGCATGATAAATGCGTGATCAAACGCCTCATTGAGTGCACAATAACAATCTAGCCAATAGTTCCTGAACCCGCCCCGAGCACATCGTTCATTTATCGTTCATAAAAATATTTAGTGAAATTACAGCCCTAAAATTCCTTATCCCTGCACTCTTGCAAATCAAAAAAACCTTCCCACATTTATCGGGTCGGCCGGACTGATCCGGCGACCGCGACTTTTTTAACGACTTGCCTAATATTGGGAGTCTCAGATTGGTCGCTCCAATGTTGCTCAACTTCAAAGCAAGGAGAACATGCTATGCAAACCTTTGATTTTTCACCGTTTTATCGTTCAACAGTCGGATTCGACCGCCTGTTTTCAACCCTTGACGGCCTTAACGTCCAGGAAACAAAATCCGCCTACCCTCCCTATAATATCGAGCGCACCGGCGATGATACCTATCGCATAAGCGTCGCTGTCGCCGGGTTTTCCAAAGATGAAATTTCCATCCAGACCAAGGAAAACAATCTGGTAATCAAGGGCGGAAAATCCGAACAGGAAAATGCCGAACGTGAATTTTTGCACCGGGGCATTGCTGAGCGGGCCTTTGATTTAAGGTTCCAGCTTGCCGATTATGTGGAAGTGAATTCCGCCATTGTAGAAAATGGTTTGCTGCATCTGGAACTTAAACGCGAATTGCCCGAGAGCAAAAAACCGCGCCAGATAGAAATTAGCAGCGCTGACAAACCTCAAACTATCGAGAAAAAAGCTGCTGCTAACTAAAGGCAAGACTTAAAGTCTCATCCTTTTTCCCCAATCAATATACCACGCAAGGCCCCCAGAATTCGGGGCCTTGCTGCTATTTGGCACTATAATGTTAGCTCCATGCTTGCCCGGCCGGATAAAATCTGGCATTGTGAAGGCAATAGGACAGCAATATTGTCTAATCTAGCAGGTTACTTGGCTGTTTAGCAGGCATTTCCGTTTGATTTCGCAGATTAAAGTCCAGCGCATAAATAACAACAATATCAATGCGCATCCCCGAGCGAGCAGAAATTTTTTAGTTTTTGCCCAATCGGCCAGCACGGTTTTTCGAGCTGGAAGTGGCCGTTGAGGAGCATAGCCACTAAAACAAATAGATGAGACGTTTTTCGTCTCGAGCCGTACAAGTTGTGCGACCCGAGCGGAAAAACGTCTTTGTGGGCAAATGCTACATGGACAAGTGCAAACAGTAATTTGGTTCGCTTCCATACGGCGAAATACAAGAATTAGAGGGCGGTTAACAATGGCCAAAATCAACGATATAAAAATCAACAATGTTGAGAACAAATCAGACAGGCAGGAAACCGTGCAACGTCCCCTGCAAACAACCCCTCATATTCGCCCTGATGCCTGTGGCCTTTATAATCCCGCCAACGAACATGATGCCTGTGGCCTTGGCCTGGTTGCCAATATTCATAATAAAAAATCCCACGACATTGTCGAAAAAGGGTTGGAAATTCTAGTCAACCTAACCCATCGCGGCGCTGTTGGTGCAGATCCCTTGATGGGCGATGGCGCCGGCATGCTGGTGCAGATGCCCCATCAGTTTTTTAAAAAAACAACAGATTTTAATCTGCCACCGGCGGGTGAATATGCAGTTGCCATGATTTTTTATCCCAACGACACGGCCCTTCGTGATCGCTGTAATATTTCTCTAACCTCAGCGCTTGCCAGCGAAGGTTTAGAGATTTTGGGCACACGAAAAGTCCCCTTTGACACAGGCGAGCTATCCCAAAATGTCATAAATACCAAGCCGATAATCGAGCAGATATTTATCGCCCGCCCCAAAGATATGTCCGAAGAAGCGTTCGAAACGAAATTATTAATCACCCGCAAGGTCATCTCCAACACCATTTATGGGGCCATTCCAGAAGCTGATAATGATAATGGCTTTTATATCGTCTCGTTTTCCGCCCGCACCATTGTTTATAAGGGCATGTTTTTGGCCTATCAGCTGGGCGCGTTTTACCCCGACTTATCGGACCCGGATTTCACCTCGGCGCTGGCGTTGATCCATCAGCGTTTTTCCACAAATACTTTCCCAAGCTGGAAGCTGGCCCACCCCTATCGCATGACGGCCCATAATGGTGAAATCAACACCATTCGCTCCAATGTAAACTGGATGGCGGCCCGTCAGGCCTCCGTTGCCTCCGACAGGTTTGGCGATGACATTTCCAAAATCTGGCCCGTATCCTATGAGGGTCAGTCAGATACCGCCTGTTTTGATAATGCCTTAGAATTTTTGGTGCGCGGCGGCTATTCCCTGCCCCACGCTGCAATGATGCTGATCCCCGAAGCCTGGGCCGGTAATCCGCTAATGGATGAAACCAGACGCGCTTTTTATGAATATCATGCAGCATTGATGGAACCATGGGATGGCCCGGCCTCCATGGCCTTATCCGACGGTAATCAGATTGTGGCCACCCTTGATCGCAATGGTTTAAGGCCGGCCCGCTATTTCGTCACCAAAGACGGTCTGGTTGTATTGGCTTCAGAAGCTGGCACCCTAAAAGTCCCCGAAGAGGATATTGTTGAAAAATGGCGCTTGCAGCCCGGAAAAATGCTGCTGATTGATCTAAAAGAGGGTCGCATCATTGCTGACGATGAAATCAAGCAATCCCTTGCCTCTTCTAATCCCTATCCAAAATGGCTGGCCCGCACCCAGATTGTGCTCGAAGAACTGCCCGATGTGTTGCCCCAGGCTCCAAAGACATTTGAGAGCCTTCTGGATCGCCAGCAGGCCTTTGGATATACACAAGAAGACATCAAAGTATTGCTCACCCCCATGGCCTGCACGGGGCAGGAACCCCTTGGTTCCATGGGCACCGACACTCCAATTTCTGCCCTCTCGCAAAAATCAAAACTGCTTTATACCTATTTCAAGCAGAATTTTGCTCAGGTCACCAATCCACCTATTGATCCGATTCGCGAAGAATCGGTGATGTCGCTGGTGTCTTTTATTGGTCCGCGCCCCAACCTGTTTGATCTTAAGGGTCTGTCCCGCGTTAAGCGCCTAGAAGTGCGCCAGCCCATTCTCACCAACGAGGATCTGGAAAAAATCCGCACCATTGGCGACATTGCCGATAATCAGTTCCGCACCACAACTCTTGATATCACCTATTCAACAAACACCGATATTGATGGAGAAAATTCCGGCTCTGATATGGACGAAGCCTTGGCCAATCTATGTAAGATGGCTGAAAAAAGAGTTCTCGACGGCGACAATATCATTATCCTTTCTGATCGTTTGATCAGGGCCGACCGTATCGCCATTCCCGCTTTGCTGGCCACCGCCGCTGTGCATCACCACCTTATCCGCAAAGGGCTTCGCACCTCTTCGGGCTTGGTGATTGAAACCGGCGAAGCGCGCGAAATTCACCATTTTGCCGTTCTGGCCGGTTATGGTGCCGAAGCAATCAACCCCTATCTGGCTTTTGAAACTTTGTCTGCCATGCAGGCCGAGGGCAAACTTCCCCCCGAAGTTGACGACAGGGAAGTTGTGCATCGCTACATTAAATCCGTAGGCAAAGGCCTGCTCAAAGTAATGTCCAAAATGGGCATTTCCACCTATCAATCCTATTGCGGCGCTCAGGTTTTTGACGCTGTTGGCTTATCGCAAAAATTTGTCGACCGGTTTTTCCTTGGCACCGCCACTTCCATTGAAGGTGTGTCTCTTAAAGAAGTCGCAACCGAAACCAAACTCCGCCATGATCGGGCCTTTGGTGACAAACTATCCCTGCGCAAATCCCTTGAATTTGGCGGCGAGTTTGCCATTCGCACCCGTGGCGAGGTTCACGCATGGAACGCGACCACAGTTTCGCACTTACAACATGCGGTTCGATCAAATTCTTCTGAAAAATATGAAGAATTTGCCAATGCGATAAACTCCAGCTCCAAAGACCTGTTTAATATCCGCTCCCTGTTTCGCATCAAAGATGCCAGCGAACTTGGCCGCAAACCTATTGATATTTCTGAAGTTGAACCGGCAAAAGACATTGTTAAACGCTTTGCCACCGGTGCCATGTCCTATGGTTCTATCAGCCGCGAGGCCCACACAAATCTGGCCATCGCCATGAACTCCATGGGAGCAAAATCCAACACCGGCGAGGGCGGCGAAGAGCCGGATCGCTTTGTGCCAAAAAGCGATGGAACTTCCATGCGCTCGGCCATCAAACAGGTTGCGTCCGGCCGTTTTGGGGTAACTACCGAATATCTGGCCAATTCCGATATGATCCAGATTAAAATGGCCCAGGGAGCCAAGCCGGGCGAAGGCGGACAGCTGCCCGGCCATAAGGTCGATGCGGTTATTGCCAAGGTTCGCCATTCCACCAAAGGGGTCGGGCTGATTTCTCCGCCCCCCCACCATGATATTTATTCCATCGAAGATCTGGCCCAGCTGATTTATGACTTGAAAAACGTCAATCCCAAAGCCGATATTTCGGTAAAACTGGTTTCCGAAGTCGGGGTTGGTACGGTTGCTGCCGGGGTGACTAAAGCCCGTGCCGACCATATAACCATCTCAGGTTTTGATGGCGGCACCGGTGCTTCTCCACTAACCTCCATTAAAAATGCCGGCTCCCCGTGGGAAATAGGATTAGCTGAAACCCATCAGACCTTGGTGCTAAATAAATTGCGCTCCCGGGTGGCTTTGCAGGTTGATGGCGGCTTAAAAACCGGCCGCGATGTGGTAATTGGCGCCTTGCTGGGTGCTGATGAATTTGGCTTTGCCACCGCGCCCTTGATTGCTTCTGGCTGCATAATGATGCGCAAATGCCACCTCAATACCTGCCCCGTAGGCATTGCCACTCAAGATCCGGTATTGCGCCGCCGCTTCACCGGCAAGCCCGAACATGTGGTAAATTATTTCTTTTTCGTGGCCGAAGAAGTTCGCCAGATCATGGCCTCCCTTGGCTATACCAACCTGAACGAGATGATCGGGCAGATTAACGTGCTCGATCGCAAAAAAGCCAATGATCATTATAAGGCCGAAGGGCTGGATTTCTCAAAATTGTTCTTTGATCCTGCCATGGGCGAAGATGTGGGAATTATCCATAGCGAATTTCAGGATCATCATCTCGAAGATGTCCTTGACCAAAAACTGATCAAAGAAGCAGCTCCTGCGCTAAGTGGCAAAGAAGCCGTGCAGATTACAACCGAAATCAACAATACCGATCGCACGGCAGGCACCATGCTTTCAGGAATGGTTGCAACAAAATTTGGCCATGAAGGTTTGGACGAGGATAAAATTCATATCAAGCTCAATGGTACTGCCGGGCAATCATTTGGCGCATGGCTGGCCCGTGGAATAACCATGGAGCTTGAAGGGGAAGCCAATGATTATGTAGGCAAAGGCCTATCTGGCGGACGCATAATTATCTATCCCTCAAAAAGGGCTAAAAACATTGTCGCTGAAAACTCAATTATTGTCGGCAACACGGTTCTTTATGGTGCCATTGAGGGCGAATGTTATTTCCGCGGAGTTGCAGGCGAGCGTTTTGCGGTCAGAAACTCCGGGGCCATCGCCGTGGTCGAGGGAGTTGGTGATCATGGTTGCGAATATATGACCGGGGGCGTTGTTGCCGTATTGGGCGGCACCGGGCGCAATTTTGCTGCCGGAATGTCCGGGGGCATTGCCTATGTCATGGATGAAAGCGGCACCTTTGCCAATCGGTGTAACCTGTCGATGGTTGAACTTGAGCCGGTGCCAGAAGAAGACGAGCTTATGGAGCGTCACCTTCATCAGGCAGGCGATATCGAACATCATGGCCGGGTTGATGTAACAGGTGATATGACCCGCCATGATGAAGAACGCCTGCACCAGTTAATTTCAAATCATTTGAAATATACCGGCTCTCAACGGGCAAAAACCATTCTTGAAGATTGGGAAAAGTTTCGACCAAAATTCGTCAAGGTGATGCCGGTTGAATATCGAAGGGCCTTGCTGGAAATTGAACAGGCAGCCCAAAACCGCAATCAAAAACGTGCCAGATAAGAGAGAAATCATCATGGGTAAAGTAACAGGATTTCTTGAAATCGAACGCCGCGAACGCAGCTCGCGCTCCGCTGCCGACCGTATTCGCAATTATAAAGAATTTGTCATTCCGCCAAGTCAGCAGGAATTGCGCAATCAGGCCGCCCGCTGCATGGATTGCGGCATTCCCTTTTGCCACGATGCTGAAGGCTTACGTGGATGCCCGGTAAACAACCAGATCCCCGACTGGAATGATCTGGTCTATAACAGCAATTGGAAACAGGCCTCGGCCAATCTGCATTCCACCAATAATTTCCCCGAATTTACCGGCCGCATCTGCCCCGCCCCCTGCGAAGCATCTTGCACCCTCAATCTGATTGATGAGCCTGTAACCATAAAATCCATCGAATGTGCCATTGTCGACAAGGCCTGGCGCAAGGGCTGGATTCGCCCTGAAATTGCCAAAATAAAAACCGGTAAAAAAATTGCCGTAATCGGAGCCGGCCCTGCTGGAATGGCCTGCGCCCAACAATTGGCAAGGGTTGGTCACAAGGTTCATCTGATCGAAAAAAATGCCAAGGCCGGCGGACTTTTGCGCTATGGAATTCCCGATTTCAAAATGGAAAAACACCATATTGATCAACGGGTGGCCCAGATGGAACTTGAGGGTGTAAAATTCATTTATAACAATAATGCGGGCATAGATATCAGCGCCAAAAAACTGCTGAAAAAATATGACGCCATTATTTTAACCGGCGGAGCAGAAAAACCCCGCGATCTGCCAATAGAGGGCCGCGACCTGTCCGGCGTGCATTATGCCATGGATTTTCTCCCCCAGCAAAATCGTCGGGTTTCTAATGAACCTTTGGGAGAAGTTGAGCCAATTGTCGCCTCGGGCCGCCATGTGGTGGTAATCGGGGGCGGTGATACCGGCTCTGATTGCATCGGCACTTCAATTCGTCAGGGTGCGCTTAGCGTTACCCAGCTGGAAATTATGCCCATGCCACCGCAAAAAGAAGACAAGCAATCATCATGGCCCAACTGGCCACTTAAATTGCGCACATCGTCTTCCCATGATGAAGGTGCATCGCGTGAATTTGCAGTAATGACCAGCAGTTTTACAGGCAAATCCGGCCATGTAAACGGCCTCAATTGTGTACGGGTTGATGATAAGTTCAAACCAATCGAAGGTTCAGAATTTACCTTGAAAGCTGATCTGGTTTTATTAGCCATGGGCTTTGTTGCCCCGATCTATAAGGGACTTTTGGAAAAACTGGGGGTTGATCTTGATGAGCGTGGCAATGTTTTGGCTGATACCAATGAATATAAAACCTCTCACCCCAAAGTCTTTTGTGCCGGGGATATGCGCCGAGGACAATCGCTGGTGGTATGGGCCATTCGTGAGGGACGTCAGGCGGCCCGCGCCGTGGATATTGAACTGATGGGAAGTTCCAACCTGCCAAAATAGTTTTTTATAACAATAAAAATTGGCGATTTTGTCCACCCCGCCGACGCGAGATAAAACAACCTATTGAGAGGTAGGCGATGCTTCGCTTTCGTCCGCGCCCAAAACAACTGCATCCTGCTCAATTTCACCTGGAACAATTCCTTGCCCAAACGCATCGGCACGCCCTGCCGGGGCTGCCATCAGCATTTCAATATCAACAATATCAGGTCTTGCTCCCCCGCCAGGGGCCAGCACAAGTTCATTTGCCCTTACCGGATCGCCGGTTAACTGCACCACAGCCCCTGCAACCTGCAACAGCCTGAACTGACCATTGCCCTGAAAGGGTGGGCGAACCATGCTCAAACCATCGGTGCCCTCAAGCGGATCAGCAACCGCAATCGCAACTCTGCCAACACCCCCCTCGCGATAAAAGCCACGCATTGACTGATTGATATAAAAGACCAGCTTATCCGATCCGGCAGCAGAAAAATGTATACCATCACTTTTGCGCATCACCTCAACTTCGCCGTTCAGGTTGGGCCCTCTTAAAGAATATTTCCCGTCTTCCCCGGCAAAGCGCTCATATATATCGACAAATTCCACACCAGCGGCAATCGCTGCCAGCCGATGTATAGAGCTTATTTCGCTGATCTGGCTGGAGAATGAGGCAGCGCGCATGGGTGGTAAACCAACCCAGACCACCGATTTTCCCGCCGTACGCAATTGTTGTAAAAAACTATCAACTCTTTGACGGTAAAGCACTTTCCATTCATCGGAAAGAGGACGGGCGTTCCCGATTTGCTGGCGATCATTGATCCCGATAATCATCACCGCCAGATCAAAATTATCTGCAGCAATCTCCTCGGCTAAAGCGGCATCCCAGTCATAAAAATCATCCCGCACAAAGCCTGATGAGCCAACCCCTCGCCCCACAACAATCAGATTTTCATCTTCAGCAAATTCCCGCTGAAAGGCTTTTGCCAGATCGATAGCCAAAGAATCCCCAAACACTGCCAATCTGGTCGCCCCTTCAACTTTTTCAACCGCATTGGGGATTTGCACAATTGATGGCGTAGGCACAACAACTCTTGGCGCATCCACATGAGGGGCGGGAGCCGGAGTGCGCCTGATCCGGGTTGGTGCCGGTGTTTCTCTTGGGCCAAACAACAGATCAAACAATGTGCGCTGTTGCGCCACTTCAATTCCGTTCACACCAATTTCACTTTGAGCCACGGTACTGGCTGGCACAAAAGCAAACATCAGCAAAAAAACCAGTAGTACGGGAAAGCGTAAATTTTTATTTTTCAAAACTTTCCGCCTTTCCCTTTTTAATGTCAGCACCAAATCACCAACAAATAGCTATTACCAGTTTTATTGCCCCAAAAGCTCCAAAGCTTCAAGGGTTACAAATCCATCGGGCACCAACCCACGTGAAAGTTGAAACTTTTGATAGGCAGCCTGAGTAGCCGGTCCGATAAAACTATCAATCCTGCCCTCATAATATCCCAGATCAGCCAATGATTGCTGAATTTGAATTCGCTGTTCACGATTTGGAAATTCGGCCTGGCGCGGCCAATCAGAAATAAAGCTCCCGCTCCCCTTCAACCGATCACTTAAGTGAGCCACAGCCAGAGCATAAGAATCGCTGGCATTGTAGGACTTGAGCACCAGATAATTACCGGTCATTAAAAATTTTGGCCCAAAACTTCCCGCTGGCACATAAAGAAACACCCCTTGCTCAAGATCAATGAATTCTCGACCAGCTACCCGCTCAACGCCCAAATTTGCAAAAAATTCAACCGGGCGCATTTGCCTTTGCGAGGCAATTGCATAATCAAACCCATCCGGCAATTTCACCTCATACCCCCAATCGACCCCGCTCTCATAACCAAACGATTTCAACAGTGACGCACTGGTGGCTAAGGCATCAACCAGTGACAGATTAACGTCCACAATGCCGTCAGCATCCCCATCAACTCCACTTGCCAGAATAACCGACGGAAGCACCTGCAAATGCCCCAGGGCACCGGCCCATGAGCCCACAAGAGAAACCTCTTCGGCTCCCCCCTGCACCAGTTTTAATGCCGCGATTAACTGTTTTTCATCTTGTAAAACCCGACCCCGATCAGCAAATACCAAAGAGGCAAGCGAGGGGATTATCGGCTTTACCAGTGAGCGATTTTTAAGCACCGCCCCATAATTGGTCTCAATTCCCCAGATTGCAGCCAGCAAAAACGGATCAACCCCGTATTTGGATGCAATGGAGGTGAACAATTCCCTGTTTTGGGCAATTGCCTCCACCCCGTGACCAATCCTATCATCAGAAACCCGCGTCTCGATATACTCCCAGATCGGGGTTGTGAATTCGGGTTGGGCGCTGATCCTCTCTAAGATTTTTGGGTCCAGCTCGATATTGCCCATATATCTCTGATAGGTTTGGGCGCTAATTCCATTTTGCAGCGCTTTGGTTTCAAATGTTTTGATAAATTGCTCAAAGCTCACCGAAGGATCAGAAAGCGCTCCCCCAATGCCAAGTGCAAGTATCAGAACCGAAAAAATCAGCCTGTAAAAAAATCTAAAAATCCAATTAAAAAGCAACGTAAATCTTCCTTTCATTGCCCCCATTTGATGTTTTTTAGCGAACCTGTCGCCCAAGCATCGAAGACTCTAACGGTTGCGTTTTTGCAACCTGTCTTCCCACTCAAATGCGCTGGTGATAATTCCCTTTAGGTCATTAAGTTTTGGCTGCCAGTTCAGCTCAGCCCGGATCAGATCAGAACTTGCAACCACCGAGGCTGGATCTCCCGCCCTTCTAGCGCTCTCGCGGACCTCAAAGTCCACTCCGCTGACTTCTTTAACCACATCAATTACCTGACGAACTGAAAATCCTCTCCCATATCCGCAATTCATAATAGCGTTGGATTTGTTGATTTTAAGATGCTCGAGCAACAGAGCATGAGCATCCACCAGATCACTCACATGAATATAATCTCGCACCCCTGTGCCATCTGGCGTTTCAAAATCAGTGCCAAAGATATTCATGTGATCACGCATGCCAAGCGCTGCCTGGGTGGCAACCTTTATCAAATGAGTGGCCCCGGCTGTTGATTGCCCGGTGCGCCCTTTTGGGTCGGCCCCCGCCACATTAAAATAGCGTAACACCCCATAATTAATGTCATGGGCTGCTGCCACATCCGCCAGCATCCATTCACTCATCAATTTGGAGCGCCCGTAAGGAGACATCGGATCAAGCTGGGTATCCTCGCTGACATTGCCAAGGCCCGGCATGCCATAAACCGCAGCCGTGGATGAAAAAACAAACCTTTCCACCCCCCCTTTTACCGCCGCTTCCAGCAGGTTTCGGGTCGCTGCGGTATTGTTGGAATAATATTTTAGAGGGTTTTCAACCGATTCAGGCACAATAATAGACCCGGCAAAATGAACGATTTGTTCAATCTTATGGGTTTTAATCAGTTTTGAAACAAAAGGAATATCAGCAATATCCCCCTCAACAAAAATCGCCCTTTGATCAACCGCCCAGTCAAATCCGGTAGTTAAATTGTCTAAAACCACGGTTTCAATATTCGCATCCAACAGACGCAAAACCATGTGCGAACCAATATAACCCGCTCCACCAGTCACCAAAGTCGCCATATTTATTACTCCAAGCCTAGTTATTAAAAGTCTGGTTTCTGCCAGCAGAAAAATTAAGAAGTTGGCATTTGATCTGCTAGCACCAAATTATAAAATTCCAGTATAGGTGAAATGAAATTGCCAAAAAAAGTCAGAATTGCCGTTTTCCCCGTTGCCGGACTTGGCACAAGGTTTTTACCTGCGACCAAAGCCATGCCCAAAGAAATGCTTCCCGTGGTCGACAGGCCCCTCATCCAGTATGCAGTGGATGAAGCAAAAGAAGCTGGAATTGAGCATTTCGTATTTATCACCGGGCGCAACAAGGGCGTTATCGAAGATCATTTTGATCGCCAGTTTGAACTGGAGGAAACCCTAAAAAAACGCGGCAAACTAGAAGCCTTAAAAGAGCTGCAACGCGATCTGCCCATCGCCGGGCAAACCAGTTTTACCCGACAGCAGGAGCCGTTGGGTTTAGGCCATGCCGTATGGTGCGCCCGCCATCTTGTGGGCAATGAGCCGTTCGCATTATTGCTGCCCGATATGTTGCTAAAAAGCGATCCCGGTGTACTAACCCAGATGATTGCCGCCTATGAAAAAACCGGAAATAACATCATCGCTGTTGAAGAAGCCGCCCCCGAAGATATTTCCTCCTATGGGGTTGTCGCTCGTGGGCAGGGAGATGATAGCGGGTTTGAAATAACCGGCATGGTTGAAAAACCAAAAGCCGAAGATGCCCCCTCAAATCTGATAATTTCAGGCCGCTATATTTTGCAGCCGGAAATATTTGATTTAATTTCAAACCAGGCCAAAGGCGCGGGCGGTGAAATCCAGATTACCGATGCCATGCATAAATTAATGGAGCATCAGAACTTTACCGGCGTTAAATATAAGGGACGCTCGTTCGATTGTGGGTCCAAAGTGGGTTTTTTAACAGCCAATATTGTTTTTGCTCTGGCCCGCAAAGACATTTCCCATGATTTTATGAAAGAGCTGCAAACCGTAGCTACAGGCTCTTAAAGCCTTAAAAACGCTCTATCTTTGTTTTTTCGCGCTTTCGAAACGGATAACCGGCCTCCACTTATCCTTAAAAGCGCTCTAGCGGGAAAATCGCATTCCTAAAATCAACGCATGTGCATATTCGTCATCATTTGGCACTCTTTGCGTCCAGCTATAGGAATAATCCGCGCTCAGCAAAAGATTTTTATTGATGGTAAAATCAGCACCCGCCCCCACGCCAAGACTGGTTTGATTTTCATTACCACTAACCGGGCGCACCCACTCTCCAGAAGCATTTCCACGCAATCCAAAAATACTGTTAAGCTGATATCCAACGTTAACAGCCGCGCTATAATCTACAGAGGCGGGACGTAAATTGCTTAAATCCTGAGGGGTTAAGCTGGTGGCCAATTGCACCCCGGCACTGATAGCATTATTGGGCGTATAATTTACATCAACACCAAATATTGTTGCACCAAGCTGGACAATTGAAGCATCATCAAAACTGCGCAATTGATAGCCGACGGAGAATTCAGAGACCAACACATCGCGCCAGTTTAATTGCGCCCCACCCCTCAAACCCATATCCCAACCGTCCAACTTTATTCCCGGCAAAACCGGAGCCGCATCATACCAGTTACGCATCAAATCACCGGCAATAAAACCAACAAGATTTGGTGTGATTTCATAGGAAGCTCTAAGGTTTCCCCCTAGACCAAGAAAATTCCTGTCAGAATTATCCTGCTCAATATTTCCGCTCAACAAGGTTGGAGTTTGCACATTTCTTTCGATCTCTATCGACCCTGAAAGACCAAATCGCCCAAATTGACGCTCAATTCCTGCCTCACCCCGGGCCGAAAGCTGCAAAGGTAATTGCACCACATTGCCCGGCACACCCGGCGCGCTTGCATCCCCCTGACTTAAATCAATATTTATTGAGGAATTTAAGCGAGTAAGCGCATCCAGCGCATATGCCCCCTCATAAGATAGACCAATCGCTTCGACCCTTATCAGTTGCGCATCACTGATCGAAAAAGATGCATTTGCTCCCAGCAAAAATTGACTGCGAAGCCCAATATTCGTCAGGGAAAACTCAGGGGTTACGCTCAAAGAATTGCGTACAGGGTCAGAACCCACCCGGCTCGCAGCGGAAATCCCGATCGACCAATCCACCTCAAAAAACGGATCAAATGGCTCTTTTCCCTGCGCTGCCAGATTATCAGGTGCAACCCCGACATGGCTTTGCGAAACCTCCCTGATGCTCGAGAGAGGCAATAATCCACTTATGTCCAGATTTTCACATCCGCCAATGCACCCTAAAGAATAGTCAGCGCTTTCATCCACATGAACAGCATTATTTTGTTGATTGTTCTGCGATGCATAAAGTTGCGGGTTGGACGAGCCGGATCCATCGCCTTGCTGAGCATTTACCCCACTGCTAAACCCTGCTGCTAAAACAGCAAAAGCAAATAAAAATCGCCCATCCATCATTTTTTTATACCGTCACTGTATTAAGGTGCGGGAAACTGTTGATTTTTACCGGTAAATTCATGATTCCAAATCTGATTATTCCAGATTGAACCTGCCATTTTATGGTTAACCAAATCTTATCATTTCGCTTTACCCTTGAAATAAAAACCAAATGTTAACCCTTCCCCTTAAAGGAAAATTTCCCAACTCTGGGCCATATTTATCTGAACAGAGCGGCAATAAAATCATTTAAGGGTTTGGGAAAAAATATGGATCTGGCGACCATCATCGGGATTATTGGCGGCGCGGCTTTTATATCCGTAGCGATTTTACTTGGCGGATCATTCAGCCAGTTCATGGACGGCCCATCAGTATTGATTGTTATTGGCGGGGGCCTGGCCGCAACCCTGATCCGCTTTCCTTTGTCTGGAATAATTCAGGCCTTTGCCACCGGTGGCAAAGTAGCCTTTTCTCACAAAAAAGTTGAACCTCGCGAAATTCTCGACAAAATTGCAGAAATGGGCGACATTGTTCGCAAAACCGGCCCTCTGGGTCTTGAAAACATTGAACTCGACGAGCCAAACCTTAAAAAAGGTGCCCAGTTTATCGCCGATGGGTACGAGTTAAATTTCATCAAAGAATCCATGGAGCTGGCACGGGATCAATATCTTACCCGCCTGACCGAGGGACAAAGAGTGTTCAAAACCCTTGGCGACGCGGCACCGGCTTTTGGCATGATAGGCACGTTGATCGGGCTTGTGCAAATGCTTGCAAATATGGATGATCCTTCAAAAATTGGCCCCGCCATGGCCATTGCCTTGCTCACAACTCTTTATGGTGCCGTGCTGGCCAACCTGGTTTGCCTACCCATTTCAGACAAATTAACGGCCAAATTCGGGGTTGAAGAAATAAACCAGACCCTGATCATTGATGGAATTGTCGCCATTCGTGACGGTAAAAGCCCGGCCCTTATACGCGAGATGCTGATATCTTACCTGCCTGATGCCCAGCAAGTAGCCCTTCTTGCAGAAGAAGAGGCAGCTTAAACGCTCGGAACAAAACCATGGCGCGTAAAATTCTAAAACCCGATGGTCTTCCAGAATGGCTTTTGACATTTGCCGATCTGATGTCGATTCTAGTGGTGTTTTTTGTTCTTTTGATTTCATTCTCCATTCAGGATACCGAAAAGCTCCAGATTGTTGCCGGCTCGGTAAAAGAGGCATTTGGCATCCGAATGGAAGAACAGCGGGCCGGGGTGGTTGAGCGGGATGGCAATCCTCAACGCGATTTCGTCAAGCGCTTATCTTTAGTGGAAAACGAAGAAAATACAGAATTCGCTACTGAAAGAAACGATGAGAACCAATCCCAGGGTCCAAACGCCAACACATTTAAAATTTCACCCAATGATGTAAAAGAAGTTGCCCGGTTTTCTCTGGCCACGGCGACCTTGCGACAAGCCTGGCAGGATTTGCCGGATATAACTTCAATTTCCAAAAGCCTGATTTTGCAGGAGACCGAAGAAGGCTTAAATATCATAATTGCCGATCAGGAGGGGCGCTCCATGTTCCCCGAAGGATCAAAATACCCATATGAATTGACCCGCAAAGCCATCGCCGCCATCGCCCCGGTATTGGCACAATTACCCAATCAAATAAGAGTTACCGGACACACAGCAGCCGGTTCCATTTACGCCAATCCACGCTATGGAAAGTGGGAATTATCCAGCGACAGAGCCAATGTGACCCGCTCTATCCTTGAGGAGTTCGGACTTAATTCCGGACGCATTCATTCAGTTGTCGGTCAGGCAGATGCAGAGCCGTTTTTTCCAAACAACCCCTACCTGAATGCAAATCAGCGTGTTTCAATATTGATTATGAACGAAGAACCACCGGTCCCACCGGAATTGCAACCCTAATAAAATATCGGCACAATTTCAGAATAATACTCGTTTAAATTCAAAAAAGCTTTTTACAATCGGCCCGGCTTCTAGACGGTTTCAACCCGGTCTTTTTCAGCTGAAACCACCTCCAGCAGAGCACCATCGCTGCCAACGATTTTAACCCTGTGCCCTACCGGCAATTCAGGGCCCCTTACCCGCCAAACACTGTCGCCAAGTTCCATACGGCCAGTTTCTCCAACGATCGGCTCGCTCAAAAAACCCTCTTTGCCCATGTGTCGTTCAGCCCTTCTATTTAGAAAAGGCGAATCCGTTTTGCTAAGCGCCCTGCGCCGCACCGCAATCCAGCCCATCAAGGCCAATAGCGAAAGCGCGCCAAATATTGCAAATTGAAACGGCAATGGCAGCGCCGAGTTAACCAGGGTAAACAGGCCGGTAAGAACCGCTGCCCCGCCAAGCCAGACAAAAACTCCGCCCGGCGCAATAAGTTCAATCGCCAGCAAAACCAGCCCGCCAACTATCCACGACCAGGCCCCGTATTCGGCAAAGAGATTTAATAAATCCATTTATTTGATCCTTCGTGCTGTTTCGCTCATGCTCTCGTCAGCAATGCGGCGTTTATTTATTCCCGGCATTTTTGTAGCACTTTTATATTATCCAGCGCTTGGCGGGCGGCCGCCACGGGTCTTTTTAGCAGTAGAGCCGCTGCCAAAAGCTTCTTTTGCAATTTCGCCAATACCACCGATAGCCCCAATAACACTGGCCGCTTCAAGAGGCATCATCAATACTTTTTGATTGGGTGATTTTGCAATCCCCTCAAGTGCCTTGATATAATTATTGGCCACAAAATAGTTGATTGCCTGCACATCCCCGGCCGCAATAGCCTCAGAAACCACCTTCGTGGCCTGCGCCTCTGCTTCCGCACTCCTCTCACGGGCCTCCGCATCACGAAACGCAGCTTCGCGTCTTCCCTCAGCTTCCAGAACCTGAGATAGTTTCAAACCCTCAGCTGTAAGAATCGCTGCCTGTCTTGCGCCTTCTGATTCAAGAATCGTCGCGCGTTTCTCGCGCTCCGCCTTCATCTGGCGTCCCATCGCTTCAATCAGATCCTTTGGAGGGTCAATATCCTTGATTTCGATACGAGAAATTTTCACTCCCCATGGCGAAACCGCTTCATCGACCACCCTGAGTAGTCTTGTATTAATTTCATCGCGATTGGACAATAATTGATCCAGATCCATTGAACCCATAACGGTTCTGATATTTGTCATGGTCAGATTAAGAATGGCATGTTCCAGCCGCGCCACTTCATAGGCGGCAGCTGGCGCATCAATAATCTGATAAAACGTCACCCCGTTTGCCGTAACGGTGGCATTATCCTTGGTAATAACTTCCTGATGGGGCACATCAAGCACCTGCTCCATCATGTTCATTTTGCGCCCGATACTATCAATAAACGGCACAATAAGACTAAGGCCTGGCTTTAGGGTGCGCGTATAGCGACCGAATCTCTCAATGGTGAAATTGAACCCCTGCGGAACCATTTTGGCCCCAGCAAACAGCACTAAAATGAGCAAAATGCCCAACGCAATAAGTGTTACACTAAGACCGTCCATGCCATATTCTCCCAATTATCTTATCTAACTAACTTAAGGACGAAAGCTAAATTTGCAACCGGTTTAGCTTTTTTTCGGGTAATTAGTTTTCTCTCAAATGTTATTTTTAAGTTCCTATTTCCCCAAGATTTTTCTCCCCGGTCCAAAGTCAGGACCCTAATCCTGACAAATTTAAAAACCTCCTGAATTGCCCAAAAATAATCATAAAAATCATGTTTCATGTCTCATGAATTAAATCTAAGGTGTCTGTGTCAGAAATAAAAATCCTGACCCAGAACTTGGTCTTAAAAGTTCGCTAACAAAAATTAGCAACAGGAGGAACTTATGAACCATATACTAAAATCAGCCCTTATGGGCTCGGTAGTTATTGCCGGATTTGGCTTTATCAGCCCGGCACTGGCTCAATATCAGTTAACAGTTTTACACACCAACGATTTCCATGCTCGTTTTGAACCGATCAGCAGATTTAATGGCCCCTGCTCAGTGGATGATAACCTGGAAGGCAAATGTTTTGGCGGCTCGGCTCGCCTGCTCACCGCCATTGAAGGGGCACGTGAAAGAGCAGAGAATTCTCTGCTGCTTGATGGAGGCGACCAGTTTCAAGGCACGCTTTTTTACACCTATTACAAAGGTCAGTTCACAGCTGAAATGATGAACCGCCTTGGATATGATGCCATGACCGTTGGCAATCATGAATTTGACGACGGTCCGGAAGTTCTTCGCGGATTTATGGACACGATAAACTTCCCGATTCTTATGTCCAACGCTGATGTTTCAGCCGAACCATTGCTGGCTGGAGTTCTTCAAAAATCCACAGTTCTTGAACGGGGTGGAAGAAAAATCGGCCTGATCGGCCTAACTCCTCAGGACACTGACGAGTTGGCCAGTCCGGGCAAAAATGTCACTTTTTCTGATCCAGTACCGGCTGTGCAGGCAGAGGTTGACCGCCTGACGGCCCAAGGGGTGAACATTATTATCGTCATGTCCCACTCCGGCTATCAAACCGATCTTGATTTAGCCGCCAGAACCACCGGTGTTGATATTATTGTTGCCGGACACTCAAACGCCTATCTGTCCAACGTGGCAGAAAATGCTGACGGGCCCTATCCGACAATGGTTGGCAATACCGCTGTTGTTTCAGCTTTTGCCTACGGTAAATTCCTCGGAGAACTCAATGCTGTTTTTGATGATGATGGCAATCTGACCTCCGCCACCGGCGAGCCATTAATCATGGATGCTTCAGTGGTTGAAAACGCCTCGGTTAAAGATCGCGTTACCGAAATGGCTATTCCTCTGGAAGAAATTCGCCAGCAGGTGGTAGCCCTGGCAGACGATGCGATTGAGGGAGATCGTGCCGTTTGCCGGGTTGAGGAATGCCAGATGGGTAATCTGGTTGCCGATGCCATGCTTGATCGCGTTAAAGGTCAAGGCATAACCATTGCCATTCAAAACGGTGGTGGGCTTCGAGCCTCCATTGATTCTGGTGAAGTGACCATGGGCGAAGTATTTATGGTATTACCTTTCCAGAACACCCTTTCCACATTCTATGTTTCTGGCGCAACCATCATTGCAGCGCTGGAAAATGGCGTCTCTCAAGTGGAAGAAGTCAAGGGACGTTTCCCCCAGGTTGCCGGTCTGCAATTTGACTGGGATCCAACTATTGCTGCCAATGAAGGGCGCATAACCGCAGTACGGGTACTACAAGATGGTGAGTGGATGCCAATTGACCCCGATGCTGAATATGGTGTTGTTTCCAACGATTATGTTCGCAATGGCGGCGATGGTTATTCCATGTTTGTTGACGCCAATAATGTATATGATTTTGGTCCCGACCTAGCCGAAGTCGTATCCGAATTTTTGGGCAAAGCCGATGGTTACACACCCTATGTGGATGGCCGTATCGCCAAGCAACAATAACTTCTATTATCAAAAAATATCAAACCCCGGAGCTGCAAGGTTCCGGGGTTTTTTAATGGGGAATGTGCCGGAACGTTATAGATTAACGATATTTTAACCATTCCATCGCGTCCGGGCCAAAAAGCAACTATTATCACCCCATGGCAAAAAAAGTGAATAGTTCAACCCTTTATTACCTCATCGAAGCCGGGCAACTGGCCCGCTTTACGTTGCAGCGCCCGTTGCAGGAAATGGGGATTTATTCAGGTGACGATGCCATTATTTTGGCCCTCAAGGGAAAAAAGCACCTAAGTGACAAACAGCTTTGTGCTCGCACCGGCCTGACAGCTCACACATTGCAATTGCGCATAAACCGTTTGATTTCCCTGTCATTGATCAATAGGAATTTTTCAGGGTCTGATAATCTTGCCGATACAAATTTGACAAAAAAAGGCCGCAAACTGCGCAAAAACCTGGTGGCGCAATGGCACCAATTGCAGGAGGCCTTGATGGACGATCTAAACGCAGAAGAAAAAAAGATCCTGCGCAAAACCCTAAAACGCTTTTCCAACCTGCTTTTGCTCTAACTTTCCACAAGATGCTCAATCGAAGCGGATTTGAAAATCAGAAATATAGCCTGCCCCGCTTCAATTTTCATCTCCTTGGCCGAGCGTGAAAGAATAAGCGAGGTGATAATCTGCCCCTCCACATTCACCTCCACCAACACCTGCCCACGGGCCAAAGAAACAAGCTTGTTTATGCGCCCCACCAATGCGTTTCTTGCGCTTATTCCATGAGGTTTTTGATGGGCCAATATCAGGTCTCGCGCCCACAACCGCAAGCGCACCTTTTCACCGGTTTTAAAATCACTCCGGGCGACTTCCACCAGTTGCTGCCCGATTTTCACCTTGGCAATTCCTCCACTTTCAAGCGAGGCAACTTCTCCCTCAAGAACGCTTGATATGGCCATTTCCTTAGTGGTCAATGCTGAATCGGTCAATATTTTGGCTGCACTGCCACTGGCACCGATAATGCCTTTTTCCATACGGGCAAAAACCTCAGTCAGGCGTGAGGCTTCCTCAAACCCATGGGTGACATAAATCACCGGTATTTTCAGGCCCGGTAAAAGGGAAGCTAACAGATGCAATATTTTTGTTTTTGAACCTGTATCCAGCGCGCTTAGTGGCTCGTCCATCAATAATAATTGCGGTTTTCCCGCTAGCGCCCTTCCCAGCATTACCCGCTGCTGTTCACCACCGGAAAGACCCGAAACGGGTTTGTCCATTAATGCAGTGCATCCAATTTTCTCCAGAAGAGCTTCATCAAGCGCCTCGCCACGTGCACCCAGCTTGATATTATCGCGCACCGAACGGTGAGCCAGCAACAAACCGCTTTGAAAAACCATGCCAATTCGCCGTTTGTGAGTTGGCATATTGATCTTGTTTTTTTTATCAAACCAAACGGTCTGCCCAAATTTAAGCACCCCTGATGTTGGCCTGTCCAACCCGGCAATCAACCGCAGAAAAGACGATTTTCCAGCCCCTGAGGGGCCAATAAGCGCAGTTACTCCATTTGAAGCGCCAAAATCTGCCGCAATTGCAAAATCTCCACGTTTGGATTTTATTTTTACCTCAAGCAAAATCAGTCCGCCTGTTCCCGAGTTTTTTACCTATTTTCTCCACCATAATTTCTGAAGCAAATACCGCCGCCAGGGAAATCCCGATAGAAATCGCACTTAAAATAAAAACCAACTGTTCGGTATTGGGGCCTTGCAACGCCGAATATATGGCCAGGGAAAGGGTTCTTGTTTCCCCCGGAATTGAGGCCACAAAAGTAATGGTGGCACCAAATTCCCCCAACCCCTTGGCAAAACCCAATACCAACCCCGCTATGATCCCCGGCAACGCCAATGGCAAATCAATCACCCATAAACGCCGCCATGGGCCAAGCCCGACAACCGCCATCGCCTCGTGTAATTTGGGGTCCACCGCCTCCAGCGCCAACCGCATGGGTCGAA
>JAKISW010000042.1 GCA_021648375.1 Devosiaceae bacterium
AAAAATTCCTGAACATTTTCACCGTTTCTCAAATCCATAACCGGCATGGCAATATCATGATTGCCCGAAATTGCGGCATTTTCATCGCCAATGATACCGCGAAGCATCGGCAAAATTTCAGCTGCTTTGGTACTCATTTTCTCCGATTGACCACCAGCAATTTTCGGCACTAAACCGCTGGTTTTTTCCAACCAGTCTTCAACCATATTCGTATGTTCAATAAGTCGGTCATAGGATTGTCTGGCGCTATCGCCAAAGGCAAAATGGCCATGATTTATCAGGATCAAACCTTCAACATCAGGGTTTTCATCATAAACATCCGCTGCGATTTTTGATAATTCAAACCCTGGCATAATATAGGGAACACAGGCCAGACGGCTCCCAAAAATTTCTTTTACCACCGCTTCGACATTTGGCAAATTAGCTAATGAAAGCATAGCTGTAGCATGGGTGTGATCCACATATTTATGGGGTAAAAAAGCGTGCAATAATGTTTCAACGGAAGGATTGGGCGACGTTGAATCAAGCAGGTTTGCCCGCTGTAAATTTACCATATCCTCATCGCTTAGTGCATTTAGCTGCCGTAACTCCAACAATGGTACCATGCGAACTCCGGGCAGACCCGCCGCCTCAATCACACCAAGATCCCAACCGCTGCCCTTCACATGCAACACATCTATTTCATTGCCAAAAATATCCCTGCGTTTCAATTTGCAAGAAGTATTGCCACCACCATGCAAAACCAGATTGGAATCCTGACCAATAATTCGGGAGGAATAGACCCGTAGCGCCAATTCTCGATCAGCAGGGTCTTCCCCTGAAGCGGTTACGAATTTCTTTGCATCTTTGTCATTCCATCTGTTAGCAACCATGGTTACAATACCTTTTAAAAAATTTTCTGCTTTATCCTCTTTAATCCCATTTTTGACAATTGTCAGTATATAGTGCCAACTATACAAAAGGAATATTATGGCAATTGGAACACGCAGACGAACGTCCGGGCAAATTAGCGGTGAAAGCATCGTTATCGAAGCCGCATGGATGTACCATCATGATGGATTAAACCAAAACGAGATTGCCAGACTTTTGCAGGTCTCTCGGGCAACAATTGTTAATTATCTGCAAGAAGCCAAAGAGCGGGGTTTTATTCGTATAAGTCTTGCTCCCGAGGCTTTTACCTCGCATCAGCTTGCTCAGGATTTGCGAAAGAAATTCAACTTGCAGGCGGCCTTTGTTCTGCCCCACGGCATTGGCACCGATGATGAAGCCCTGATGCGCGTGGCTCGCGGGGCGGCTGAATGGTTGCCAAGTCTACTTAATATGAATGATCGGCTGGGAGTTGCATGGGGACGCACCACATACGAGGTCGCAGAAGCGATTGAGCAAACCAATATTAGTGGCCTGACTGTGTCACAGCTTATTGGCTCCATGGCAACTCCATATGGTTTTACCGCCGAGATTTGTTCGGCTAACATGGCGCAAAACCTTGGGGCATCATGTATAAATCTGCATGCCCCTGCTGTGCTCAGCAATCCTGAGATTGCAGCACAACTTCGAAACGAGCCAATTATCAAGGCACAGCTCGATGCTTTAAGTCATTGTAACAAGACTATATTTGCTGCCGGATCCTGCACACCAAACAGCCATATTGTTAGTAGCGGGGTCGCAACCGTTGAAGAGGTGAACTGGTATATTGAGCAGGGTGCAAAGGGAGTATTGTGCGGCCGCTTTATCGATGGCCAGGGCAGGCAAATTACCGGTGAGTTAGATGAAAGAATAATTGCTGTTACACTGGATAAACTGCAAGGGCTGGACATGGGAATGCTGGTTTCAGAGGGCGCTGATAAAGTTGTCCCTATGCTTGCAGCAATCGCCGGGGGCTATGTTACCCATATCGTCACAAGTAATAAAACCGCCCAGTTAATGCTGGATCACACTGGCAGTTAATCCAGAACCCTTTCAGGAAACAGACCCGCAATCCCTTCACGGGATGCCTCGCAAAGGCCGCGCTCGGTGATCAATCCTGTAACCAGGCGCGAGGGCGTTACATCGAACGCCGGATTGCTACCCGGTGTGCCGTCAGGACTGATTTGAACTGCTCCCAAAGATCCGTTCTCAAGTTTCCCCCAAACTTTGGTTACTTCATCACTATGACGTTCTTCGATCGGAATTTCCAAAACCCCGTTTTTTATGGTCCAGTCAATAGTTGTTGAGGGAAGCGCCACATAAAAGGGAATATTGTTGTCTTTTGCAGCAAGCGCCTTCAGATAGGTGCCAATTTTATTGCATACATCACCATGGGCCGAAGTGCGGTCTGTCCCCACAATCACCATATCCACATCGCCATGTTGCATCAGATGCCCTCCGGCATTATCAACTATCAGGTGATGGGGCACACCCTGACTGTCCATTTCCCACGCGGTCAATTGCGCCCCCTGATTGCGCGGCCGGGTTTCATCGACCCATATATGCACAGCAATACCAGCCTCAACAGCATGATATATTGGCGAGGTTGCAGTACCCCAATCAACGGTTGCCAGCCAGCCGGCATTGCAATGGGTTAATATGTTCACCGGCTCACCCGGGTTTTTGTTTGCGGCTATTTTTTTAATTATCTCAAGCCCGTGCAACCCTATCTGACGATTACATTCCACATCTTCATCGCTTATTTCCAGCGCGCGATTATGGGCAATTTCTGCCCTCTTTGCTTCAGGCATCTTTTTCAATAAATCACGCATATCATTCAATGCCCAGCGCAGGTTGATCGCTGTAGGCCGGGTCTCGTGCAATATTTCCCACGCTTCATTGAGCGATGCATCCGATGGGTCTTTTTTTATTTGCTCGGCAATACCAAAAGCTGCAGTCGCACCGATTAAAGGCGCTCCACGCACCCACATATCAGCAATGGCAGAAGCAAAATCTTTAAGGGATTTCAGCTCAACTATTCGCAATTCATGGGGTAACCAGCGCTGGTCGATAATTTCTACCGCTTGTTTTGCATCGTTAAACCAGATTGAGCGATAATGTTTGGCGCCAATTTTCACGAGTTTTTCTCCTTAAAGCATGAAAAAGCAATTACCCTGACCAGATCATTTACCGAAGCCATGGAATTCATTTTGCTTTTGTTAACCACCAGCTGACGAGCCAGCTTTAGTCCACGTGTTTCACAGTCGGCGCGCAATTCTTCATCTGCAATCATCTCGTTTTCAGCAATATGTGCGAGACTGAGTGTGCGGCGAATTATCTCCACCCCTGCAAATCCCAGCGTATCATCCCAGATATTATTCAAACGATGGGCCAGAGCCTGCTCGCTGGCCAGGGCATGATTTTGGTCTTCAAACAGAGATTTTTCGTAAAGAATACCCGTGCGTTCTTCACGCCACAGTCGCGAAAATTCAACTAAAAATTCTTTCCAGATCCCCTCAACCACATCAAGGATCCAATTTTGGTATTCAGCCCGTTCACCCTTTGCGCTTGCATGGCCGGGCTGGGCAAAATAGGCCATCCAAAAATTTGCCAGTAACATCCCGATATCAAATCCCATTGGGCCGTAGAGCACAAATTCTGGATCAATAATCTTGGCCTCACTGTCAGTGACCATGACCGATCCCGTATGCAAATCACCATGCAACATGGTT
Source organism: Devosiaceae bacterium (assembly GCA_021648375.1). Taxonomy (GTDB): domain Bacteria; phylum Pseudomonadota; class Alphaproteobacteria; order Rhizobiales; family Devosiaceae; genus DROE01. The sequence goes on from JAKISW010000042.1 coordinate 3,639, forward strand.
TCACCATTATTGCAGAATTTTGCTTTCAGATGCTGGGCTTCAACTTTCAGATCAATATCATTGCGCAATTGCGCCACAATATTATCCAGCTGGGGTGTGTGGTGGTTTCTTTGGGCATCAAAATATGGATCAGAAAATATAAGAGTTTCTGTAATATCGCACAGCTCAGCATTATCAACAAATAGCGCCACGTCAGCTTTGCGCTCCCTGGTATCCATGCTCAGGTCGGAACCACGAAACAGGGTACGGGCGCAAAAAAGGCCAAGGGTCTTTGCTAATCCTGTTACCTTTTTCCCTGCCATCAGACTGTTTCTAAGAATGGTATGAGGAGAGAGAAACTCCATAACGATGATCGCCTGGTCTTCGTCGAAATGATAGACTTCTGGCACCGAACCCGGGTCGCGCTCCTCCTGCCGGATCAAAGCGTGATATTCAAAAAATGCCCGCTTTAGCGGCAAGGGCCAGCTATCACCAACCAGTCGTACATAGGGAAGCGCCTGTTTAACAATTACGCTACCTTTCGCACTTGTTAAAATGAAAACCATATTGAGGTTTCCATCCCCGATTTCACTTGATTTCCATTTAGATGTATCACTGCCCAGCCTGCTGACAATTGCATCAATAGAACCAAGACGTTCAGGAAGGGTATTTACTGTCAGTGGCACATAATTTTCATTGTTTTTGGCCATACCTGCTCCTGAATATCTCTAACTGTCACAAGTTATGTTAATGACATTTTTTAAAAAAACAAGCAAATGACAAAGTGTGCTGACATTTGTAGGTTGACTGGTTCTTCAAAGTAAAGACTTCTGGTGCAGGGACAGGCTTGCGTACCACCATAATACAAACAACCTGACGCAGCACTGACACCCCGATCGCTATGATGAACCAGGCCACCGGTTTGAACCGGCTGCCGATCAGTGTATCAGGCACCGCTTCTTGTTAGAATTCCCTCATATGTTGTTTTGCCACACCATTTCTCCACTAAGGCAGAATATGTCTCATAAAGAGCAGAACAAATTCATGGCAGGTCAAACTGTGGAATTTCAGGTCCTCAGGTTCGGACCAAACATAGATTTCTCCAGTGCCATATCACAAGCTACCATGTCGTAATTTAGCACCGATATGTCGTATTTGAGACATCAAATTGATGATAAACTAGGCAGTGTGGCCAAAATCTGCTATTGTTCCCACGGAGAAAAAAATGGCCGTTCCCTCCAAGTCAAAATATGTAATTGTCGGCGCCGGTATTCATGGCCTTTCAACTGCCTATCACCTAGCCAGAATTCTAAAAGCCAAAGGCCGTGAAAGCGAGGCGGAAATCATCGTGCTTGACAAGGGCAAGATTGGTGCCGGAGCATCCGGCATTGCCTGTGGCATTGTTCGCAATAACTATTTTCAGCCCGCCATGCGCGAACTGATGGCTCACTCTGTCAAGGAATGGGAAAGCGATCCAAAAACCTATTCATATCATCCCACCGGCTATATGCAGCTTAGCCCGGAGGTGATGCATGAGGACATTGTGAGTATTTATGACCAGCAACAAAACATAGGTTATCAATCTGCTTTGATCGAAGGTGCTGGCGAATGCGACACCTATTTGAAGGGCATTTTTTCCGACTGGCAGGGAAAAGGAATAACAACAGTCCTACATGAAAAACAGGGTGGATTTGCCAACAACATGGCCTCTTTGCACGGGCTGGCTGCCAAGGCCAGGGAAGCAGGCGTTACAATCCTTGAGGGCGTAACTGTAACCGGCTTTGGTTTTGATCAAACAAGTGATGCCGTCTCAACTGTTATGACCGATCAGGGAAATATTGAATGCGAATATCTTGTCATCGGCGTTGGGCCATGGGTGCGCGACTTTTGGAATATGCTGGATTTGCCAAATTCAATCCCTGTTACGGACCTGGAAGGAAAAACGCACCCGGAAGTGCCCATGTGGCGTTTTTGGCAACTCGAAGAGGGCGTTCTTGATGTTGCTTCAGATTTTTTGCGGACCAATGAAGGCAATGAGCCGCCGGTCATTCATCTTGATACTGATGCGCCTCTTTACTCACAAAAAACCGGTAATTTAATATGTGAAGACCTGTGGGGAGTATATTTCAAACCGGACTTACATTTTGGCGGTGTGCAGGGCGGGGCAATGCCCTATAAAATCGAAACCCAAACCCAAGAAGTCGCCCTTGACCCATACGGTCCCAAAAGCCCTGAATTTGTCGCTTCGGCTGAATTTGTCGATATGTGGACTTCGTCTCTTGCCTTCTGCCTGCAGCGTTTTGAGGGCAAGCATGTTCATTATCGCAACGAAAAATCCGGTGGTCTTGGTTGCTTTACGCCTGATTCATTCCCGGTTTTTGATGTATTTCGCCAAAATTGTTACGTGATCGCAGATAGCAATCATGGCTACAAAATGTTGGGTGTAGGTGAGCTTGTTGCCGAGGAAGTTCTTGGGCAAACAGCACCTCTGTTGGAGCCGTTTAGAATTTCACGTTTTGCAACGGGTGAGTTGCACCCTGTTTCAAACAGCCCCTACCCCTGGAGTTAGAGCTGTTCATGTTTAAATGGAAGCAGTTAGATGAAAGGGTTTTTGTTTCAGCAAGGAAAATACTGCCGTGCGACATGAATATCGGCGCTCAAACAATTCCAGTTAAACATGAACAGCTCTAAAACCTCTGCAAATGCTGCTACTTCCAACATCTCATATCTGGATCAAAATCAACCGGTTACGGTCGGGGCCAACCAAAAACCGGTGACATTCGTCCTGTTTTTGTTACCGGACCTTTCGATGATGAGTTTGGCCTCGATGATTGAGCCGATGCGATCCCTTAACAGGCTTTTGAATAAAACCGCCTATATCTGGAAACTGGCCAGCTTGCGGGGTGGGCAGGTTTTTACCTCCAACGGTATCGGAATGGAAACGCTGGCGGTGGATGAAGCGCTTGAAGGTGCGGATTATTTATTTGTTTGCGGCGGCTCCCGAGTCAAGCATGGTGAAAAACCAGCCCATATGTCGTTTTTGCGTAAAGCTGCACGCAGTAGCCATGTGCTTGGCGCACTTTCAACGGGCAGTTATCTTTTGGCACGAGCCGGGTTATTGAACGGCTATCGATGCACAATCCATTGGGAAAGCCGCCCGGCTTTCAGAGAAGATTTTCCCCAACTTGATTGCACCAATAATCTATTTGAAATAGATCGCAATCGTTTCACCTGCTCCGGGGGAACTGCTGCCCTTGATATGATGCTCTACCTGATTGAGCAGCAACATGGCCGCGAACTTGCTGGTGCTGTGGCAAATCAATTCCACCATGAACGAATTCGCGAAGGCCAGACCAACCAGCTTGGTGGCAGTCAGCAATTGTTCGAGCGCCTGCCAATTGGACTGCGCACGGTTATCAGAGCCATGCTGGATAATATTGAAGACCCCATAAGCATGCCTGAACTTGCCGGCGAGATCGAGCTTAGTGTTCGCCAGTTGCAGCGACTTTTTTTACAGTACACAGGAATGACACCCCATAGATATTATGTCAAAATTCGGCTTCAACAGGCGCGAGAATTGCTGCTCTATTCAGATCGCTCGATCATCGAGGTTGCCGTTTGTACAGGCTTTACATCCTCGTCGCATTTCGCAACAAGTTACAAACGCGTTTACGCCATAAGGCCATCCGATACGCGCCTGCAGCAACATATGTAGGGTTAAAGCCTATGCTCTTGTAGCAAACAGGCATGGCCGAAGTTTGTTTATCATGGCCAAAAAACGAAATTACATGGCGATAAAAACACATAAGCTGCACACGCTATAATTAAATTCAATCCTTGTTCTCCACGCAAATTAAAAAACAATACTGAACAATTCGAGCTGGCAACAATCGGAATAAATATCCAAAAATTTCAGGAAACTATCATGCCCGATAACGAAGATACTATTATTCTTGAAGACTTGAATGACGGCGATCTGGTTGAGCAGATGCACGACGATATTTATGACGGCCTGGTTGACGAAATTGAACAGGGTACAAAAATCCTGTTGAATCGCGGATGGGACGCCAACAATGTGTTGACCGAAGTTCTGGTCGAGGGCATGCGGGTGGTCGGGGTGGATTTTCGTGACGGCATTTTGTTTGTTCCCGAAGTTCTTCTAAGCGCTAACGCCATGAAGGGGGGGATGGGGTTGCTGCGTCCCATATTGGCCCAAAGTGACAATATTGCCAGTACGGGCAAATATGTAATCGGCACGGTCAAGGGAGATATTCACGACATTGGCAAGAACCTTGTGGGCATGATGCTGGAGGGCGCGGGCTTTGAAGTTGTTGACCTTGGAATCAACAATAGTGTGGAAGATTATCTGCATGCGATAGATAAACACCAGCCACATATATTGGGGATGTCAGCTTTGCTGACAACCACGATGCCATACATGAAAGTTGTTATAGAAGAGCTGGATAAACGCGGCATTTTGAAACAGTTACATGTGATGGTCGGCGGTGCGCCGCTAAATCAGGAATTTGCTGATGCGATCAACTCAGATGCCTATGGACGTGATGCCGCAGTGAGTGTCGAGTTGGCCAAAGCTCTGGTGGGAAAAACCCAGGGGCGTGTCCTTGAGGCCATGTGATCCTAACAGGCGGTAGTCTAGAATGTATAAAGTCAGACTGTGGTGCATCAAACGTTCCAGGCTTTTGGAAACGGTTTATCTGGTCACCAAACCGGCCATAGTGCTTGGTTTAAACGCTGCAAAAAAAGTTTTCGGGCGTTTCCTTGATCGGCCGGTCATTGTTGTTGAACGCTCCATCAAGGGATTTTTGTTTGACTGTCAGATGTGTGGAGACTGCGTCCTGAGCAAAACCGGAATGAGTTGCCCCATGAACTGCCCAAAAAATATCCGCAATGGTCCCTGCGGGGGAGTGCGTGAAAACGGCATGTGTGAAGTCAAGCCTGATATGTTGTGCGTGTGGGTTGGCGCATGGGATGGCGCTTCGCGAATGAAGGATGGTGGGGGCATAGGAAACCTGCAACCGGCGCTTGATCATCGGTCCAAAGGCACATCATCATGGCTGAAACTGACAGAAAAGCGTAGCGGCGATGAATAAAAATGTTATCGAGATGGACCGGGATATAATTGACCCCACTGCCCCATTGCCAAAACTTGAAGGCCATGTTTCCCACACCAGATTCGAGCGTGTGCTGCGGGCTGGCCAATTCGCCGTGACAACAGAGATCGCGCCACCGGATAGTGCAGATCCTGCCGAAGTGGTTCGGCGGGCGGATTTGTTCTCTGGTGTTGTTGATGCGATTAACGCAACGGATGGATCAGGTGCAAATTGCCACATGTCCAGCCTTGGAGTTTGCGCTATTTTGACCAAAAACGGCTACTCGCCAATTATCCAGATGTCGTGTCGTGACCGTAACCGCATCGCCATTCAAGGGGACGTGCTTGGTGCCGCCGCTATTGGAGTTGGCAGTGTGCTTTGTCTGAGTGGAGACGATGTGAGCGTTGGCGACCATCCCGAGGCAAAGCCGGTGTTTGATCTGGACAGTATTTCATTGATCAAAACCATTAAAACGATGCGGGACAAGGGACAGTTTTTAAGCGGGCGCAAACTGGACAAGCCACCGAGCCAATTTATCGGCTCAACAATTAATCCGTTTGCGCCGCCTCTAAAAAATCGCGTCGATCAGCTTGCAAAAAAAATTGATGCCGGTGCTGAATTTATTCAGACTCAATATTGTTTTGATATTGAAATGCTGCAATCTTTCATGACCCAGGCTGTGGACAAGGGTTTGACGGAGCGGGCGTTTATTCTGGTTGGAACTGGTCCTTTGGCCTCGGCACGCACAGCGCGCTGGCTTCGGAAAAATATTCCGGGCATTCACATTCCTGATGCGATTGTTGATCGTCTTGAGGGGGCAGAAAATCCCCGCCTCGAAGGGCGAAAAATCTGCATAGAATTAATGGCTCGTATCAAGGAAATTGAAGGGGTTAAAGGGGTGCATGTGATGGCTTATAAGCAAGAAATCCATGTCAAAAGCATCATTTTAGAATCGAAGGTGCTGGGTGATCGCCAACCATGGGCCCGCTCAAACCCAAAAGTCTTTCGCAACTGAAATTTTTAGCGACTGAAACGAGGCTATATTTTGCCCCTAAGAGCGCCCCGCTACTAAACAAGAAGGAAACACAATGGCAAGACTTTCAAGAGGTGGGCGATCCGGCGGACGGGCAGGCAACGCCAGACGCAGCGGCCCGGCAATCAAGCAGATGGATTGGGGAATTCCCCTTAACAGCGATATGCCCACTACGCCGCTTCCCCCCGAAGGGGTTGAGGCCATGCATGATGGGGCAATGCGAATATTAGAGGAAATCGGCATTGAATTCCTAAATGAGGAAGCCGCGCTTATTCTCAAAAAGGCCGGATGCACACTTAACGATACCAATGTGCGCATGGACCGCGAATTTGTCATGGAAAAGGTCGCTCTCGCCCCATCGCAGTTCAAGATCACGCCGCGAAACCCTGATAAGGAAATCATTATCGGTGGCGGACACATGGTATTTGGCAACGTTTCCAGCCCACCAAATTGCTCAGACCTGGACCGTGGCCGACGGCCCGGAGATCGAGCAGCGTTTCAGGATTTTCTAAAGTTTACACAATATTTCAACTGCATCCACTTTGCCGCAGGTTATCCGGTCGAACCGCTGGATATCCACGCATCGGTGAGGCATCTGGATTGCCTTTATGACAAACTCACTTTGACCGACAAGGTCACCCACGGATATTGTCTGGGATCTGAACGCATTGAAGATGCGATGGAAATGGTGCGCATCGCCGCAGGGCTTAGCGATGAGGAATTTGCCCAAAGTCCGCGTATGTACACCAACATCAATTCATCATCGCCCCTTAAACATGATTGGCCAATGCTGGACGGTTTGATGCGCATGACACGGCGCGGGCAGCCGACCATTGTGACCCCGTTTACTCTGGCTGGCGCCATGGCGCCGATCACCATGGCCGGCGCTGTTATGCAGTCGGTGGCTGAGGCGCTTGCCGCCATTGTGCTGGTTCAGTGCATTCGCCCCGGCACACCAACAGTAATTGGCTCTTTTACCTCCAACGTGGATATGAAAACTGGCGCTCCCGCTTTTGGCACTCCAGATTATGTGCGCGCCACGCAAATGGCCGGACAAATGGCTCGATTTTATGATCTTCCGCTACGTTCAGCCAATGCCAACGCCGCAAATTGTCCGGACAGTCAATCAGCGTGGGAGAGCATGAATTCACTATGGGCGGCGGTGACATCAGGCACAAATGTGGTTTATCATGCGGCGGGCTGGCTTGAGGGCGGCCTTTGTGCTTCCTATGAAAAATTCATCATGGATTGTGAGACCTTGCAGCAAATGATCGCCTATATGAAACCGGTGCCATGCTCCCCGGACGACCTGGCATTCGATGCCATAAAAGAGGTAGGCCCGGATGGGCATTTTTTCGGCGTTCAACACACTCAGGACCGTTATGAGAAGGCATTCTACAACCCTTTCATTTCTGATTGGAGCAATTTTGAAAATTGGGAGGATGGCGGCAGTGTGCAAACCCCACAACGTGCCAACAAAATCTGGAAGAAAATTCTTGAAGAGTATGAGGCACCAACAATAGATGAGGCCATTAAAGAAGAGCTTGCCGATTTTGTAGCCAGACGGAAATCAGAGGGCGGAGCGCCGACAGATTTTTAGTTCAATCGAGACAATTGTTTTAGCAATGTTATGGGCTGCTTTGCTCAAGAAACCATTGGCGAAACATCTCAATTCTGCGAATGCCGGCTTTCACCTTCGGGGTAAGCAGATAATAAGCGCTTTCAGTAGTGCATTCGTGAGAGTGGGCCTTGATTAGAGTGCCGTCCAGCAGTTCCTTTTGAATTAAAATGCTGGGAATGATCGCCACGCCATGTCCGCCTTTGACGGCGTCGATTAGCATTTCAAACTGCGAAAACATCGGCCCGATCGGGCTTAGATGTGTTTGCTCGTTAAGGCTTTTGGACCAGATCTCCCACGACTTTGGGCGAGTGGAATGTTGCAGAATCCGATTTTCTAACAATTGGGAAGCTTGATCAACCGGCTTTTTCATCAATTTTGGACTACACACAACAAGTAAAGTTTCCCCCATCAAAAAATCCACACGGAACCCCGGCCAGGGTGGGCTTCCTTGAACGATGGCCAGATCAACAAGGCTGGGATCTATGGTAGCACTATTTAGATAAGTGATCGTATTAAGGGTCAGATTATCATTCGCTTCGGCAAACTTTAAGAACCTTGGCATCAGCCACCGGCTGCCCAGGGTCGGATAAACTCCCACATTTATCGTGCCACTCTGATTGCTGTGGGACCGGATTGTAAAAAATGTACCTTCCAGCTTTTCAAGCAGGGGTATGAGTTCGGCAGACAATGTCTTGCCGGCCAGGGTAAGTTTGACCCTTTGGCGGTTTCGGGCAAACAAAGTCTGCTGGGTAAAAGACTCCAGCGCCTGAATTTGGCGCGAGAGAGCACTTTGCGTTATGTTGATTTCACGGGCAGCCCTGGCAAAATTTTCCGTTCGGGCGGCAGCCTCAAAACAAAGTAACGCTGTGATTGTGGGGATTTGACGGCGCATATTTGTTTTTACCGAGCGTAAAGTTAAAATCAACAGTTAATCGAATTTATGCATCAAGTCATTCCCCAATTGCGTTTTATTTTTTGGAATCCGTTTGGTAATTTGCTCAAATCGCAGCACTGACAAGGATAAAAATTATGCCTTTAACCAAGCAATCTAACGATATCTCTAACGATGTTGACGTTCAGGCAATTCACGGCTGGATAAACACCCCGGCAGAAACTCGCTCGGTTGCAGGGTTTGTCGCCGGTCCCGGAATACAGCGACTGGCACTAAAATTTGATATCGAGCGCCTAAATGAAGCTTTAGAGCAGTGTCTGAAACTTGATGCATTTATGGGAAACATGCAGGATCAGGGGTTTGCCGCCCTGCCACTGACCCAACGGCCCGGCCAGACAGAATGGACCACCAATGATCTTTCCGGCCGGTACTGGATACGCACAGGTGAAGATTACACCGAAGAGCCCCGCGAAGATCTTGTTCCAGAGATTGATTTTTCAGAATTCAATCCAAAGTTCAAGGGTACGTATTTTGAGCATGTTCATCAGGAGTTGACAAAGCGATTTCCAATCGGGCGTACCCGTGTTCTGTCCAAGGGCCTTTATAATTGCAATTCCTGGCACCGTGACCCCGAGCCGCGTTTACACATACCCCTGGTCACCAATCCCGGCTCGCTTTTTGTGGTCAACCACCACGTAACGCACCTGCCAGCGGATGGTTCGGTTTACTTTACCGACACTCGCGGTTACCACACAGCCTTAAACGGCGGTGAAACGCAACGAGTTCACATTGTTGCAGCCTTGGCCTATGAACAGGTAAAAGAATGAACCAATACGCCCAAATGAAGCACACAGGCACAGCGAGCTGTGTCTGTGATTTACGTAGTGATACCGTAACCTGCCCTGATGATGCCATGCGAGATGCCATAGCTAATGCACGCGTGGGCGACGATGTGTACGAAGAAGACCCCAGTGTTATTCAACTCGAAAGCGAGATGGCGGCACGATTGGGTAAAGAGGCAGGGTTGTTTTTCCCCAGCGGAACCCAGAGCAATCTGGCAGCGATGATGGCCCATTGCGCTCGCGGAGACGAGATCATCGTTGGCAAAGATTACCATGTTTATAGCGATGAAGCCGCTGGCGCGTCGGTTCTTGCGGGTATTTCCCTTTGTCCCGTGCCAACCCAGGCCGGTGGTGAAATCCACCCTGATACGATAGCAGATGCGATCAAGGATGATGATATCCATTATGCGCGCACCAAATTGCTTTGCCTGGAAAATACCGTTGGCGGCAAGGCTATTCCTGTTGATAAAATGCGAGCCGCTTCAGCAGTCGCCAAAGAGAACGGCCTGCTCGTTCATCTGGATGGCGCGCGATTTTTTAATGCAGTTGCAGCTTTGGATTGCGACCCGATAGAACTCGCCGAGGTGGCGGACACAATTTCCATATGTCTATCCAAAGGGCTGGGCGCTCCTGCCGGTTCGGTTCTGGTGGGTAACTCTCAAACCATTAAGCGAGCGATCCGTAACCGCAAGATATTGGGCGGCGGCATGCGCCAGGCAGGGTTTTTAGCAGCAGCAGGCCTATATGCGCTGGAGAACAATATTACTGACCTGATGGATGATCACCGGCGAGCAGCGCGTCTTGGTAATTGCTTGACAGATTTGGCAGTGGGTGATGTGGAGATACATACTAACATGGTATTTTTTACCCCCGCGCCTGAGCACCATGCCCCCCTTTGCGCTCATATGTCAGATAGGGGAATTCGCATCGGCGAACAGTCCCCTTCAATTCGATTGGTATTACATCGCGATGTGGATGATGGGGCGCTGGATCATGCCATTGAAGGATTTAAGTCCTATTATCAGGACGCTTGACGATCAGGCATAAAGCTATGACAGATACGATTGATTTTATTCACGACACTAAATTTGGTGACCTTCCCGAACATATAGTTCATGAGGCGGTGCGCTGTTTGGCTGACACTTTGGGCGTTGCAGTTGGCGGCTCGCAAACTTCACTTTCCCAAATCATTCGGGGGCACGCAGTGCGCCAGTTTGGCGGATATGGTGCCCGTTTGTGGTGGGACGGGCGTATGGTCAGCCCTGCCGGTGCTGCTCTGGCTAATGGTATGAGCATTGATTCACTGGATGCCCATGACGGCCATAAACTCACAAAAGGTCATGTGGGCTGCGGCGTCATCCCTGCCCTGATCGCCCTGATGCAGGCCGAGGGGGGTAAAAGTGCCAAAGAATTGCTAACAAGCATTGTCATCGGATATGAAATTGGCACCAGGGCTGGAATTTCTCTGCATGCCAGCGCGAGTGACTATCACTCATCAGGTGCATGGATTGCTCTGGCAGCTGCCGCACTTGGCGCGCGCCAACTCGGGTTAAACAAAGAGATGACCCGCGAGGCGTTGGGGATTGCCGAATATCATGGTCCTCGCAGTCAGATGATGCGCTGCATTGATGCGCCGACAATGGTTAAAGACGGCTCCGGATGGGGCGCAATGGCAGGAGTATCTGCTGCATATCTTGCAAAAGACGGGTTCACCGGCGCGCCGGCAATCACTATGGAAGATCCTGCTCTGAGTGATTTTTGGGGTGATCTTGGTCAGATATGGCGTATTGATGAGCAATATATGAAGCTTTATCCCGTGTGCCGCTGGGCTCAGCCGGCGGTCGAAGCGGTTCTTGGTCTGGCTCAAAAATATCAAATCAATGCGGACCAAATTGAATTGGTTGAAATTGAGACATTCCATGAAGCAAAAAGACTAAATGTCATCCCAAGCAACACTGAGCAGGCCCAATATTCTTTACCCTTTTCAGTGGCGGCGGCACTGGTGCGTGGCTCGATTGGTGTCCCCGAGGTGACCGCAAGCGGCCTCATGGACGATTCTATTCTTGATCTGGCCAAAACGGTGCACATCACTGAAACTGATGAGTTCAACCGGTCCTTTCCAGCGCGTCGTTTTGCACGGGCAACTCTGCGGCTAAAGGATGGGATTGTGGTAATCTCAGAGCCAACAGAAGCAAAAGGTGACCCCGAAGACAAGTTCGATGATGATGTGGTTTGGTCCAAGTTCAATGGACTGGTTGAGCCGGTACTTGGCAACAGTTCTGCTGGCAATCTGGCCCGGATAATCCGTAGCCTTCCCGAAGTTGAAGACGCAAACATTTTGTTTGATCTGGTTTGCCAAAGTAAGGAATAAAAATATGCCAACCGGTAAAGCAAGCAATTTCAAGGAAGTTCAGGCAAATTTTGTCGCCGGGAACTGGGTGACTTCCAATAAAGTGATCGACAACATAAATCCGGCAACGGGGGAAAGTTTTGCCAAGGTTTCCATGGCGAGCCTGAACGATCTGGAGAAATCAGTTTCGCAGGCGCAAAAAATTCATGAATCTCGCATGCTTTATGAGATGAAACCCGGTGAGCGCGCTGCAATGATATATAGAATTGGCGATGCTTTGCTTGAGTTAAAGCAAGTTGGCGCGCAAATTTTATGTCTGGAAAGCGGCAAGAGACTATGTGACGCTGAGGACGAATTCGATGAAGCAATCCGCTATTTTCGATATTATGCAGGTATGGCGGACAAGCTGGAAGGGCGCAGCATCCCCCTGGGAGCCGGATATATTGATTATACGCTCAATATGCCCTACGGCGTTACCGCTCATATTATCCCGTGGAATTTTCCGCTTTCAATCGCTGCCCGCTCACTTGCGCCAGCTCTGGCTGCCGCAAATTGTGCCATTGTGAAGGTCCCGGAGCTGGCACCCATGACGGCGCTTTTATTGGGCCGGGCATGTGAAATGGCTGAAGTACCCAAAGGCATAGTCAGTATTCTTTGTGGCGATGGACCTCAAATTGGTGGCGCATTGGTCAGGCACCCCGATGTGAGCCAAGTCGTTTTTACCGGATCTGTTGCGGTAGGGCAGCAAATTATGGGCGTATTGGCTGAGCGGGTGGTGCCTTGTATTACCGAACTGGGCGGAAAATCTGGTGGAATTGTTGCAAGGGATGCAAACCTGGAGAAGGTTCTGGACAGCGTATACTGGGGCATATTCTTTCATTCAGGACAGGTGTGTTCTGCAATGTCCAGACTAATTGTTCCACGCGAGATGCAAGACGAAATAATCCATATGATTGAAGCAAAAATCGATACTTTTTCAGTTGGTGATGGCATTGAAAACAATGACATTACACCGGTGATATCTGAGACCCATCTCAACGGGATTATTGGCTCGATTGAGGAGGGAATATCAGAGGGTGCGCGATTGGTTCGGGGGGGTCACAGACTAAATCGAGCCGGGTTTTTTGTTGCACCGACGATTTTTGCGGATATTCATACAGAAATGACGGTAGGGAAAAAAGAAATATTTGGCCCGGTTTTATCTCTTCAACCCTATGATGATGACGCTGAAGCATTGGCGATTGCCAATGGCACAGACTATGGGTTAGCCGCTGGAGTATTCACTCAGGATATAGACAAAGCGGGATGGTTCAGCGACCGTCTCGATGCTGGTCAGGTCTATGTAAATGAGTGGTATGGGGGTGGTGTGGAGACGCCATTTGGCGGCATGAAAATGTCAGGAAACGGACGCGATAAAGGTCAAGAAGCCATTTTCAACTATGTGCAAACAAAAAACGTTGCGATCCGCATTGGATGAGTTCGATACGAACATGGATTTGAGGCGTGAATTGTCTCCTAGCCACGTCGATCAACGTATCATTTGTTTGACTCAGGTGGAATTTGAATTGAAGCAGGTCAAGACCTGTCAGACAATGGCGACTTCGCTAGTTTAGTTCTGGTGAAGTTTTAGGCCATTTCCAAAGTTTTAGGCCATTTCCAAAGTTTTAGGCCATTTCAATGTCGCAAAAACAATACAATAGTTCCATTGTTTGATTGTTCAATCTCTCATGCCCTCCTCCAACTGCACAGGTCAGTGAACAAAACGAAATTGCAGCTTACATAAACTTGTCTGCCGACCGGAAATACCTGCGTAAAAGACCCAAAAATATGGAACGCAAAAGTGTGCCGTGATGCACTTTTTTTTGACTACAAACTGCGCTCAAAAAACAAAGCCTCCCTCCGACAAGCCTGTTTGACGACTTGACAATCAAGCCCGTCCGTGTGGCTTTAACGAGCATAGTCGGCTTGATCGTGCACGCATGTGTGCCGAAAAAGCTCAATACAAAATATGAAAAAGTTAAATATGGGAGTTGAATTCATGAAATTAATTCGTCGAATGTTTACAATTGGTGCAGCTGCGGCGCTGGTGATGTCCGCTGGCGTTTCATTTGCAGAAGAAACGCTGAATCGCGTTATGTCCAATGGCGTACTAAAGGTCGCAACCGATGCGGCATGGGCACCCCAATCGTTTTTGAATGATGATAACGAAATGGACGGTTTTGATGTTGATGTGGCACGCGAAATTGCCAAACGTCTTGGTGTAGAAGTTGAATTTGTTACGCCGTCCTGGGATATTATTACTGCCGGCAATTGGAACGGCCGCTGGGATCTTTCCGTAGGATCAATGACCCCAACAATCGGGCGTGCTGAAGTGTTGAGCTTTCCGGCCGTTTATTACTTCACACCCGCTTCGGTGGCTGTACATGCGGATAGCCCGTATGAGTCAATTTCAGATTTGAATGGATTAGCGGTTGGTGCCACAACAGCATCAACGTTTGAACTTTATTTGCAAAAAGACCTTGAAATCGATGCGGAGGGCGTTCCTGCTTTTGAATATCAGATTACAGCTGGCGAGAACAAATCCTACAGGGATAGTACCGCTGCCATGGATGATTTGCGTCTTGGTGATGGTGTACGCCTTAATGGTATGGTTGGTTCACTGCCAGCGATCCTGAATGCCATTGAAAACAACTACCCGCTGCGCATTCTTGGTGATCCGGTTTTTTATGAGCCGCTTGCTCTGGCAATCGACAAGGGTGATCAGGAGTTCAACGACAAACTGGCATCAATTATTGCTGATATGCAGGACGAAGGTGTTATGTCCGCATTGTCACAAAAGTGGTATGGCATTGACTATACTGCCGCCCGTTAACCAATGCTAAAATGATACAGGCCCGGCCCTTTTAACAAGGGGCCGGGTTTTTTCAAAAGGGGGAAACATTGTTATTCGCAGATACAGTCGTTAGTGAGCCGCTCGTCCACAAGCCCAAAACCTTGGGCATAATGTTATTGGTTGGCCTGGTTGTTTTTAGTTTTTTTGGTCTTAGCGACACCATTTTTGGCGAATTTTTACGCCCGGTTATTGGAGAACCTTCAGAATCCGGCCTGTTTGGTAATGTTGCCGTTGGTCTTGTGGTCTCAATGTTATTCGTCGGAAACGTTTTCCTCATTGGATTCCTGGCATTTCGAATCCAAGTGATCGTAGTCTGGGTTGAATTATTATTGCTGTTTCTGGCATTTTTTTACAGCTTTGAATTAAATTACGAATTTATTCAGTCCAAAATCTGGTTCATGATTTCACAAGGCGTGATGACAACGCTGTTTATTTCAGCCGTTTCCATCGTTTTGGCCTCTATATTGGCAATCATTGGTGCAGTCGCCAAGCTTTCCTCCAACGGCTTTGCTTTTGCCATTGCGAGTTTTTACACTTCGTTTTTCCGTGGATTACCGTTGTTGATGCAGGTCTATCTGATTTATCTGGGCATGCCCCAGCTTGGTTATGTGATTGATGCGGTGCCTGCCGGCGTGTTGGCACTGACCCTTTGTTATGGTGCTTACATGACCGAAATTTTCAGGGCCGGCATTCAGTCAATTTCCAAGGGGCAATGGGAAGCATCGCGCTCAATGGGTTTTGGTTTTGGCCTGACCATGCGCAAGATAATCCTGCCGCAAGCCATGCCGTTGATTATTCCGCCCACGGGCAATCAGTTTATTGCCATGCTTAAGGATAGTTCCCTTGTTTCCGTTATCGGGGTTTGGGAATTGATGTTCTTGGCGCGCACTTTGGGCAACAAGGATTTCCGCCATATGGAAATGCTGATCACGGCCGCTTTGATTTACTGGGTAATGTCCATGTGTCTGGAATTGATACAAAGCCGTATCGAGCGCCATTATCGTACCAAAAGCCATTAGAGGATATATCAATCATGAGCGAAGTAATTATCGAAATGAAAGAAGTCAACAAATGGTACGGCGACTTCCAGGCTTTAAAAAATATCAATTTTACCGTGCGCAAGGGTGATAAAATTGTGGTTTGCGGACCGTCAGGCTCAGGTAAGTCGACCATGATCCGCACGCTAAACTGGCTTGAAGCCCACCAGGAAGGCACCATTACAGTCAATGGTACTGAGATGGGCAAAAAAATGAAAAACGTAAATGCGGTCAGGATGGATGTTGGAATGGTATTTCAACATTTCAATCTGTTTCCCCATCTCACCGTCATACAAAATCTTATGGCCGGGCCCATGTGGGTGCGTAAAATTAAGGAAAAAGAAGCTCGCGCAACAGCTGAAATGTTTCTTGAGAGGGTAAAAATTCCAGAGCAGGCCGATAAATATCCCGGTCAATTGTCCGGCGGACAACAGCAGCGGGTGGCAATTGCGCGCTCGCTTTGCATGAAACCCAAGATCATGCTGTTTGACGAGCCGACCTCGGCCCTTGATCCCGAAATGGTGTCCGAAGTGCTCGACACCATGATCGAATTGGCCAAGGACGGCATGACAATGGTTTGCGTTACCCATGAAATGGGATTTGCGCGAGCAGTGGCGGATCGTGTGGTTTTCATGGATGAGGGTGAGATCGTTGAAGAGGGAGAACCGGTAAGCTTTTTTGAAAA
>JAKISW010000010.1 GCA_021648375.1 Devosiaceae bacterium
TCTGTGTTGCTCTCCAATTACTTCGTAAAGGTGCTGATGTCACGCTTGTAGATAATGGAGAAAATGCTAGTTCAATAATTGCCGCTGGAATAATGAACCCTCTGGTCTTTCGCCGTATGACAAAAGGATGGCGCGTAGATGATTTCGTTCCTTCTTTAATTGATTTCTATACCTCCGTCGAAGAGGAAACAACTACTTCTTTTTTTCAAAACTTACCCATCCGACGGTTGTTTTCTACTGAACACGAACGGGGTTTATGGATAAAAAAACAAGACCGAGAAGATTTTAAAGATTACATGACTCCTCTCGAAGAGTCTGACGATAATTACAACAAGTGTATTAATCAATTTGGCTCAGGAAGAATTAAAAATGCCTTTACCATAACTCCATCTATTTTCTTAGATTCTGCAAAGAATATCATCAGGGAAAAAGGGAAAATAATTGAGGCAACATTCAACTACGTGGATTTGAAAGGAACGTCTTACCACGGATCTCAATATGACGACATTGTTTTCTGCGAAGGTTATCTCGGGATGAATAATCCGTGGTTTTCTTTTTTACCGATCAACCCAACGAAGGGCGAAGTATTGACTATTCACTCTGATAAATTGCCTGAAAATGAATCATTAAACCTAAAGTGTTTTAATCTTCCAATGGGCAAAAAGCAATTCAAAATTGGGTAAACAATCGATTGGAACAATACATCACTGGAAATCACGGAGGAAGGAAAGGCAGAAATTTTACAGAACCTTTCGTTTATAATAGATGAAGAAGTTGAGGTGCTAAGTCATCAAGCTGGAATTCGACCAGGTTCTAAAGATCGCCGACCGTTCATTGGAACACATTCTGAACATACAAATTACCATGTTTTTAATGGTTTGGGATCAAAAGGCTATATGCTTTGTCCACTATTATCACAGGAATTTTCAGATTATATTCTTAACGGGAAACCTCTCGACTCAGAAGTGCGAATTGAACGTTACTACCCAGGAAGATAATTTGTATTTTTGTGCTAAATAATTAAACATAGATCATTATGTATCCACAAGAATTAGTTCAACCGATGAAGGAAGATTTAACGAGCGTAGGTTTTTCGGACTTATCTGCTCCTTCAGATGTTGATGAAATCATAAAAAACACCGAAGGAACATTGTTGATAGTCGTAAATTCAGTTTGCGGATGTGCAGCAGGAAATATGCGTCCAGCTGTTAAAATGTCATTAAATAACGACGTTAAACCAACTGCTCTTGGAACTGTTTTCGCTGGCGTTGACGGCGATGCAACGAATCAAGCACGAAAGTATTTTCTTCCTTACCCTCCATCTTCTCCAGCAATTGCATTGTTAAAACTGGAAGGGGTAGATGTTTATGGTCCCTTCCCCGCTGACACGGCGTTTTATCCACCCAATTGGCGTCAATATGATGTGGTGATTGCCATGTATCACGACCAGGCTTTGATCCCCATAAAAACCATTGCCTTTGAAGAAGCCATTAACATCACCATGGGGTTACCAATAGTGCGCACTTCACCTGATCATGGCACCGCATTTGATATTGCCGGGAAAAATATTGCCAGCACCAAAAGCATGATGGCGGCAATTATGGCAGCTGATGAATTGACCATCGGTCACAAAAAGCTAACCCGATGAATAAGATCGATGCGCTGCCACCATTGCGAGAAATTATCAGCGAGCATGGTCTGAATGCACGCAAGGAGTTGGGGCAGAATTTTCTGCTGGATTTAAACCTTACGGATCGCATTGCCCGTACATCGGGGGATTTGAGCGGCGTCACAGTAATTGAAGTGGGTCCGGGACCGGGCGGACTTACCCGTTCTTTGTTATTGGCGGGTGCCAAAAAAGTTATCGCCATAGAACGAGACCAAAGATTGCTGCCAATTTTGCAGCAAATTCGTGAGGCAAGCGAGGGGCGGCTGGAATTTATTATGGCCGATGCTTTGGAAGTGAATTACCTGGAACTGGCTGACGGTCCAACCCGCATCATTGCCAATCTGCCCTATAATATTGCCACTCCCCTGCTGAGTAATTGGCTGACAAAGGGGGATTGGCCTCCGTTTTTTCAAAGTCTTACTCTGTTGTTTCAAAAGGAAGTGGCCCAAAGGATTTGCGCGCCTGCCGGTAGCAAACCGTTCGGGCGTCTTGGAGTTCTATGTGGTTGGCGCACTAACGCAAATATCGCCTTTGACATCAATGCCAGCGCCTTTACGCCACCGCCCAAGGTGACATCATCGCTGGTGCACATGGAGCCAAAATCAGATGCTCGCGCGATTGAGGTGGCGCTGCTTGAAGATGTAACAAGGGCGGCATTCGGGCAGCGGAGAAAAATGATCCGCCAAAGCCTAAAATCTCTTGGGGTGCCGGTTGATGACCTGTTGGCCGCCACCGGGCTTATTGGAACCGAGCGGGCAGAAGTCCTGCCAATTTCCACATTTCTTGATATTGCCGAGCATTTAAAAAAAGTCAGGGCAGGTGCTGATCAGGATCAATCCTGATAACACTACCCCCCCACGATCAATTATCAGAGTGAATCAATCTGACTTTGCAAGCCTTTGATAAATTTACTTAAATCAGTCTGACGAGTGCGAGCAACCCGGGCGGTCTCTAAGATTTTTGTAACCTGATCACAGGTTTCATCCAAATCATCATTGACCAGAACATAATCATATTCAGCCCAGTGATCAATTTCAATGCGGGCATTTTGCAAGCGCTTATCAATAACTTCTTTGCTATCCAGTGCCCTGGAAATAAGGCGTTGGCGCAGCTCCAAAATAGAGGGCGGCAGCAAAAATATCGAGACCATTTCAGCCCGCCGTTTTTCGTATAATTGCTGCGTGCCCTGATAATCAATGTCAAAAACCACATCTTTACCACTGGCGATCAACTGATCTACTCCGGCAGCAGGGGTGCCATAATAGTTGGAATGAACTTTTGCCCATTCCAGCAATTTACCCTGTTCGCGCATGGCTTCAAATTTGGCCATATCAACAAAATAATAGTCAATACCCTCTACCTCGCCTTCACGCATTTTGCGGGTGGTAACTGACACCGACATGGTGAGATTATTTTGATCTGCCAGCAAGCGACGGGTGATAGAAGATTTACCGGCACCCGATGGCGAAGCGATAACCAGCATGACACCATGTCGTGAAAATTCCATAAAACAGCTCCCCAATTTTAACCCGCTTGTCCAGAAATCCACTGAAATCTGAGTCTGGTTATCTAAGCAACCATCCCGCCGTTTTTAAGGGAATGGGCGCAGCTTATTCTATTCGATATTTTGCACCTGCTCGCGCAACTGATCTATTGATGATTTCAGATCCAGACCAATCGTGGTCAATTCAACCGCATGGCTTTTAGAGCAAAGGGTGTTGGCCTCGCGATTAAATTCCTGAGCAAGAAAATCCAACTTGCGCCCCACGGGACCCCCGGAAGCGATTAATTGGCGTGCGGACTTCACATGGGAAAAAAGCCGATCCAGCTCTTCTCTGATATCGGCTTTTGTTGCCAGAATAAGTGCTTCATGGTGCAGCCGTTCCTCTGATAAAACCGAACCTGCATCGCTTAAATCACCAATCTGGCGCGAAATTCGCTCTACAAAAACTTCCCGGCGCCTGGAGGGATGATCTTCGGCTGCACGGGTAAGGTTTTCGATTTCATCAATGCGGGTCGAAATGAATTCTCTCAATCTGGCACCTTCAAACTGGCGAGCCTGTACCAGATCATCAATGCAGGTATGGAGCAAAGATAAAATAGCGCTGTGCAGGTTCTCTTCCACTTCGGCGCTCATGGGCTTCTCGCGGGTTTCCAACACACCCTTGATGGCAAGAATACCGTCAAGGCGCGGTCTATCAGCCTCAATCTTTCCGGACAGAGCATCAAGGGCATCAAGTACCGCGCCGAGGGCCTGCTGATTGATCTCCAACTGGCTTCCGCCTACGTCGCGCTGGCAGCTAATTGAACATGAAATGGACCCGCGCACCAGCCGGTCTCCAAGCATACGCCGGATTTGGGATTCCAAAGGGTCAAACCCCGGCCCCACACGCAGCCGGATATCCAGACCGCGTGAATTAACAGTTTTTATCTCAATTTGAATATTTGCGTCCTCAATGGAATCGCTAACGCGGGCATAGCCAGTCATGCTGGCCAGTTTTTTTGCAATTGGTCTCATTTTTTTCGAACTCACTTGACTTTTGCCCCCCCGAACACGCCGCGACCATGAAACGGCATATTTTAGTTGTCTAAGATCTTTGCATGTAGCTAGGGTCAGGACCTATTAAGACCCTAAACTGCAATTCTAAACCCCGGACAATTTTGAATAGGGCAATTCAATTAAAAATTTCACCCCATTGAACAAAAATTTTCGCACAAAAATTTTCCTATAGCACTTCCGGTTTTAATTTTAATCAAAACCTATGCTCTAAGTCTTTGTGGTCACGCTGCCGAACCAGTACCTTCGTTACTGGTCTTTTTTGCCTCACGCCGGCCGGCTGGATAACCGCAAGAGCACTTATCCTGGCAGCGCTCTATTTGTGGTCGCGCTGCCGAAGCGGATAACCGCAAGAGCACTTATCCTGGCAGCGCTCTATTTGTGGTCGCGCTGCCGAAGCGGATAACCGCAAGAGCACTTATCCTGGCAGCGCTCTAACCGTTACTATCAACCGACGGCGCCTGTTCCTGCTGCAACGCATCGCGAGTTGCTTCGGCTTCGGCCTCCTCTTGAGCAAGCTCTGCAGCCTTTGCAGCTTCTGCTGCCATTTCGCGTTCAATTACACGCCAGCGTGCAACATTGACCTGATGTTCGGCATAAGTATTGGCAAAAACATGGCCGCCGGTGCCATCTGCGACAAAAAACAGCGCTTCTGTGTCGTCAGGGTTAACCACGGCCCGCATGGCAGCAACTCCGGGGTTGGCAATCGGCGTCGGGGGAAGTCCATCAATCTGATAGGTATTATAGGGAGTTTTTTCGTCAATTTCTGAACGTCTTAATCCGCGCCCCAATGATCCCTGACCATTGGTAATTCCATAAATTATAGTTGGATCAGACTGCAAACGCATGCCAATATTTATACGATTGATAAATACCCCTGCCACCCCGGCCCTCTCAGCTCCGATACCGGTTTCCTTCTCTACAATAGAGGCCAGAATTACCATCTCTTCAATAGAGTTCAGGGGAAGATCAGGCGAGCGAGTTTCCCAGATTTGTGCAACTTCAACCTGAAATGCCTCGCCCATGCGATCAATAACAAGCTGACGATCCGAACCACGCTCAAAGCTATAGGTGTTTGGCAATAGCGATCCTTCCGCAGGAATTACGGTTATTTCTCCGGTAAGATTTGGAGCAGCATTTATCCGTTGCACAGCCTCCCAGGACGTCAAGCCTTCGGGAATGGTCACCGAATAGGTTATGGCTCGCCCTTCGGTTATCTCAAGGATGATTTCGGCCATGGACGCATTGGCAGCTATTTGATATTCACCGGCCCGGATGGAAGATTGCTTGCGCTGAAGCATGGCACCAAACTGAAATATCCAGCGATTCGCAATCAGATTTGCCGTTTCAAGGCGATTAGCAACAGCTGCAAGCCCAAGGCCCTGCTCAACCAGAAAAACCCTATTCTCACTCATGGGACCTTTTGCATAATAGCGCTGGGTGGCTACAAAGAAAATACCACCGGCCACAAGAACCCCAAGCACAACCATCGTAAGCAAAGCATTGAGAAGCTCTAAGAAGCCATTGCGTGAGCGGCGTTTTTTTTTGAGTTTTTTCTGACGGGTATTCATAGTCATTATTCAAAGTCTCCAACAAATCCATGGTCATGCGAGTTAACTGACGATTGGCGTTGCAATTATTAATATGAGATTGCGTTCACAAAAGGCCAATCAGCTCACCCGACGAAAAATCAATGATGCATTGGTTCCACCAAAACCAAATGAATTCGAAAGAACCGTATCAATCTGCTTTTTAACCGGTTTGTTTGGAGCAAGGTTTATAACAGTTTCAATCGAAGGGTTATCCAGATTTATGGTTGGCGGGGCAATATTGTCACGAATTGCCAGCAGGGAAAATATGGCCTCAACTGCCCCGGCGGCTCCCAGCAAATGCCCAATGGCAGATTTGGTTGAAGACATGACAACACCATTTGCCGCCGCCCCCAAAAGACGGGTAACAGCACCAAGCTCGATTTCATCCCCCAGAGGAGTAGAAGTGCCATGAGCGTTAATATAGTCAATTTCTTGTGGTAAAATTTCAGCCCGTTTAATGGCCGCTGCCATGGAGCGAAATCCACCATTTCCATCGCTGGCCGGTGCGGTTATGTGGTGAGCATCCCCACTAAGACCATAGCCGATTACTTCCCCGTAAATTTTGGCTCCGCGCGCTTTTGCATGCTCAAATTCTTCCAGCATAACAACCCCTGCCCCCTCGCCCATTACAAAACCATCCCGGTCTTTATCATAGGGTCGCGAAGCCATTTCAGGGCGATCATTAAATCCAGTTGAAAGGGCACGGCTAGCGGCAAAACCGGCAATCGAGAGACGGTTAAGTGGACTTTCAGTTCCCCCCGCGAGCATAACATCGGCATCATCGAGCATTATCATGCGCGCTGCATCTCCAATGGCGTGGCAACCGGTGGAACAGGCAGTGGAAACGGCGTGGTTTGGCCCCTTCAGGCCATGGCGGATAGAAACATATCCAGAGGGAAGATTTATCAAACGACCGGGAATAAAAAACGGGCTTATGCGACGCGGACCACGCGCTTCAAGGGTTAGAGCCGCCTCAGCAATTCCGCCAATTCCCCCGATACCCGAGCCAATCATCACCCCTGTGCGCTCTTGCTGCTCTTGAGTTATTGCCTCGTAGCCTGCATCGTTTAGGGCCTGAGTTGCGGCTGACATGGCATAGACAATAAACGGATCAACCTTGCGCTGTTCCTTGGGTTCCATCCAGTCGTCAGGGTCAAATTTACCCTCACTGGTGGTCCCCAAAGGGATATGGCAGGCAATCTGGCAGGCCAGATCGTCTACCTCAAATCCTTTAATGCGCGACGCGCCGCTTTTACCGGCCAGAATATTTGCCCAAACAGGCTCAATTCCAACACCAAGCGGTGAGACAATTCCCATGCCTGTAATAACAACACGGCGCATTTTCATGGATTAAAAACCCCATACCAAGAGGTATTAAGCTGTAGCCTTGGTCAAAAACTCAACAGCATTGCCAAAGGTCTGAATGGTTTCAGCGGCATCATCAGGAATTTCAACGGAAAATTCTTCTTCAAATGCCATAACCAGTTCAACCTGATCGAGCGAATCGGCGCCCAAATCGTCAATGAAACTCGCCTTGTCGGTGACTTTATCGGCTTCAACGTTCAAGTGTTCAACAACAATCTTGCGCACGCGGTCTGCGACATCGCTCATATTCAAATCCTTTTTTCTATAAGTCCATTATTTTATATGTTTAACCGTTCGAGCAGAATATTTCCATACCAAGAATTTCCATATCTGATATTTCCTTAACGAATATCTTGATACTCATCAATTCAAAATCTCAATCCAACCATGGTCAATTAGTCATTAATCCAGCACCCCAACGATCGTTGGCCCCTCTCAGGAAATTGGGGCCTAACATACTTTATTCACTTTGGCCACATTGTGTTTGATGAGTTTTTAAACCGCTTAGGTTTTTATTCTATCAGATTATCAGGTGCCGAACTTATCACGAGCATTCCCTGTTAAATCATCAACATGCCGCCATTAACGTTTAAGGTATGCCCGGTTATATACCCTGATGTGTCAGAGGCCAAAAACAGGGTAGAAGCGGCAACTTCCTTAGCTGTACCCAGACGCGCTGCAGGAATTTGGGCCATAATCGCGTCCCGCTGTTTGTCGTTCAATTCATCAGTCATGGCTGAGGCAATAAACCCTGGAGCAATTGAATTTACCGTAATATTGCGCGATGCAACCTCCTGGGCCAGGGATTTTGACATGGCGATTAATCCGGCTTTGGAGGCCGCATAATTTGCCTGTCCGCCATTACCAGCAACTCCAACCACTGAAGATATGCCAATGATGCGGCCATATCTTTGTTTCATCATCGGGCGCAACACTGATCTTGAAAGGCGAAATGCGGCGGTGAGATTTACCAGCATCACCCGGTCCCATTCCTCATTTTTCATGCGCATAAAGATATTGTCGCGGGTCATTCCTGCATTATTGATTAAAATATCAATGCCGGACATAGCCGCAACTGCAGAGGGAACCAGTTGATCCACCGCATCAAGGTCAGAAAGATCGCAGGGCAGGATATGGGTAACCCCCTCGATTTCAGAGCTAAGCTTTTCAAGCTTTTCAACCCTTGTACCGCTAAGGCAGACCTCAGCCCCCGCCGCTGAAAGGGCTTTGGCAATTTCCCACCCGATGCCACCGCTGGCTCCAGTGACCAGGGCACGTTTGCCGTTTAAATCAAACATTATTCTCTCCGTTAATACTCTCGCCGTTATTTTTTTCTCCGGCAATCTTTTCAACAATCGCGTCAATGTCAGCAGGTGTTCCCACAGCCAGTGCTTCTAAATTACGATTGATGCGACGGGCAAGACCCGTAAGCACACGCCCGGATCCAACTTCAAGAAGCTGGGTGACTTCTCCCGTCTCAGCCAACCAATTGATGACCTCACGCCAACGCACCATTGAAGTCACCTGTTCAATAAGGCATTTACGGATTTGAGACGCGCTGGTCAAAGGATTGGCCAGAACATTGCAAATAATGGGCACAACAGGGTCTTTCATCTGAACCAGAGCCAGAGCCTGTTCCATTTCCTCTGCGGCCGGGGCCATAAGCGAGCAATGAAACGGTGCGCTGACCGGCAGCATTATGGCACGTTTTGCACCGGCGGTTTTGGCCAGCTCAACAGCACGCTCAATGGCAGCACTTGCACCGGAAATTACCACCTGTCCCGGGGCATTGTCATTTGCAACTTCACAAACGCCACTTTGAGAGGCGGTTTTGGCAATTTCGACAACCGCTGGAAGTTCAAGTCCCAAAATTGCCGCCATAGAACCGGCACCAACCTCCACTGCCCTTTGCATAGCATCACCTCGGGTGCGCAACAGCCGCGCGGCATCGGAAATGGAAAAAGTGCCCGCGGCACATAGGGCTGAATATTCCCCAAGGGAATGCCCGGCGACAAATGCGCCATGTTTTTCAATGCTTATACCCTTGCTTTCAAGCACTTTAATTACCGCAAGTGAAACCGCCATTAAAGCTGGCTGGGCATTTCGTGTCAGGCGTAATTTGTCTTCTGAGCCTTCAAATATCAAAGTGGAAAGGCTTTCTCCAAGCGCTTCATCAACCTCTTCAAACACCTGTTTTGCCTCAGCAAAATCCTGAAATAATTCCACCCCCATGCCAATGGCCTGGGACCCCTGCCCGGGAAAAGTGAATGCGCGTTTGATCATTTTTTGCACCTTAATCTTGTATTTTCGTCTTCATCTCAGGGTGTATTGATAACAATACACTATTTTTGAGTTTAATTTAAATCGCCGCTTTACCCAAGTCCGTGCCTGCCCAAGTATGGTTTAGACTTTTTTTGCAACCGGCAATCTATTGCCCGCAAAAGACAGTTGCAAGTGCATAAAAGGCCAACAAACAGCTTGCGTTTTCTTACAACTACCCATATGACGCGCGAAGCATTTGTTTGGCCGGGGGCTGAACGGAGGGTCGATTTGCTCGACTGGTTAGGAAATATTTCTTGCTGCCTCCCGTGTCCCCGCTCTTTTGAAGAATTCTTTGGACGCCTTTTTTGGATGTTTCAAAGAGGCTTTGCGCCAAAAAATGAATTTGAAAACTTAAAAAGGAAAAGGCGTCTATGGCTTTTTATGAACACATATATATTGCCCGGCAGGATGTGTCGGCGCAGCAGGTTGAGGAAATAACCGCAAATCTGATCAAAATTCTTGAGGAAAACGGCGGTTCTGTCGCCTCAAAAGAATATTGGGGTCTTAAAACTCTGGCCTATCGCATTCGCAAAAACCGCAAGGGCCATTATTCGTTGCTTAACATCGAAGCGCCCCACGCTGCCATGGAAGAAATGGAGCGCCAGATGCGAATCAATGAAGATATTTTGAGATTTTTGACCCTAAGGGTTGAAACCTTAAATGATGGACCCTCTGTAATGATGCAAAAACGTGACCGGGATGATCGCTCTGATCGTCGCCCTCGCCGCTAACAAAAAGGAACTTGAGTTATGGCTATTAGAGATCTCACAGCCGTTCAGGCACGGCGTCCTTTTCAGCGTCGTCGCAAAACCTGTCCGTTTACAGGACCAAACGCACCAAGCATCAACTATCTTGATGTACGCCTGTTGCAGCGCTATGTGTCAGAACGTGGTAAAATCGTTCCGAGCAGAATAACCGCAGTTTCAGCCAAAAAACAACGCGAACTGGCAAAAGCCATCAAGCGGGCTCGTTTTCTTGGTCTGTTGACCTTCGCAGAAAAATAAATTCGTAGAGAAACGATCGGAAAAATCAGTTTTTCGTTGGAACCCAAAAGTGTTTTTTGGGATTTCTAACCGCAAAGCGGCAACTAACTGACCGCAAGCGGGACAGCACGCAGGAGAAAATATCATGAAAGTCATTCTTCTTGAAAGAGTGGGCCGCCTTGGCACCATCGGGGATGAAGTAAACGTAAAAAGTGGCTTTGGCCGCAACTATCTTTTGCCCCAGGGCAAAGCAATCCGGGCCAATGAAGCCAACCGGGCTAAATTTGAAGCCGAACGCGAAGTAATCGAAAAACGCAATGAAGACCGGCGCAATGAAGCCGCTGGCATCGCTGATGGCCTTAACGGGGCAAATGTCGTGATGATCCGGCAGGCATCAGAAGCGGGAACGCTCTATGGTTCAGTGTCATCGCGCGATATCTCAGACGGGCTTGAGAAAAATGGATTTAGTGTTGTTCGCAGCGCCATTGATCTGCCACTGCCCATCAAAACTGTTGGCATTCACGAGGTTTCGCTTAAACTTCATGCGGAAGTTGAAGTGATCGTAAATGTAAATGTGGCCCGTTCAGAAGCGGAAGCACAACGTCAGGAAGCAGGCGAAGACATGACCGTTGCCAGCTTTGATGACGATGTTGCCGAAAAAGATGAACCTGTTTCCGAAGAAGACGATGCCTCTGAAGATACAACATCTGAAGACGAAGCTGAAGGTGAAGATGCAACATCTGAAGAAGTCTCTGAAGACGAAGCTTCCAACGACAAGGAATAGATTTTCCTTCTTTTTTAAGGCACGTATTACATTTGATAAATTAAAACCGGGCACTGCCCGGTTTTTTTATTTTAAGAACAAATAACGAGTATTTGAACAGCTTTGCCAAAACATCTTCAAATTAATCGGATACGATGAAGGCAAGCCAGATGATTCGTAAAAAATATTTATTCGAAAAAGCGAAAACTTTTGCAAAATTGATTTATCCCCGCTGTTAACATGCAATAAAAAAGAATTAGATTTTAGCAGTTTATTTATGTATCCGGCCTACCGCACGGCGCTCAATTGTGGTTAAAAAGTGGCAAGAGATATCGTGAAGAGGTATCTGCGTGAAGCGTTGGTTTAGCATACTGGCTTAAGCGAATTTGCTACCCATTTCGGGTGAATAAAATTGTGGCCACGGTCAACCTTAGATCACAAACTAGTTGGAAAATTTTATGGATGCGGTGCGTCAGTTACATCCGGAGGGAAAAGAGGGCTCCTACAGGCTTGCGCCCCATAATATTGACGCTGAGCAGGCAATGCTGGGTGCAATTTTAGTAAATAATGAAGCGTTTTTCAGGGTTTCGGATTTTCTGGAAAAAGAGCACTTTTATGAAGCTGTGCATCAGGAAATTTATGAAGTTCTCGGCAAAATCGTCCGGGCCGGAAAAACTGCAACCCCGATAACTGCCAAAACTTTTTTGCCCGATGAATTGATCGAAAACGTCTCGATGGCGCAATATCTTGCCCGTTTAGCCGCCGAAGCCACAACGGTAATCAACGCCTATGATTATGGTCAGACAATTTATGATCTGGCTTTAGAGCGCGCGCTCATTCAAATCGGGGAAGAAATGGTCGAGGTGGCCTATGACCGTGATGTGGAGCTTACCCCCAGCTCCCAGATTGAAGCGGCAGAACGCCAGCTTTTTGATCTGGCGGAAAAGGGAAGATATGATGGTGGATTTCAGGGATTTAATACCGCTTTGCGTGATGCAATTGCCATGGCGGGAGAAGCATATAAACGCGATGGCGGACTTTCGGGAATTGCCACAGGCTTAAGCGATCTTGATCGACTGATGGGCGGTTTGCAAAAATCCGATTTGATTATTCTTGCCGCCCGCCCGGCAATGGGCAAAACCGCCCTGGCCACCAATCTGGCATTTCATGTGGCAAAGTCCTATAAATCCTCCACCCTGCCCGACGGACGCATTAAAGCCGAAGACGGCGGAATTGTCGGGTTCTTTTCTCTGGAAATGAGCTCAGAGCAATTGGCAACCAGAATTCTTGCCGAGCAATCCGGAATTTCCTCATCGGAAATTCGCCGTGGCAATATCCACGAAAGCCAGTTTTCCACACTCGTTGATACTTCTAATATGCTGTCACAGGTCCCCCTTTATATTGATGACACCGGTGGAATTTCGGTTTCGCAATTGTCTGCGCGGGCCAGAAGATTAAAGCGGCAAAAGGGCCTGGATCTGCTGATTGTTGACTATTTACAGCTCCTTTCCGGATCCTCAAAAAACTCCAATGCCAACCGGGTGCAGGAATTGACGGAAATCACCACATCTTTAAAAGCTCTGGCCAAAGAGCTGGAGGTGCCAATCATTGCCCTCTCACAACTTTCCCGTCAGGTGGAAAATCGTGACGACAAACGTCCCCAACTTTCCGATTTGCGTGAATCCGGTTCAATCGAGCAGGATGCAGATGTGGTGATGTTTATTTACCGAGAAGAATATTATCTGAAAAACAAACAGCCCAAAGAAGGCACCAACGAGCACACTATCTGGCAGGAAGAAATGGAAAAAGCCCATGGGGTCGCCGATGTGATTATTGGCAAACAGCGCCACGGTCCAACCGGCACGGTATCGTTAGCGTTTGTGGATCATTTGACCAGATTTTCAAATTTGGCCCGAACAGAGTATTCTTCTCAACGAATCGACAATTAGGGTCACGATCCTGTTGGGTCATGATCCTGATATTTGGGGCAAACAAACCTTTGCAAATAAATGCGCCATCAAAACATTGATATGATGCGCACTTTTGTAAACGTTCTGCATATGAATTTAGATGCAGACAAAAAAGGTTTCAAAATGATACGGATTTTTGTGTGAACGCACATATTGGACAATTTAGCGGCCGTCTGACCATTGATTTGGGTGCGATTGCTCGCAACTGGAAAGGTCTGGACACCATTTCAGCTAATTCCCTGACGGCGGCGGTTGTAAAAGCCAATGCTTACGGATGCGGAATGGAACGGGTTGCAGCAACTCTATCCCATGCCGGGGCTCAGTTCTTTTTTGTCGCTACCCCTGATGAAGGTTTGACGCTGCGAACCCAAATGCCTAACGCTCATATTTTTATTCTCAATGGACTGTTTGCGGGCGCTGGTAAATTATATGCCCAGCACAATCTGATGCCGGTTATAAATTCTTTGCCCATGCTGGATGAATGGCTGGCGATCTGTCTTGAGGCCGGGGAAGCATTGCCGGCCGGTTTTCAGTTTGATACGGGAATGAACCGGCTGGGTTTCAGGCTTTTGGATATTTCCATCGTGCAAAGCCGAATAAAAGAAACTGGATATCTGCCCCAGGTAATCATGAGCCATCTGGCCTGTGCAGATATTCCCGCCCATGAAAAAAACAACACTCAAAGAGCGCTTTTTCAATCGGTGATAGCTCAGTTTCCTCAAATCCCGGCGTCGCTGGCCAACTCTGCCGCCATTTTGGGTGGAAGAGAAAATCATTTTCAGATGGTGAGGCCCGGAATTTCCCTTTATGGAGGGCGCGCTATTCAAGGGCGGCCAAACCCCATGGCGGGCGTTGTGACTTTAGAAATGCCGCTAATTCAAATCAGAGAAGCCAGAACCGGCGAAAGCGTTGGTTATGGTGCCACTCAAACCTTAAACAGGGATAGTCGGTTGGCAATTGTTGGCGCAGGATATAGCGATGGAATGTTACGTTCAGCTTCATCATCAAACGCACGATCGGGCGGATTTGTGGCCATTAAAGGAAAGCTGGCGCCCATATTGGGCCGTGTTTCCATGGATACGATCATTGTTGACATTACCGAATTGGGGCCCGCAATTCCTGACCCGGGCGAAATGATTGAAATAATCGGGCCGAATATCTCCATTGATGATCTGGCTGATGCCAGTGGAACTATCGGTTATGAAATTCTCACCTCGCTGCATGGTCGCTTCAATCGTTTTTATCGCGATGAAAGTGGCAATTTAAGCGAAGGCTAAGTTTTAGCGGGGCTAAGTTTTAGCGGGGCTAAATTTTAACGAAAGCCGAACGGCTTGAAAGGCACTTTGAATTGGCACGACTAAAAACCAGCTTCACCTGTCAGAATTGTGCTGCCAGCTATTCCCAATGGAATGGCAAGTGCGAAAATTGTGGCGAATGGAACTCTATTGTTGAAGAACTGACAGGCGGTGGAATTGGTGCCGGGCCAAAATCTGTCAAGGCGGGTGGATATGGGGCCAAGCTGGTCTCTCTGGCTGGAAAAAGCGAAGACGCCATAAGAATTAAATGCGGCATTGACGAACTGGACCGGGTAACCGGGGGCGGTTTTGTCAAGGGCAGCGCTATTCTGGTCGGCGGCGATCCGGGCATCGGTAAATCAACGCTGTTGTTACAGGGAGCTGCTAAACTGGCCGACAAGGGCCATAGAGTAATCTATGTTTCGGGAGAAGAGGCCATTGCGCAAGTGCGCCTGCGCGCCAAACGGTTGGGGGTTGAAAAAAGCGCCGTCGAGCTGGCGGCAGAAACCAATGTGGAAACAATTCTGGCCACCCTTGAGCAAAACCAGCAGGCCGACCTTATTGTTATTGATTCTATTCAAACCCTGTGGACTGATCGGGTCGATAGCGCTCCGGGTTCTGTAACTCAGGTCAGGACCTCTGCTCAGGCCATGACCAAATATGCAAAAAAAACCGGGGCGACGGTAGTTCTGGTCGGTCATGTAACCAAAGACGGGCAAATCGCGGGCCCGAGAGTTGTTGAGCATATGGTGGATGCAGTGCTTTATTTTGAAGGGGATGCCAGCCACACATTTCGAATATTGCGCGGGGTGAAAAACCGCTATGGGGCGACCGATGAAATCGGCGTGTTTGAAATGACGCAATTGGGGCTGAAAGAAGTCAAAAACCCCAGCGCTTTATTTTTGGATCAACGAGATGAGGGTGCTGCCGGGTCAGCAGTATTTGCCGGTATGGAGGGCACGCGACCGCTATTGATAGAAATTCAGGCTCTGGTTTCCCCCTCCCCGCTTGGCACTCCACGCCGGGCGGTTGTGGGATGGGATGGGGCACGATTGGCGATGATTCTGGCCGTGCTTGAAAGCCGGTGCGGGGTGAAAATCGGTGCCAATGACATATATCTCAACGTGGCGGGAGGCTTAAAAATCAGCGAACCGGCGGCGGATCTGGCGGTGGCTGCGGCGCTTATTTCTTCACTTACCGGTGCGCCTCTGCCCTCAGAGGCGGTATATTTTGGCGAAATTTCTCTTTCCGGAGGCGTAAGGCCGGTTGTGCATTCCTCTATCAGGGTGCGCGAGGCAGCAAAACTGGGCTTTAAGCAGGCCCACACAGGCAAAGGGGCAAAAGAAGCCTTGAGCAAAGGTGCACAAAAATCCCTGACGGTGCATCAGTTTTCTTCCCTTGGTGAATTGGCGGGGCGCATCGCGGCCAGCAAAAATAGTAGATGGC
This sequence comes from Devosiaceae bacterium, assembly GCA_021648375.1. GTDB lineage: Bacteria > Pseudomonadota > Alphaproteobacteria > Rhizobiales > Devosiaceae > DROE01. Next base: position 15,963 of record JAKISW010000010.1, read on the forward strand.
AAAAGCATAAAATTTATCCCTCAAACACAATAAGCGAGCCAAAAGAGCAACAGTTTTTGCAAAAAAACTTAAACGTTTGGCTTTGGATTGCACCAAGAGCTTGGATTTTGCATAAATTGAGAGTAAACGATTTTTAACAATTACATAATTTGGAAAAAATTCATGCTAACGGCGTTTGATGTAGGCATTGGCCTGCTGGTTTTTATTTCAGCAATTCTTGCAACCGCACGCGGGCTCACCCGTGAAGTGCTTTCCCTTGGAACCTGGGCAGGTTCGGCATTATTTGCCGTATGGATGTGGCAGACTCAGCCCGAGATCGCCCGCGCATATATCAGTGAAGAGCTGGTTGCGGACATTGCCACCGTCATCGTATCATTCATTATTTCGTTGATCGTGCTGCACCTGATCACGGTGAAGGTTGCAGATTTTGTGGTTGATTCACGAATTGGCCCGCTTGATCGCACGTTAGGGTTTGTTTTTGGCGCATTGCGCGGCGCCCTTATCGGGGTGGTTGCAGTGGTATTTGGCCAATGGCTGTTGGGCAACTCTTTGCCATCATGGGCTTCAGAATCGCGCTCATTACCGGTGCTTTCGTCCCTGGGAGACAGTTTGATTGTTGCCCTTCCGGATAATCTTGAGCAACAAATCACCGATATATTGCAGCGCGGCGGGCAGGAAACAGATATTTTGCCACAGGAAAATACCGAAGAAGAATTGGATAATGGCACAAACGCCGGGGAAGTTCCTCTAACGACTCCTGCATAGTAATCCAGGGTCAGGGACCCTAGGGTCAGGACCCTAATTTTTTACGTTTAAGAACTTTTCCCAACCGTTGAAATCCCGCTTAAAAGGGACTTACAATGGAAATTATGATTCTATTGCCCGATGTTTCAAATATATTGGGACACATAACAATGAAAGCGTATCGAAAGTGGGTTCTTCAGACACCCCGATAAGTTCGCCTCCGCCGCCGCTCCAACAACGCGAAGCGGTGCGCGCTGATGAAGATTTTGACCTTGAAGGAGACACGCTGCGTGAAGAATGTGGCGTGTTTGGCATTTTGGGCCATGGAGACAGCGCAACCCTGACAGCACTTGGTCTGCATGCTTTGCAGCATCGGGGGCAGGAAGCAGCGGGGATCGTTAGTTTTGACGGCACGCAGTTCCATTCCGAGCGACGTATGGGACTGGTGGGTGATCATTTCACCGATAGCTCTGTAATGGAAAAACTGCCCGGAAATTCGGGCATCGGGCATGTGCGTTATTCAACCACCGGCGAGACAATTCTTCGTAATGTGCAGCCAATGTTTGCCGAGTTGAACGCCGGGGGCATAGCTATTGCTCATAATGGCAATTTTACCAATTCCATGACTTTAAGACGCCAGATTATCGAACAGGGCGCGATCTGTCAGTCAACTTCGGACAGTGAAGTGGTGCTGCATCTGATAGCCAAGGCCAAACAAAAGGATTCTGCTGCCCGCTTTGTGGAGGCAATTGCGCAGGTTGAGGGGGGATATGCCATTGTTGCATTAACCCGAAACAAGCTGATTGGCGCACGAGATACCAACGGAATTCGCCCCTTGGTTTATGGAGAATTTGAGGGCAACCCGATATTTGCTTCTGAAACGTGTGCCCTGGATATTATCGGGGCAAAATTCATCCGGGATGTAAAACCGGGCGAAATCATCATTTGCGAGCGTCAGATGGATGGAGAAATCAAGGTTCGTAGCCAGATGCTACCCGATGCGGGGCCTGAGCGGTTATGCCTGTTTGAATATGTTTATTTTTCGCGCCCCGATTCTATTGTAGGTGGCCGCTCCGTATATTCGGTGCGCAAGCGCATGGGAGCAAACCTCGCCGCCGAGGCCGGGGTGGAGGCAGATGTGGTGGTGCCGGTGCCCGATGGTGGTGTTCCGGCAGCTTTGGGCTATTCTCAAGCGTCTGGTATTCCGTTTGAATATGGCATTATCCGCAATCATTATGTGGGACGAACATTTATCGAGCCAAACCAGCGAATTCGCGCCCTTGGTGTGCGCCTGAAACATTCGGCAAACCGGGATCAGCTAAAGGGCAAGCGCGTAATTCTGGTCGATGATTCCATAGTTCGTGGCACCACATCCCATAAAATCGTGCAACTGGTTCGCGATGCAGGTGCCAGCGAAGTTCATCTGCGAGTGGCCAGCCCACAAATCACCCACCCGGATTTTTATGGCATTGATACACCGGACCGGGAAAAACTGTTGGCCAACCGCTTTGAAAGCATGCAGGAAATGTGTGATTTTATTGGCGCTGACACATTGGAATTTTTGTCCATTGAGGGGATTTATCAGGCGGTGGGAGAAGATAAACGCGATCCGAACAATCCCCAGTTTACCGATCATTGTTTTACCGGCGATTATCCAACCACTCTGACTGATCTTGATAAATCCGGGATGCCGACGCGCATCAACGCCCTGCTCAAAGAAGCGATTTAGGTCTTAACCCAGGTCTTGCCCCAACCAAAGCCAAGCAACTTATGACAAAAGATAATGATCTCAAAAACAAAACTGTGCTGGTCACTGGTGCCTCCAGAGGTATAGGGTATGCGGCAGCTATCGAGGCGGCGGCGCGGGGCGCTCATGTTATTGCTGTGGCGCGCACCGTTGGCGGACTGGAAGATCTGGATGATGAAATTCAGGCGGCAGGGGGCACCTGCACACTGGTGCCTTTTGATCTGAAAGATGGAGATGCCATCGACCGGCTGGGCCATCAGATTTTCGAAAGATGGGGTAAACTTGACGGCATGATCGTCAATGCGGCTTTATTGGGCATAATTTCGCCTCTGCCCCATATTTCACCAAAAGAATTTGCCAAGGTTATGGAAATAAACGTCACCGCCCCATATCGGTTAGTGCGCTCCATGGATGTATTGCTGCGAGCTGCTGATGCGGGTCGCGTGGTGTTCGTATCATCCAGCTCTGCCAGCAGCGCCCGCCCCTATTGGGGATTATATGCGGCGACCAAAGCAGCGCTTAACGCCATGGCAAAAGCCTATGGGGGTGAATTGGCCCAGACAAAGGTCAAGGTAAACGTATTTTATCCCGGAGCTGTAAGAACCTCCATGCGGGCCAAGGCAGTGCCGGGAGAAGATCCGATGACTTTGCCAGCGCCAAAAGAAATTGCACCAAAACTTGTCGACCTTATCAGCCCAGACATGGCTGAAACCGGACAGATTTTTGATATCCGAACGGGTGAATTCAGCGATATTTAGGTTTCTTATATAGATCAACGATCGGAGAAACTTTCAATGTCTTCAAAACAAATCAATGCACAAAACGCACCGCCAGCTATTGGCGGTTATTCCCAGGCAATTGAAGTTAGTGGCACCGTCCGTCGGCTTTATGTTAGCGGACAGGTTCCTATGACAAAGGAAGGAGATTTGCCCAATTCATTCAAAGATCAGGCAGCTCTGGTCTGGCAAAACATCATTTCTCAATTGCAGGCGGCAGATATGAGCATTGAAAATCTGGTGAAGGTGACGATCTTTCTTTCAGACAGAAAATACAACCTTGAAAATCGCGAAGCACGACAATTGGCATTGGGTAATTGCGCACCGGCGCTCACTGTTATCATCACTGGAATATTTGATGAGGCGTGGTTGCTGGAAATCGAAGCCATCGCCGAAAGTTGATAACATATACTTTGATTCAGTAACCAAGCGCAACCGATTGAAAAATCAGCCCAATTTTCGTTTGTTCTTTTCATGATAGGGGTTTTCCCCGGCTCTTATCCATAGTCTGATGGGGGAGCCATGAATCGAGAAATGTTCGCGCATGCCATTTACCAGATAGCGGGTATAGGCAGTTGGAAGGGCATCGGGGCGTGAGCAAAACAGAATAAAAGTTGGTGGACGCGATTTTACCTGAGTCATATAGCGCATTTTTAAACGCCTGCCGGAAACCGCCGGAGGCGTGTGCGCCTGCACCATGGATGAAAGCCATTGATTGACTTTGGAGGTCGGCAAACGAATATTCCAGTTGCGCTCGATTTCAAAAATCGCCTGCATCAGATTTGGAATGTTCTTTCCAGTCAGGCCTGAAAGGGTAATCAAGGGCACGCCACGCAATTGCGGCAGAAGCCTCTCGCAGGCTTCGCGCAGTTTTTCCAGCGTCTGGTTTTTATCCTTGATCAAATCCCATTTATTAACGGCGATAACCAGCGCCCTGCCCTCGCGCTCCACCAGATCGGCCAGTTGCAAATCCTGCTTTTCAAACGGCTGAGTAGCGTCCAGCATCAACACAACGATTTCTGCATACTGGATCGAGCGCAACGCATCAGCTACCGCAAGTTTTTCCAGCTTCTTGCGCACTTTTGCCCGCCGTCTGATCCCGGCGGTATCAACCAGATTTATAGTTCTGCCCTCATATTCCCAGGGGACCATGATTGAATCGCGGGTAATTCCAGCCTCGGGGCCGGTAAGCACCCGCTCCTCCCCCACAAGACGATTGATCAGGGTGGATTTGCCGGCGTTGGGGCGGCCAACTATGGCTACGTTCAAATGCCGGTTCGGATCCCAACGCGGAACGATTTCGCTATCCGGTTCCACATCAACATTGATTTGCGGCAAATAATCTTTGTCCGCCCCGGCTTTAACTTCTTCTTCTAGCAGTTTGGCTTCTTCGGCGGCTTTTGCAATGATATTATAAAGATCACCAATGCCGACCCCATGCTCGGCAGATAGAGGTATCGCTTCTCCCAAACCAAGTGAGAATGCATCAAGCAAGCCAGCTTCCGAGGCGCGCCCTTCGGCCTTATTGCCCACCAGATGCACTTCAGAATTGGATTTGCGCAACAGGGCGCCAAATGTCTGATCAAGGGGAGTGATCCCGGCCCTTGCATCAATCATAAACAAAATAACATCAGCTTCAGCAATTGCCGTCTCGGTTTGCTGGCGCATTCGTGCTTCAAGGGAATTTCCGGTAGCCTCTTCATAACCGGCGGTATCAACCAGAGTAAATTCCAGCTCGCCAATGCGCCCTTCCCCCTCGCGCCGATCGCGAGTTACCCCCGGCGTGTCATCAACCAATGCCATACGACGACCAACCAGTCGATTAAACAGGGTGGATTTACCCACATTGGGGCGACCGACAATTGCAACAGTGATTTTCATTGGCCGTTTCTCACTGGCTGACTTTTAAGGACAATATGAATTTTACATATGATGGTTTAAGATAAATATTTACTGGGAGAGAAACAAATCCATATCACTTGGAATTGGCGCACCCTCGGCTTGCAGTTGTGCCTGAAGAAGCTGCACCCGATTTAACAATTCGACGGGTGTGTTGGGGTTGGCGATCACTTCGGCAAATTCATTTTGAGCAGCCTCCAAATCACCGGATTTATAATAGGCCAGACCCAACATTTCGCGAGCGCTGCCCTGATAAGGGTTGCCCGGCGCCATCAAGCCTGCCAAACGCGTTTGAATGCCAACGATATCGCCTGAATCCACCAAAAGAGCAGAGGCCATGAGCAAAGCCAGTTCGCGGATGCGGGTATTGCTGCCGGTATTGGCAAGGGCATCATAGGCTGCCACCGCTTCTTCTGTTTTTCCCTCATCAGCCAGAACAGAGGCCTTAACAAAACGCGCCAAAAGCGGATATTGGCCCGAGCTGGTCGCAATGGTTTGATCAAACGCTGCAATGGCCGCATCGCGCTGGTTATTATCGAGCAGCTCCATCGCTGAATAAAACTGATCAGACGAGCGCGCCGCCTGATCGCTTTTAAACCAGCGCCAGCCTTCATTGGCACCAACCAGAATAACAACCAGTACAGCTGCACCAATCAACAACGGACCAAATCGACGCCAAAGGGAATTCATACGATCTGAGCGCAGTTCTTCGTCAATTTCTGAAAAAATTCGTTCTTCGGTCATAATTTACTCTGCTTAGATGACGGGTTTTTGGGTGTTAGGTCATTCGCGCCGCACAATAGGGGGTGAACTGCTTGATTGCAATTGATTGCTTTTTATTTTCTTACGCGAAGAAATTATTTATGCCAACAGCATTAAATCGGTGAAACGCCAAACAACCAGAAATGGGCCCATAAAACAAATGCTGCATATAATACCGTGCCGCCAACGACGCCAATAATATCACCACGATAAGAGACAAATTTTATCCCTTCATCTCCCTTAACAATCTTTGAAAACCTGGAAAGGAGTGCAAAAGCCAAAAAGCTGCCAAACGCCATAACTGATGCCAGATCGCCATTAACCAGCAAATGGCCAAGCGACCACAAAATCACTCCGGTCACCATGGGATGTTTGACAATTACTAATATGCGACCGGGTTTTTTGCGCGGGATAGAAAATAAAATAAATGCCAGCCAGACCAGCGACATGGTTGCGTCACGTCCCCATGATGGCGGGTCATAAACGATGGGGGCAACCGGGCGGAACTGACCCCAGCCAAATACAATCAGCAAAAACCCAATCAGGGATATGGCAGTATATGAGCGCATCCAAACAGACTTGCTGGATTTTGTTATGATATTTTCTTTGATATTCGGTGCTAAAATCGGCACCAGGTGAATGGCAAAAAACAATACCAGACCTGAAACAAACATAAGCATTTAGCGCGCTCCCTTAAAGAATTGATTCAATTTGCTTTAGGTATTTATGTAAGTCAATTGAGATCGCCACCCTACCGACAAAGTGATGGGCGATCAAAAACCCCGAACCCTATTTGTTTTCTTTAAGCCAGGCCAAAACAGTTTTTGGAGAAGAGACACCATAAGGGTCTTCACCATGATTATCACAAATTCCGGGCTCTTCAAACCATGCCTCAACAACTCCATCATTGACCACAGCGGCATAACGCCAGGAACGAGGACCAAAACCAATATTGCTTTTATCAACCAGCATGCCCATGCGACGAGAAAATTCACCAGCGCCATCGGGTATTACCTTAACATTCTCCAGCCCCTGATCCTGAGCCCATTTATTCATGACAAAGCTATCATTGACCGACAGGCAATAAAGTTCATCAATGCCCTGTTGAGCAAAGTCAGCCGCTCCCTTTTCATATCCGGGCAGTTGATAGGTGGAGCAGGTCGGGGTAAATGCGCCGGGAAGAGAAAATAAAATTACTCTTTTTCCGGAAAAATAATCAGAGGTGGTTTTATCTTCCCACTTAAACGGATTGTCTCCGCCGATTGAATCATCTCGCACCCTTGTATGAAAGGTAACCTGAGGCAAAGAAGCGCCTTTTTGCATGGAAGATATCCTTGTTTTTTAAGCTAAAAATCAACTGAAATTAATATTGGGGCATGGATAGCAAATTTTTTAATTTGCCTGACATGGAATTTGTCAGGCTTGTAAATATCTTCAGCTGCAAACTCAACCGATTTTTGAGCAAAGGGACACATTTCAACAAGTCGTTATATCATTGGCCTGATTTTATTCGCCCGGGCATGTTTTTGCATTGTTTGTGTATGGAAGTCAGGCCAATTCCACCGGTATAATTCCCAAGCAAATACATGTTGGTAGGGGGAGACAGCTTTGTGCGGATCCGGGCAAGTTCATTGGTAAAGTGGGGAAGCGCACAGGGGTTGGAAAAAACATGGACAACACTGGGTTTGTGCCTGTCTTTAGTCAAAACCTGTCGATCGGCAAGCACCAGATCAACAAGTTCATTTTCGGTTAAATGGGCAGTATTCTTTGAAAGCGCACCGCCAATAAACCAGCGCTCAACCGGCCGATTAAACTGATTGGGAAATGCAGTTTTTCCGGTCAGAAGGCCAAGTGAATTAAAACCAGCACTTTTGGGAAACAGACAACCAACCCCATCAAATGGCAGTGGTGAATTCTCAAAAACCAGATGAATACTGGTCAGGTTCAGCATTTCATGGGCTTGTAATTCGCCTCCCCCATCCACCCCCATGCCAGACAACAGTTTTCCCGCAGCTGTAATTGGGGTGGCAATAATCCACGGGCTGGAAAGGTCAATATCAGCGCTCTTGATTTCAGAGCCAAAATTAATTTTAACCCCGGCGTTTTCCAGATAGGCAACAAGAGCTGAAATCAGTTTCCCCATCCCCCCGTCGGGCATTGCTGCGCCCTTATGAAGATTGCGCCTGAAGCCTTTTATCTTATTGGTTTTTTTCAGCATTGGCCCCAAAACAAGTTCAACACTCATGCGCTCAGCGTCCCCGGCATAGACCCCCTGTAATGCAGTTTCAATCAACAGGGAACTGGCTTGCTTACCAAAATATTTTTGCCCCCACTCGCGCACACTCTGCCCGGATTGCAAACCCTTATCTGGTGAAAAAGCCAATCGTGTAACGCCGGTAAAGAACTCGATAGATTGATTCAAACTCAGCGGCCAACGCCTTGGGAAATCTCGATAAATATATCTGGCGCCAGCACGTGAACCCGGTTTTGCTGCACTTATTCCAAGTTCATCAAACAGGTTTTGCACTTCAGGTGAATTGAGTAGTGAAGCGGCGCCATTTTCAAGGGGACCAAAGGGGGAATGAACAGTTCGGATCAAGCCACCGGCTCTGGCGGACTTTTCATGTATTTCAACTTCAAACCCTGCCCTTACCAAATAAAAGGCACTTAACAGACCGGAAATTCCCGCCCCTGCAATAAAGACTTTCATATGGCTTTTGAAAATGTGTTCTGCTCGGGTTTGGCTTTGGCAAGACGCTCATCAAAGGCGGCGCAAACAATTCTTAAAAAACTTTTCCCGGTTTCAGAAATTGTCAGCGTTGAATTTTCAATACTGACCAAATTATCTTTTAGCATTTCTGATAAGCGCTCTGTTACGGCCGCTTCCTGCTCCGCATCCAAAAATCTGGTCTTAAACCCAGTCATCAACTGCAATATCTGGCCCTGAATTTTCTGGTCCATCGCAGTTAATTTATGACCGCGCATGGTGGGGACTTCTCCATCTCCTGCTTTAGCCTCATAAAGAGAGAGAATTTTTTGATTCTGGTGGAAGCAATCCGGCGAGGCGGAAATTGAACTAACCCCAAGGCCCAAAAGAATATCGGTTTTTTGATCCGTGTAACCCATGAAATTTCTATGCAGTCTGCCCTCATTCATGGCCAGCAAAAGGTCATCATTCGCCAATGAAAAATGATCCATGCCAATTTCAATATACCCCGCATTAAGCAATCTTGTTTTTGCATATTCATAAAGGGCGCGTTTTTCTTCCGGAGCGGGCAAATCCTCGTCCTTGAAATGGCGCTGAGCGGGCTTTATCCATGGTACAATAGCCAAAGAATATAGCGCAATACGATCAGGCATGTTCTTTAGGGTTTGATCAATTGTATATTGCATTTCTTCCATGCCCTGCCCCGGGAGACCATAAATCAGATCAAAATTTACAGAGGTAAAACCCAGTTTTCTGGCATCATCGACAGTTTTTGCTGTAACTTTTGGCGGCTGGATGCGATTGACCAGTTTTTGCACACTCAGATTAAAGTCCTGAACTCCGATGGAGATGCGATTAAAGCCAAGTTCATTCAAAACTTTCAAATGTTCTTCAGTTGTATAATTGGGATGAACTTCGATTGAGCCTTCAAAACCTTTTGGGTCGGTGTTCACCGCAGAAAGGATTGGCTTTAGCAAGCGAGCAAGATTTTGTGGGCTAAGGAACGTCGGTGTGCCGCCCCCAAGGTGAATATTCTTCAAGGTCTTTGATGCAAGGTCCGGAACTTGTGCCAGATAGGTTTTCCACTCCGCAAGGACACAATCAATATACTGACCTTCATAGCGGTCATGATTGCGGCTGATGGTAGTGTTGCAGGCGCAAAAACAGCACAGAGATTCACAAAAAGGTATGTGAATATAAAGGCTCCATGACTTGTCTGAATTTGGACCGTCCGGCCTGGAAAAGGTCCTGTTCAATGATTCTATCCACTCGGCGGATGTGGGTGCATCCTTCCAATAGGGAACGGTTGGATAAGAGGTATAGCGCGGCACCGGCCGGTCATATTTTGCAATCAAATCAGTCATATTTTTAGGCCTTCAAGGCAGGTTCGGTTGGGGCGTGTTCTGCGCTGACATGTTCCGCGCTGACGTGTTCCGCGCTGACGTGTTCCACACTAGTGTGTTCCTGGGCATATTGGCGCACGGTGTTTACGAACAGGCGAACATTTGAAGTGGGCGTTTTTGGAAGCACCCCATGCCCCAAGGCACTTACCCAGCCGGGAGGAGGACCGGTTTCATAGATTTTATCCAGATATATATGCAGATGGGAAAGGAACTCATCCTTGGGTAAAAACAACAAGGTTTGATCAAAGTTACCTTGAGAAAATCCGGTGGGCAGCCTGCCCAAATCTGCGGCCGACCAGCGATGATCAACCCCAAGACCGGCCAGAATATCTGATTTAAATAGCGGATGATCGTAATGGGAGGGGGTGGTTCCCTTGGTATAAAGCCCTATTTTTTTAGGAAAACACGAAACCAGTTTTTCAAGATATGGAACCACCAGCGAGTGATAAAGGGAGGGAGAAAGTTCTCCGGCTGCGGTATCAAACATCATTACGATTTCAGCCCCCGCTTCAAGCTGTTGCCTGGTATTTTCGATCAATACCGGCAGCAACAATTCCATAAACGGATGAAACAGATCCATGGAGCTTTTGGTTTTAATCAATGAGCCTTTATGGGTGCCCTCGACCGCATAGGTAAACAGGCTCCACAAGCCGCCATTAAAACCAATCAGGCTTTTGTTATCGGGCAATCGCTGACGGGTTTTTTTCAACGCCTCGGCCTGAAAAGTTAAGCGCTCGATAGCATTTTGAGAAGTATCAAGCCTTGAAATGGTTTTTGCATCCAAAGAAAATTCAAGTTTTGGCCCGGTAGAAGTATATTCAAGACCCATGCCAAGAGCCGACAAGATAAACAGGATATCGCTAAACATGATTGAAACATCAAAATCAAAATCATCAATGGGACCAAGCGCTACCTCTGCCGCCAGGTCAGGAGTTTTGCATAATTTAGTGAATCCATGCTCCTTGCTAAGCACTTGATAATGCTCGTGATAGCGCCCTGCCTGACGCATGAACCAGATAGGGGGGACAGCTTGGGGAATCCTGTTCAGGGCATTGTAAAACGGAAGGTTATGCATTGTGTTGGTCTTTCGTAATAAAAGTTATTGCATGATAAAAATCAGATGATTTTCCATTGATATCCAACGCCACGAATTGAGCGTATGGATTTGCCGCCCGCCTCGCCCAAAATCTGGCGCAGGCGAACTATTGAATTGTCGATGGTTCTGGTGGATGGAAACTGGTCCAGACCAATAAGTTCGTCCAGAATTTCATCCCGGCTGACCGGGCGCGGCGATTGGCGGATCAAAATGTTCAACAGTCGAAAATCCCGGTTACTCAAATAAGTGATTTGTCCCTCACCATCGACAACTGACATCTCGGTAAGGTTGATGGTGCGATCGGCACAGGCAATGGTTTTAACCGGCTCCATATTGCCCCTGAATACCCTTTGAATGCGCAACAGCAATTCCTTAAAAACAAAGGGTTTGGGAATATATTCGGATGCCCCAAGCTCATATCCGGCCAGACGTTCACCGGCGTCACTTTGGGCAGTTAAAAACAAAAACGGCGTGGCGGTTTTAAGTTTTGCCATACCGGCAAATTCATATCCTGATCCATCGGGAAGTCCCACATCAAGAACCAGGAGATCAAATGTTTCCGTTTTTAGATATTTGGTGGCTGATTTAATTGTTGAAGCCCAAATCACCTGATATCCGGCATCATCAAGCCTTTGGCAAAGGGTTGCGCCAAGGGATTGATCATCTTCCAAAAGCAAGATTTTTTTCATCCACCCGCCCCCTTTTTAAGGGTAAGCAAGACCTGAAATCCATCATCGGGGCCGGCTTTTAAATCAGGTTTTGGAAAGCTGACCTTGCCATCCATTTTTGAGACCAGTTGATCAACCAGATAAAGGCCAATGCCAGATCCGCTGGTTTTTTCACCAAGGGAAATCATTTTGGCCAATTGTTCGCGCTCGCCATTAAATCCCGAGCCATTATCAGTGATGCGCAATAAAATTTTATCGGGGTCAATCTTTTGAGTTTTAATAGAAACCCGAGTGGCCTGACCATGTTTTACCGCGTTATTGAACAGGTTTTGAAATATGATTTCCAAAGCACGGCGATCCCCATGGATTTGCTGATCACCATCAAGGATCAGTTCAATTTCAGGCTCATGAAAACGGGTTTTGGCCAGAATTTTCGAAAGGGAGATATTCTCCATAAAATATGGTGAAACTGCCAAACGAGACAATTCCAAAGAATTTTCCAGCTTCATCTGCAACCTTTTGCTTTCCAGATCAAGACGTTGTAAAACCGGGTTATTCTGTTCACGATATTCATCGCGCAACGCCCCTACCTGCATTTGCAGAGAGGTCATAGAATTTTTCAGATCATGGCTGAAAGCAAGGTGAAAATCATTGAGGGTTTTATAGGATTTTCTCTCCTGAAAAATCAAAAAAACTATTGCTGCCCCACCTGCCAACAAAGCAACAAGAAGAGAAACACCTTCAAACTGCAGCATGGTGCGCACATTATCTTCGGCATTGATCTCAATCTGGTTCCAGGTATAGACGAACCACCAACCGGCCAGAGAAACCGTAAAAACTAGCCAGATAATGGCAATCAGGATTTTGACCCGAAAATGTTTCACCCGCCGAGTTTCCTGAAGGCCCTGTCAAATTTCCCCAGAGCTTGCTCCAATATATTGTCCGTATGGGCATGGGATAAAAACATCACTTCATAACCACTGGGCGCTAAATATATTCCCTGCTCCAGAAGCGCCAGAAAAAGCGGCTTGAAGCGCTTATCCAGATCCGCTGGAAATTGCTCCGGAACCGAAGGGGTATTTTTTTCCTCACCGGGAAACAACCAGAGCAGCGAGGAGTTTTGCACTACAGAAATTTCAAAGGAGGCCCGCTTGGCAAGGGTACGCAATTCATCAGCAAAATTTTTGGCTCGATCATTCAGCTGCTCATATTTACCGGGTGCAGAGGCTTTTTTAAGGGTCGTTAAACCGGCGCGCATGGAAATGGGGTTGGCGCTAAGAGTTCCGGCCTGATAAACCGGCCCGGCGGGGGCGATCTGCTCCATTATCTGGCGACGCCCGCCAAAAGCCCCAACCGGAAATCCACCGCCAATGATTTTTCCGTAAGTGATCAGATCAGGCACAATATTTAATACCTGAGCCATACCGCCAAGTGCCACCCGAAATCCGGAAATAACCTCGTCAAAAATCAGCAGGGCGCCATGTTCATCAGTGAGAGCACGCAATGCTTCAAGAAATGATTTCTGCAATGGCAAAAGCCCAAAATTTGCCGGCAATGGTTCAATTATAACCCCGGCAATTTCTGATCCGCAATTTTGGAAAAGATTCTTTAAAGCATCAAGGTCGCCAAGGGGCAAAACAATGGTGTCTGCAACCTGATTACCAATAACTCCGGCACTCGATGATGCTGCACCTTCCTGAGCCAGTCCACTACCTGCCTTGACCAACATGGAATCCACGTGACCATGATAACAGCCATCAAATTTAACGATTTTTTGCCGCCCCGTAAATCCGCGAGCCAGCCTTAGAGCGCTCATCACAGCTTCAGTGCCAGAAGTTACAAACCTTACGCTTTCCACAGCCGGAATTTTTTCAACAATCCATTCGGCAAGTTCCAAAGAATAAGGATCGGCAGCGCCAAGAGACCAGACATCACCAACAGCGCGCAGCACTTCCATTTCCACATCAGAATCCCGGTGCCCCAATATCAGGGGGCCAAAACTCTGGCAAAAATCAATATATTTATTGCCGTCAACATCGGTAATCGTTGCGCCCTGAGCGCTGGCAAAAAACACCGGCGGTCTGTCAAGTCCCTTGAATGAGCGGACAGGGCTATGAACGCCACCCGGCGTTACTTTTTTTGAGCGCTCAAACAGGTCTGCGTTTTTGGTGGTACTAATAGTCTTGCTCATAGTGCTGGCACTCCAAGGACTAATGCCTTGCGGGCACCATATGTAATGATAAATTGCGCCCCGGCCCGCCTGTAAACCTGCCAGGTTTCAAGCAATGCCTTGTCAAAATCGGCAAAACCCTCCCGAGCCAACAAGTCCAGGGCGGCATATTCACCACTAACCTGATAGACGCCGACCGGCAGGTGAGTTTTTTTGCGGATGGGGGCAAGCAGATCAATGCTGGTCATGCCCGGTTTCAACATCAGCAAATCAGCACCCTCATCAGCACAGCGAATGGAAGCGTTAATGGCATCATCGCGATTTCTCACATCAATCTGATATTGTTTGCGATCACCAAAGGCGGGTGACGAATCCGCCGCATCGCGAAACGGGCCATAGAACTGGCTGGCAAATTTGGTTGAATAGCTCATAATAGGGATGTGATTAAATGCATTTTGATCAAGATTAGCGCGAATTGCCGCCACCCTTCCATCCATCATATCGCTTGGCGCAATACCATCGGCACCGGCCTGAGCAAAAGCAAGGGCATAGGAAGAAAGAGCCTCTAGCGTGGCTTCAAGATCAATATTTGGCGCAACAACCCCATTTTTTGAAAGCTGATTTTGCTCATGAAACAGGCAGCAATGACCAAGGGGGGAAGTGGAGCATAAACAGGTATCGACCCACAAATGAATATCAGAACCAAATCGCTCTTTAATATCTGTTATAATTTGCGCCCCTGAATCGGGAGAAACTCCCTTGGCAGCGGGAAGCGGGAACAACATAAAATTGCGCACGGATTGGGCCAGATCGCTTTCAATCTGTTTTAGCGCTGCCTCAAGCCCCATGCGAAAATTGCCGGGCAGCCCCAGTAATTCCTTAGATCCTATAAGGCCCTGTTCAACAAAAACAGGCTGCACAAGTTTTGCCACACTCAAACCATCCCCGGCCAGCAATTCGCGAATAATAGGGGTGGCACGGTTGCGCATCAATCGTTTCATTTACCTGTCCTAGTTTCTTGTCTGGTTTTTTGCCGGTCTTTAATTTGATTTTGCCAATCCTGCTCGCTGACAAATGGGATAATTGTAGCCCCCTCACCCAGAGTTTGACGGATTGTAGCAAATGTTCTGCCCAGACCACAGGCATGAATGCCATTGGCAATTTCAGGGGCCAATTCAAGCGCCCTTTTGAAGGCGGTGCCGCTGCGCCAGTAAAAATATTGCTCTCCGTTAAGATTAAGCTCATCCATGCGGGGCAGCAAACGATAGGTATTGATGCGGTTTTGCAGCGGACTTTGATCATGGGATAAAGACAGCCAATCTGGAGACCTGCCCAACAGATTATCAATCCGGCGCGGTTTGAACCGGCTCGGCTCGAACGCGCCAAGATTATCATCGACCCCGTTTACCCAGATATTTTTTTGGGCAAAATTATACCAGCTGGAGACACCGCTGGCCCAAACAATCTGGCCGTTGATTTCTTTTAGATATTCAGCGGGAATATGAGTGGAGGCCAAAAATATCTCGTTGGCACGTGAAATTTTTCCCTTGTTCTCAAGGGAAGCAAAAATTGGCTCGCGCTTGAACAGGCAAGAATATCTGGACGGGAGAAAAACCTGTTCGGATTTAATATTTTTCGGCAAGGAGTTTTTGCTTTCCATGGAAAAGGCCTGCAAAATATTCCCTTTTTCAGTCTCACCGCGCAAAGATATGACTTTTCCATGCAAATTGCTTTGAACCCAGACGCCAATTTTTTGGTGGCAGCCACCTCCATGGGAGGCCAAAATTTTGCGCTCTTCACTAACATCATCAAAAGTGGTCTTGCAATTTATAGCCTCAAGAATTTTGGCCAGATCAGAGCGGTTTGATGCCGTTTCAATTACTAAAGCACCCTGAGCAGCCGCAGGCGGATTTTGACTTGCAGGCAATACCATCCAGTGGCATTTATTGATTGCCTGCCTTAAAATTTTGACCGAGGCGGAAAAATCATCGCCATCCCTGCTAAATTGTTCTGCCTCAAGCAGCCGATCAATTGCCGCCTTGGCAACCACCAGACCATCGCTTTGATTTTCTTCACTCAACTGGAGCATTTTATCTATTCTGGTCTGGATATTGCCCCGTACCGCATCAAACGAGACGTTTTCAAGACCGCCGGGAAAGGCCTTTGGTAAAAAACTTTGCAGATTATGGGCGCGGCGGGGAGACGATGATAAAATGCGCAGGATTTTGCTTTTTTGGGCCCTTTTAACACCTGCTTTGGTCACCAACAGCAAATCCCGGTGATCGGCGCGGGGCATGGTTGCGGCCAGAACCGTTTTTTCATTAGAAGTGGTAGGCAAATCCTTCCATGAATGCACAACAATATCCACTTCGCCACTCTCAAGCTGTCGGATAAAATCCTGGGTAAACACCCCCTGTTCAGGCATTTTCCATAAAGGATCATGCTGATTGCGATCGCCAAGGGACGAGGAAAACCTGTAAGTAATTTTCAGCTCAGAGTGATTTTTCTGAAGCGCATCCCCAACCATATAGGCTTGAATACGGGCCAGATCGCTTTTTCTGGCAGCAATGGTCAGGCGCATATATCCTCCCAGCCGAAAGGCCTGAAATGGCGGGTCAAAAAACGCTTTTTTGTCAAAACGTCAACCTCGTCACGGGCTTTTGCAACCTTGCGCAATAACAGATCTGAGGTTTTTTCTATTCTGACAAACAGATCATCAAGAGTGATAAGTCGACCACAAATGTCAAGTCGGGTATCTGCGCTTTGGTCTCTTAAATCCACAATGACCGCAGGACTGGAGCCAGTTGCCTGTAACCAGTGTTTGATTTTTGTGCTTGCAACGGGTGCGGCAATAATCAGCCCCTTAGGCAGCTCAAATCCCGCTCGGTCATCAAGGGAATAGGTTTTGATATTTTCACCAAGCCTTTTGGGCAATAGCGATGCCTTTGACGGGGAACGAAGATGCATATTTATTTCATGCTCGCCTGCAATCAGATATGGCAGAATTTTTTGTGCCAACTGACCACCACCAATCAGGGAGATGGATTTCAGCCCTGCCACATAATGCGCGCTGATTGATCCATAGGAGCGCAAGCCAATGCCATCAAGAATACTCTTTCGTAACTCCCTGACATCAAGGATCAAATCCTGTGCAATGCGCTTAAATCGACTATCTGGCGCAAGGGCAGAAACAAAAATCTTAAACTGTCCAAAGACCTCGGTTTCGGCAAGAATTTTTGATTCCAGTCCACAAAGTACAGACAGCAATTTGGCATAGGCCACCTGCCCGCGATAAATTTCACCGCCACAAAAACGGGACGCAATCTTATTTGAATTTGCAGAATTCAATGGGTCCAGGGAGATATAAATCCGGCGCTGACAGGTTTCAAACAACAGCCAGTCTTGTTGAGCACATTCGTGCCCATCAAGAGAAATATCTGCAAAGCCCTCGGAAGCCTGCAAGGAGTTTTTAGGAATATGGCAAATGCTCAGGTTTTGGATCATTGGTATTTTATAGTTTTGGATTTTTTGTCTTTGTCACAGAATTGTCACCAGCGGGTGAAAAATGACGCGGGAATAATTGAATCAGGGCAGTAATTTAGGCCAGAAGTCAAATGTAAAGATTCATTTGTCCTTGATCCAACCGGCAAGTTCTGAGCGGACAAGGGTTTCAATCAGTTTCATTGCCTGTTCATCATCGTTGAGACAGGGAATATAGAAAAACTTCTCACCGCCATTTTCCAGGAAATCATCGCGCCCTTCCATAGCAATTTCTTCAAGGGTTTCCAGACAATCAACACTAAATGCAGGGCTGATGGTGGCGATATTCTTCGTACCATTTTTTGCCAGGGCAATAAGAATTTCATCCGTATAGGGTTTTAGCCATTCCTCAGGCCCAAAGCGACTTTGAAAAGCCACTACAATCCTTTGCTTTTTCCAGCCAAGTTTTTTGGCCAAAAGAGAACTGGTTACATGACATTGATCAAAATATGGATCACCGGCATCCACATAGGATTGGGGCATACCGTGATAGGACGTGACCAAAACCTCAGGTTCAAAACCTGAGGTCTCTATTCCGGCAAGCACCGATTTTGCCAGTGCCTCAATATAAAGCGGATGATCAAAATAGGGCGGCAAAGTGCGAATAGCGGGCTGCCAGCGCATGGTTTTTAACACGTCAAAGGCTTTATCATTAGCGCTGGCAGTGGTGGGGGCAGAATATTGCGGATAAAGCGGGGCCAGCAAAATTTTATTGCAACCTTGGTTTTTAAGCGCGTTCAGGCGATCAGCGGTCGAGGGATTGCCATAACGCATGGCAACATCCACCAATATTTCACCTTCAAATCCTGCTTTATCCAATGTTTCTTGGAGTTCTTTGCCCTGAGAAAGTGAAATCAGGCGCAAGGGGCTATCGTCTTTTTCCATATCCCAGATTTTTTTATAAAGCGCGCCACTTTTATTGGGCCTAAAGGTCAAAATAATGAAATTTAGAATAAACCACCACAGGATTCTTGGCGTCTCGATGACCCTTTTGTCCCAGAGAAATTCCTTGAGATAGCGGCGCATGGACCAATAATCTGTAGCGTCCGGCGTGCCCAGGTTTAACAGCAACACCCCAATTTTTGATTTTTCTGACTTAAGGGTGAGTTTGGCGAATTTTTCTGGCATTGAATTAACAGATCTCAAAATACGAGGGAATAATCTCCCCCTCATATGGGCGCGAATTAAGATTTGCAAAGAAAATTCTTATAACACCAAATTACACCAGATATTGTTTCAGGGCTTTTTCATTCCAATTCAAACCAGCCCCGGCAATTTCTGCGGCAATGATTTTGCCATCAAAAATAGTTGGAGGCGTGGTGTTTATGGAGCCGGCAATATCCATCCATTCCAGCATATGGGCCGTTGGGCTGGCAGCCAGAAGGTGGGCTGAAATTTCCCCAAACAGATGCGAGGACAAAGGCAAACCATTGGCTTCGGCCAGCGCCGCGGCCTTTATCCAGCCGCTGACACCGCCAATTTTCATGGCGTCCGGCATAACAAAATCTGATGCATCAGCAGCAATGGACTTATTCATGTCAGGAATACCCCACCAGTTTTCACCGGTTTGAACCGGGGTCGAAATTGAGGAGCGCACAAAACTATGACCCTCAAAATCCTCAGCACGCACAGGTTCTTCAATCCATGCCAGGTTTTCTTCATCAAGCAGGCGCATGCGCAAAATTGCTTCATTGGCGCTAAAGGCCTGATTGAAATCAACAGCAATCCATGTATTCGGACCGGCGATTTTTTTAATGGCGCGAACCACTTCCACATCGGTTTTTGGGTCCGGGTGACCCGCTTTTATTTTGAAGGCATCAAAGCCATTTTTTAAGGAAATCTCCACCTGCTCAGCTGTCTCATCCGCGCTCATCTGGCCAAGGCTATCATAAATTCTAATCGGTTTTGGTGCCGCGCCCAGCAGATTGGCCAGAGGCAGATCCGCAAATTTTGCCAACGCATCCCATAGGGCCATATCAATTGCTGAAATAGCGATTGCCACCAACCCCTGATTGCCCAGCAGGCGAAATTTTGCGGTCAAAAACGAACTTAACTCTGTCGGCTCAAGTGGCTTGCCCAGCAGCAATTGCTCTATTTCTCCAACAAGCAAAGCAACAGATTTCAAAGCCATTGGAGTATAGGTAAACACATAGGATGAGCCAGAAATTTTGGCATTCGTTTGCACATCCAACAATACCAGCGGGGCAACTTCTATGGTGCCAGAAGCGGTTTTATGGGGTTTATCGAGCGGGGCTAAAATCTGACGAACATTAAAACCAACTATTTTGGGCAAGTCATTTTTTGGCACAGCCAAGTCTTTTTTTGGCAAAACAATGCCTCCAGCGCAAATATTGTACGTTGCTACACATATTTGCAAACCGGATTAAGGGTCAAGACCTAAAAAACCCAAGACTTGAAAAGTCCAAAACTTGAAAAAACTAGGACTTAAAAGACTTCTCGATACGGTCCAGCGTTTCCATCGCAGGTAAACATTGGGCAACCGAGCTATTGGGTTCGCGCCCCTCTTTAATGGCTGAAACAAACTCCCTGTCAATCAGTTCAATGCCATTGCTTGAAACTGCCACCCCGGAAAGGTCAATCGGTTGCTCGCGCCCGTCATAAAGATCATCATAGCGGGCCAGATAGGTGCCATTATCGCAAATATAGCGAAAGAAAGTGCCAAAGGGTCCATCATTATTGAAGGAAAGGGAAAGGGTACAAATTGCCCCTGAGGGAGTTTTCATTCCAATGCTCATATCCATGGCAATACCCAAATCCGGATGAGATGGTCCCTGCAACCCATAAACCTCCGAGGCATTTTCTCCGCTTTGATATTGAAACAGATCAACCGTGTGGCAGGCATGGTGCCACAGTAAGTGATCAGTCCAACTGCGGGCTTTTCCGGCAGCATTAGTGTTGGTACGGCGAAAAAAATATGTCTGAACATCAAGTTGTTGCAGTTTTAGTTCACCAGTAATTATTTTATTATGGATCCATTGATGCGAGGGATTAAACCGGCGCACATGCCCTGCCATGGCCACCACTCGGGTTTGCTTTTGCATCTCGACCAATTTTTTGGAATCCGCAAGATTATCCGCCATGGGAATTTCAATCAGAACATGTTTTCCCGCCTGCATGCAGGCAATTCCCTGCTCGGCATGCATCTGGGTGGGGGTCGAAAGAATTACCGCATCCACATCATCACGGGCCAGAGCTTCACCAAGATCGGTTGTGGCATGGCCAATGTTGCGTTTGTTGGCAAACTCGACAATATCCGCTTCCCTGCGACCAACTACTGAAGTTACTTCAACGCCGTCAATTTTAGCCAATGCGTCAACATGCTTGGTTCCAAATGCGCCAACAGCGCCTGCCACACAAATTCTCAACTTATTCTCCAATATTTCGCCTGATGTTTTTTATGCTTTTATCACTGACGCCAAAAAATCCCTATTCGAATAAAGTGAGGCTTATAGAATTTGTGAATAGAGCGGTGAAAGGATAACAATCTTCGATTGAAGTGCGAAGCGGGTTTTGGGTTTGATGGGGAAGAAGCTTGGTACCTCCCCGGCCAGCGAGCCGGGGTCTGGTCACGCGAGATCATATGGTCACATGCAAGGTCTTGGTCATGCAAGGTCCCGGATCAAGTCCGGGACGGTACAGGCGTTAAATTGGAATTTCACTTAAGCTTTTTTTGAAACACTCACCGGGCGCGCCCCTCGAGTAGTGTGTTAATTGATTTTACGCCTCTACAGTCTTTCCCGCCTCGACCAATAATTGCACAAATCGCTCCTGCGTCGGGGTCGGCCGCCAATCGGCACGAAAAGTCATGCCGATGGGTCTGGAACTATCCGGAAGGTCAATCGGCAAGGGAACAAACAGTTTCTGGCTGATTTCATGACGAGCCTGATGCAAAGAAATTATAGTGATAAACGGTCCAGAATCCATCAATCCCCGCAACAGGGCAAGAGAGCTGGATACAACCCTGACCGGAGTTTGGCTCATGTCACCAATTCCCAAAGATTCAAAAAGATAAGTGCCGGACGGGGTAGGTTTTGGCGGCGCAACCCATGGATATTCTAATGTGTGCTCAAGGGTTAGGCTTTTTTGGCCAATCAGCGGGTGATTTTTGCCGACAATTATCGCCAGCGGATCATCAAACAAAGGTTTTTGAACAATGTCATCAACCGGCGCAGGTGTGCGAAGCGCTCCAACCATTAGGTCAAGATCACCCTGACGCAAACGATGAAGCAGCTCCTCATAAGGGCCATCAACAACACGAACCTGAACTCCATCTCTCTCATCAATCATGCTGGCGATGGCAAAAGGCAATACATGGGTGCGCGCCAGGGGCAATGAGCCGACAACTATGTGTGTAGAATCCCGTCCCAGATAGGCCCCCACCTGATCAAGCCCCTGTTTTAGCTCAGCAAATGCGAGCTTGGATCGGCGCGTCAGTTCACGCGCTGCCAGAGTTAAAGATACGCCTTGAGGGGCAGTGTTAAATAATTTAACGCCGCATAACTGCTCCAGATTTCTGGCGGCACGGTGCAAAGAGGGCTGGGAAATACCAATCTGGCGGGCGGCCATGGAAAAATTACTGGCGTCAGCGGTGGCGATCAAAGCCCGCAATTGCACCGATGTCAGCAATCGGTCAAAATGGGCAAAGCCAGAACCCTGCTGACGCTGGCCAAGCCGAGCAGTTTCGCGGGCTCCGATTTTTAGATGCTCCAATGCCCGGTCCACCCGATCAAGAAATGCCGCCCCTATTTCAGATACAAACATGCCATCGCTTCGCCTCTCAAACAAAACCACCCCAAGGGTTTTTGAAAGATTGCCAATGGCTTGCGTTACCGCCGGTTGAGAAAGGTGCGCATTTTTAGCAGCAAGGCTGACGCTTTTGCAGCGTGCGACCTCACGAAACGCCCTGAGATGGCGAATGTTAAGATTTTCGCTGGTGTTCAGGTTTGCACTTGTATTTAGATTTTCATTTGGCATCGCTTAAACCTTGGCATCTCTTTAACCCTGACATGGATCAATTCCTGTTATGGGTTAACTCCAGTCATGGGGTAATTCTTGGGCTATAGCCAATACTAATATTAGACTATGCAATTGAAATTGGAAACAGGCTTGTTCCTGTGTTTTATTTTGCCCGGTTGTTGGTTTTAGACAAATTGAGGAAAAATTCAAAAAAAACCTAAGCCAGCATTAGTTTTTTAGCATCGACCGGGAGCCGATTTTTAAGATGAGTGAGAAAAAAACAGCACTGGTGGTCAGCGCCCACGCGGCAGATTTTGTCTGGCGAGCAGGCGGCGCAATCGCTTTGCATCAGGCAAAAGGTTATGAGGTTACGGTTGTATGCCTTTCTTATGGGGAGCGTGGAGAATCGGCGAAATTGTGGAAAAAGGGTGGCTATTCCCTTGAACAGGTAAAAAAAGCACGCCGGGTGGAAGCGGAAAACGCTGCCAAAGCGCTGGACGTGCACGATATAAAGTTTTTTGATCTGGGCGACTATCCGTTGGAAATGGACCGGGAGGCCAAATTTCGTCTGGTTGACCTGATCCGAAAGGTACAGCCAAATTTTATGATGAGCCATTCCCAATATGACCCCTATAATACCGATCATTCCTATGCCACTGCGGTGACCATGGAGTGCAGGATGATTGCGCAGGCATGGGGGCATAATCCAGGCGAAAAAGTTTTAGGCGCTCCACAGCTTTATTTGTTCGAGCCTCACCAAACAGAACAAATGGGCTGGAAACCGGATGTGTTTTTGGACATTACCGAGGTATGGGAAAAGAAGCGCGCTGCTATCGAATGTATGCAGGGCCAGGAGCATTTGTGGAACTTTTATACCAATGTGGCGCAAAATCGTGGCAATCATTTTCGGCGCAATTCCGGGGGCATGTCCGGCGGTCGCCCTGCACAATATGGCGAAGGATTTCAATCCATCTATCCGCGCACAGTGGATGAGTTGACATGAATATAGTGGTGCAAAATATCGAAAGGGCCGAGGCTAAAGTAGTTGAAGAACTGGGCAAATGCGGCGTTGCAACCGTGCATGAGGCGCAGGGAAGAACCGGACTTTTGGCGGCGAATATGCGCCCGATCTATTCCGGCGCTCGGGTTGGAGCATCGGCGATAACCATTTCGGCTCCTCCGTGTGATAACTGGATGCTGCATGTGGCCATCGAGCAATTGCGCGATGGGGATATTTTAGTACTTGCGCCAACCTCACCCTCCAACGCCGGATATTTTGGCGATCTGCTGGCAACTTCTGCGCAGAAACACGGTGGGCGCGGGTTGATTATTGATGGCGGAGTTCGCGATATTGCTGATCTCACCAAGATGAAATTTCCTGTCTGGTCCAGTTCAATTTTTGCACAAGGGACAGTTAAAGAAACTCTTGGCAGCGTCAATGTGCCAATCGTTTGCGCCGGGTGCGCCATAAATCCGGGCGATGTAATTGTTGCTGATGATGATGGGGTTTGTGTCGTCAAGCGAGAAGAGGCTGAACAGGTATTGGAAAAAGCCCGCGCCCGCATGGCCATGGAAGAAGAAAAACGTCAGCGATTTTTAAAAGGCGAACTTGGGCTTGATATGTATGAAATGCGCGCCCGTCTGGCACAAAAAGGCCTGAAATATGTCTAGTCAGGCACCAATATCCGCCCTTAAAACCAGCGACCAAACCAGCGCTCCTTGCATGTGGATGCGGGGGGGGACTTCAAAGGGCGGATTTTTCTTAAAATCTGATCTGCCTGACGATGAAAATGCCCGAAACCGATTTTTACTCTCAATCATGGGTTCGCCCGATCCGCGCCAGATTGATGGTATGGGTGGTGGTGATCCCTTAACATCAAAAATTGCCATTATCAGCAAATCCGAGCGGGATGATGCGGATGTGCAATATCTGTTTTTGCAGGTGATGGTCGACAAATCCATTGTCACCGACGCGCAAAATTGCGGCAATCTTCTTGCTGGCGCTGGCCCTTTTGCCATCGAGCGCTCTCTTATCAATGCCAAGGACGGGGAGACAAAGGTAAGAATATTTATGGAAAACACCGGCAAAATTGCCACCGCGACGGTTAAAACCCCAAACGGCAAAGTTAGCTATGGGGGCGATGCCACCATCGATGGAGTGCCGGGAAATGCAAGCCCGGTATTGTTGGAGTTTGCCGATATTGCCGGCTCAACCTGTGGTGCTCTTTTACCCTCGGGCAATGTGCTGGATGAAGTTGAAGGTATAAACGTCACCCTGATAGATAATGGCATGCCAACAATCGTTTTGCAGGCCAAAGATATGGGAATAAGCGGCACCGAAAGCCGAGATGAATTGGAGGCCAACGGAGTTTTGCGCGAGAGATTAGAAAAAATCCGCTTATCCGCCGCCCAACTAATGAACCTTGGTGACGTCACAGATAAAACCATTCCAAAACTGACCATGGTAAGCGCACCAAACAATGGTGGCACGATAAACACCCGCACATTCATCCCCCACCGCTGCCACGCCTCCATTGGAGTTTTGGGGGCCGTTAGCGTTGCTACCGCCTGTTTGTTGCCCGGTTCCAGCGTTGGCAAATTGGCTAAGAACCCGCGGGGGCTGAAAAAAATCATGCAAATTGAACATCCAATAGGCAAAAGTGTCGTGGTTGTTGAATTTGATGCCAGCGGCGAGGTTTTAGGCACCGGAATCTTGCGAACCTCCAGAAAACTTTTTGACGGAGAGGTTTTTGCTAGGGAAGATATTGAAGCATTGACCAGGCAAAATACAATGAAAGTGGGCGCTCATGGATAAGGATTTCCTTCCCTTTCACCCCAATCCAACCAAGCCTTCTTATGTCCCCCCTAAAGGAGCAGTGGATGCCCATTGCCATGTGTTTGGTCCAGCGGCAAAATTTCCCTATGCCCCCCAGCGAAAATATACCCCCGGTGATGCATCAGCAGAAAAACTGTTTGAATTGCGGGACTTTCTTGGATTTTCGCGCAATGTAATCGTGCAGGCCTCGTGCCATGGAACCAATAATGATGCCCTTGTTGATGCCCTTGAAAAAGCAAAAGATCTGGCTCGTGGCGTTGCGGTTGTGGACAGGGATATTTCAATTGAGCAGTTAAAAAACCTGCACAGGGCCGGGGTAAGGGCCGTTCGGTTTAATTTCGTCAAGCGGCTGGTGGACATTGCCCCGCCTGAGACCTATCTGAGCATCGCAAAAAAAATCGCTGAGTTGGGCTGGCATATTGTTATCTATCTGGAAGCTCCCGATTTAGAAGAATTGATCCCGTTCATCAAACAGCTTCCCACCATTGTAGTTATTGATCATATGGGCCGCCCTGACGTGAGCAAGGGCGTTGCATCGCCTGGCTTTATGCGCTTTGTGGATTTTTTGGACAACACTCCAAACATCTGGACCAAGGTCTCTTGCCCGGAGAGGCTGAGCATCACCGGGCCGACATATGAAGATGTAGTGCCATTTTCAAAGCTCTTAGTAGAGAATTTTACCGATCGCACCCTTTGGGGAACCGACTGGCCGCACCCCAACATGAAATCTCACATGCCCGACGATGGGCATTTAGTGGATATGATCCCCAAAATTGCCCCGGAACAAAAGCAACGCCAGGCGCTGCTCATCGACAACCCGCAACGCCTCTATTTTGATATTTAAGAGAATTTTTCAGGAGAAGATCATGGAAGACAATCAAAACAGGCTGGATCACCATGCCGACATCGAAGGAACCACATTATTCGACGGCAAAATGGCCATGAAAGGCTATGCCTTAAACAAAATGTGCTTCTCGTTTAATGGGGGGGCAGCGCGTGAAGAATATCGGGCCGACCCGGAAGCCTATTTCAACAAATTCAATCTCAATGACGAGCAAAAAGCAGCCTGCCGCAACAAAAACGTGCTCGAGATGATTGCGGCGGGTGGCAACGTCTATTATCTGGCCAAATTCGCCGGGATTTATGGGTTGAACATGCAGGATATCGGTGCCCAGCAAACCGGACTGACTCTGGAAGAATTCAGAGCAAAATTACAAAGGGCGGGGGAATAAATCATGGCTAAAATCATTGGTGGACTTACCACATCTCATATTCCGGCAATCGGCAATGCCATCGCCAGAAACAAACAGGATGACCCCTATTGGAAAGGTTTTTTTGCCGGATATCCACCGGTGCAGAAATGGCTGGACAAACATAAGCCTGATGTTGCGGTGGTAATTTATAATGATCACGGGTTGAATTTTTTCCTCGATAAAATGCCAACCTTTGCCATTGGCGCCGCCCACGAATATCACAATGCCGACGAGGGTTGGGGATTGCCCACCATGGCACCCTATACCGGAGATGCCGCGTTAAGCTGGCACATTATTGAGCGCATGGTGGAAGATGAATTTGACATCACCTCATGTCAGGAAATTCTGGTCGATCACGGATTTACCGTACCCATGCAATTGTTCTGGCCCGATCGCGGACCACATATGCCCCGTGTTATTCCCGTTAGCGCCAACACGGTGCAGCACCCTATTCCAACCATCAAGCGCTGCCTTGATTTTGGCAAATCTCTCGGGCGGGCAATCGAAAGCTGGCCAGAAGATATCAAAGTTGTGGTGCTTGGCACGGGCGGATTATCGCACCAGCTTGATGGGGAAAGAGCCGGGCATATCAACAAGAAATTTGATCTGATGTGCATGGATAAAATCGTAACCGACCCGGAAGCGCTGACAAAAATTTCCCGCCATGAATTAATTCGCGAGGCCGGATCGCAAGGCTCTGAATTCATTATGTGGATGATGATGCGCGGAGCGCTGTCGGCAAAGGTCAAAAAAATTCACCAGAATTATTCAATCCCGATTTCAAACACCGGAGCCGGGACGATGATATTGGAAAACGTCGACTGATTTTTGGAAAATATAGGTCAAAACTCAAATGTTTAGGACGCAATTCGTCTGAGCTATTTGTCAGCAAAGGAATTTTAACAAATGAAAACAAAAGTTGGAATAATAGGCGGGGGTCCTTCCGGCCTGCTACTATCCCAATTGCTGGATCTGCAGGGCATAGATAATGTGGTTCTGGAAAGACGCAGTCGTGAATATGTGTTGGGACGAATTCGCGCCGGGGTGCTTGAGCATGGATTTGCCAAACTGATGCGTGAGGCCAAATGTGGCGAGCGCATGGACAAAGAAGGTGAAATTCATGACGGAATTTATATTGCCTATGACGGTGACAAAAAACGGGTTGATCTCAATTCTTTAACCGGGGGAAATTCGGTTATTGTTTACGGCCAGACCGAATTAACGCGGGATCTTTATGATGCCCGTGAAAAAATGGGCGGCAAGGTAATTCACGGGGTGGAAAATGTTCAACTCCATGACATAACCAGCGACAACCCCAGCCTGACTTTTGAAAAAGAGGGACAAAGTGAAAAAATCGAATGCGAATATATAATCGGTGCCGATGGCTTTCACGGTGTTTCGCGCAAATCAATTCCAAGGGATAAAATCAAAGAATATGAGCGGGTATATCCGTTTGGCTGGCTGGGGGTTCTCTCGCGCACCAAGCCGGTTTCAAAAGAGCTGATTTATGCGCGCCACGAAAGAGGTTTTGCTCTTTGCTCACTGCGTTCGCAGGTTTTAAGCCGTTATTATGTTCAAGTATCCCTTGAAGACAGCGTTGATGACTGGTCAGATGAACGATTTTGGAAAGAACTAAAAACGCGCCTGCCAGAGGATGTTGCCGCCGAGTTGATTACTGGGGATTCCATTGAAAAAAGCATTGCGCCTTTGCGCTCTTTTGTGGCGGAGCCTATGCGATATGGTAATATGTTTTTAGCTGGGGATGCCGCCCATATTGTTCCACCAACTGGTGCGCGCGGGCTGAACAGCGCAGCATCTGACATATATTATTTATATCATGCCATGGTTGATCATTATAAAAAAGGCGATGATACGGGGCTTGATAATTATTCAAAAAAAGCACTGGCAAGGGTGTGGAAGGGGCAGCGTTTCTCCTGGTGGATGACGATGTTATTGCACAGGTTTCCCCAGAGCAGTGGTTTTGACAATCGCCTGCAGGATACGGATCTTGACTATCTGTTTTCCTCCGAAGCCGCCCTCACCTCACTGGCGGAAAACTATGTGGGACTTCCTTTTTAGGCTACAAATTTATCAAAAATCACCGAGTAAAAAAATGCCTCGCAAATCCATTTTGCGAGGCATTTCTGTAACTTAAGAGGCAGCAACTGTCAGATCGAAACCAGATGTTTTACCAGTTCTGCCGGACGTGACATAAAAGGAGAATGGTCGGTATCAATCGTGAAAACCTTCTCGCATGGATTGGCCTCATACATGGCTTTTTGTGATTTTGGAGTAATGGCCCAATCACGCAAACATTCCACATAATAGCGCGGGACCGAGCCCCATTTTTCATCCGTTAATTGTACCGGCGTCGCAAAAGGAGCCGAGGCCTGAGCTTCAAGTTTGCCCCTTGCCCACTCGATATCCTCGTCAGTGCATTCCCCATAAAGGGCAGCTTTTAAGGCATCCTCGTTAAAAGTCATCGAGGATTGATCATCAGAGAATGTAAGGTTACGCAGAACCAGATTTTCCTGATCGGGCTGGGCCTGATCCATCAGACACTGGCCATTGGAGAGCAAAAAAGCGGCCATAAAAACCTGAGCCTTGAATTTTTCCGGCGCATATTCCACAGCTTGAGAATTGGAAAGTCCGGTCATTGAATGGCCAACCACAATCACCGGCTCCGATGCGGAGCTGGCAAAATCCACCGTGGCGCGGGCATATTTTTCCATGGTTACTTCATGCAGTGGGGTATTGTCTGAGCCATGCCCCGGCAGATCAGGAGCCATAACCGTGTGCCCCTGCGCTTCAAGCAATGGTTTTACCTTGTCCCAGCACCAACCAGCGTGCCATCCCCCATGTATTAATAAAAATGTCGACATCTAATTTCTCCCTTATCCAAACTAAAACTAGTGTGATTATTCAGTTACCTATTCATTCCAATTACGATGATGAAGACTGACCGATTTTTTTACCCAACACAATAATTCTATAGCAATTACTTATAGCAGATACTGAACATTCAATTGGAAATTCCCATGCAATAATTCAATGCTGAAAACACTATAATTAAGGGTGGACGGCACTTGAAGTGCCTGTGCCCGGTCGGGCCTTGAAAATTTTCAGTTTAACGGCGGACCGACAGAAGAATACAAACTTGTTTTCGTGGGAGGAACAAAGTGAAAAAAACAATTAAACTAATGGCTGGAGTTGGTGCCATTTCGGTGATGATGGCTAGCGCCGCCTTCGCTGATCACACAGTAAAAGTGGGCGTTATCGCTCCGTTTTCGGGACCATTTGCCATTTGGGGCAAGCAGTTTAAAGAAGCTGTGGAAGTCTATGTGGCCCAAAACGGGGAAACAGCGGGCGGACACACTGTCGAATTTATTTATAAGGATTCTGGGGGGCCAAATCCAAGCGGCACCAAATCACTCGCTCAAGAGTTGATTATCGGTGAAAAAGTTGACTATCTGGGCGGGCTGGTGTTCACACCAAATGCGCTTTCTGTAGCTTCGCTTATCGATGAGGCTCAGATTCCAACCGTTATATTCAACGCTGCAACATCATCGATTGTTTTGCAGTCTGAATATTTTGTTCGCACCTCGTTCAGTCTTTGGCAGGTATCTGTTCCAATGGCTGAATGGGCATGGGAACAGGGCATTAAAACCGTGGTGATTTCGGTCACTGATTATGGTCCGGGCAATGATGCGCAAGTGGCGTTTACCACCGCGTTTGAAGCACTTGGCGGAGAAGTTCTGGATGCCATTGGCATGCCGTTATCTACCACCGATTTTGCACCGTTTATGCAGCGGATCAAAGATCAAAGCCCGGATGCAGTATTTGCCTTTTTGCCTGCTGGCCCTCCAACTTTTGCTTTCGTAAAATCTTATAATGAAAACGGAATGAAGGACGCCGGGATTACTTTCCTTGGCACCGGTGAAACCGATGAAACAACCCTTGAAGCTCTTGGGGATGCAGCAATCGGGCTAACAACGGCCTATCATTATTCGGCCGCTCACGTATCTGATCTCAATCAGGCATTTACCAGCAAGCTGGATGAAATGTTCCCCGGATCTGTTGCAAACCTGGCTTCAGTTGGTGCCTATGATGGTGCGCATATTCTGTATCAGATGATTGCAGCTGTCGGCTCGGACAGAACCAAGGCGGTTGATGTTGTTCGCGGGTACGAATGGGAATCACCGCGTGGACCGGTTTCTCTTGATCCGGATACCCGCCATATCACTCAGAATGTTTACATTCGCCGGGTGGCCAAAGATGAAAATGGAAATCTGATCAATGAAGAATTCCAGACCATTGAGGCTGTGCCTGATCTTGGATTGCTGTAGTCTTGGATTGCTGTAGTCTTGGATTGCTGTAAATATCGGTTTTGCCAATAAAAAATGGCGATAGACTGAATTAAAGCGGGTCGGATTTTTTTAAAATATCTGACCCGTATTATTGTAAACTCTAATTTTGGGGAATTACAGGTGGCGGTTCTCTCCGGTATCCTTATCGATGGCCTTTCCTATGGCATGATACTGTTTATGGTTTCGGTGGGACTTTCTGTCACCATGGGGCTGATGCGGGTGATCAACCTTGCCCATGGTGGTTTTGCTCTGCTTGGTGGAGCCACGGCCCACTGGCTGACCACAAATACTGATCTTGGCTATTATTTTTCGGTAATTCTTGCTGTCCTGGCAACGATGATTTTCGCAATTGCCATGGAAAAAATATTTTACCGCAAAATATATAAGTTCACCGAATTACAACAAGTGCTGGCAACAATTGGCATAACATTTTTAATGATTGCCAGCGTCAATTTCTTGCTGGGTTCAACTATTTTGCCCATCCGCTCGCCTGAATTTTTCAGCTCATCGGTTGACCTGGGCTTTCGCACCCTGCCTGTGCACCGCATCGTTGTGATAATTGCCGGCATGGCCATTGCGCTTGGTCTATATATATTGCTGGATAAAACCCGTTTTGGAATTCAACTTAGAGCCGCGGTTGACAATCGAAATATGGCCTCGTCCCTTGGAATCAATACCGCGAGAGTTTATGCCTTATCGTTTGCTCTGGGCGCCGGACTTGCCGCATTTGGAGGGATTTTAGGTGCCGAACTGCTGCCGATCGATGCTTATTATCCCCTTAGATATATGGTGTTGTTTTTGGTGGTGGTGGCCGTTGGCGGACTTGGCAGTATTGCCGGATCATTTTTTGCCGCCATTGGCTTGGGAATAATCGATACGGCAGCCAGATATATCGTTCCCGAATACGGGACCATATTTTTCTTCATTGCGATGATTTTAGTTCTTCTTCTGCGTCCGCAGGGTCTGTTGGGGAAAAAATAAAATGCAGGAAACTCAAATAAAACCGGCAGAAAATCTGGCACAAACCGCTGCCCCTGCCCGCTCCAGAAAATTCTTGATCAAACTGCTCATTGATCTGGCGCTGATCGGGGTTGGTATTGCCGCCTATTTTATCTTTCCTGATAATCTGGGATTTATCACCAGAATATTGATCATGATCATTTTGGTATTATCCCTTGATCTGGTGCTGGGATATGCAGGAGTGGCAACGCTTGGCCATGCGGCCCTGTTTGGAGCCGGTGCTTATGGAGCGGGGCTTTTCGCCGTATATTTTTCGGCCGATCCGTTGCTTGGCCTGTTGGTTGGAGCCATTGTCGGGGCAATTATCGCCTTTATTTCCGGGCTGTTTTTAATGCGCGCGCACGGGTTGACCCTGCTAATGTTAACGATTGCCGTGGCGCAGATATTGCAGGAAATCATCAACAAAGAGCGCGCAATTACCGGCGGATCAGATGGTCTGCTGGGAATTGATATGGACCCGATATTTGGGATATATGCTTTTGATTTTTTTGGCAAAACCGGATATTTATATGCGCTGACTGTTTTGGTAATTGTATTTTTTGCCTTAAAAATTCTGGTTGCATCTCCGTTTGGAGCCATGGCCAAGGGCATTCATGAAAGTGCGCCCAGAATGCGCGCCATCGGCACTCCCGTCTATTGGAGACTGGTGGGGATTTATACGATTTCGGGATTTATTGCCGGTATCGCCGGTGCTGTTTCGGCTCAGGTGACCGAGCTTGTTTCCCTTGAGGCCTTTGGATTTGCCCTTTCGGCAGAGGCCATGGTGATGTTGATACTTGGCGGACTTGGCAGACTTTATGGAGCGATTATTGGCACAGTCATATTCATGGTGGTTCACCATACCGCCGCCTCGATTGATCCGTTCAACTGGTTGTTTGTCATTGGAACCATGGTGTTGATCGTCGTTTATTTTGTGCCCGAAGGATTTATGGGACTGCCGGTTAAGTTACGCCGTTGGTTGAGGTGGCAAAAATGAGCGTTGGAATGAACGTTGGTATGGAAGTCAAAAACCTGCAAATGCATTTCGGTGGCATAGTTGTTGCCGATGATATCAATCTGACTTTAAAGCCGGGGGACCGCAAAGCATTAATCGGGCCAAATGGTGCCGGAAAAACAACTTTTGCAAATCTTTTGACGGGAAACCTCACTCCCACCGGAGGTTCCATACATCTGGATGGTCAAAATATTGCTCACCTTAGGGAATCCCAAAGGGTAAAGGCGGGAGTTGCCAAGACCTTTCAGATTACAACTCTTTTTAAAAAAATGAGCGTAAGAGAAAATATCCGCCTGCCAATTCTGGAACGCACCGGACTTGGAACAAAAATGTTCAAAAAAGCCGAGGCCTATCCCGAAGTCGAGGCTGAGGTCGAGCAGATGATGACCCAGTTCAACCTGCGCGCCCATGCGGATATTGAAGTGCACGAGTTGGCCTATGGGCAACAAAGACTTGTTGAGCTGGCCCTTACGCTGGCGTTAAAACCAAGAATTCTAATTCTTGACGAACCATCAGCGGGAGTTGCCGCCAGTGACAGCCATATGATTACTGATGCAATTGAGCGCCTGCCAAAAGATTTATCGGTGTTGATTATCGAGCACGACATGAAACTGGTTTTCAAGGTTGCCAACAAAATCATCGTTTTGGTCAATGGTGCGATTTTATGCGAAGGTACACCGGCAGAAATCGGGAAAAATCAGCAAGTTCGGGACCTATACCTGGGAGCGCGCCATGACACCTGATAAAACAAAAATGGCAAATGATCCGTCAAAAACCGCTCTTAATCTGCAAAATGTTATTGCGGGATACGGGGATACTCAGGTTCTAAATGACATCTCGTTCAGCGTGGCAGAAGGGGAACGGCTGGCTGTAATCGGGCGTAATGGCGTTGGCAAATCTACCCTTCTCAATACCCTGATGGGGCTTACAGATTTGCATTCCGGCAGTATTGAAATGTTTGGAGAAGAAATTCAAAACCTGCCCTCCCACAAACGAGCGATTAATGGGCTTGGGCTGGTTCCACAAACCAGAGATATATTTCCCTCATTAAGCGTTGAAGAAAATCTGATGTCCGGGGAAAGGCAGGGCCATAAAATTGAAGAAGCCTATGCTTTGTTCCCCCGCCTAAAAGAGCGACGCAAAAACGGAGGCTCACAGCTTTCGGGCGGTGAGCAACAAATGCTCTCAATTGCCAGAACCCTGATGGGGGGACCAAAACTTCTCATGCTGGATGAGCCATTAGAGGGTTTGGCACCGGTAATTTGTGACATGCTGATGGATGTATTTGAGCAATTGGCATCTGATGGCAAGCATACAATCGTTCTGGTTGAACAACACGCTGAGCTGGCTTTGGAATTTTCCGACAGGATGCTAATTCTTGATACTGGGGCAATTGTATTTCACGGCGATACGTCTGAAGTGCGTCAAAATCCATCAATCCTTGAACGTCATGTGGGGCTTGGCGTCACATAAGGGAAAGAGGCCAATTCCCTGATGCAGCTCAAGCTCAAAAAAATGTAAAATATCAACCAAAAATGGGAGAACCGCGATGAAAATTATTGAAGGTCACCACGAAATTGATGTACCCGATGGAGTGCCCGTTTGGGATGTGGACCCTTATGATGTGAATATTTTGCAGGACCCGAGCGATTATTATGCCGAGCTGCGCTCCAAAGGTCCGTTTGTATTTATACCGAAATATTCCATTCTGGCCTGCGGCAGGCACAAAGAAACCAAGGAAGTTTTTTCTGATTGGGAGCGCTTTGTATCATCACGGGGCGTTGGGCTTCAAGACTTTGAACTGGAAGAGCCGTGGCGTCCAAGAAGCATTATTCTTGAGGTTGATCCGCCCGATCATGCCATTACCCGCCGGGTGCTGGCGCGAGCGCTTTCCCCAAAAGCAACAGCAGATCTAAAAGAGGATTTTCAGATAGAAGCTGACAAATTAATTGACGAGTTGCTTGAAAAGGGAAGCTTTGAAGCGGTGGTGGAACTGGCTGAGGAATTTCCCACCACGGTATTTCCAAAGGCCGTCGGACTTAAGGAAAACAACAGCCGGGCACTGGTGGATTATGGTGCAATGGTCTTTAACGCCCTTGGGCCAGACAATGAGTTGCGCAGAAATGCCATGGCCATGGGACCAACCACGGTTCCCTGGATCGTCGAGCAATGCAGCCGCAAAAACCTGAAAGATAAAGGCTTTGGAGCCACCATATTCGCCGCCGCCGATGCGGGAGAAATAAATGAAGAGCAGGCGGAAAAACTGGTTCGTTCCCTGCTTTCTGCCGGGGTTGATACCACCGTTACCGGAATTGGCAGTGCTTTGTGGTGTCTGGCCAGTTTTCCTGAACAGTTCAAACGTCTCAAAGAAGATCCATCTCTTATGCGTCCAGCCTTTGAGGAAGTTCTTCGCTTTACATCCCCTGTTCATTCTTTTTGTCGCACCGCAAACGGTGATACGGAAGTGAGCGGGGTAAAAATTGCCGAGGGAAGCAAAATCCTTTGCGTTCTTGGTGCAGCAAACGCCGATGAAACCCA
This sequence comes from Devosiaceae bacterium, assembly GCA_021648375.1. Classification (GTDB taxonomy): domain Bacteria; phylum Pseudomonadota; class Alphaproteobacteria; order Rhizobiales; family Devosiaceae; genus DROE01. The sequence goes on from JAKISW010000010.1 coordinate 51,460, forward strand.
ATGGAGCGATCCCAACAAGTTTGATATTGGACGCCGCCCCACCGGACATTTGGCTATGGGAACCGGTATTCATGGTTGTGTAGGGCAAAATCTTGCCCGAGCAGAAGTTGCCGCAGTTTTGACATCCATTCTCAATAAAGTCGATAAAATTGAATTTACCGGCGAAGCCGTATGGCGCCCCAACAACGCAATTCACGCCCTTGACAAACTACCGCTGATTTTTAAGACAGCCTAAGGATCGCCCCCAGGGCCTGCCCCTGGTTGCATGAATATAAGGAATACAGACCATGGTTAAAATCACACTGGTGGAACCGGGCGGAAAGCAAATTATTGTCGATGCCAAAGAGGGGGGCAGTCTGATGCAGGCCGCTGTTGCAGCTGGTGTGACGGGGATCGTGGCTGAGTGCGGCGGATCCATGATGTGCGCAACCTGCCACGTATATGTGAATGAAGATGACCTTGAAAAACTCCCAAAAAAAAGCGAGGGAGAAGATGAAATGCTGGATTCAACGGCATCGATACGTAAGGAAAATTCTCGACTGTCCTGTCAAATTAAAATCGGACCGGAATTGGAAGGGCTTAAAGTCTATCTTCCTGAAAGCCAGTATTGACATGGTGATGCCAAGGCAGAATAAGCTTAATCCAGAATAGTAAAACAAAGTTTGGACAAAAAAGATTGGCGATAGATAAAATGATTGAAGGCCCGGTAGTAATAATTGGCACCGGGCAGGCAGGTTTTCAAACAGCGGCCAGTCTGAGAATTGAAGGGTTTGAAGGGGACATTTTTATGTTCGGGGACGAGCCCGGCCTGCCCTATCAGCGCCCTCCTCTTTCCAAAGCATTTTTTAAAGATGGCAGTGCCGATCGGTTATTGTTTCGCAATCAGGATTTCTTTGAGAAGAACAGCATCAATATTAAGGACAATTGCTCTGTTAAAAGCATTGACCGGCAGAAAAAACAGGTGTTGCTTGATGATGGTGACACAATTTCTTATGAGCATCTGGTTTTGGCAACCGGCACCCGCAATCGCGCATTGCCCATTGCCGGATCTGATCTGAAAAATGTATTGGCTTTAAGAACCCTCTATGATGCCAATCATATCAGAAAAACAGCCAAAGCCGGTCAGCGAGTGATAATGATCGGGGGCGGTTTTATCGGGCTGGAACTGGCCAGTGTATTAAGGGAATTTGGCTGTGAAGTCACGGTGATAGAAGCTGAAAAAAGACCCATGGCCCGCGCCGTTTCAGAGCAGATATCCACATATTTCGTTGATGCCCACACAAAAAGCGGCATAAAAATTCATTGCAATTCAATGGTTTCGAAAGTTCTGGGAGAAGCAGAAGCTGAAGGCGTCAAGCTTTCTGACGGGACAGAAATTGGCGCTGATCTGGTGTTCATTTGCGCCGGGGTTGTTCCTAACTCTGAAATTGCATCTGAAGCTGGCCTAGAAACCAGTAATGGCATATTGGTCGACGATTTGCTGTTGACCAACGATCCTTTTATCAGCGCTATTGGGGATTGCGCGTCATTTGTCCATAAAAGCAGCGGTACTCTGGTTCGTCTTGAATCAGTACAAAATGCGGCTGATCAGGCAAAATGCATAGCCAAAAGACTGACTGGAACTCCAAAAACCTATGAAGCGGTGCCTTGGTTCTGGAGCGATCAGGGGGGCAAAAAACTCCAGATTGCCGGCTTGACAGGCAGCGCAGACAAGTTGATTTGTCACAGTGATGATGAGAATGGAAAAATAAGCGTATTTGCATTTGAGAATGGGCAGTTTGTCGGGGTTGAAGCTGTAAACATGGCGAAAAACTATGTTATTTCCAGAAAAATCCTTGAAACCGGTAAGCCCGTTATGCTGAGTGACTTTGAAGCCAGTGATTTTGATCTGATGGAAATTTTGAAAAAAATCAGTTGAAGCAGTTGCTGGATTAGCTGAGCCTATTTTTCTGTGTTGTTCATTTTATATCGAAAATCACAATGGCTTGCACCCTGCATAATGGTCTGGGTACGGGTAAACTTCATATCGGGATTATATCCAATGCAAAAGGCACCATCGCGGTTGCAGGATAGAAGGTGGCCGATTTCCCCTAAACCCATTTCCTTGTACATTTCAGAATATTTACATCGAGTAATATTGAACTCAAGGCGATCATCCGATAGATGGCCCATTTCAATTTCCAGCGCCCCGTCCATTTCCCACAGGGGCATCAATTCGGCAAAATCCTTAAAGTTGGGATTTTGATCCTCAGGTTTCCCACTCAGTGATCGCATGGATTTGCCTTGAGCAATAGCTGATTTTTTTACGGCAGCAGCGACGATTTTTTCCGCTTCTTCATATCCATGCCGCTCCTCAACAGTGTCAAACACATCCTTGAGAATAGCGGCTTCTATTCGTCTTAATTCAAGAATTGAAACCGATTTACCCATTTAACATATCCTGTAAAATATCTATTTGCCGTCAGCCACAAACACCACAAGGCTGCCGCAGGCCTGAGAAGGGTCAAGAATTATTTTTTCATCTTCGACAATTGGTGACAGCCCTGCTTTGCTCAGCAATTCGCCAACCAGCGACAAATCTTTTACCGCAACCGTAAACCCGGCCAGATGATTTTCAGGGCGGGCGGGCTCCAAACCGACAAACAAAGATTGAAATTCATCCCTATTATAAATATGCAGATCAACATCACCGCGACTAACAATAACAGGGGATTTTCCTGAACTTTTTGCCTGCCAAAAATAACAAAAATGATTGGCAGCCTTTTGCGGGTCATCAGCCAGCGCAATTATGTTCTTCAAGGCGGTCGCGCCATTATTGTGGGTGGTGAAATCTTCTCGCAAATAATGTTGAGGAGTTTTGTGCTGACAGGCTATCCAATAGAACGGAGCCTGAGCGGGGGCCGGCAAAACGATAGAAAATGTCAGATCAAGAACTTCACCGGAGGGAAGTTTCCATTCGCGACCCGTATCAATAACCGGTGAGACTTTCATCCCCCCTTCATTCAATGCAGTTTTGGTATTTTTTGCATCATTACTTGCCGCCACCAAAAGCACGGCGCGATCAGGAATTTTTAAGGCTGCTGCCATGGCGGGAGGAGCCAATTGCGCATCATCAAGGGACATCATTTCTACAAAATTGGGAACTTTGCCACCAGCACCGGAAAAGCAAATAAGCCGATTGCTCATGCCTTCCAGAACACCACGGGGAGTAATTGAAAATCCCATTTTTGAATATACGTCCATAGCAAGATCGCTATTTTGAACGCTAAGCATCAGGTGATCAATATCCACAATATCTGAAGTCAAAATCGACATCCTCTCATTTAAAAAACGGTTAAGCCCTGCGTCGGCGGTCAAAAGTATTTTGCGTAACAGGTCTTATGTTACGAGCCTGTTTTATTTTTAACAAAAGCTCTCGAAACTGCTCGGTTTCTGTTTCGCCAATTATTTCTGCAACATCTTTTTCCGCGTTGGCCAATGCCTTCAATCCACACGAAAGAAGCTCCCTGCCCTCTTTGGTCACGTTAACGATGCGGTTGCGCTTGTCTTTTGGATCGTTCGACCAGGCAAGAAAGCCATGCTCCACAAACCCCTGAACCAATTTACTCATTGCCTGTTTAGAAATTCCAGCCTGACGGGCCATATCGGTAACCCGCGAACCTTCAAGGCGCATAGTGCGCATCACATGAGCGTCCGCCGACTTTATCATTAGATAGTTTTCTTCACGCAAATATCCAAGAGCCTGACTTTCAAAAAAAAAGTGCAAATCATCAATCAGGCGACCAAGATTGGTCTGGCGCAGATATTCCAGCTCGTTTTCGGAATTGAAATCCGTTCGGTTTTTTATGCTCATATCAATACACGCACCAGATCAGACAGAATTTATACGTCATCAAACAGAACAGTTGAAAGATAGCGCTCGGCAAAACTTGGAACAATTACCACGATGGTTTTGCCCTTCATTTCATCTCGTTTGGCCATTTGCACTCCGGCAGCAATGGCAGCACCTGAGGAAATTCCGGTGGGTATACCATCAAGACGGGCTACTTTTTTGGCCATTTCAAGAGCTTCTTCATTACTAACCGGGATGAATTCATCAATGATGGAAAGGTCTAAAACATCAGGAATGATACCGGCACCAATGCCCTGAATTACATGGGGAGCATGGGTGCCCCCGGAAAGAACCCGCGAAAGTTCCGGCTCAACAGCAACCATTTTCAGGTCTGCCTTGCGCGGTTTAAGGGTCTGCCCGATGCCGGTTATTGTTCCCCCGGTTCCAACTCCGGCAAGAATGACATCAACATTTCCATCCGTGTCATTCCAGATTTCTTCGGCTGTGGTTTTGCGGTGAATATCGGGATTTGAAGGATTGGTGAACTGGCTGGGCATCACTGCGCCAGGATGTTCTTTTAACAATTCCTCAGCCTTTGAAATGGCCCCGACCACGCCTTTTTCCTTAGGCGTTAAAACCAGTTCTGCGCCTAGATAGGCCAGCATTTTGCAACGCTCAATCGACATGGAATCAGGCATGGTCAAAATCAGACGATACCCGCGAGATGCCGCAACAAAAGCCAGACCTATACCGGTATTGCCAGAAGTCGGCTCGATCAAAGTATCGCCGGGTTTAATCTTGCCGTCGCGCTCAAGATCAAGAATCATGCCAACACCGATGCGGTCTTTTACGCTGGAAATAGGATTGAAAAACTCCAGCTTCAACAGCAAATCAGCAACCAGACCCTCGTCTTTTGACAGAGAGGGAACGCGCACCAGAGGCGTATTTCCGATAGTCTCAACAATGGAATTATAAATTCTTCCCCGACCGGGTTTATCAAATTTAACTGGTGCTGATGGAATTGATTTGCTCATTTTGCGATCTCCTAAATTTGTCGCCTAGCTTAATAGTGATGATTTTTGCGGCAGGCAAAATTTATCAACACTAGCTTTTTTGTTGCTCATTTTCTGTGGCGTCTCTGCCTGCATCAAGATGCTCTTTAAGATCATCAGGAATTGGCAATGTGGTTGAAAGTTTAATGTTGGCACCGCCGGTATTACCCAAGGGAACTTTACCAAGGGCAGAGCCGATCATGCCCAAAGGAATTCTGATCAATTGCCCTTTTATTTCATTAAAATCGCCGGTTCTGATACCGATAAAAAACATCCATATGTGGGACCGCACATGGGGAAGAACAAAAAACTGCCCTAAAACATGGGCGCGCTCAAAATGGTGAAATGCATCTTTGTATTCAGCTTTGGCAAAAAATTTCTTGCCCAGTTTCATCTCTTTTTCAAACGCCGCTTTTAGATCTTTATCCATTTTGCCCTCGCTTTTGCACAGCCCCTGCAAATTTTTATTATTATTTTTAACCTGATCTGTGCCTAAGATTTAAAAATTGAAGCTTGTCAGCCTGTCAGCATGTCAGTTTGCATAATAAGGGGACGAACCCATTTAGTCAATATTGTTGACTAAATGGGTTGATTCCACATAACAGGTCATGAACGACCACATTATTTTAACTAAACAAGGCGGGATAGCGTTTGCAAATCTAAAATAAAACCAACAAGTTAGCCTATTGATCAGCCGCTTGTCTGCGCTCTTTGGCTAGCGTGCTAAGCCCCATATCATCCAAAATGGAGTAAATTGCTGGCAAAACAGTCAACACCATAATTCCTGAAGTAAACAAACCAAAGGTCAGACTGGTAACCAGCGGGATCAGAATTTGTGCCTGAAGGCTGGTTTCGGTCAGAATTGGCAACAACCCGACTATGGTGGTAAGCGAAGTTAGAAATATCGCCCTAAAGCGCGCCCGCGCCGCCTGTGCTGCTGCGATGGCCACGGTTTTGGTATCTCCGTGTTCGCGTTTTACAAAATCTACCAGCAAGATCGAATTGTTAACCACGACCCCTGCCAGCGCTACAAAACCCAGCATTGAGGGCATGGAAAAATCAAGCCCCATGAACATATGCCCATAAATCACACCGGACAATGACAATGGAATGATCAGCATCACCACAATCGGTTCCACATAAGAGCGAAACAAGAAACTGAGCAGCAAAAATACCCCGAACAGCCCAATAAGGAACCCTTGAAGCATGGATTGCTGGGTTTTTACCGCCTCTGCCCGCTGCCCCTCCACATTCAAAGACACACCGGGAAACCGTTCCAGCAATCCCGGCATAAAGCGCTCGAGCGTATCGCTGACTATGGCACTGGCATTGGCTATGCGAGTGTCAATTGTGCCCTGCACCGTTACTGTACGCATGCCGTCTTCACGATTAATGCGGCTGTAGCCCTGACCCACTTTGATATTGGCAATTACGCTAAGGGGCACATAGCTGCCATCTGTGCGCGTGATAACGAAATCATCAAATTTTGAAAGTGAGCTGCGCTCATCTTCTGCCAAAAGCGCTGTCACCTCAAGCAATTGACCCTGCACCTGCATTTCGGAAACCATTGTGCCGAAATAGGCAGCGCGCAGCTGGTCGGCAACCATCGCTGCCGTTATGCCCATAGGTGCTGCCGCATCACTCAATTGAATTTGCATCTCGCGTTTGCCCGGTCGCAAATCATCCAATATAGAAGTTACGCCCTGATAACTGCTTATCCAGTTTTGAAGCTCAAGCGATGCCGCCTTGAGGTTTTCCAGATTATCCCCCTTCAGGCGCATATCAATGGCAATCCCTGCCGGGCCAATGGTGGATTCAGCATATTTCAAACTGATTATATCCGGTAATTCACCCACGTTCTGGCGCCATAGCGCCATAATATCATCGGGGCGGCTGACCCTGTCGGCAGAAGGCAACAGATCAACGCTAACAGTTGCCACATGCGCTCCGCTTTCAAAGGCATCTTTGTTTTCACCATAAAATACCGAAACATGTTGGATCAGTTTCGCACCATCTGGTTGTAATGGTGAGAGTTCCTCATCAGTTTTTTGCAACCCCTCTTCAAGGCGAGCCACAATGCTTTGGGTACGGGCCAACGGTGTACCCTGGGGCAACAAAACCCGGGCAACAATGGTATCTCCATCAAGTTCTGGAAAAGCCACAAATTTGAGATATCCGCCAGCAAGCATCCCCACCGATGATAGCAGCAGCGCAATGGCAAGACCGGCAGTTACATAGCGAAAACGGATGGCATAATCGACCAGAGGTCCCACCATATGCTCACGCACCCAAAACAGTGCGTTGTTGACATGAGCGGGAATACCTTTTGGCTTATGACGGCTTTCAAGGGTATGAACCAGATGATGCGGCAGAATCCAAAAAGCCTCGATAAGAGAAATGCTCAGAACAAACAGCATCACAACCGGCACCACCCGCAAAATTGCACCAAGATCGCCCGACAAAAATGCCAATGAGCCAAAAATCATCGCGGTAGTGGCAAATGATGCAAGCACATTGGGAAAAACCTGCGCGGCCCCCTCGCTGGCAGCCTGCATTGGCGTGCGCCCCTTTTCACGAAGGCGCACGATATTTTCGGCAATCACGATGGCATCATCCATCAAAAGCCCGATCACGATCAGCAGGCCTAAGGTGGTCATCAAATTAAGCGAGTAACCCACCATCCACATGAGGAATACTCCCCCCATGAACGACACCGGCAGGCCCATCGCCACCCAGAAGGAAAAACGAAAGCCAAAAAAGGCCCATAGCACCAAAAACACCAGCCCCAGACCCTGCAACCCGTTGACCACCACCAGCTGCAAACGATCACGCACCACAGAGGCCGCATCTGATGTCAGTTCCAAAACTATGCCATCGGGCACCTGAGTGCGCTCGTATTCTACAAATGCACTAACCGCATCGATAACCCGCAACGCATCCTCGGCGCGGGTCTTACTAACGTCCAATACGGCTGCGAGTTTGCCGTCAAAGGTGATCTGGTCATCCTCAAGGGCAAAGCCTTCAGTGATTTGTGCCACCTCGCCCAATCGCACCTGTCCGCCATTTGGCGCCGACCGGATCACCAGATTTGCCAAACTTTCAACATTCTGACGTTCTTCATCCACGCGCACCAACAGGGTTTCACCCCGGGTTTCAAGAGTTCCCGAGGGCACATCAATGCTGGTGGCCTGTATGGAACGGGCAACATCGGAAACGGATAGCCCAAACTTGCGCAGGGCCTCAACGTTAAGCCCAACACGCAATTCGCGGGTGGAAAATCCTTTGACACTGACAATGGGAATGCCGCCCCAACGCAACATACGCGTACGCACATCTTCGGCATAGTTTTTCAAATCCGTACGCGCAAGAGGCCCGGTAATCGACACAGAAACAACGAAATCCGTTAAACCCAATGCCTTGACCCGCAAAGTTTCGGCACGATCAGGAAAGTCGGTGATCGTCTCGACCTGAGATTTCACATCTGCCACAAAAGCCTGAAAATCTTCGCCCTCATTCATCCGTGCCACCGCCCGTGCCAGCCCCTCGCGGGCCTCGCAGGATTGAGTATCAAGGGCTGTTACCGCATCCAGAGCATTTTCAATACGTTCACAAATTGCAGTTTCCACATCTTCGGGGCGCGCACCCGGATAGGGCACAGTGATTTCCACCCGGCTGGGATCACCACGGGGGAATGTTTCGCGCAGCAATTGCGGGCCAACAAGAATGCCCGAAAGCAATAACAGGATCATCAAAAGATTTGAAAAAGTCGGGTGGGCCGTGAAAAAGCGGATCATTTGAGGGCCCCCAAACCTTCAGGCCCCAAAGCCGAAATCTCCTGCATCAGATCATTATCCATGTGCAGTTCCAGCAAAATGCCCTCGATCATCGGCACGGGAATGCTCACGACGATTTTTGCACCTTCGTCGACCCCACCTGTAATAACAGCCATACGGTCGCGGTAAAAAGAAACTGTAACCGGAACAAGGCGCAAACGGTTTTGCGCATCCACCAACATGACCTTGTTACCGCGCAAAGCATTTCGCGGAATGGCTATGCCTTCAACCGGATCAGCCGTCAGCACCGCCTCAACAAACATGCCTTTGGTCAGCGGTGGACGAGTGCCCAACTGGGCGCTTGTGTAAGCGTTGTCCACCCGCAGGATAACACCCATGGCACCGGTTTTCTGGTCAATCGAATTGCTTATCCTGTCTAATGTTGCAGGCCAGACAATAGATTGAAGTCCAAGCTTGAGCTCGATTTGTGCCGTGATCGGAAGTTCTACCAATAATTTATTCAGCTCTGAAGGCGCAAGGGCAATTCCGGGGGTCACATTTCCATATTGGGTAAACAGGATTTGCATATCTGAGGCAGGAATTTGCGCTTCGACTTCAGCAGCATTTATACCATCAAGTTTCGCCACGGTCTGACCGTTGCTCACCAATTGGCCGATCTCTACCGAAACAGTATCAACACGGGCTGCAAAAGGCAGGCGCATCTCAGTCCGGGCTAAATTCAACTCCGCCGTTTCAAGCGTTGTCTGATAAACCGCTATCTGTTCGGTTTGCACCTGCCGTTGAGTTGGCAATAATGCAAGTGATCCGCGCAAATTCTGCACCTTCTGGCTTTGTGTCAAATAGGCCGACCTGCCCCCTTCCCTAGCCGCCTGCGAGGCCGTTCCGGCTTCATACAGCTTAAGCAATCGCTCCAGCTCCAACTCTTTTAACTCCAGGGATTCTTCTTCGATAGCCAACCCGGCCTGAAGGTTGCTCATGGACACTTCAATTTCTGCCAATTTTGCCTCGGCGGACCTAATATTGGCGCGAGCCTGAGCTGCCGCCAATTTGTAATCACGATCCGACAAGCGTACCAACACAGCGCCAGCTGGAAGTATATCGCCTTTTCTTAGCAATGGATTAATATAGATAGCTGTGCCGGTTACCTGTGAAATTGCCTCATAGGTTCGTTCCGGAGCGATCAATCCGAAGCCACTTGCCTGGGGGGAAATGAGTGTGGAGCGGGCTTCGATCACCCGCACGGCAATCGCACGCTCGGCCACCTCGTTTTGGACAGGCGCAGGCTTATTGGAAATCGTATATGCCACAAACCCGACACCCAATGCGACAAACGGCAGCGTCATCAGCAACAGCCTAATAACAATTTTCATGCTTTCTCTCCTTTGCGGACAAACCCGGCAAGCAACAAATCCAACAGGCGCGGGCCATCTTTTTGCAGAACGCCCGGGTCACGCCTGACAATCATACGTAATATCGAACTCTGAATTACACCCATGATCAGCAAGGCGGCATCCTGAACATTAAGGGTTTCTATGAATGTTTTATCCTTGACACCCAGATGCAGATTGTCTTCCAGTTCCCGCTGAAAATCTGCTATCGCAGACTGAATAGTCACCTGACAATCCGCCGACCCGCCCGCTTCAACACGCATTAGCAACAGCTCAGGCATAGCAGGGTTTTGCGAAATAAGATCAAGCTGCGCACTCACCAGTTGCTTAAGGGTAGAAACCGGGGTTGCCTGGGATTTGGTACCAAAGGAAATATTATTCCTGATTTCTCCTGCAAGCCTTTCCCCAACCGCGCGCCAGATATCCTGCTTGTTTGAGAAATGTTTGTAAATTGCCGGCTGCGTTAATCCCAGTCTGGCAGCAATCATGCCCGTTGATACCTTTTGCGGGGTATGAATGTAGGCCAAATCAAGAGCTGTCTGTTCAATTTCCTGCCTGCGATCTCTGCTGGTTTTTCTAATGGAGGTTTTCATGGTCGAAAACGAGCCAATGGCATGGTGGCCAATGCCAGCACCTTTGTCCAAGCTTGTATTTGCATTTTTTGTTCCACTAAAAATTCCAGTTTGCCTCTTGGTTATAGATCTATAACTATCCAGCCACATGTCAAGTAGGTGAGATTACGTTGCCGCAGAAAAAGAGCTAAAATCCAATAGTAAAAAATCAAAAAAAGCGCTTACTTTGTATGAGTATGCGCCTATTAAAAACTGAAAGATTCCCAGTTTGAAAGTGCTATCATTAGACAGGGCAAACCGCCCTGACGCCGTAAGTTACCGCTGATTCTGTCGAAATAAATATTGTTTTTCATTGGCTTAGCAAAGAATTTCCCCATAGCAGGCACTTCGGCTTGACAGACAGTGAACACGTGTGCTGATATTGCAAGTGGACCAGTAATCGGGTGTCCTCAGATTGCAGACTATCGTAATGGGGGATTATTTATGGTTTGGCTGGGCTGTTGACGAAAAACAGCACACGTGTTCATAAAGTTTACTGGTTGTTAATTTTCACATTGGGAGGACAAAATGAAACATCAATTATTGCGATCAACTGCGATAGCTGTAGCTTTGGCGGTCGGAGCTGCTGGTGCCGCGTTTGCCGACAGCGGCAAAGAATATAATTTATCGGTCGCGGCAATCGCCGGACCAACCGACATTTATCGCATCGCAGCGATAGAAATTGCCGCTGATCTGCTGGAGCGCGAATATGCGGTTCGCGGTGAAATAGTTCACATTAATATTGAAGGCAGGCCTTTCACCCAATGGGATGAATTCAGACAGGCTGTTACATTGGCGGCAGAAGCTGGCAACGCCCCCAACATCGTTGTGGCTTCCCACGTGGATATTGCCCCATGGGCGCAATCCGGCCTTATCGTTCCGGCTGAAGATTATGTAGATCTGGACGCATGGCCGCTCAACGATATTTACCCCAACCTGCTGGAAATCACCTCATTTCAGGATCAGGTTTGGGCCATCCCACAAGATGCTGAATCGCGACCGTTCTTTTTCTGGAAACCCCACATGAAGGCCATCGGCTACTCAGATGCAGACCTTGATGGTCTTGCTGAAAGAATCAGATCGGGCGACTATACATTGGAAAATATGCTGGTTGACGCCAGAAAGATGATCGATGCTGGCCTGGTTGAAGAAAACAGAGGCTTTTGGCCACGCCCCTCCAAAGGCCCTGACTACTGGATGTTCTACATGGCATTTGGCGGCGAAATGGAGGATGGCAACGGCCGTCTACTGCTCGACAAAACTTCAATGGCTGAATTCTATCAGTTCTTTGTTGATGCGGTTGAACTGGGCGTGATTGGCAAAAATCACATTGGAACCCCTTGGGATCAATGGCATGGTGCACTGACATCAGGTCAGGTCGGCATGTGGCAGGGCGGAACCTGGCAGTTTGCTGAATGGACTGGCAAGTATGGTATGGATTTCTTTGCAAATGCCACATTTTCCCTTGTTCCCGGCGGTGGTGACAATGGCCGCGCCAACACGCTTACCCAACCTCTGGTTTACCTCATCACCGATCAGGATGATGAAGAAATAATGGGCATCGCTGGTGAGTTGATTACCATTGCTTCCGAGCCGAGGATCAATGCTCTGCATGCGGTAAATTCCGCCCATTTGGGGATTTCCAAAGCCGAGGAAACTGTGGGCCTTTATGCCGGGGACCGTTGGATTCGTGAAGCAACGCCGGTATTGCTACCGTTTGCGTCTGCACAACCCAATAATATATTCTTCGGCCAGTATTTCGAAGTTATGTTCTCTGGGTTACAAGCTGCCTGGACTGGTCAAAAAACCGTCGAAGAGGCGATTGCGGATGTTGAAACAGAGCTTAAAGCTGCTCTGGGCGACAACATAGTTATCAAGTAGGATAACAAAATCCATCGGCGCGAATTATTTGCGCCGATGGAACTCTATATCGGGGAAAACTAAATGGGAAACTCCAAACATCTCGGATTATTTTTACTGGCACCCGCCGGTATTTTCGTTATTTTGTTTTTTCTGGCGCCAGTCGTTCTGACCGGCGTATTCGGCTTTACAAATATGAGCACGGCAACCGGCATCACCGGCGGGTCCTATATGGTCTCGGAGAGCGCCATGCGCCCGCTCAGGAGCCGTTTTGGCGAGGACGCGCTTGCCGATCAGCTGAGCAAAAGAATTTATACGATTGATGAAGAGGGTCTGCAGGCCGCGGCTGAGGCCGGGGGCGATGCGGCGGCTCTCACTGAACTGCGATCCAATTTTTTTAATGAAAGTTTTGGTAACCGACGTGAGGTCGAAACCGCAATCAAATCATTGAACGCCAGACCTTCGACAACGCGAGGCATCAAAATTATATCGGCACAGTTTGTAAAATCTGTGATCAATGTCCGCTTTGATACATTTGAAGAATTGCTGACATCAATAGCTGATTTCGGCATTGAATTAAGCGATGACCAGATCGAAGCACTTGCTGATGTAACCTATACCGGCTGGACCTTTACCCTGCAAAATTTCAAGACCATGGTCGAACTTCCCGATACCCGAAAAACTCTGATTAATACGTTATTCTATGTGTTCACCACACTGATCCTGTTCAACACCGGGTTTGCATTGGTACTATCGATTTCGACCCATTACATGCCCACTGGCCCGGCTGGATTTTTTCGTTCCATATGGTTGCTGCCAAGAGTCACCCCGCCGGTTCTCTATGTTCTTATGTGGAAATGGCTGGCCTGGGACACAGGGTTTTTATCGGTTATTTTAGAGCCGATGGGATTTGCGCCACGCAACTGGATGCTGGACAGCCCGACCAATGCCTGGGTATTTATTATTCTGATCAACGGCATTGTTGGAGCCTCGATGGGGATGTTGATTTTTTCCTCGGCAATCAAGGCCATTCCAGCGTCGTTGTTTCACGCCAGTGAGGTGGACGGGGCCACCCGTCGCCAACAGATATGGCACATTATTCTGCCGCAACTGCGCTGGCCCATCCTGTTTATCACCATCTACCAGACCCTCTCACTGCTGACCTCGTTTGAATATATCCTTCTGGCCACCGATGGCGGTCCGGGCGGAGCAACAGAAGTGTGGGCGCTGTCAACCTATCTCAAGGCCCTACAGAACTATGGTGGCGCATTGCAATATGGTTATGGCGCTGCTCTTTCTCTTGTTCTGGTGGTGATCGGCATTTCTGTTTCTTTAATTTACCTCAAGCTGTTTGATTTCAAAAATCTAACCGCACCACCAAAAATCGAGTAGCAGGAGAAATTTGCAATGAGTGGAAATTACCGCACTTGGCCGACACTGGTATTTCTGAGCGTGCTAACCGCTCCGCTGATCCTGATGTATTCCTACCTGTTTGTGGATACCATCACCAATACACCACCAGGTTCAGTGATCCCCAACGAGTTTACGCTTGAGCATTGGCGTTTTCTGACTGAAACTATCCCGGGTCGACCCTCAATCTGGCTGGCGACCTGGAATACCTTTGTCTTTGCCACTGTAACAATGGTGATCGTGCTGATGGTGTCTTCATCAGCAGGCTACGCTCTGTCACGTCTGCAACTGCCGGCACGTTCTTTCTTTTTGGGCGGCATCATGGTGTTACACGCCTTTCCAACTGTGACCTTGCTTATCGCAATTTTTTTAATCCTTCAGATGTTGGGGCTTTATAATTCTTTGGCCGGGGTCATTCTGGTAAAAACGGCGCTGGAGCTTCCGTTTGGCATATGGATCATGAAGGGCTTTTACGACACTGTGCCCTGGGAAATTGAGATGGCTGGCATTCAGGATGGTGCCACTCGGTTTCAGGTTTGGACCAAGCTGGTGTTGCCGCAGGTCAAACCTGCAATTCTGGCGTTGGGGATTTTCTCTTTTCTTTCTGGTTGGTCCGAATTTATTCTGCCGCTGGTGCTGGCACCCGACAACAATGTGCAGGTATTGTCGGTCTATTTGGCAGCATTGATTGCTGATGATCAAAATTTCGACATGGCATTATTCAAATCCGTTGGCGTATTTTACGTCATACCGGTTATTGTCCTGTTTGTGTTTTTCCAGAATCGACTGATGAATATTTATAGCGGGGGAACCAAGGGCTGATGCGTATTTTACTGGACAAGTTCACGAAAAAATTTGGCAATTTGACGGTTATCGACGAGATGGACCTGGAAATCCACGACGGCGAGATGATTGCTTTGCTTGGCGGTTCGGGTTGTGGAAAATCCACTACCCTGTTCGCCATCTGTGGCATTCACAAAGTCAATGGCGGGCGCATTCTGTTTGGCGACAAGGATGTTACCAATGTCACCTCACAAGAACGCAATGTTGGCGTGGTTTTTCAATCGTTTGCGCTTTATCCGCATATGAGCGTTGAACAGAATATCGGCTTCCCGCTAAAGCTGCGAAAGGAAAGCCAGAGCGAAATTAAGCGCAAGGTCGATGAAATTGCCGAAATGGTACATATCGAGAATTTGCTGCAACGCCGTCCGGGCGAGTTGTCGGGTGGTCAGCAACAGCGAGTTGCGCTGGCGCGCGCCCTCATCCGCCGTCCCGATGTTTTGCTGCTGGATGAACCGCTTGCCAATCTGGATGCAACCCTGCGCCTTGAAATGCGCTCTGAAATTCGCCGTATTCAACGCGAAACCGGCATCACCGCGGTTCTTGTCACTCATGATCAAACTGAGGCGATGAGCATGTGTGACCGTATAGCTATCATGGATGCAGGCAAAATCGTTCAGATCACCGAACCCAAGGATATGTATGACAATCCTGTATCAGATTTTGTTGCTGGATTCCTGGGCAGCCCGCCGATAGCGTTTTTGAGTGGGCAGATTAAAGATGGTAACTTTATTGAGCCGAGTACAAAGACCAAAATACCATTGAGTGGAAATATCACCAAAAACCACAATGGGCGCAATGTGCGCATTGGTGTCCGTCCCGAATTTTTCCAGCCGGGCAGCGGCATCACCATTGGCGGCAAAGTGACGTTTATTGAATCCCAGGGCCGCGAGACACTGTTCAATGTCACTTTGTCCAACGGAACTATTTTGAGATCTATTCAGGGCAAAAGATCAGAATCTAAAATCGGTGACCAGGTTGAATGGGGAATTGATGCGCAAAAAATTCTGGTGTTTGACGAAGATGGTGCAAGGCTGTGAGCCTAGACTGGCTTTCCCCAAAGCGACCCCTTTCAATCGCTCATGGGGGCGCCAGCGCCTATGCCCGCGCCAATACACTTGCGGCATTTGAGGTTGCACACCAGCTTGGCGCGGATTTTTGGGAAGTTGACCTGCATCTGAGCGCCGATGGTAAGATCGTGGTTTTTCACGATGATTGTTTTGAGGACGGCCGTGCCCTGGCCGACTTAACCTATGAGCAGATACGCGCCGATGCGGACCCGGATGTGGCACCTCTATTTTCTGAAGTCATCAAAATAGCGCTGCAAAGGGACGTCGGGATTTACGCCGATATAAAGGCACATGCCGCTGCCATTCCAGCCGCCGATATGTTGTTAAGCCATGGCGTGAAACGCGCTATTCTTGGAGGCTTTGACCGTGAGATTGTACGCACGCTCAAATCCCACGGCACCCCCTACCCTGTCTCGGCGCTGGTGCCGCCACATGCCGACCCATTCACCCATGCCAAAGGTGCAGATATTATACATCTATGCTGGGAAAACTTACCCCGACCGCAGGATTTGCTGGATAGTGAGTTTTTTGACCGTTGCGCTGAAACCGGACAAAAAGTTGCGCTGTGGCATGAAGAAGACCCCACCAGAATGGCCGAGATGCGCACCAAGCCAGTGCTGGGTATTTGCTCAGACCTGCCCCAGATGATCAACCCGTTTACTGGCGCATCCGACTGGCCGGTGCAGGTGGTCTGCCATCGTGGTGCCAATGTAATCGCCCCGGAAAACACCCTCGCCGCCGCCCGCGCCGCCTTTGCCGCGGGTTTTAGCCATGTGGAAATTGATGTGCATGTCACGTCGGATGGTGAGCTGGTGGTATTTCATGACCCCCAACTGGAGCGCGTAACAAACGGTGTCGGCCCTATACTCGATCATAGTCTTGCCGAACTGCGCGCACTGGATGCCGGAAGCTGGTTCTCAAAACATTTTGCGGGTGAGAAAATTCCAACGCTTACCGAAATACTGGAGCTGGCGAATCTATTCGATGGCAAGCTCTACATCGAGTTCAAAAGTGCCTCCCCATTGCCGGTCTGGCAGGCGGTGCTGGCCCATGGCCTTGAAAAAAGATGCTTCTTCTGGTCGTTTGACGACCAAAAACTACAAGATTTGCGCGCCATCGCACCTGAAGCCAACATCATGATGCGTAGACAGGATTTTCCCACATTACAAGCAACACTGAATAATCTTGCACCGGCATTGATAGAATATACGATCTACGAAGACTGGTCAGAATTTGAGCAGCTGCAAGCGCTCAATATCCCGATCATGATTGCTTATAACGGCGACGATCCCGACGTGATGGAGCGCATAATTAAAGCCCGCCCCGAGATGGTAAATATTAATCAGCCTTTCATGTTTGCAAAAATGTGCTCGAATACCCGCTGCACAGAGGCACCCGGATGAAAGAAAACCTGACGGAAAAACGGGTAACATCTTTTGACGTGGCACGTCACGCCGGCGTTTCGCGCTCTGTAGTTTCGCGCGCCTTCACCAAGGGAGCCATAATATCTGACACAGCACGCGCCAAGGTATTGCAATCGGCAGATGAACTTGGCTACCAGGTGAATTATCTGGCGCGTGGCCTGCAAACCAAACATTCAAACCTTGTTGGCATAGTTGCCTCGGCGCTGGATACGCCCTATCGGGCGCGTCAGGTCAGAATTGCTGCGCAGGAATGCATAAAGCGCGGATTCAGACCGATATTACTGACTGCAGAATCTGCTGTCGAAAGCGAAAAACTCACTTCGCTCCTGTTCAACTACAACGTTGCCGGTGTGATCATCACCTCCGCCGAGCCATCATCAAAAATCATCACCGAATGCAATCGCCTCTCGATCCCGATCGTGATGGTTAACCGTGGCTCTGACATTAGCGGAGCCGATTGTGTGCAGATGGACATTGATCAAGCCGGTGCTCTTGCATACCAGATGTTAAACGAGGCAGGTGCACACCGTTTGGCGGTGTTGATGCCTCGCGTCGAGTCATATTCGGTTAGCGGT
Organism: Devosiaceae bacterium; assembly: GCA_021648375.1. GTDB lineage: Bacteria > Pseudomonadota > Alphaproteobacteria > Rhizobiales > Devosiaceae > DROE01. The sequence goes on from JAKISW010000010.1 coordinate 69,316, forward strand.
CGTGCCAGAGCATTCGTGGATATCTGCAAAAAGCATAAAACCCCGGCGCTGGTTTTTACCTCCTCAGACCAAAGCTATACCGCCGGGCTGGATGCAGCACAAGAAATTGGGCCAAGCATCGACACACTGGATGGAATTTTTTGTGCCACCGACCTGCTGGCGCTCGGGCTGTTGGATGGGCTGCGCCATAATTGGAATATCAAGGTGCCAGAAAACCTGAGCGTTGTCGGTTGCGATGATATTGAACAGGCGTCCTGGTGCAGCTATCAGCTGTCAACCATTCACCAGGATGCGGACGAACAGGCCATTGCAGCGGTAAATATCATGCTGAAACGCATTGAAGACCCCACCATGGCAACCCAGACCTACATTCAAAACCTCACGCCTCTACATCGGGGCACAACCAAACGGCCAATCCGCAAATGAATTCAGAGATTTCCAGACTGGAATTTGCCAAATCGCTCGCACTTGAGGCCGGCAAACTTGCACAGGATATGCGCACAAAAGCTTCCAATGGTTTTATAAAATCCAAAGGGTTGCAGGATTTTGTGACCGAGGCTGACCGGGAAGTCGAGCGTCTCATCAAAACCCGGATCGCGGCTCAATACCCTGATGATGCGTTCCTGGGTGAAGAGGGCGGCAGCCAGGGCGACAGCACCTCGCTTTGGGTGGTTGACCCGATCGATGGCACCGCGAATTATATGCGTAACCTGCCGGACTGGGCGATATCCATTGCTTTTTGCCAGAGCAATGTCATTCAAATCGGCGTAATATACGCGCCCGACATGGGCAACCTTGCCTGGGCAAAACTGGGCGATGGCGCGTATGTCGACGACAAACCGATCCACGTTTCCGACTGCTCAGACCCGGCCATGGCGCTTATTATGATGGGTCGATCGTCGCGCCGCCCGGTTAAAAACTACCTTAATATGGTCGCCGCCATATTTGACGCCGGCATGGAATATCGCCGCAATGGCGCTGCCACCATCGGCCTGCTCGCGGTCGCTCTTGGCCGCGCTGAAAGCTACTACGAAGCGCATGTCAATGCCTGGGATGCATTCGCCGGTATGCTGCTGGTTACTGAGGCTGGTGGCACCAGCAACCATGATGGAAACACTGCCTTTATTCAAGATGGCAGCAAAATACTGGTCGGCAACGGACACATCGATGCGCGGCTGCAAGCCATCATCGACCTCTCCTAGATTTTTGGGACGCTGCGAAGATCGTCCGTCTATAATAATTACAATCTTATTCAGATTATAAAATTATTGGCTGGGGAACTTTTTGGCTGGGGAACCTGGATTCGAACCAGGACTAACGGAGTCAGAGTCCGTGGGTCTACCGTTAACCTATTCCCCATTGAAAAAACTGCAAGTTTGTCAAAAAACTGCAAATTTGTCAAAAATTGCAGGTGAAAAATTGATAACCTGCATCGTCGCAGTTGTTAGCGCCAGAAAATAGATTTTGCAAGTCTGAATAATTATTCCACGGCCAAATGCCAGTGGAATAATTGCTTTGCGCCAGAGCCAAATTTATCCTATTGTTTTTTCAACAATCTATTGCGCTGTTCTGGGCGCTATTTGCCGTAGTCGTGGCTGTGTTTGCTTTGGCTTGATAATTGGCAATTAGAGACCGGACAGCCGAAGCGAGGTATAGTGACCGATAAAACTCGGTCCGCCAGTGCACAAGTGCAGGCTGTAAAGCGCATGGTGCAAAACGAGCAGCTAGGCGCAAATGCGCCTGCTGTTGGGCCAGATGCCGCCAGAGTTGAAACTGCCCCTAGGACAAATGGGGAAAAAGGCAGGGCTTCAGCTGGGCAGCAACCGGCAAAATGGCGGGCAAATAAACCAAGAAAGTCGCCATCAAACCGGCGAAAAGCTCCCCTTTACGCGGCGCTTGACCTTGGCACAAACAATTGCCGCCTGCTGATTGTAAAACGCGAAATGAGCGGATTTAGAGTTATTGACGGTTTTACCCGCATAGTGCGCCTTGGCGAAGGCTTGTCCAAAACCGGATTACTCAACAAGCAAGCCATGGAGCGCACCTATGACGCTTTAGCGCTTTGTGCATCAAAACTAACCTACCACGCGCCAAAAAAATACCGTCTGATAGCAACTCAGGCCTGCCGTGAGGCGGACAATGCTGGAGATTTTCTTGATCGCGTCAAGAACGGCATCGGCATAGATGTGGAAATAATAGACCAGAAAACCGAAGCCCGACTCGCGGTTACCGGATGTTCTGATCTGGTGGACAAATCAGCCATGGGCGCTTTATTATTTGACATTGGAGGCGGCTCTTCAGAACTTGCCTGGCTCGACTTCAGGGGCGGCAGACCAAAACAAAATTCAAAACTGGCAACCGCCATTCGCTCATGGCAATCATTGCCATTTGGAGTTGTCACCATTGCTGAAAAATTTGGCGGAGAAGATGTTTCGTTAGAAAAGTTTGAAGAAATGGTGGCATATGTGGCCAGGCAATTGCGCCATTTCAAGGGAAGTCACAAGCTCAAGCAAATGATAAAGGATCACCCGGTTCACCTTATTGGAACCTCTGGCACCGTTACCACCCTTGCCGGCTTGCATCTTGGGCTTGATAAATACGAGCGATCAAAGGTTGATGGGTTGTGGATGAGTTCGGAGCAGTTGACCGACACGATGCGGGTTTTGCAGGCCATGCCCTATGATCGACGAATGGCCAATCCATGTATCGGAAAAGACCGGGCCGGGCTGATCATTCCCGGTTGTGCAATTTTTGAGGCCATAAGACGAGAATGGCCAACAAAAAGGGTGCGCATTGCCGACAGGGGATTGCGCGAGGGAATATTAATCTCTTTGATTGAAGCCGACAGGGCAAAAGCGACCCGTATGCGCTATAAACAAAAAAGGCAAAATTAATGACCAAGCCGCCAAAACCCTCAGCACCAAAAGCCAACGCCTCGCGCCAGTTAAAAACCCGGGTAAAAACCGCCAAAAGACGAACAAACAGTTCTACCCGCTGGCTGCAACGTCAATTAAATGACCCCTATGTGACACGAGCACGCGAAGAGGGGTATAAATCCCGGGCGGCGTTCAAGCTCATTGAACTCAACGACAAACACAATTTTCTCAAGCCCGGCATGCGAGTGGTTGATCTGGGATGCGCGCCGGGGGGCTGGTTGCAGGTGGCTGTGCCATTGATAAAGTCAACCGCCGATAACCCCACTATTGTGGGCATTGATTATCTGGAAATGGAGCCGGTGACCGGTGCTGTTATTCTGCAAAAAGATTTTAACGACGATGATGCCCCCGCTGTGTTGCTAAAGGCGCTGAACGGCAAAAAAGCAAATTTGGTCATGTCCGACATGGCAGCCCCCACAACGGGTCATAAACCAACCGATCATATTCGCATTATCGCGCTGGTGGAGCTGGCGGCAGATTTTGCCACAGACATTCTGGCCCCTGGGGGTGTATTTATTGCAAAAGTTTTTCAGGGCGGCACCGAACATACATTGCTCACCTCCCTAAAGCAAAAATTCACCAAGACATTTCATGCAAAGCCCCCGGCCAGCCGCAAGGATTCAGCGGAAACTTATCTTATTGCCAAGGGATTTAAGGGGTAAATCACCGATGCTGAATCTACATTGGGAATAATTCTAATCGATCAGATTTTTGTTGGGCGCGATAGCTTTAGGCCCTTATCTACAAAATCTTTCCACTTCCCCATCTCAAGAAAACATCGTAATACTTGTTCCATGGAACCTCTTGCTCTCGCACTCTTCGCAGCTGCCCTTATGCTGAACTCTGGAACCCCCGGCCCATCTATTGCCGCTCTTGTATCTCGTGTGATAACGCGTGGCTGGACTGATGTTGCTCCTTTCGTGGCAGCTATGTGGATTGGCGAGGTAATTTGGCTAACACTCGCGATGTTGGGACTGTCAGCTTTAGCGGAAACATTTAGCGGAGCTTTTATCGTCCTGAAATATCTTGGTGTTGCTTATCTAATGTTTCTGGCGTGGAAGATGTGGACTGACTCGGTTGAAAGCGACGGAAACGCGCTACCAAAGCGGCAGTCGGCCCTGTCGATGTTTGCTGCAGGTTTTGTGCTCACACTAGGCAATCCCAAAATTATGGTATTCTACCTTGCATTGTTACCTTCGCTTATTGACCTGACACAACCGAGTTTTGGTCTGTGGGTCACTGTAGCTTTTATCACTATAGCCTGTCTTGCAATAGTCGATCTCACATGGATCATCTTAGCACATCGTGCGCGGTCTTTTCTGAGAACGCCACGTGCAATTCGAGCCGCAAACCGCGTAGGAGCATCTGCCCTTGCTGGAGCAGCAGCGGTGATTGCTACACGGTAACGCAACCAATAAATGCGCATGGATATAGTGCCGATGGGAGTTGGGAAAAATCGGAGTAGCAATGAACAGGTTTGTTCTGATATCCGGATGCTCAGGTGGCGGCAAATCATCTTTACTCGCTGAATTAAACAAGCAAGGCCATTCAGTTATCGAGGAGCCGGGTCGCCGCATAATTGCACAAGAGAAAGCATCCGGAGGAACAGCATTACCATGGGGCAATATGGCTTCTTTTGCCAACCGAGCTGTTGAAATGTCTAGATCAGACTTGCTCTTGGCCCACCACAAATCAGGAATTGTATTTTTCGACCGGGGTTTGGTTGATGCTGCCGTAGCTCTACAGCATGCCTCCGGCTTGCCGTACCAGGAAACGCTTGGCCAAAAACGGCACTATTCTGACGTCGTATTTCTCGCTCCGCCATGGCCTGACATCTATTCTTGCGACAAAGACCGCCGACATGATTTTAATACGGCAATTGATGAGTTCGAACGATTGCAGGCCGCATTCATTGATTTGGGTTACAATACACAATTGTTGCCAAAAACACCCGTTACGCAGCGCGCTGAGTTTGTTTTGAAAACTCTCGAATAGCCTCAATTTGCCAGCACATTTCATGCAAAGCCCCCGGCCAGCCGCAAGGATTCAGCGGAAACTTATCTTATTGCCAAGGGATTTAAGGGGTAAAAATATCTGAAGCAGATGGGGCTGGACCTTGAAGGTTTTACATCAAAATATTGTTTGGCATATTAGTTTTGTCTTATGCCTTGAAGCGTCAATTTCATGTTCTTATCTGTGTAATATGGCAGTCAGGCCATATGAATGTATTAAATATTAACAGCCTGTTTCTGTGGTCTGCTTCTGTCTGAATTTAGAAAATTTTTAAATCACCCAGACGAGGAGAATGATTATGTTTGCAATGAAAAGCACTCTTGCAATAGCAGCCTTGACACTGGCGAGTTTAGCACAACCCGCATTTGCCCAGGTTAATTTACAAGTATTTATGTGGGATGTGCCGGCGACCTCTGAGATGGCTCAGGACCATAAAATGGGAGACGGAGCCAATCGGCTTGAAGACACTATGGGCATTAGCTTAAACGCCACCACAGTTCCGGCCGGAAAAGTAACATTTAACGTTGTGAATGTTTCCACTGAAATGCTGCATGAAATGGTGGTCTCAAAACTTGACGACCCGGATGCGGTTTTGCCCTATGAGCCAGATATTGACCGGGTCGATGAATCTCGCATTGGCACCATGGGTGAAGTGGAAGCAATTGATCCCGGTGTTTCCGATGTAATGACTCTTGATATGCAACCGGGGACCTATGTGCTTTATTGCAACCTTCCCGGTCATTACAGCTCTGGCATGTGGATGAAAATAGAAGTTATATAACTTCAAAATTTCAGCCGGATAATGCGGCGGGATTTCATATTGGATTCCTGCCGCGTTTTTATTTGACTCGGCGCTGGCAGTCGCGTTGAGCTCTTTTGCTAAATTGCTTCGATGCGCCTAATGTACGCTTATGAAGGAACCGCAAAGCACGACAGGCCTAGTATCAACTGTTCAGCATTAGGAGATTATTGGGCAATAATATTGAGTAAGCATCATGTCTCTTGAAAAAATTGACCAGCTTTACAAGCTTAGGGATGAAAACCCTGAAGCTGCACTATTATTGTTGAGTAAGTTAGGCAGCAGTCCAGAGGAAAAACTCGCAGAGGCGGTTGTGATCGTTGATGGTGGTGACGAAGTAAAAGAGTGCGAAGCAGTCAGTCGGGGCATTG